>NZ_AP018933.1:1814089-2418786 GCF_003610015.1 Zymobacter palmae
GCAGCCATACCATCAATGAGGCCACAGCGTTGCAGAGCGCCGGAGGAATCTGCTGGTCGGGAGCAATCGTGGACAGCAGCGCCATCAATTCAGGAGAGTGATGCACACTGCCAACGCCGTGCTGACGCGCCTTCTCAACGATTTGGGCGATATCGTTTTCCTGCTGATCACTCAACACTCCCGAGTTTGTCGCCTGTGGCTGACCATAGCGTTTGGCCAGTTCACGACGACGACGCGCCAGTAGCTGCTCATGAGTTTCAGGCATGCGGTTTCTCCTGTTCAGCGGCTACCTGTGCGCCCTGTTCCCGTAGCGAATCGCTATTAATCTCGACGGCACGCCCATCATGGTGGCCATCATTCAACAGCTGTTCCAGCTCTTCACGGGCATCGGCCAGCACCTCTCGAGTGGCCTTGTTCTCGGCTCCCAGTGTCACCGACAGCGCTTCTCCGTCCCACTGTATCCCCGCTGTCACGGTTCCCAGAACGGGCAGTTCAAAGGTCAGGGTCAGCATCCACGCCCGACGCTGATCGGGAAAGGCCGGGAACCGTCGCTCGGCACCGCTCTCGCCACCGCGCCCATCGGACAAATAAGGCTCAGTCCTGAAAGACATCAGCATCATCGCCCCTGCCCACAGCTCGCTCTGAAAGTGGATCGACTGCCCCGCCATCATTTGTAGCTGCTGTCGAATCACGGCATCACCGAACTCTGACGCAGCTGGCAATACCGATAGTAACTGCTGACGCTGCCGCGCGCTCTGTTCAACGATTTCCAAAGGAAGATGCCCTCCTGCCCACTGAGCCAGCAATGCTTCGTGGAACAGACCGCTCGTCTTCAATGCCGAGGCAAGATAGCCCGACAGCGTATCGCGCTGGGCCTCTAGCGGCATCGACTGCCCCGCCGTTTCCATGATCAGTGCTGAAGAGAGCACATTCAGCGGCATGGGATCCGGCGATGTCGTAGCAAGCAGCGACTGCCAATCCTGACCGGACAGTACGGTCGTCCACTGACTCATTTCTCTGGCCGCACGACTGACGTCGATAAAAGCAGAATCCGATGACGACAGTGTCGGTATCCAGGCCGGCGCATCGCTTCCGCTCGCCGCAGACGCCGCCACACGATCCTGAAAGCCGATCTGTGGTTCCTGTTCAGTCAGCGGCAGCAGCATGGTCGGCTGAGCAGACAGCGTGGACGATGCGGGCTTGTCCTGCGGAATGGTCTGCGAAGCAACATGCGTCAGCGGAGCCGGAGGCGACGATTCGGCAAGAATATCGGTTGAGATATCGGACAGCAGTGTCTGCTGCGCAGCCAAACGCGCCTGCTCACTCAACACACGAGCGGTATCGCTCAATGCCAGCTGCGCGGAAGCGGCGGATGGAGAATTGGACGGTGGGGTAACAACCTCAGATGGCAGCGCCGAACGACGCAGGGGTGAAGCAGCGGAGCTGGCTTCTGCATTCTGCTGACGCGACTGTGCCGTTGAGATGTTCTCCGCGAAATCAGCCTCTTCTGAACTGCCGCCTTCAGAAGCGGGAGAATCATCAGAAGACTGAGCGGCATCGTCAACGGCACTGTCACGAATTACAGCGGATACGGCAGCGGGGCCGATAGGCTGGCGCGCATGGGCGTCCAAAGACAGCTGACGCCCGAGCACCTGATGCAAAAGGGTGTCGAGCAAGGGCGTGATAGAGCCCATGATAGGTTAGCTCCCGGAGAAGCGCTGGTAGGCATTGGAGACTTTGTGAGTACGAATGCGCTGCTCTTCTTCTGCCATCAGCGTGCCAAGCTCCTTAAGGCGCACATCAAGCTGTTCACGAATCTTGCGGTCGTTATCCAGCAAGCGCTGTAGATAGACCTGACGTTCGCGACGCTGAGAGAAGCTCAGCTGCGTATCGCCTACCGAAGACAGCTGCTCGGCCTGTACCAAGTACTCCATGCCTTCGTTGACGAGCGCGTCCCACTCACCCTCTTGGGCCTTACGCACCATACGCTCAGAATGTTCGATGATCTTGCGGTATTCATCCATGAGGCCGTCGACCTGCATGCCGGAATCCACAGAACCATCCTGCATGGAATCAATCATGATAAGCCCTTTCCATTGTCGCCAATGCTGCGCCATGCGGTTGCAATGTCATTGACCATGTCAGCAACATGCTCAATGGAATTACGATCCACCTTGATATTGGCCTTCAAGAGCGTTCTCGACATATAGCCGTAAAGGTTGTGGAGGTTCTCTGAAAGCTCTCCCCCCTTCTCCATGTCGAGTGCTGCATCCAACCCGTTATCAAGAATAGTAATGGCTTTGGAAATTGCCATCCCACGCTCAGCGACCTTGCCTTCATCCAATGCCCACAGCGCGCGATTTAGCGCTTTCTCTAGGCCATCGTACAGCAACACAATCAACTGATGCGGACTGGCCCCCATGACGGCCGTTTCGAGCCCCACCGTGGCGTATGCCTGTGCACCTTTTCGAGTCAACATGCCTACTCTCTTCATTACCAAGGGATTACACGTCGAAAGCACATCATAGCCAAACTTTTAACAGTGAGATGCGCGAATAAACGGGCTATTTATCTAGGTATTTCCACCGGAAAGGCATAAACGATCGCTGCTGCCATCAGAACGGAATGCTCAATGGGCAGCAGCGACCGGTAAGGTCATCAGCTAGATTTATTTAGGGCTTCGAACTGCGCCTTGATGCTTTCGATCTGGGTGTCCATCGTGGTCTTGAACTGCACCAGTTTAGTAAAGCTCTGCTTGTACATCTTCAGACGGTATTCACTGGCCGTGGTAGCACGTTCCTTCTGGGAGGTGATGGCCGTGACCTTATCGTTCAGCGTTTTAGTATTGGTGGTCAGAATACCTGTCTTGCTGTTCTCGATTTCGTCGACCTTGGCCACGATCTGGTTCATGATCCCGCTTTTGCCGTCTGTAGCCGCTAGCGTGGTCTTGAAGCCTTCCGGGTTGCTCTTCATCGCTTGCTGCAGCTTGGTGCTATCAACCTCTAGCGTTCCCGCCGGCTTGGTGCTGGTAGTTTTGTCCAGGCTGATGGCCGTGATGCCGTAATCCTTCAGCTTTGCAAGGTTCTCGTTACTCAACAGCGTCTTGATCTGACTGCGGATCGTACGTGCACCAGAGTCGCCTACCAGCGCCCCAGTATCAGTGGAGTCGGTAGAGTTGTACTGGGTCAGGCTGCTCATCGTGCTCAGGAAACTGTTATAAGACGACACGAAGTTCGTCACACCCGTTTCCCAGTCGGTGGTGTTGGTCGCGACCGTCGTCGTTTCAGGCGATGTAGACACGGAAGACAGCGTCAGTTCAAGACCAGGTACCGCATCAGTCACTTTGTTAGAGCTTGCTTCCAGATCAACGCCATTGACCGAGAACTGCGCGTTAGTGGCTTCGCGCTTCACTGACATGTTGGAAATGACATCCGTCAAGCCGGAGTCGCCTGTCGCACTGATGGTGAAGGCGTTCGCCGAACCGGTCGTGGTGGATGATACCGTCAGATAGGAGCTGCCATCCGAGTTGGAAATGACCGCCGCTGAAATGTTCAGCTTGTTGCCCTTGCTGTCCTTAGCCGAGTTGATGGCATCGCGCACGCCTACCAGCGATGCATCGGTCACGGAAATGGAAAGCGCATCACCCGTACCTTGCTGCAGGGTGACGGTACCGCTACCTAGCGTACTGGTCTTATCCGACACCTTTGTGCTCGCGTTGGACTGCGTCGTCGCCAGCTGATTGACCTGGATGTCGTACGTACCCGAAATGGAGTTGTCCGTCGCCGTAGCCAGATAGGCAACGGCACTGGTAGTCGCCGTAGCGGATTTCTGGAAGTTGTCGGCAGTCAGTGCTTCCGCCTGGCTTTTCAAGGCATCCAGCGAGCTTTGGATCGTCGAGTAAGCCGATATCTTCGTTTCAACGCTGGTTTTCTGCGTGTCATACGTTGCCAGCTTGCTCTGCTCTGCTGCTTCCAACTGCGAGTAGTACTTGTCCAGATCAAGGGATGCACCACTCCCGAAGTTCAAGCTACCCAGACCCGATGATGTCGACGTACTACTTGTAGTTGATGATGTCGTTGCCATGAAATACATCTCCCATGCTTGGTGAAGTGCAGCTTATATCGGCCGCATAGAGGCACAGGTTTAGGAATGAAAGTATTCACTGACTTACACAAAAGCCCTTGCCAGCCGCTACGCTCGACAAAGAATGCATCACTCCCAGCCCCAATATCATGCCCGACGGGATCATGCGACAGGCCGCAGCCCTGAAACGGCCCATTTTCCCATCAGCGGATTAGGATTAAAGCTGCGAAACACGATGAAAACATCCGCCTGTCTCAGACACCTCAATTGACACAGCAATAGGTCGAACTAAGGCCATCTTGCCGCCTTCACTGCACCATGAAAAAAGCCCCCGGCTACCGCCAATAGGCAGCCGAAGGCTTTTCTAGCACCGTGGACTACGGCCACAGAGAAAGAAAAAGAGTCAGTGAAGCCACTGAACGACCAGCGCTGCCAACATATCCCCCAACAGCAGCTTGATCGACATCGCAATCGAAACCACAACCATCAGTATGCGGATCAAACGCTGCCCTTTACTGATGGCAATACGCGCACCTAGATTGCCACCAACGAGCTGTCCCGCCAGCATCACAAGGCCAATCTCCCAGAATATCTGGCCGTGTGCGATGAAGAACAGCAACGCAGCAATGTTGCTGGTGGCATTCAGTACCTTCGTTGTAGCGGTCGCCTTCAGCATACTGAAGCCCTGCAGCATGACGCAGGCCACGACCATCAGCGTTCCCGTACCCGGTCCACAGAAGCCATCGTAAAACCCCAGTAACGGACAGATGAAACCGATGAACATCGGCGCACTTAATCGTGCCTGTTCTTCCCTGACGCCAAGATTGGGGGAAAACAGAAAGAACACGGCAAAGCCGATCAGCATGAAAGGAATCATCAGCATCAGAATACGTGCAGAAAGGAAGGACACCACCACCGCTCCCAGCACAGCGCCAACGAAGACGCAGAGAATATGAGGAATGAGATCCCTTAATCTGACATGTCCTTTTCTTATGAAATGCAGCGCAGCGGAAAAAGAGCCGCCGACCGCCCCAACTTTGTTGGTCGCGACAGCAACAGCGGGCAGCATGCCTGTCGCCAGCAGTGCAGGCAGCGTGATCAGCCCGCCGCCGCCGGCAATGGCGTCGATGGTGGCCGCAACCAATGCGATGAAGAAGAACAGCAAGAGTATTTCGGGGCTGAAGCTCATTGTAGGAATACCTCGTGAGGAGCCTGTCAACGGATGCCGCTCGCACCTTTATTATCGTTGGAAGAGCAGCGGCATAAGTAAGAACGCACCGGCCCAGCTTAATCGGTTGTCTGATATAAAAGAAGCCGCTTGAAACAAGCGGCTTCTTCACAGCAATAGAAGAACATATCAAGGCAGCGCCAGCAGCGGATTACCCGTTGACGGTCGGGATACGATCCGGCGTGCTGGCGCGGGAAGCCAGCTGCGGGTTCTCGATAGGACGACGTGCCTGTACATAGCGGCGCGCCCAATAGTGATTGTCCAGCTGAGAGATCATCACGCCCTGAGAGGAAGAGGCATGCATGAATAGACCATCGCCGAGATAAACCCCAACGTGATTGAGGCGGCGTGTTGGTTTGAAGAAAACGAGATCACCGGGTTTGAGTGCCGCGCGAGAAACGCGACGGCCTTGCTTCATCTGCTCGCCTGCCGTGCGCGGCAAGGCGTAGTTAAATCGTTCTTTGAAGATGCGCTGTGTGAGTGCCGAACAGTCTATGCCATCGCGACTTTCACCACCGAAGCGATAAGGGGTGCCCGCCCACTCTCGATACTCGCTCATCAACGTGTCGTGAACACCAATTGGACGGTGCTGCGTTCCTGTGTATTCGATATCGACGTTATCACCGGAAGTCTGATAGCCGCCTATGATGGGGTAAGGTGCTGCGGAAGAACGAAGGGGTGCGGTAGAAGCCAAAGTGGTCGGTTGATCAACACCGTTTGCAGCACAGCCCGCGAGACTAAGAAGAAGAAAACAAAAACCTGTCACTTTTTTATACATGAGCGGCATCTCAATTCGATCGACAAGAAGAAAAGAACATCAACAAAAACAGGAAAGCGTACAGATGCAACAAAAGGAAACAAACCGCAACGGTGCGCAGAGCGCACGCACCACTACATGCATGATATCAGCCAACATCTGGCTCTGCCTGACGAAGACTATCAGCACGATTGAATTTCTCAATTTGTCCACATTCAAGCATTGTATATCAAAAAAGAAGAACCCTCTTTACGCATTTGGCGGCATACGTAAAAAATGTCCTCTTGCCTGATAGCGATCACACACAACCCCGCTTTCAAACACGTATGTTTTGGCGACAATCCCCCGCAGCATCGCTCACCACGCGCATTGCCCGCCAATACTCCGAGCGTATTCTCATGAAAAGGGAAGCCCATAAAAAAGGCGAAAAGCCGACTAAAATGCCCGCTTTTCGCCCTCTCCGCTATTTCCTTATTACATCAATTGGATAGAGAGTAAGCACCTGTCATTTTTTGAGCAATAGCCGCTGAATGACCCCTCGCACCCGTAATACGAACTGCTCCTGAAACAGGATACAGAACATCACCGTCAGCAATAAAAAGACGGGGTACCAAGCAAACGTGATCGTTCCCGCCTGCGCACTGCACTGCGTGATGGAAGAAAGGCACTGTGATGGCTGCGAACCAGAAAGCGCCATTTCTGTGCGCGAAAAGATCAGATAGAGCGGAACATGCAGAGCAAACATCGGCAGCGAAGCACCTCCCAGACGCGCAGCAGTGCGCTGCCAGAACACACGGTTGGGAGCCTTCGCAAACAGGCAGAGATAGATCAGCGCCAACTGACCCGGCATCATCAGTCCATTGTGCAGCACATAGTGCCAGCCAGCACTATGGCCGGGCAGCAGAAGCCACTCGCCCAGCGCGATCGAACCGACCAGCAGCGACACAGCCATCACCCCTCTCGACAAGGACAGTGTGTCCGTCTTCTGCCGGTGGTACCAGACACACAGCAGAATGCCCGCAGCAAACTCAGGCAACCGGATCAACGGGTTGCGATGCAGTAGCCCGGTTTCCGGCGCTCCCCACGAGGTCAGCAGGATGACAAGCACTGGCGGAACCAGATACAGCAGATTGACGACGCACAGCCAGCGCATGGGATGACACCGACGCCATAACCATACCGCCAACCACGGAAACGTTAGATAGAAGAAGAACAGGGTTGAGATCGACCACGTCGGAGGGTTGAACGTAAGGTAATACGGGTTCCAAGCCTGCAGTAATGCGATGTTCTCAAAGGCCGCCCACAGCAGCTCACGATTGCTCATGGTGTGCCATACGGCTTCGCCATTATTGACGTCCATCATGACGGCTCGGATCGACGCCGATGCATCTTCAGGCGTCAGCTGAAGTACGGGCAGCACCGCCATCACAGCAATGGTAATGATCATGGCCCCGATATGAATCGGGTACAGATTGGCCAGCCGGCGAACAAGAAAGCTGCGCTTCGATTCCCGCAGCCCGTACTGTCCATCGGGCGGCTGCGGACGCAGATAGACATGCGTCAGCAAGAAGCCGGACAGAATGAAGAAAGTGCTGGTCGAGAAAAACCCTAGGCCAGTGATATAACCCGACCATTCGCTTATCGAGGGATAATAGTGAAGGGTATGAAAGACGACGATATACAGTCCAAGAATGAAGCGTAGCCATTCAAGTGCAATGAATCGTCTTGTCCGGTGGTGTACTGTCGAAGCGGGGACAGACGAAGCGCTATGCATCAATATTTCCTCTGATCATGCCTCGTGCCAATGCACGGAACGAGGCGACAAACACATGTTCTTTTAATTGCGAACATGTCTGCATCTTCAAGATAATGTGCTGCTATTGCAGGGTCGTGGAATTAAATTTCATAGACAATGCCATAAGCGTTATCAATAACCCATGAAACAATGTGTAATCAGTAATGAAATTATTCTGATAACGAGAAGATTATAGACGCTGATAATAAAGGCTCCACCACGGTGGAACCTTTTTACAATTTACTTTTAGATAACCTTATGTGGCTTTATTGCTCATCACAGAGAGGCTAAGCCGCAACCGAAGCCACCTTGCTATCACGCGACCAGACACGATGCAGCGACAGCGCTTTTACGAAACCGTCCAGCCCTTCAGACGTGCATCCATCGGTCAGCACACCGTCTTCTGCCGTCGGCAAGTTGGCGGCCTGCAGCAACGTAGCACCTTCTCCCAGTGCCATAATGACCTTGAGGTGCTTGTAAGCCTCAAGCAGGTAATAACGCCCCGCCCCTAGTGTAGCTAGTCGACGAGCAGAGCCCTCGATCACGATGACGGCATCCATCGTAACCGAGGGCTGACCGTCCAGTGTTGCGGCGGGCGTGACTTGCTGACCATCATCCAGCGTTACCGGCGCCATTGACGGCGCAATCACTACGGGCGTCGCGCCTTCTTGCTTGAGACGATCCGCCACCTGCGTCAGCTGTGTATGGCAGGCCCCATCGGCGACCAGTACGGCGACCTGCCGATAGCGGATGTTCTGTGGTGGACGCGCCATCAGGCTCAGCGATGGCGCCTTCGCTAGCGAACACTGACCCAGAGCGTCGGGTGAAGCCGTCGGTGCTGTCGGCACCGGCATACCATGAGCCTTGGCAACGGCTTCAGCCAAGGCCAGTGAAATGTTGGGCAGGATCTGCTCAATCACTCGCTGGCGGATATAGGGTCGCGTGACTTTAGACAGCTCGAACGTAAACGCCTCAATGATGTGCTGCTGCTCAACAGGCGTCTGGCTGTCCCAGAACAGACGCGCCTGAGAATAGTGATCGTTGAAGGAAGGACTGCGTGCGCGCACCTTGTGTGCATCAATGCGTTCATAGGTACTTTCGAAGCCCCCTTGCTGCTCCTGCGGCGGCGTGGTAGTTGGCCAGCCACCCTCAATAGAATTTGGTTCGTAGGAAGCCTGCCCTTTATTGATTGTCAGACGGTGGAAGCTGTCTCGCTGATGGTTATGAAATGGGCAGACCGGCTGATTGATGGGGATCTCATGGAAATTGGGACCGCCCAAACGCAGCATCTGGGTATCTAGGTAGGAAAAGACACGCCCCTGCAGCAAAGGATCGTTCGAAAAGTCGATGCCCGGCACGATATTGCCCGGATTGAACGCGACCTGTTCGGTTTCGGCAAAGTAGTTATCCGGATTGCGGTTCAGCACCATCTTGCCGATCGGTGTAACCGGTACGCACTCTTCAGGAATCAGCTTGGTCGGGTCAAGAATGTCGAAATCGAAAGCGTGCTCGTCCTTTTCTTCGATCACCTGTACGCCCAGCTCCCATTCAAACGGCTGGCCGCTGTCGATCTGTTGCCACATATCCCGTCGGTGGAAGTCGGGGTCTCGTGCCCACAGCTTCTGTGCCTCATCCCAGCACAGCGACCATGTTCCCGCCAGCGGCTTCCAGTGAAAGCGCACAAAGCGGGAAACGCCCTGCCGGTCGATCAATCGGAACGTATGGATGCCGAACCCTTCCATCGAGCGGAATGAACGCGGCAGCGCGCGATCCGACATGGCCCACATCACGTTGTGCGCGGTTTCTGGCACCAGTGAAACGAAATCCCAAAACGTATCGTGTGCCGACTGTCCTTGCGGAATGTCATTGTGTGGCTCAGGTTTTACCGCATGCACGAAGTCAGGAAACTTGATCGCATCCTGAATGAAGAAGATGGGGGTGTTGTTGCCCACCAGATCCCAGTTGCCTTCTTCGGTATAAAATTTGACGGCAAAGCCTCGGATATCGCGCACGGTATCATTAGAGCCCCGAGCCCCTTGGACAGTCGAAAAACGCGTAAAGACAGGCGTTCTAGCCTCGGGATCACGGAATACAGCGGCTTTTGACAGCTCGGCTGCCCGAGGATACGGCTGAAAATAGCCGTGAGCGGCCGCCCCACGCGCATGTACGATACGCTCGGGAATGCGCTCATGGTCAAAGTGATTGATCTTCTCGCGGAGAATAAAATCCTCCAGCAGCGTTGGTCCACGTTCACCGGCTTTCAGCGAATTCTCATTATCGGCAATGCGTACCCCTTGGTTGGTACGCAAGTCGTGTTCCTTCGCATCGCTTCGATACGTCTCAAGCGCTTCATCCTTGCGGTGCTCATCCGTACCCCACTGGGTGTCGTGCGCTTCATCGTGATTCGTAGCCGTATAGGAATGCTGTGTCATCGTAGATCGCTCCTTGATCAAGCCGTTACACATATGCCTACTGCATGTCACCGCTGCATCGTAGAGAAAGCCCCCACAAGGTGCAGTGTCATTTACCACCCTAGTGATGACCAACGCTTCGCGCCAGCCTCGGCGAAAGACTTCCTTTCTTGCCCATCATCACGTACGAAAAAAGGCCAGCCTGAACAGGCTGGCCTTTCATTGGGTCAATGCAAAAGCGCCAACAGCCGCTTTACGCCGACCATCTTATGCGTCGCGCAAGGCCGTATAGCGAGCTTCCACACGGCGACCATAGTCTTCGTCTGCGGCATAGCAGTGCTCAATGACCTTACTCACGATGGGAGCCGTCACGCCCTGTAGCGTAGTGGCAAAGACGTTGGCAATGCGATCACGCTGTCCGTCGTCGAAGCTGCGGTACAGGTTGCCCGCCTGCTCGTAGTTATCATCACCGCGATTATTGTGATAACCCACCCACGCTTCTTCTTCGAGCGGCATCGGCGGCTCGGAGAATTCAGGTGACGGTACTGGCGCCCCCTGATCGGCACGTGCGTTCGGGTAGAAGTTGGTGTCACCGTACTGGCCACCTTCCTTCGACTGCCCCGTCACGGGGCATGTACCGGCCATCAAACCATCACGCTGGTAATGATTGACCGGGCAACGTGGCTGGTTGATCGGGATCTGCTGGTAGTTTGCCGATAGGCGATAGCGCTGCGCATCGGCATAAGCCAGCAATCGAGACTGCAGCACCTTATCCGGGGAACCACTGATACCAGGTACGAAGTTGGAAGGGCTGAACGCCAACTGCTCGACTTCCGCAAAATAGTTATCCGGGTTTTTGTTCAGCTCCATCTGACCGATCTCGATCAGCGGTACGTCACCGTGCGGCCAAACTTTAGTCAGATCAAACGGGTTGATGCGGAATTCACGTGCTTGCTCTTCGCTCATCACCTGTATCTTGACGGTCCAACTAGGGAATTCGCCGCGGTCAATGGCCTCAACCATATCGCGCTGGTTGTGATCGTGAGGAATCGTTGCCGCTTCCTCGTCAGACACGTTACGAATGCCCTGATTGGTCTTGAAGTGCCATTTAACCCAATGACGCTCGCCCTTTTCATTGAAGAAGCTCAGTGTATGAGAGCTGAAGCCGTGCATATGACGCAGGCTTGCCGGAATACCACGGTCCGATAGCAGAATGGTGACCTGATGGAAGGATTCCGGATGCAGCGCCCAGAACTCCCAGCGGTTCTGCCAGTTCACCAGGTTGGTGCGCGGATCTTTCTTCTGTGTATGAATGAAGTCAGGAAACTTGCTGGGTTCACGAATGAAGAATACCGGCGTGTTGTTACCCACCATGTCCCAGTTGCCCTGCTCCGTGTAGAACTTCACGGAAAATCCTCGGACATCGCGTTCCATATCGTTGCTGTCCTGCCCACCAGCAACGGTCGAGAAACGTGCTGCCACTGGCGTTTCCTTGCCCACACCACGCAAAAAATCAGCAATAGTCAGATCAGACAGATCGCGTGTCAGGCGGAAAACGCCCTGCGCAGAGGTGCCTCGTGCATGCACGACACGCTCAGGAATGCGTTCGCGGTTGAAGTGCGCCAGCTTTTCGAACAGACGCCAGTTATCAAATGTTAACGGGCCGCGTTCACCTGCCGTAATGCTGGTATCATCCTGAGGGACGGGGGCACCGTTAGCCGTAGTGTAGCGAGTCGGATTCATGGTGTATCTGCTCCTTGGCAAGTCCAGCGTTTCTTTGAGAAATCAGACATAGCATAGTCACCTCTGCGAAGGCCGCTAAATTGAACCACCTCATGTGATTGATAAAGATAATCAATTTTCTACTTTAGATAGCCAAGACCCAAGGACGTGTGAACGAAACGTAACACCGTGTCACTTAGTGCGATATATACCCTCATATTTCACAAGGAATAATAGTAAGGTTACCAATAAACAATAAAAAGACACGATAAGAAACATATAGAAAAACCGTCTATCAATTTGAACACTATTATTACCATTTTATAGAAAATATGGGTCGAAACTTTTGAATGTGAGTGTTAACTTCTCACTCTGATCACAAATGGCGCTACTTCAAGCTTTCGACATACTGCTCACACACTATGTAAGATGCCCCGCCACGCCCCTTTTACGTGCCTTAAGCACTCATAGACTTTTATTACCCGACATCAAGGAACGATAATGGCACGAGAACATATGGAGAAGGCTGCTGATCATCCATTGTCCACAGAATTGGCCGACCGGCTGCAGTATTTCATTCAAAAAAAAATGACGCTAAAGCAGCTGCGCATTATCGTGACATTGCATCGACACAAAACGATGGTGGCCGCATCGCGTGAACTTTCGATGACATCAGCCAACATTTCGCTGTGCGTACGTGATATCGAGATGCTGCTCGAATGCAAGATATTCCTGCGACGCAATGGGTTCTATGTGCCTACGCTGTGCGGTCGCATGCTTATTGAGCTGGGCACCCGTCTGGCCGAAAGCTGTGAATACACTATCCGCAAGGCTCATCATCTGTCCGGCATCAGCGTGCCCGACGAGTTGACGATTGGGTATATTGGACCGATTACGGCCTGCTATGCCTACGAACTGTGGTCGAACCTACTGGCTTACAATACAGGGCTCAATGTCAACGTCATCGACCTTTCGGCACTGGAACAGCAGTCATCGCTGACCCTAGAACAACTGCAGGCTGATGTGATTTTTTCTTCCCGCGGACCCAATACACTGGGCTTTCACGACCGCTGGGAGTCTCGTGCCTTCTATATCCGCCACTTTCACTTTCTAGTGGCCTGTGGCGAGAATCAGCCTCCCCCCCAGCCCGATGACGTCGACGCCTTTCTACTGCCTACCCGCTCAGACAATATCGTATCGGCTATCCATGACCATATCGCCGCGCATTTTCCCGGTACGCACACTGTCAGCTACTGCGATGCCATCACCGGAATGGCGTTTGCCCAGCTGCCACACAACACCGTGCTTGTCGTATCGGACAAGGAAAAGCAGATTATTGAGCGCAATACACATTTCCATACGCTATCAGTGATGGATAATCAGCAGATTGCCAGCAGTCTACACATTCAGCGCGAACGATTGTTACAGCTTGAATCGCCGGTCTATAGCATTCTCAACGACATGACCTTCTGAAATGTAAGGAATTAGGCGTTTCAGGAAAGTGATTTTAGGTATGATTTACCTATAAAAGCCAAAGAAAAGAACATGTTGATCTGTTCTTGTTGATTAGCAGGGCGTTGCATAGATACACAAAATACATTAGATACCCACCGCTATTTCGTGTAATACGCAACGCCTTTTAACATTATCCTTTCAATTCAATAAGATAGAGATATTGTTTTCAGTAAGAAAACAGTAATTCACAAAGATAACGTCAAATTACATTTCTATTCATTCCTTGCCTCAACTGAAATAAATAATATGACAGATAGGACAAATCGTTGAAGATTATCGTTGATTCATACATGAAAAATTAATTACAATCCCTTCCGCGCAGAATCATTCGCACAATTTCCTTTATCAGTTCTCATAAAAATAAGCCTTTTCAAGACAAGGCTTTAGGTAAGAACAACCGATAAAGATCTTGAATTCTGCGCACTTGCCTTTTGACTATTTGGGGTTATAAGCCATGAAAAAAATCATCGTAGCAATGGCCGCTGCAAGCGCCATGCTGGGCGTTTCAGCTGCACAAGCAGAAAGCAGCCACGTATTCTTCAAAGGTCAGGTCACTGACTCCACCTGCGAAATCAATGCCGAATCTAAAGACCAGACAGTTCAGCTGCCGACCGTCATCGCTAGTGCGCTGGCTGCAGACGGCCAGACTGCTGGTACTCGCGAATTCACTATCGGCATGTCCAAATGCCCGGGCAACCAGAAACTCGCTATCCGCTTCGAACCGGGCGCTACTGTTGACACCAAAACAGGCTGGCTGAAAAACAGCCTCAACGATGGTGCCAAAAACGTGGCGATCGAACTGCTGAACGAAAACGCACTGCCGATCCGTGTCACTGGCCACCAGGCTGAAGATCAGTACGCTGCCAAAGCAGACGAAAACGGTAACTACACTCAGCGTTACTTCGCTCGCTACCACGCTACTGGCAAAGCAGAAGCCGGTGCGGTCGAATCCAGCGTTGCATACTCTGTCATCTATCAGTAATTCCTACCCCAGATGACACTGGCGGCCGGACATTATGTTCGGTCGCTACCTTTTCCCTGCGCCATGGTCCATCACATGAAGTGCATACTGAAAACTCTGGCAGCATTCTGCGCGGCGGCGGCCTTCAGCACGTCAGCCGACGCCAGCATCGTCATCGGTGGCACACGTGTCGTCTATAACGAAGGCGCACGTGAAGTTTCCGTACAGCTCGACAACAACGGTGATTTACCGTCGCTGGTACAGTCTTGGATTGATGCCGGCAACTTAGATTCTTCCCCGGAAGACTCCGATGCGCCTTTCGTACTGACGCCGCCGATTGCGCGTGTTAATGCGCACTCAGGGCAAGCTCTGCGCATCGCTTTCACAGGGGCAACGCAGCCACTTCCCCACGACCACGAGTCCGTCTTCTGGCTCAACGTTCTAGATATTCCGCCGGAACCGACAGCCGCTCCGGGTTCGAACAAGAACTTCATCCAGCTGGCCTTCCGCTCCAGAATAAAACTGTTTTATCGCCCTAAAGGGCTGCCCGGCACGGCCAACGATGCGCCCGATGCCCTGCAGTGGAAACAGGGCCGTACGGACAAGGGGGCGCTGGCCATTGTTGCAAGCAACCCGACGCCCTATCACGTCTCCATGATTGCCGTAAACGCCGTTTACGGTCAGAAGAGCACGGATCTGGCGCCTCAGGGCTATATGCTGGCTCCTGGTGAGCAGCACGCCTTCGAACTGCCCAAGGACAGCGGTATTGCGCCTTCGTCAGTCAACTTCTCTGCGATCAATGACTTTGGCGGTCACATTCAGCGGACCAAGCCCATTGCTCAATAATGACAATGCTAACAATACGCATTTGATCATCAATGACTCGCCTGTGAGCCATATCACAGGCCTTTCCCGCGCGTTGCTGGGGGATGCATGAACACCAACAAGGCAATGTTTCCTCTGTCTCGGACAGATAGAGCCGAGGCACAGCAGTATCGTACTGCTGGTTACTCTCGCTACTGCTCCATGGGTCTATTAGGGCTGATGATTCCCCTTGCGCCCGTTCATGCTGCACAGCAGGATTCTGCCGCCACGCCAACCGATACCGAAGCCAGCTTCAACAGCCGCTTCCTGAACGGGAAATCCCGGGGGGAAGACCTGTCCCGTTTCGCCTATGACAACCCCATTCTGGCAGGAACCTACTCGTCCGATACCTATGTCAACGGTCGCTGGCAAGGAACGCACGACTACGTTTTTCGCAACGTGGCAGGCCAAACGAATGCCGAAACCTGCTTCTCGATGACCTTCCTCGAGCAGCTCGGCGTCGACACCGCGCTGCTGCACCCCGCTGCACTCAACGGCAAGCTGCCAGTGCCGGACACCTGCCTCACTATGTCCCAGTGGCTGCCTTCAGCAACAGCCCACTTTGACAGTAGCACATTCCGTATGGACATCAATGTGCCGCAAGCGTTCATGCACCACAATGCGCGCGGCTACGTCAATCCCAAGGTTTGGGATCACGGAATCACGGCCGGTAAGGTGACGTACAACTTCAACGCCTACCAGTCCGACATGACCTCGGCAGGCCAGAAGCAACGCCAACAGGCCGCCTATCTGAGCCTGAATACCGGCTTTAACGTGGGCGACTGGCAGTTCCGCCATGACTCCAGCCTGAGCTGGCAAAACCATGACGGAGCGCACTGGCAGAAAACCGCGACCTACGCCCGTTATCCCGTTCAGCGCCTGCGCGGCCAGCTGACCCTCGGGGATAGCTATACGTCCGGTGAACTGTTCGATTCTGTCGGTTTCCGCGGGTTGCAGCTGGCTACTGATGACCGCATGCTGCCAGATTCTCTCAACGGCTATGCGCCGACTATTCGAGGGGCCGCCGATACCAACGCGCTGGTCGAGGTATACCAGAACGGGCAGCTGATCTATCAAACCAACGTGTCGCAAGGGCCGTTCATCATCGAAGACCTCTACCCCACCGGGTATGGTGGCGACCTTCAGGTCATCATCAACGAGGCCAACGGTCAGAAACGAAGCTTCCGCGTGCCTTACGCTTCCGTTTCCCAGATGCTGCGCCCCGGGATTGGCCGCTACAACGTAACGGTGGGCCAGGTTCGCAACCTGAACAATGTCGACTACCACCCAAACATCATCCAAGCCACGTTCCAGCGCGGCTTGACGAACACGCTGACGGGCTACACCGGAGCTGTCGTCAGTGAAGAATATTCCGCCATTCTGGGCGGTGCTGGCGTTGCGACACCCATTGGGGCGTTTTCACTCGACATCATCCAGTCCAATGCCCGCTTTCTTCACAATGACAACATGACGGGCCAAAGCTACAAGTTGGGCTACAACAAATATGTCCCAAGCACCAACACGAGCTTCACGTTTGCCGCCTATCGCTATTCGACCAGCGGTTACATGAGCCTGAACAACAGCTTTCTGGCTCACGACTACGATCGTCGCCGCCAGAGTACCGATGAAATTGCGCGCCAGCGCAACGAGCTCCAGATCAGTCTCAGCCAAGGCCTGGCAGAGGGCTGGGGATCGCTTTATCTGTCGTCATCGGTCAGCGATTACTGGAATCAGAGCAATCGCACCAAGGAATACCAAGTCGGTTACAACAACAGTATCGGCAACATCAGCTATAGCCTTTCGGCTTTACGCACCCGGGACTCGCTGTCCGAAACGAACACCCATTACTACGTCACCGCCTCAATGCCTATCGGCAACGGAGGCAGCAGCACCTCCATCAACACCACGCTGTCGTACAACGAAGATCAGTACGAGAGCAGTCAGGTGGGTCTGAACGGTACGGCAGGTCGTGACGGTGAGTACAGCTATGCCATTACGGCATCTGATTACCGCACCGGCGGTCAAACGGGCGCCCTGAACGGCCAGTACAACTCGCGCTATTCCAACTTGAATGCGTCTTATAGTCAGGGACGCAACTATCATCAGGCCAGTGTAGGCGCATCAGGCACTATCGTTGCCCACTCGCACGGGCTGACGCTGACCCCGCAGCGCGGCGATACCGTCGCCCTGATCGAAGCGCCCGGCGCGACCGGCGCAATCGTAGGCAACACTAGCGGTATCCGCATCAACGATAGCGGCTATGCGGTAGTGCCCTACGTCACGCCATATCGCTTGAATACGGTTACGCTTGACCCACGCGATATGTCAAACGACGTCGAACTCCAAACCACGACGCGTCAGGTCGCGCCTTACGCAGGGGCTATCGTTAAGGTCAACTATCCGACCCAAACGGGTACGCCCATGCTGATCAAAGTGCATCGTGCTAGTGGCGAGAAATTGCCCTTTGGCACAACGGTCGTTGATGAGCAAAACCAGAACGTCGGCATCGTCGGTCAGGGCAGCCGCGTATTCCTGCGCAGCAGCAAGACGCACGACAGATTGAACGCACGCTGGGGCGACAGCAACAGCGAAACATGCACCTTCGAATTCTCGACCGATAACGCCACATCATCGGCAGGCGGGTATAAGATACTGGAGGCACAGTGTGAAGAGTAATCGACACATAGCGGCAGCGCCGTCTCACGTTAATGCCGTATTTCGTGCCCCGGGCCACGTGTTGAAATATGTTTCATGCATCGGGGCTGCAGCAGCCTTATGCACCTTGATGTCCCCTTCTCCGGCACAGGCACGCCCGGGCCAGAGTTATGGCTACGGCTGTAACGCCACGCTGGATCAACCTCAAGACATCAAGATGAACCTCGGGCGCATCGTACTGCGCCCCGATATGGCACCGGGTACGGTCATCAGCTCGAAGCAGTTTCCCATTGCCTATGAATGGGTGGCTGAATGTGCGGGACGAGGCTCAATGATTGGTGTGCTGTCCAGCAACTATTCGGCAAGCGAGCTGGGCAACAACATCTACAAGACCAATATCCCGGGCATCGGCCTGCGCCTGTATCGTGAAAGCAGAAGCGGGCTGATAAAAACCTACTACCCCCACAGCATTCCTTATTCAGGGCGCACGACTCTGTATCTGGACCCAGGGTTCTTCAGTGTTGAAGTCATTCGCCTGCCAGGACCAACCGGTGCGGGTACGCTGAACCCGGGCCTGTACTCCGTCTACTATGCCAATAACACCGGCCCATCCAAGCCAGTGCTGACCTCGCACGTCTACGGTGACGGCATTACCATCGTCAACTCCACGTGCTCGATAGACGCGGGTTCACGCGATATCACCGTCGATATGGGCACCGTATCACGCAAAGAATTCACGGGGGTAGGCAGCACCCTCAATGAAAGAAACTTCAATATTCGCCTCAACTGCGTTGGCGGCAATGAATCACAGTGGTCTCAGAAACGCGGCGATGTGAGCCTCGCTTTCAGCTACTCGCCCAATTCGACGTGGGGTAATCAAGGCGTTATACAACCCGAGCAGGGCCAGAGTGCTGCACAGGGAGTGGGCATTCAGCTACTGACCGACAAGGAAAACATGCCGGTCAAGAACGGTGACTATGTGTATGCCGGTCGCCTCTCCGCTTTCGCTAATGCCACGATCGATGTCCCCATGAAGGCCCGCTACTATCAGACAGATAGTAAGGTAAGCGGCGGCAGCATATCGGCACTGGCCACGTTTACCGTTGTATATCAATAAGCACTTATCCTTGGAAGCCTATATGACCTTAATAAAGGCACTATGGGCTTCCAAGGCCTCTTTTAACCTTTCACTATCCTGCTACTGATGATTCTCGCTACTGTAATGAATCATCACACACATGCCTCTCTTTTTATATTCCCTTTCAGATGATATTCCTTTTCAGAAACCTAATAGTAAGGCCACCCGCGATTATTATCACGACGGTTATGTCACGTTTCTCTCCACATTCAAATAACCCACACGGTAGGAATGGCACGCATACAGGCGGCGCAATTACACCTTAATACAGGTGCGACATTATTGCCCTATTGCTGTTAATTCCCTACAAAATACCCAAGAATACACCTGTATATATATCTATATTTCTAAATTTCCACACTTTCCAAATGGTGACTAGCAGTAACCCTTTACATACCTCACATCTTCGATATGCTCTGCGGCCACATGGCAACCCATTGTTTTGAAGCCACTTATTGACACGCCATACGACGTTACGCAATGTAACATTAATATAAAGTTAGCCAGCCTATCGCCGTTACAACCTGCTCATCCCCTACATTATCAACGGCGTGCAATGTTATGAAAAACATCAGACTCAGCCACTTAATCGGTGTAGCCCTCTCCGTTATCCTGCTCCTGTTTATCGGTATGGTTACGCTCTCCATTTCCAACTTCAGCAATCTCAACGAGTCTCGTAAGGCAAGCGAGTACGAGTCGGATATGCTTCAGCAGCTCACCGAAGGCGTATCGCAACTGCGCTACTCTCGCGGCATGATCTCAAGAGCGGATGCCTCCCTTCGTCGAGGGGATAAGGTCGCTTTCGAACGTGACTATCAGTTCGCCAACGACGCGCTTCATACCTACGAGCAGAAGATTGAGGTCTATCTTGGCCGAGCTCAGCGTAGCGCAGAAGCTGCCACGCTTGATGAAGCCATGATGCAGACCTTCAACGAGTATGTCGAAAACGTCATCAATCAAGGGCTGCTAGCAGCGCGCAGCGGCGACGAAAATCTGATGACAAAGGTGTCTGAAAGCGAAAATGCCATCAACAAGCGAGCAGAAGTCGCCTTCATTAAGGTCATGGACTACCGCAACAGGATGGTTCAGGAGCGCAATGATCATGTGAATTCGCAGATCAACCATGCGCTATTCATCACGATCTCCGCACTGGTGCTGGCCGCGATCATCGTTGGCCTGATTTACTTCATTTTCCGCCGCTCCGTGCTGTCCCCACTGCTGCGTGCACGTCAGCACTTTGAGCGTATTGCTGAAGGTAATCTTGCCGCACCTATTGAGGATATGGGCAAGAACGAGATCGGAGCCCTCTTCCATACGCTTAAGAATATGCAGGAAGAGCTGAAGGTCATTGTTGCTCGCGTTCGTGACGGCGGTTTGGTCATTCTTGATGGTGCTCGTGAAATCGCACGAGGCAACACCGACCTTTCCAGCCGCACCGAACAGCAAGCCGCCGCGCTTGAAGAAACGGCGTCCAGCATCGAAGAGTTCACCTCGACGGTGCGCCAGAACGCGTCCAATGCAGATAGAGCGCGAGAAATCACGCGAGAAGCCTCATGCATCACAGAACGAGGCGGTAAGGAAATGCAAGATGTGGTCAGCAGCATGAAAGAGATTTCAGCGACCGCAAACGAGATTTTCTCCATCATCGAGCTGATCGACGGCATTGCCTTCCAGACCAATATCCTCGCACTGAACGCTTCCGTAGAAGCCGCACGTGCAGGCGAACACGGACGAGGCTTTGCCGTGGTCGCTGGCGAAGTACGCAGTCTGGCTAACCGCTCGGCTAATGCATCCGGTGAGATCAAAGGATTGATCGAAAGCGTCAGCAAACGCATTCATCAGGGTAGCGATGTTGCCACCCATGCAGGCAAGACTATCCAAGATGCCGTAGTGCGCATTCGTGAAGCCGACCAGTTCGTCGATGAAATCGCCACTGCGTCCATTGAGCAGCGCCAGGGCATTGAGCAGATCAATACGGCCATCACAGAAATGGATGCGGTGACCCAGCAGAACGCAGCACTGGTCGAAGAATCTGCCGCATCGGCCACCTCTCTCGAAGGTCAGTCCAACAATTTGGTGGCGCTGGTGGAACGCTTCAACGTAGGCAGCCAGTCTTCCCGTCACCACAGCAGCGTTCCTACGGCAGGCACCTCAAGTACTCGCGCGCAGCCGACCAACACTCGAAAGGAACGCACCGTATCAACGTCATCACGCCCCGATGCTTCACAGAGCGATGATTGGGAAACATTCTGATCCATATCCGTAAATGACAGGCACTAAAAAAGCCGCCCCGAAGGGCGGCTTTTTTTGATGTGTCACACAGAACAGTCAGACGATTTTCGGCTGACCGTTGGATGCAGTGGCACCACCATCAGTAGCGATGTTAGCCCCGTTGATGAAGCTGGCGAGCGGGCTGGACAAGAAGACGATAACGTTTGCGATCTCTTCCGGTTCAGCAGCACGGCCCAGTGCAATACGTTCGTTGAACTTGTCACGAACGTCCTGCGGCCAACCATTGGTCATGTTGGTTTTGATCAGACTCGGGCATACTGCATTGATGCGTACGCCTTCGCCACCGTGGTCAAGCGCCATAGCACGCGTCAGGTTGACAACGGCACCTTTGGCTGCGCAGTAGAATGCAGCACCCCAGTCACCGCCCAAACCAGAAACGGAAGCCGTATTGACGATGTTGCCTTTGCTTTTCAGCAGGTACGGCATCGCGAATTTGGAGCAGAACACAACGCCGTCGATATCGACACCGGCAATCTTGCGCCAATCTTCGACAGTGCAGTCCAGCACGGTACCCGGAACGTGTACGCCTGCGTTATTGACCAGCACGTCAATGCGACCATAGCGTTTTGCAATGTCGTCCATCATCGCTTTAACAGCGTCGGGATTGGATACGTCGATATGAACGGCTTCGGCACGGTCACGGCCCAGAGACTCTGCCACTTTATCAGCAGATTTATCATCCCAGTCAGCCAGAATGACGCGAGCACCGCATTCAACGTAACGACGCGCTGTGGCTGCACCCACACCGTTGCCACCACCAGTAACGATAACGACTTTATCTTTAAGATCCATTGTTGTAGGCCTTTAGTCTAGTAATTAAGTATGTCTATTCTCTTTCGTTAAGAACCGAGAATCCCTGTAGAGTTCAATTACAATACTATCCTACTACGCTAAAAGCACAAGTATTACCGTCAAGGAACTATCTAATATACTAATCGGAAATTAAAAATAACCATATATAACAGTAAATCATAAAAAATTTTCGCATAAATTTAATAATCCTTTAAGGGGTATGCTGTTGTTTTTTGACAAAATGACCTAACTATCACCTTATTTAGCCGCTTTTAGCTGCAATATTTGTCTTTCTTACTGTTCAAGTGAGTTTTAACGAAGCCGATATAGCCAACTGTGCTTGTGCACCTTTGGCACGCCTTCGCCCCAGAGCTGGCCCCCGGTGCATCCCTTCTCATTCTTGTCCTGAGGTCACTTACCCCATGTCATTCTCGACCAAAGCAACTGCACTAGCGGGCCTATCCCTGCTGATGGCCCTGTCTGGCTGCTCCTCCGCTCCATTGAAAGGCTGGACCACGGAAAAGAGCGTCGACTCGTTTTATGGCAACACGGCATGCAATATCCGTTACTTGGATCCTTACCGTAACCCCGAGCTGAGCATGGGAACTCGGTACTATCCCTTCATCATTCGCACTGCGGACGGAAAAATGCTGTTCGGCATCGAAAACAACAAAAACGAGCCCGTCGGTGACGTTCTGGTAAAAATTGACAGCAACCCACCTATCCGTATCAGTCAGTCAGAAACGGAAGTGCAGGAAGGCGTGTCCTATCAGATGCCGCTGGCCGCTGCACGACAGAATGCCGATACGCAAGAGCTACTTCGCTACGCCCGTGTACTGCAAAGCCCTATAACCACGGCTTCGGAAGAAAGCTCTCGTCGCATCATCAACCAGATCCGTATCGGTGATGTATTGCGCATCCGCGTTATCGGTCTGGGCGTCAATGGATCATCCAGCATCGCCGAGGGCGAGTACCCCATTGATACCAATTTGATTCGTTCCTACGGCCGCTGTGGTCTGTGATACCCAAAGGGGTTGCCAAAGCGCCGTCAAATCGCCATAATGCGGGTCGCTTCACAGGTCGTTAGCCATATCGGCCTGCCTGAGCTGCCGCCGAGCTGGTGGAATTGGTAGACACGCAGGTTTTAGGTACCTGTGCCTATGGTGTGTGGGTTCGAGTCCCACGCTCGGCACCATTTCCTATCCTCTGGATAGCCCTGATTAAGCCCGAAGTCGCTAACCATGCAGACTTCGGGCTTTTTTCATTCCTCCACATTGCCCCTCACTGCCCCCATTACCCTTCCCGTTTATGTATACCCACGTGTACACTTGTACAGACATACAGGGGTAGGTGTACATGAAACGATCTCAAATCAAACGACGCCCTTTGGCCGACACAGTTCTTGCCTCTCTCGAACCCGAAGAGAGGGACTACCGAGAGCTGGACGGGAACGGTCTGTATTTCCGGGTCAAAAAGAATGGCGCAAAGAGCTGGAACCTTCGATATAAAAAAGCTGATGGGAAATGGTCTTGGCTAGGTCTCGGGGGATTTCCTGCCGTATCAGGTAAAGCCGCTCGGCAGAAAGCACAAGAGCTTCAACAGATGGCAAGCGATGGCATCGACCTGTCAAGTTATCGACAGGAACAGAACGCATCGGCCAAACAGGTGTACACGTTCGCCCAGTCAGCAGAAACATGGTTCGAGCGTAAACAACAACGCGGTCTATCTAAAGGCACCCTCCGGCAGATGCGCTTGTATCTTGATCGCGACATCTTGCCAGCGCTAGGAAACAAAGACATCACAGCCATTACTCGTGGTGACTGCGCGGGTGTACAAGCAGCCATCGAATCACGCAATGCTCACGTGATTGCAGGAAAGGTTCGACGATGGGTCTCTCAAATATTCTCTGAGGCAATCGCACGTGGCCGATGCGAGCTGAACCCCGCATCAGAACTACGCCATATTGCAGAATCAGGGCCACGCACACAGAACTACCCTCACCTGCTGGAGCACGAACTGCCAGACTTTTTGAAAGAACTCCGGAATGGCACTGCAAGGATGAGATTTCTGACTACTGCTGCGTTACGCATGGTGCTGATGACGGCTAGTCGCCCCGGAATGGTCCGGCATGCGGAATGGAAGGAGATAGACCTTTCTCGAGGCCTATGGACGATAGATAAGCAGAAAATGAAAATGAGGAGGGACTTCGTATGCCCCCTGCCACGTCAGATAGTTGAAACGCTGCGGGAGGTCTACGAATTAAGCAATCGATCGCGCTATGTCTTTCCAGGCATTGGCCACGTCAACTCAATGATGAGCGAAAACACGATCAACAAGGCCATCGCGACGATCGGCTACAAGGGAAGGATGGTGGGACACGGCTCCAGACATACCGCATCGACACTGCTGCGAGAGCATGGTTGGAATCGTGACTATGTGGAGATGCAGCTAGCTCACGTTGAGCCCGGCACTGCTGGCGTCTACAACAAGGCTGCATACGTAGATCAGCGCACGGCAATGATGCAGTGGTATGCAGACTATTTAGACGCTTTAGAGGAAGGGTTGTCAGAGGCAAGAAAAAGAAGGTTTGACGATGCGGTGAACGTAGTGCCCTATCCACTGTGAGAAAGAGCTCGTTCCATAATCGCTTCGCTATACGCATAGATATCAGCCAAGCGAAAACGCACAGGAGCCGTACGTCCGGGACTTTCCTTGAAGCCCTTTGGGCAATCAGGGTCACTGCTCCTGCGCCTGTCGAACTCCGAGATGCTCAGGCCGCAAATAGACGCGGCCTCTTTCTTACTCACCTGTACGTATCGTGGATCAATCCACTGATTAGCTTTCATCTGTTACTCCAATACAAAAAGCCCGCGCAGGGCGGGCCATAGGCATAAAAAAAGACGCTCAAGGCGTCTGGTGTTCATTCCAACTTTTTAGCGCTTCAGCGTCGCTTCCTTTACATCCTCCTCGCCGCCCGCAACTACATACCAAGCATGCTAATCGCGCCTTATCTATTGGGCGAGAAAGATATCGATATACAGGAATCGAACCGCATATTTTGCATGCCTTCTTCATCATGTCCGCTCCTTTGCTGCCGCTTCGCCAGCAAGCCCTGCGCAGGCTGCTAGGTCTTCGTAGTTATCAAGCCGGAAGTCGCCCTGCGTTGCTCGCGCGATCTTGAGGCAACACATGAACAGGTGGCCCTGCTCTTCGGTCATTTCGATGCCTGTCAGCTCGCGGAACGCGCCCACGACTTTGCCCATGCTGCGCTCACCGCTGGGAGCATCGTATGTCGCGGCTCGGTCCTGCATGTGCCCCAGTGCGGCGCTGACGATGCTTGGCGCGGTTATGGCAGGTTTATCGGATTTCGATAAACTCCCTACATCTGGCCGTTGCTGCTCGATCATTGCACTATCCTTTGTTGGTTTTGGTGGCGGGGGCTTAAATGAATGACGCTCCCGCCTCTTTCGCCTAAGCACTTCTTTTTCTAGGTCAGCCGCTGCTTTCGGCTTCCCTTCAACGGCAGCCGCAAATGCGAAGGAGGCGGCCAAGGAAAGCGCGGCGTACCCGACCACCTTCAGGGCTTCAATCATGCTTGCGCCCCTCTTCTCAGCATTCTTGCTGCACTCATAGCCTCTCCAGCCTCCATGCCGCCGCCCTGCATTCTTCTAAGCTCTTGCTATCAAATAGCGCCACAGCCTCGCCGTTGTGCCGCCGTGCATAGACGCTGTAGAACTCCCGCTGCACATCGTCCGGCATACAGCCCAGCGGCCATGACTCGACGCCGCCTACGAGCCCTATCGCTGAAGGCTCCATAGAGCACTCGCGTATTTCAAGCCGCGCCGCTTGGTGACGACCAAATACCCGCCGATATGTGCGCTCTGCTCGCTTCATGCCGCTAGGCTGCCGATGCCTCATTAGGCTGTCGATCTGCGGCCGCCAGTAATCGCTCTCGAATATGATCACGCTCACCTCCTGCCAATAAAAAGCGCCACCCGATTGGATGACGCTATGCGAACATGTCTTGCTGCCGTTGGTGTCTAGCTGTTCTTGGCGATAGCCATAAGCACTCTGTTCTAGATACCGTCCCTGCGTTTGATGAGGCCTGCACATCCAGCGTTGCAAGACTCCACCCTTTTAGGATGTCCCTATAAAGCTCGCTGTCATACCCGCTTAGCACCACATAACCGTCTAGCCGAGTCAGTGCCTCTAGCAGATCCTCATGATCATGATCAGCCATCTCATGCCGGTATGTTGAGCCAACGGTATTCCTTGTCTCATGCACGTAGGGCGGATCAACGTAGTGCAACGCCTTTTCGCGATCGTGACGCTGCAGGATCTCGAGTGCTGGACGGCTCTCGATGAGCACACCTTGCAGGCGATCCGTGAACTCAGAAATGGCGCTCTGGTAGCCAACCCACGTGCCTGCAATACGGCCTCGGGGGCAGTTCTCGCCGGTAAAGGTTCGAAAGCCACACGTCTTGGCCGTTGCTGCCGCCGACCCGAATCCCGATGCCGCACGAAAGAGAGTACGACGGGCTTGCTCTATAGGGTCGCTGCAGGGCTCGCCCGCTAGTTCGAACTCGTCACGAGCATAAGGGGTAAGGCGGCACAGGCGCGCAAGGCGCTGCGCCTGCCATGAGTTACGTAGCACTCGGAAAACGTTGACGATGCTGCCGTCTAAGTCGTTGTATACCTCATGCTTCACCCGAGGGGCGCGCATGAGTACCCCCGCACTGCCACCAAAGGCCTCGGTATATACCTCGTAACTCGATACGGGAGGAAAGTGCGAGATTATCCACGGCGCCAGTCTGAACTTTCCGCCGTGGTAGCGCATGACGGGTGAGGTTACGGCCATGCCATCACTCCTTCACGAACACGCCGTCGACCATCTTCCCCTTGCGGTCCTTGATCTCTTGCCATGCGTGCTGGCGACACTGGTCAAACGTGACGCCGCACATGTGTGCGAGGATCGTCAGCACTACAGATGCGTCACCGATACCATCTACCAGCCCTTCGTGATTATCATCTGTTAGCGCCAGCTGGATCTCGCCCACTTCTTCTTCCAGCTTTTCGAACTGGGTTTCGAGGGTCGCCTTATCGAAGATGCCGCGCTCCTGCGCCCAGTGGATGACGTTCTGTTCCATGCTTTCCGTCGGCTTACTACTGCTGACGTCGACAATGCGGCCCTTGCCATCTACTGATCGGCTATTCAGGGCATCGCTGACCAGCGCGGCCCAGTCTTCCTGCGGGTATTGAGTGCGAATGCGTACGGTGATTTCGTGCTCTGCTGTTTGCTTCATTGCTTGCTCCAGATATGAAAAAACCGCCGAGTGGCGGTTGGTATGATTCGGTATTGATCAGGCCCGGCGTGTTTTATTGGGTCACTTTGCTTTAATAGCTCGGCGCTTCTTGGGGCTGGTTATCAAGCGCTTTTTGTCCTCAATGTACTCTGCGACCCCTTTCTGATGATCGGCGCTTGACCACGGGTAGCGATACACATCTACGAAAACCTTGGGCCAGTCGGGGCTAGGGTCATTGCGCTGAAGCCGCTTCATAAACTGGCGCGTACGCTTCGCAAACCGATAGGCTTCACTTTTTGATGGCATGGGGTACAGGCCCTCGCATGCCTCGACACACCATAGGGTCGTGTCAGCCATTGTGCCGTTCCTCCTGTGCATTGCCGCGCTTTTTAAATGCGAGATATCGTTTATTGCTATCGCTGATCAGTGATTCTTTCGAAGTGCCTGCCCAGTTATCTCCGCAATCAAATGATAAGAAACAACGCACAGGCGGGATGCCCTTAGTAAACTCAAGCTCTCCGATCTCGACGCTTATAGATGCAGTGAGTTTCATTTTGTCTATGCCATCTGGCATCACCTCTGGCACATGGCGTGCAAGCTGGTCCGCCGCTAGCTCACTAACGGCCCATTCAATTATTTGGGAGAGGGCGTTAGAACTAAATTCGGGAATGACTTTGCCAAAACGCTGGCGAAGAAGTTCTATTTTCTGCTCATCCGTCATGGTTTTCTCCGGGCAAAAAGATACCGCCGATCGGCGGTGGTGTTAGTTGGCAGTATCAGCGGGCGGGCGTATCACGGGGCCCCACTCAATGCTCTCATCCCATTTTCCTAAAAACATGTCGCAGTCATGTCCAGTTATCGCAAACACTGCCTCGTCGTTTTGTGTGCAGTACTTTTTGACTTTGGCTACAACCCACTCATCACCAATTTTTATCCAGCGATACTGCCCGCTTTTTAGCGGCTCATTCGGATCGCTCAGCGCGGCATCAGCGCGAACATACTCGGCGTAGTCGCGCCCGGTGTCTTTGACTACATGCTCACCGCCCGGGCACGGCGCAGTTATGTAGAATTGGGAAGGATCGACGGTATCTAGATCTGTAGGCGTGAGGATCGCGATCCGCTCAGGCATTTGTTCAGTCCTCATCATTGCTCTCCAGCTCACGGTCAATGCGCTCGATCTCGGCGGCAATAAGAGCAGCGGCGCTCTTTAAATTGTCTAAATATTGCTGGTTATTGCGACATCCAAACAAAGGGAAAAGATGACCTACTGCTGCGATGATTTTCTTGTCAGCTCCTGCCAAAGGAAATCCGAACTTTGCACAGAACGCAGCCGACTTGAGCGCAGCCTCAGTTAAAAGCTGATCTGGCTGGGGATTGATTTCGGTTGAGCGGGTCATGGCCTCTGTCCCGGTAGGTAGGTGGGTTCGTAGTCAGGAAGGTGCGGCACCAGCGGCACCTTGTTGGGAGGGTTGCCAATCATCACGGCCGCTCTTCAAGAGAGTTACGCCAGTCATAGCCTGCGGGGATGGCAATGGCCTCTCTCTCGCCGCCTATTAAAAGATCACCCATCCACATGTCAGGCCACTTAACAGGCTTTTCGGTATAGAAAAACCACCATTTCCTATGACTGATATCATCCAACGCAAGGTGAGTGGCACTTTCTGGCGCGTCTTTCCATGAAGGCTTGTTTAGCAGGCGTTTACGCTCTGCTAGCCAGTCCTGCTGCAAGAAGCTGCCGTACGCGAACATATCCTTGAACACCATTGAGAGGTTAAGCGCCTCTGGCCATGTCTCACACTCAGCTGCTAGTCTTGTCAGTAGCTCTTGTCTGGTCATCAACCGTCCTCTTGCATCGTGAGGCTAAACGCACTGGCCGCTGCTGCGTCCTGCTCGCCACCCAGCCAACCGACAAGCTGTTGCACAGCCGAGGTGAGCGCACCGGCCATCAGCACCAGATCGGTTTCCGTACGCATGATGGGGTCGCCTTCGTCTTCTACGTCGTTGGCTTCATCTAGTAGGGCGTCATCGAATGCGAGCGACTTAAGCGTCATGTCTTCGTGCAGCGTCATTCCCAGTACGCCCTCAATCTGTATGGACAGCTTGCTGACAGTTCGTCCTGCACTAATCGCTGCTTGTATCTCTTCGCCATCCACGTCCATCTTTCTGGCGCGGATCACGCCATCATCGTTACCGCGCAGCTCTGCCATGTCGCCGACTACTAGACCATTAGGCCGAGCACCGGCATCACGCACCCATGCAGTCATGACGCGGCTAATGGGCTCACGTACGGCCAGCGGCGTCACTTTCAACGCCCCTAGCGACTGGCGCAGGGCATCCAGTACCGTCTCAGCGCGTTTTGCCGATGCGCAGTTGATGCCTATCAATTGGTTTTTGGTGTCCCACCACAGATCTGTCACCGTCGTGCGCGCAAAGGCCTGCGGCAACAGCTCCTCAATGAGCGATTCCTTGAGTGCCTGACGTTCGCGGCGGCGGGGTGGAAAACCCTGTTTTGCTTCCTGCTCTGCACAGCGCTCTTCCAGTTCTTCCTTGATGACGCTGGAGGGCAGCATGCGCTGTTGCTCTGCTAAGCGGATGAGGCGCTGCCCACCGACTTCGTGAGCCAGTACGTCGCTGTTACGACCCGCTGGCGCTGTCCAGCCATAGCGCCGTGCTTCGTGAGGACCGACCGTCTGAAAGCGGTGTTCAGCTAGTGCAGATAACAAAACGCCCAGCGGAATGGGCTGGGCGTCATGTACGCGGTACAAATAGATATTGCGGAACCAAGACATGCAAACCTCCTAGAATGGAATCTCATCGTTAAAATCGTCGAAACCCTGCGGCGCGCCGTGTTGGGGCGCTGCGGTGCCGCCACTCTGCTGTGCATACTGATTAGGCTGCTGGGGCTGATATTGCTGCGGTTGTTGGGCTTGCTGGGGCCGCTGCTGATTCTGCTGCACGGGTTGTTGAGGTTGGTAGCCGCCTTGCTGGCCCTGCTGCTGACCACCGTTCCGGCTATCCAGCATCTGCAGATCGTTGATGACCACCTCGGTCGAATAACGATCCGTGCCGTCCTGAGCCTGCCACTTGCGCGTCTGTAGCTTGCCTTCGACGTAAACCTTGCTGCCTTTGTGGACGTACTGCTGGATGATCTCGGCCAGCTTGTTGAAGGCGACGCACTTGATCCACTCGGTGCGCTCCTGCTTCTGACCAGTGTTCTTGTCCGTCCACGATTCGCTGACTGCGATTGAGAAGTTCGCCACCGGATTGCCCGATGGCAGGAACCGGATGTCGGGGTCTTGCCCCAAGTTGCCAATGGCAACGACCTTATTGACTCCGCGTGCCATACACGCCTCCTTAGTGCTCTGCGACGGTGTAATCACCATCGAAAACGTTGTTGTCCTGCACTCCCTCCTCGGCCTGCTCATCAAGGCTTACAGCTCGCTGCATCTCCACGCTGACTGGCAGGTACTTGAACAAGCGGCGAATGGCGGTCTTCTTCGCCATTTCTTCGTAGTGATCGCGCCACGGCCCAGAGCCTCCGGCTTTGGAGGACTTGCGAACAGCGTCAACGTCTTCTTTCCACATGACTTCGATCTGATGACCACCGCCAACCAGCTTGGCAACGGCGTACACGGCAATCATCGGGCCGCGCTCGCCTCGGGCAGGAACGTGGCGCAGGTTTTCGTTCAGCCCGTATTCGAAATTAAACTCGTCGTTCTCGTGCACGGTATGCGCCTGCAGTGACACCATCTGGCCTGAACGACGCGCTAAGTCGATCATGCCTCGGTAACCGATGATGAACTGAGCTTGCTTTCCATAAGGGACCAGATACGCATGTCCAAGCGCACCGCCTAGCTCAAGACCAAGCTGGGCCGACTGCACAATGGAGCCAAATAGCCCGATCGGGTCACACTCTTTCAGCTTCGGCGTCTTGTTAATCTCCGTCAGCGCGATACGCATGATGCGCTCAGGTGTAACGTGCTTTGGAAGCGCTCGAGCGATCTGTGTCTTGAATCGATCGTCTTTCAGCATGCCCTGTATCGTGCTAGGCATTGGCTTTTTCTGAGGGGTATTGCCGCTGGCCTGCTGTAGCTGCTGTGCCAACTGATCCTGCTGCGGCGCTTGTTGCTGTACTGTATTCGTCATGCTCTTTCTCCTTTCGTTGCCCACCACGGCAGGCTCAATGACTCAATTCCCTGCCAGTTGCCCGATGCCTTGCACTCGGCGTACTGCGCCATGTCGTCTTGGTATTCTGCTCGGCCTGCCGCAACAGCATCGGTGTCTAATTGGAAGATGCGCACCGGATAGCGGCCACACTCAATGGAGGTCGAGAACGCGAGGAATAGAAAGCCATTTGGCCTCATACCGAAATGCTCGGCATACCCATCGCTATAGAAAGCGTCCTGTACGTGATAGCGGAACTCGTATACCGACTTGGCAAACTTGTTGATGTCTGCCGTCGTCTTGAGGTCAACAATCCATCCATACTGCGACAGCGTCTTATCGGGGCGGCACCGGCACATCTCGCCGGTCATCGTGTCACGCCAGTAGATGGACGCCTCTGCGTCGCCCTGTGCTTCCATGATCTGCCGCGCCAGTGGGTGAGCCATTACGCTTTCGCGGATCAGCTTTACCTTCTGACCCTCGGCATGGGTAAGCGCTGTCCTACCCTCAAGACCTGCCTCAAACTCAGCCCACTTATCTTTGCCCGCCTTGGTGTTCTTGAGGGCATCCGGACCGATGGCGTATTCCTCATCAAAACGCCACGGCTCAAGCAGAATGGCATGACAGGCATCGCCGATATTGAGTGCCGTCTTCTTTTCTGGATCTTCTGGTGCATTGCGCGACCACTGAAGAAGCGCTGGCGACTTATGCAGCAAGTCAAGCTGCGACTTGCTGATAGCGGCACTACGGTGATACCGCTCGTTTGATATGTCCGTGTAATAACCGGGCTGGATATCTTCCTGTGTCATACGTTATGCTTCCCTAGATTCATGAGCGTGAATCATCCGGCGGCTACCGCAAATAGCCGCCATCTCATTTCTCCCGCTTCCGGATGAAGCCTTTCACGTCTCCGCTGTACGTCTTACCTTTCCAGCGAAAGCGGTTCCGGCTAGGCCAGTAATCCAAGCGCCCCCCGTTCAGATCGCGCGACCAATGCCACTCGGTGTGCTTTGTCCATCCTTCGGGATCGGCGCTCTGCAGATTGCTTTCCCGCCGTCTCCTAGACTCTTCCTTCATTGCCGCCTTGAACTCGTCCCAAGGAACCATTTCAGTCATTGCTACACTCCTGCTCGCCCCAATGCGCTCCGGCGTTGAACATCAGCATCACAAACACGCCAGCAAGCCACCCCACGGCTAACCACTGCCACCACGTCATAACCCGACTCCGAAAAGTACGATCACCACTGCGGCTGTCCACAGTGACCAAAACCAACGCTCACACATAGCGGCGCGTCACTTCTTCCTGCGCTTCCTGACTGACCGTGTCGTAGATGAACTGGTCAAGCGCTGCCAGTGCCTTGCGTGCACGCTCGCGGCCATCCGATCGCCCTAGCTGCTCTGCTTTTAATGCAAGGTGCAGATCAGCCAGTAGCGGCTGTAAATCAGCCGGATCGGTGTGTTCGTCCAGCGCTTCGGTGATCGCCTTGCGGCTGCGTTCGTGATGATCGACGTTCGTCATCTGGTCGATCGTGTCGTCCACCTGACGCTGCCAGTTGTCTGATGCAATCCATGCAGCTTCTCGCTGCCCCTGCGCTAGATCGCAGCGCGCTTCGTATGATCGTGCGACGTTCATGCCGCCTCCTTACGCTTTCTCAACCAGATACGGGAATCGGATGTTGTCGGCTTCGTGAAGCTCTTTGCGGGCCTTCCACTGACGTGCCCGCACCTCATTGCGCGGCAGCTCAGCAAGCGCCCTCTCCTGCGCCTGCTTCTCCAGCAACACGGCGGTTCGGTGAACGATGGCCTGTGCATCAGCACTACGTGCCAGCGTGGGATCGTTGAGCATATCCATTGGCCTCATGGCTTCCTCCGGACATAAAAAAACCGCCAGATGGCGGTGGTAGTTGCTTCGATTGGGTCAGGCGCTCATCACTCCGCACTGCACGACCAGATCAATTGGCCCTATGACAGGCCCGTCGACCTTGCAGCCCTTCCAGCGGGTTGCGAGCGCATGGGCCACGTAGTCCAGACACTCATCGTTATCGTCGATGCCGAAGTGCTTAGCGTTTGCCGCCTTCAATACATCGACGTCATCCGGCGTGGCGTCCACAACGTACATATCAGCCGTGGCCGGTACGTCCTCCCAGAAGATCAGTGCTTTCATCTATCTCTCCAACAAAAAAGCCCACACAGAGGTGGGCACGTTTGAGCAAGCAATTCAGCATAACTATCGTACTAATTGAAGCGATAGTTTCTTGTCACTGGTTATGGGATGTAGTGAGTTATTGATATCTTTTTTCAATAGACCTTGAACTAAAGTGTCCCACTCATCTACAGGCAAGTGCAAACCATCGGTTTTGTTTTTTTCTTTGAATAGAAACATCATTATTTTGTTCCAGATAATAGAAGTTTCTCGATCAGTGGGATTAGGCTCATTTCTTCTATACCCCCGAACACTAATCTCTTTGCATAAAGCCCGATACTTCCAGTCAGAAACTATTCCAAGTTGATAGCATCTTCTTGCCAAAGCCGCAACGGAAACACGCCACCTTTTTTTAGCTTCTATCAAATGGTCTATATTTCTAACTATAGGGAGGTTATCTAGTATGTCATCCCTAGGCATTAAAAATGCTGATGCAAATTGGTCTGCCTCTGCTTCTACTTTCTTCGTATTGCACGTACAGTCTTTTTCCCCAGTACCTGAATCACCGCCATGCAAATGTAGAACCAAATGGGCCAGTTCATGCGCCAAATTAAAACGACTCCTTTCAGCACTTTTAGAATTATTTATCATAATGTATGGCTGATTCCTCACATAAAATGAAAACCCATCTACAGCCACATTATCTTCGTCAAGGGACATCAGCCTAATCCCTTTGTTTTCTAGAAGTTTTATTAAGTTTGGTATAGGCCTATTACCAATACCCCACAAACTCCTTAAAGAGGAAGCTGCGACCTCTGGATTTTGGTTTTCATCTCGTAAATCTGGCAAATTCACTGGAGGAAGGCTAAAAATATTTATCATCCATGAGTTTATATATATAGCCAGATCACCCGCTCTTTTTGTCCTTTTTCTATCTCTTGCCGTAGAAGACGACAAATCTCTAAAACTTACATTTTCTTCAGATAAAACATCTTCAGGCCCACTAACAAAAAACTCAAGCGGATACCCAAGTACCTTAGAAAAGGTACTGATAAGCTCCGATTCTGGGCAATGTTTTTCTTTAATTATTCTTGTTAGATGCTCTGCTGATATATTAACAGACTCAGCAAGCTGTTTTTTTGTCAACCCCCTTCTTTCTCTTGCAATTTCTAAGCTTTTGGTAGAAAACATATTTTAAACTCTCCAACTACAAGATTCCAATATCTGGTTCATCGATTTCATCATCGAAAGAATCATCTATCGTTATTTGTTTATCAGAACCACCAAAATCACCTAGATCTGAATTTACAACTAATCTGGCATGAAAACCCTTATAATAACCGCTAAAAATTTTTGGTAAAGATAATTCTACATTTACAGTACCCTCATCATCAAAAGATGAACACAATAGCCATAGTTGAGGAGGAAACATATCACGTGTGTGAAACTGCAGTGTATCCAACAAACTTATTGTTTGTGGTCCTCGTTTAGAAATATTTCTTGGCGAAGATTCTGGGTTACATGCTTCATCAACATTTTGGTATAAAATAATGATGTTATGATGTTTAGAAAAACAATATGCTAGATTTCCATCATGCTTTATGTTCCAGCCATGCCGTAATAGAACACGGTTTAGCTCTTCCATGCCTTTTTCATGAGCCTGTCGCATTGCTACGTGTGACTGAGCAAGAGAACTTACTGTACCAGCTTGCGTAGCGGCCGCAGTTACAACAAGAACCAGCTCATCAACAATATTATCAGTTAAACCAAAATGCTCTTTCAGTATCGTTTCGACCTTTTGCTTTTCTGTTACAAAAGATGCTCTTTCGCCCTTTTTTAGGCCCGATAACTGGATGTGATCATCAGCATTTGGAGAATAAAGACTACGACTCGACTGCACAGCACCTCTCCTATCTCTTTTGCTTGACATCAATTTTATGGGTCTACATTGTAGGTCCAAAAAATTGATGTGGCAACATAGAGATCAAGGAGTGATCTCCTTTCTAAATTAGAAACCAAGCTATTCGTGATTGGCCCATCAGCGACACCTCTCATAGCACCCTTCAAGACCAATCCGAATGCGCCCTCATTGAAGGCGCTGGCCGCTGTTACCTTCCCCACCTGCGGCTGGGGTATTCATTCACGCCAGCCCCTCACTCTCTCAAAGCCTACGGGATGACGTGGTAATCCATTGTTAAAGAGCTGCCGATGGGTGACTCCCCGATCGACAACGACAGTATCACGATTTGTGTTTTATCTGTCAACCACGTTTTGTGATATTTGTAGAGGCGCATCCGCATGCCTTTGAAATAAAAAGACTGGCTGTATTTTTGAAGCACAAAAAAGCCCAGCGCTTGGCTGGGCTTGGAGGTAACGGCTTAAGAATGCGCTTACTGGCTAGGGTCTCGTATGCGGATATCGTCAAGCCACCACGAGGTTGTCCCAATCTCATTGTGCAACTCAACGTACATTTTGTACCTGACTACAGCGCCGTATTTGTTCTGTGCGTCTACGTATGAAATTACTGCATGCTTGCACTGCCCTTTGCTACGCACCAGTACATCGCTATCGGAGTACGATGGAAACTGTGCGGTCGTTGGCGAGATCAGCTCTCTCTGCGCAAACTGATTGGCCATATGAAACGCAGACTCTTTATCGTTGCACTTCTGCTCGGGAGTCAGCGGCGGTGCAGGCACGTTGGGATGATCGTCAAGCCAGTTAATTAACCAAACGGCCCCTACAAAAAACAGTAAGGCTTTCACTATCCATGGAGTCTTCTTTTTTGGAGCGGCTGCTATGGATTGCCGAACCCTAGGAGCCCCACAATGAGGACACGAGAAGGCCTCGCTGCTTAACGTGCCGCCACACTCCCTGCATTCAATTAAAGCCATGCCGTAGTCTCAGATTGGTTCATCGTTGAGAGAGAAAACTCTCTTTGCAGCTTTGCTGCCATTATGGTTTTTAAACCAGACCACATCGCCGCTAGGCATAACAATCGAAACGTTTTTGTCCGAAGTGATTCTATCAAGCAGTAGCTTTCTTCCCGCAGCCGTTTCTGGGAAAAAAATTAGGCTATTGGAGTTCGTGCACATCATGATGATACTTACCCGAGTGTCTTGAATTATGACAGGCGCGCCCGGCATAGGATTTTCTTTTTCTATGTCGTCGCAGTCTGCTGAATTCTTGACAACAACAGACGGCAACCCTTTGTAATCAGGCCCTTTACTGACGGCAAGAATCAAGCCCCCAGTAGTATCATCAAGATGTGCCTCTTTCCCCACAAGCTTCCATTCAGCGGCACAAGCCCCGCCCGCCAGCGCCATCAGCGCCGCACCTACGATCAGTCGTTTCATACTCCCTCCTTTTGGGCCATTGTATCAGGAGGTAAAGGTGGCAAGGGCTGGACTTTTGTGCAGGTGTAAAAAAGCCACTAAGCGGCCATAGGATGGAATTAGAAGTAATTCTAACTATCAACCTTCTCTTTTTGTGCCTGCTACAAATATAGTTCCTGAAAGCGATGACTTATAAATATCTTCATCAAGGAATCTAAGTAATTTTTTCAACCCTCTTTTGTCATCAGGAAAAACAAGCCGGCATTCACCATTTTCATTTTCTGAAAATTCTATATCTACCTTTAGCTCTTTTGCCTGCTTTTTTAACACATCAGCGCCAAGGTCTTTTATTCGCCCTTCTTTTAATATATATGCTATTTTTCTTCGACACCAATTATCAACAATATCGTTGTCCCCTACTTCTCTCTTCTCATATTCCATAAACATTTCATCACTAAAGAAGTTTTCTACATCTTTTTCTGTTGCTTCTTTAAAGTAGATGTCCATATCGAACAGTCGCCGAACAGTATGCAGGCTTCTAAAAAACAAGCTTATATTATCTTTACTTTGGGTTATGTCTTTATTTTCAAGAACAGCGACAATTTTTGTATCTATAGAAAAGGCTGTTTTTTTCATCAAGCCGAATGATTTATTACCATGAAGAAAAGCGCACTTATTACTTATAATTTGCCTTTTATCAAAAATTTGTAATCCAACTCTAATTTCGTTATTTGTTTTTACTCCAAAAAACAGACCTTTAATTTCCATAAAATCTTCTTGAGTAGGAACCCATGACTGCACGCCGGCAGGGCTTTTTACCGCATTCATGATTCCATCTAGATCCTCAAATTCCTTTATTTCAAATATTTCGTGATCTTCCGGTCTATAACGAGCATCTAAGGGATAGCAGTCTTCATAGCTCATAAATCTTTCTAGCTGGACATCAGCCTCGTCCTTGAGAGCGTTCTGTGCATCTCTGTGCAAAGCCACTTTTCTTATTCTAGGCGCAGACTCTGTAAGAGCGAAAAGTTCCATCTAATACCTCCTATTACACAAGATTTTTAATCTTTTGCCATTACCACCGTATATCTCGTAGCGTAAGCTATATTGTTTATCTGGTTAACATTTACAATATTTTCCCTTGTTATAAGAAGCAAAGAGCCTCCTGTATCTATTGTTATTTCGTAAAATTTGTACCCAAATATTGAAAGCATAGGGTTGGAATAAAATGATTTTGACACAAATATAAACAAAAAAAACATTAACGAAAAAAACACTGCTATGCCTATTTCAATAAATTCTGACGTTGCGCTTATAAGAGGCATTAGATAAGAAACAAAATATCCAGATATTTCTTTATCTGCGGGCTTAAAGCTTGTTACTGATATGGGTTCAGAGTGAGTTTTTTTGCTAACAAAATCTAAACAAGCAACACAAATGAAAGCCAATAAAATAGCCGACACTATAAGCAAGGCTATTATATAGTAATGATTTTCCCCTTCTTTAGTTTTGTGCCAAACAATAAAAGCATAAGTAAATAATACTGGTGAAATACATGACGCAGTCAATGCAAATTTTGGCAAAATTCCTAAGTTATCCATTTCGGCTCCTTGCTAGCACAGCACTGTACAAAAAAACAGTGTATCATGAAATGGGTGAACGGTTCTGGCCTCAGGCTTAGTCTGACAAAGAGTAGCTGATGTGTATATTTGTATAGAATCAATTGGGCAATATCACAACCCTAGACGTAAAAATCCCCCGGCATGACCGAGGGATGTTTTGCTTTTTCGAGATTTAATGCCAGACAGCTGACGACCAGAACACCCTTCCCAGCACCCTGAAGCCGTCGCCTACCTCCACTTCCTCATCGCCGTAGGATGGGTTGGCGCTGCGTAGCAATACCTTGCCACCCGGCAGCCTCTGTAGGATCTTCACGCGCAGCAGGCCGCCGTGGTCGACCGCATACATCTTGCCATCTACTATAGCCGTCTGGTGCGTGTTGATACCCACTGTGGCGCCATTCGGCAGGATCGGCTCCATAGAGTCGCCCGAGATACGGCAGCATGCTGCGGCGCTAGGCGTAACGTCCGCGCTACGCAGAATCTGTCGATGAAAGCGGATCGGGGCCTTGGACACTTCCGCAACGACGGTTGTGCCGCTGCCTGCTGACAGTTCGACTTCCCCGAAGAACGGCACGTCCACTTCGTCATCTTCTGGCGCTTCACCGTCTACCCACTCGCGCACCGTGCCGCTTTTAAGGGGTGTGGCCGCTCCATCTGCGCCGGTCCACAGCCATGATTCAGACACACCAAGTACCGACGCAAGAATGCGCACATCATTGCTTTTAGGTTCGCGTTTGTCTCTTTCGTAGTTAGAGACACGGCCCTGAGAATCCCAACCGCAAGCCTTTGCAAGCTGAGGCTGCGTCATCCCTTTCGCCTTGCGCGCCTGGGCAATTCTTTCGCCGATAGAGCCTTTTGTAGTGTCTGTCATGTCACTGCTTCTAAAGAAAAATTCACTTTAACGTCATCGTGTGTTTAGCCACGAGAATATTACCACAATGCGTGATAAACGCTATCGACGTTTTGTGTTTGTATGGAACACATTTTGTGATAAAGTCGTGTAGAAAACATGGAACAGAGCCACATATGGACATTAAAGCCCTTCGTAATAGAGCGGGAATCACCCAAAAAAAGCTGGGTGACATGTGCGGGCTTAGCCAGACGGCTATCGCTAATTATGAGGCGGGAATTAGAAATATCAGCCTTGGAAACGCCATGAAAATCGTAAGCGCTCTAAGGAAGCGTGGCATCAAGGTCTCAATGCGGGATCTGGAAGAAGTGTCACGAGCAATCAAGTAAACGCAAAAACGCCCGGACATCTGGGGAGATGGGGCCGGGCGTTACTCAAAAGAGCGAGTAACAGTATGAGTAAACAGATACAAGATGTCCAGCGAGGTGCAGCATGAGCATGCTTCTGACGGCCCAAGCCTTTAGGGTCAAGGTAGGAAACGCTGCACGCAAGCTAGTGCTGCTCAAGCTGGCGGACAACGCTAACGATGAGGGCGAGTGCTGGCCTTCGTATCAGCACATTGCTGATCAATGTGAGATCAGCAAGCGTTCGGCAATGAATCACATTCAGGCGCTTTGTGACTGCGGGCTGGTGAAAAAGGTTGTCAGGAAAGGCGGCCCTAAAGGCAATTCTTCAAATATCTATTTGATAACTCTAGGTGGTGAAAATTCTGCATCAGGTAGTGCAACCACTGCACCCCCTAGTGCAAACGATTCACTAGGTAGTGAAACAGATGCACTACCCCCTAGTGAAATGGTTGCACCCAGAATCAGTCACTCTTCTGAATCAGTCATTGAACCTATCAATGAACCTGTTGCACCGGGGGCTGACGCCTCCGCTGCTGGGCCGGTTTCCGGTGAGATCATCCCTGCTGAACCGATCGAACCGAAACGCCCCCGGGTCGACATCCCTGCTGACATGCCGGGACCGAAAGATCAGAGCGCGAAAACGTTTCGTGCTTGGGCCAACTACGCCATGGCCTACCGCCACCGCTACGACGCATGGCCGATCTGGAACGCTCGCACTGCCGGACAGCTCAGCCAGTTGGTCGACCGAGTAGGTCATGACCTCGCCCCTGCCGTGGCGGCGTGGTACCTGCGGACGAATAATCAGTTCTATGTCACCAAGGGCCACCCCGTCAGCCTAATGCTAACCGACTGCGAAACCCTCGCAGTGCAGTGCCAGACAGGCCGTCAGGTCACCGCGACCAAGGCGCGCCAAACCGATCGTACCCAGTCCAACCTCAGCGCCGTCGAGGAAGCCAAGGCGATGATGCGTGCACGCCGTGAGCAAGCCGGAGGAGCTGCATGCTGACCGCTGACGAACAAGACCGCCTGTTTGAATTACTGGGCGCCACGATGGAAGTCATGGGGCAGGAATATACCCCCGCAGCGCTGCTGCTGATGGTCAGCGACCTGTCAGCCTATCCGCTGAACGAAACACAGCATGCGCTGGCGCGCTGCCGATCGGAGATCAAGGGACGCCTGACGCTAGCCAGCATCGTCGAGCGCATCCCGTCGGCCAATGCGCACCTTCCGGCAGCAGAAGCATGGGCACTGGCGCTGTCCTGTCTGCACAGGGCACTGATGCCGACACGCCGAACACGGCAATGACCGCACTGGGTCACGTCACGCAGGCATGGGCAACGTTCTCCACGATGTGGGAGCCGACGCTCGACGAGAAGCTGGGCTTCAAAACGTGGTCAGCCGCGCAGAACGATCGCTTCTTGTACGTTGCATGGGATACCGATGCCAACGCGTTCGTAGCCAACAATACCGCTTCATTTGGCGCACAGATCAAGGCCGAGAAAGCCTCTGGCGTTGTCGCGCTGGCTGGTGAAGCCTCTCAGCTGGCTCAGCTGCGCAAGGTGGCCGCCTTCTTGATGGGCGCGATCGCTTCCACCGACTACGACCGCACCAATGGCCGTAAATCACTGGCCTTCAAATCCCAGTCCGGTCTTGCCGCTATCGTCACGGATGCTACCCGTGCCGCTACGGCCATCGACAACGGCTACAACATCTACGGCGCGTATGCGACGGCGATGGATGGCTTCAACTGGCTGTATCCCGGCACTGTTCCCGGTCGCTTCAAGACCATCTCCGCCTACGTCAACCAGATCTGGCTCAACGCGCAGATTCAGTACGCACTGGCAGTGCTGGTCAGCCAAGCCAATAGCATCCCGTTCAACCTCGATGGCGACGGTCTGGTCGAAGGCGCGGTACTCGATCCGATCAATACAGCGGTCAACGCTGGCGTGATCCGCAAAGGCGTATCGCTGAGCGAGTCGCAGAAACAGCAGTTATTCAATGCGATCGGCCGTGATGTGTCTGGCGCCATGGAAGCTAAGGGCTACATCTTCATCCCAGGCTGCTCTACCGCTTCGGCATCAATGCGCACCGACGGTGTGATCAAGCCTTCCCTCTACTACATGGACGGCGGCGAAGTGCGCTCCATCTCCATGACCTCTACTGCCGTTCTCTAAGGAGCACACAACATGGCTGACAAAACGCTTACTTCGGCGAACAGCAAGTTCTACCTGACTGTCAACAACCTGTACCCGACCCCGCGTGAAATTTCGGGGTATGCCGCAGACAACATGTTTACTGGCAACGAGGTCGATCTTGTCGAAACAGTGATGGGTGCAGACGGCATCGGTCACGGCGGCAAGATTTTCAACTTCACCGAGCAGAATTTCCAGCTAATGCCTGACAGCAACGGCTGTGACGTGATGTCCAACTGGGTGCAGGCTCAGGAAACGGCAGGCGAGATCTACAAAGCCAGCGCTACGTTCACGATCACGTCAATCCGCAAGAAGTACACCTGCACGGGCGGCTTCCTGACCCGCGCGCCGAAATTCCCGACCGCCGGCCGCATCCTGCAGACCATGCAGTTCACCATTCAGTGGTCGTCTATCACTTGGGAGGACGTGTAAATGGCACGCCGACAAGAGCAATACACGATTGAGGGCGGCCGCGATGACGGCAAGACTTTCCTGCTGACAGAGATGCCTGCCGACCAAGCCGAGCAGTTCGCGTGGAAAGCCGCCTGTGCCGCCTACAATGGCGGCATGGGCATTCCCTATGACCTGCTGAAATCTGGCTGGGCTGGCTTGGCGCACATTGGCCCGGGGCTGCTAACGGCAATTCCGTACGAGGTACTAAAGCCTCTCCTTGACGAGATGTTGAAATGCGTACAGATCGTACCCGAACCCAGCAAGCCCTCCATCACGCGCCCATTCGACTACGCGGACATTGAAGAAGCCACGACCCTGCTGGCGCTGCGTGCAGAGGTGTTCAAGCTGCACGTAAATTTTTCCGAAGCCGCCGAGAACTCGACCTCCGCCTGATCCCATCTGCCCCCTACTCTGGCCGCCTTGGTACTTACGAAAACGTGATGCCCAGCATTGCGGCGGTCGTCTCCGCACGTCTAGCGACCAAGGCGGAGCTCTCGACCGCTCTGGGGGTTCATGATCTATACGAGCTGCTCGAGATCCTGCAGGTGGACAGCCATAACGCTTACATCGCCAACGACTACGCAAGGAGCCGCTCATGAGCGACAACAGCAACCAGATTGATTCGCTAACCGTTGGCGTTGGTCTTGATTCCAGCGACTTCAAGCGCGGCCAGCGAGAAATTGATGCAGGCCTTGAGCAGCTGGAAAACAGTGCTGATGACGCCGCTAATAGCGTTGATAACCTTGGCGAAAAAGCAGGAAAAACAGGCAAGGATCTGAGTGGCCTTGGCGGAAAATCTAGTGAAGCTAGCCAAGACATTGACAGCCTTGGGCAGTCCGCCAGTGATACCTCCAATAGCATCGAAGATCTTGGCGGCACGGCAGAAGATACCGTTGATGATGTCGAGAATCTTGGTGAGGCGGCCGAGGATGCCGCTGGCGACATTGAGGAGCTGGGCGACGCCTCTCTAACAGCGGCAGAAAAGATTGAAAGACTCCAAGAGCAAATCAAGGCACTTGAAGAAGACGCAGAAGGCTCATCTGAAAAGATTGCCGACTTACAGGACAAGTTGGACAACCTGAAAAAGTCAGGTAGTAAAACAGGCAAATCCTTAGGGTCAAACTTCGATCAAATGGCGCGCTCGGTACGCGGACTGGCCAATGAAGTGATGGGCCTGATGGCGCTCAACAAAGTGGCCAGCGCCAGCAGCGGCAAAGGGATTGGCGGCACGGTGGCCGCTGGCGTCACTGAGCAGGCCTCTTTAGGACGGCAAGCCCATAACCTCAACATCTCGCCGACCAAGCTAGCGGGATGGGAACTGACGGCTGAAAAGTTCGGTGGCAGCCAGCAGGAAGCGCAGCAGGTTCTGCAGCGCATCCAAGACATGATCACGTCCAACAAGATCGACGCTGGTCAGCTCTCTCCCCTGCTGACTCGATACGTCAACCTGCATAATCCTGACGGCTCAATGAAGTCCGCAGATCGTATCTTGTTTGAGATGCTGAAGGTTCTTCACGAGAAGGCTAACGACCCTCTCGCGCCTAACGACATCAACTATGCGGTTCGCAAAGGCCTTGGCGGCGACACGGGGATTGTGGAGATGGCACGCCTTGGCCCCGAGCGACTCCAACGAGAGCTGGAAGCAGCCGAAGCGCGCTCGCACGTTACTGCGCAAGGTACCGAAGAGGTAACGCGCTTTTCGCAAGCGCTGGCGGAAGCGCGCCAGCAGGTGGCTGGGTTCGGCACAGGGCTGCTTGAGCAGCTTTCAAAGCACCTTGGCCCATTCCTTGAAGATCTCAACAAAAACCATCCGGGGCTTGTGGGAGCAGGCGGTACCGCGCTTGCTGTAGGCGCTCCGCTAGCAGGCATGGCCGTACTCAGAAAATGGCTGCCTGGCGCAAGAGCTGCGGGAGCGGGAGCCAGTGCTGGAGCAGGCGCTGCAGAGATTGCAGGGGGTGGCGCTCTGACGGGGGCAGCCGTAGCAGGAATAGCGACGGCCGGCCTTTTTTTGCCAGGCAACTTCTTTGAAGACAAGATCGAAAGTGACGACGAATTAATCAAGACTATCGGCGATATAGATGATGACGGCACGCCTATAACAAGGCACGTATCACGCCCCAATGATACCTCTTGGAACAGCATCCCTCTGCAACGGCGCAAAGACATAATCGCCCAGCTGGATAAATATGCCGCACAAGGCCTAGACGTAGAGCAACAGATACGCACACTGCCCACCATAGCAGAGCAGCAAGCCGTTACAGACCACTATCGACGAATTCTATGGTCAAAAACAGGTGGACAATCTGAGCTTGAGAATCAGCGTGAATTTGATCGTCAGCTAAAAGCTGCAACACAACCCAAACCCTTAGAAGCTCCAGCGACAACACCGCCTACACCACAAGCCAATACAACCACCACCATCGCGCCCCACTCTTTTGAAGAGATGCAACAGCGCATCGTCTATCAGGAGTCACGCGGACAGGATTACTGGCGCAGCGGCAAGAAGAAAGGCCAACCGGTCGTAAGCGCGGCGGGAGCTCGCTATAGCCGACAGGTCATGCCTGCAACGGCTCATGATCCGGGGTTTGGTATTCCTGCTGCGCGCGATGAATCGCCGGAGGAATACAACCGCGTGGGTGACGCGCTGATGAAGGCACTTTACAGCTACTACAACGGTGACACCGACAAAGCGATGGCGGCCTATCACTCCGGCATGGGACGGGTGAATAAGCTGGTCGCTAATGCAGGCCGTAATGGCACTGACTGGCGGCAAGGCCTCGGGCCTAAAGGACGCGCCTATATTGGCTTCGATCCACAGCAAGTACCGCAACACCTGCTTAGCATGAACGACCCCGCCAATTACCCCGGCGTCCAGCAGGCCATGATCCGCAACGACAACCGTCGGATCACCAACACCACACATATCGACACCTTGCAGGTCACCACCGCAGGCGGTAGCCCAGAAGCGATGGCGCGCGGTGCGCAGTCAGCACTCCAGCGTCATCCGCTGGCGCTGAATGGATCAGACTATGCCTAAGATCAACTTTCCCAACGTACCTATTGCAGAAGGCGTGCCGAATCTGGCGCGCTCTGCAAATAGCCTTTTGCAGACGACGGGCACTACTGGGCGTGCGATGGGGCTAACTGGGGGGCTGGCCGGTACGTTTCTCGGCCAGTACCTCAATACGATGCTAGCCCCAACCTATGCCTTGCTTGATAAAGACGACAAAAAGGTGATCACTCCGGATGGCCCCGGAGAGTTCGAGATGAAAGGCGATTCTAGCGTATCGACCTACCCTGTCGAAGAAGGCGGCTTCCAGTCGTACAACAAGGTCGTCAATCCAGAGGACTTAAGTCTCTCGCTGCTGTGCGGCGGCCAAGGCGCCATGTCTCGGCAGGACTTCCTCAACGTCTGCAACGACCTTAAGTCCAAACCCATCGTCATCAAGCTGGTGACGCCAGAGCGGGTATTCCCCTATGTCACTTGCACCGGGATGGGCTACAAGAAAACGGCACGCAGCGGCGCCACTCTCCTCACCGTCAATATGATGTTCAAAGAGGTGCGCGTGGTGGCAACAACGTCGTTCCCTAACGCCAAGAGCAGTAGCGGACAGGTGCAGAAAGATGGTGGCCAAAGTTCTACAGAAACGGTGGGGGCTGACGGTGATGCCAAAACGTCCAGCCCTAGCTGGCTGGACACACTTAGGAGTGGCTACGACCAGCTCAGCGAATACGACAATGACGCGCAGCGGTTCTTCGGAAAGCTGGGGGTAGGATGAACGTACAAACCATATCGCTACAGCAGGTTGCTGCTCAGCAGGTCGAGGTAGCGCTGAACAAGCAGCCGTGCGTTATCAGGGTGTGCCAACGGGACAGCGACATCTACGTCGATCTGTACGTGAATGGCGAGGCTGTCGTGCTGGGCGCACTGGCGCGGGATCGTGTTGGCCTAACGCGCCACTCGTATCTGCCCTTCAAGGGAGAGCTGCTTTTCGTCGATACACATGGCAGGGAAGACCCGCGGTACACGGGCTTTGGGGAGCGGTGGCAGCTGCTGTATCTGAACTAAAATCCAGTTTGTCAATTTTTTTGCATACGGGTATTGCATTCCTTCAAAAAAAGGATTATGTTTATCTCCAATAAACGGCTGCCTTGCGGGTGAATATGTAACAGAGGATTCAATCCTCGACCTGCCTGGCGGCTTTTTTTCGTTTAAAAAAAGTAACACCTTATGAGCTTTGGCAGATCTTTCTCTATTTTTCTTGATGGTGGTTTTTTAAAACACAAAATAGGGACAAAGGAAGCTTCTCTTTCCAAAACTCATATTGAAGATCTTATAAAGAAAATCTCTGCCCACGAGTATTTGCAAGACAAATTCTTGCATAGAGCATTCTTTTACGATGCCAAGCCCTTGGAAAGAGTTTGCAGAGCACCAGATGGCAAAGAAATAGATTTTTCGCAATCCAAGTTGGCAAAAACGAATAAGGCTCTACATAGCTCTTTGCAGGATGTGCCATTCCTCTCCCTTAGGTTTGGAGAGTTGAGCATGCAGGGCTGGAGCCACCAAGTGCCAGAGCCTCGCTCTAACGGCCAAAGGGAAACGCACTTCCCGCTTACTCTTGCAAGCAAGGACTTTAAGGCAAATATATCTCAAAAAGGCGTTGATATGCGCATAGGCCTTGATATGGCTAGCGTTACGCTAAAAGAGCATTCCAAAATAATTGCCCTAGTAACTGGCGATAGCGATTTCATTCCTGCGATGAAGTTCGCTAGAAGGGAGGGGGCTCAGGTAATTCTGTTTACTCTTGGACATAGCCTTAACAGTGGAGTAGCAGAGCATGCTGATCTAGTGGTTCACAGCATTTTCAATGATTTAAGCAAGCCAGAAGCTACATCTTAATAAGTTATTTGGTATTTCAGAATGCAAAGCCCGCCCCGCCGGCGGGCTTTTTCGTATCTGTACCAAGGCCCAGCCATTCCCGATCAGTCTTCTTGGTACAATGCGCTAAAAGGAGACCGATATGAAACGATTACTAGCATGCGCTGCCCTAGCCCTGCTGCCGGGGGCGGCGTTAATTTCTGGTTGTGCTGTAGATCAGACTGGCTTCTCATCTTACAAGGTCGAGACAAAATCTGGCGAACAATGGTCTGTTGATGACTTAAAAGCAGACTATAGAAACAAAACTGGGAATGAGTTGCCAGAGCCGGAAGATCTAAGGTCGTGCTGGTCTGATAAGAGTTGCTACTACAGAAAATGGCAGGAAGTTTATTCTCGATTCAAAGAAGAATACGATCACAAAGAACATATAAACGAATTACAAAAAGCCGAAAAAGAAAGGCAAAGAAAAGAAGCTCAATGCTATAAAAATATTTCATGCCGCAAGGCGATGGTGACTCAAACATTAGAAAAAGCGTACGAATATAACAAAGATACTAATGATGAAATTCTTTTTAGGGCTGCTTGCAAAAGCGCGGCGCAGGCTTATCGCAGCAATGTCTCTTGGACGCAATTTTTAAATCGCGCAGTATGGACCAATCGAAATATAGATCCTTATTACCGCAGTTATGTTGCAGAATCAGCCAGATATTGCTGGGAAACAGAGAAAGCAGGTATTGACTGGCGCAATATAATTGGCAACGCCTGCGACTCACTAAACACGAAAGGGTGTAGCGTGCTGCTATACTAGAACTTGAATATAATAAAAGCCCTGCGAACCTAGCGGGGCTTTTTTATGCCTGGAATTCCTATGCTCAAAAATCGCAAGATCGTCACCCGCATTAGTTTATCTGCTGAGAGTGGTGAGTTTGATGGCGGCAATGGGCGCGATGTAATACTAGAGGATTACCGCGCAACGGCTGAAATAACAGATATCTCATGGTACTCCGGCGGCGAGTTATCCATGCGCATATATGGCGTCCCTCCAGAGGTTATGAATAAGCTATCGACGCTTGGCATTACTCAAAGCCTTGTTCCCAAGAACACTATATCTGTGCTGGCAGGAGAAGTAGACGACAAGGGCCAAGGAAGCCTAAGCGAGGTATATGCAGGCACCATTAAAAGCGCGCACGCCGACTACTCTGCGCAGCCCAATGTCTCGCTTGCGCTAGAAGCAACAGCGGGCTTTTTCGAGGGCCAGAAACGTGTGCCGCCCACAACGTACCGCGGCGACATGAAGGTAGCTGACAGCATCAAGGTGCTCACAGAAGAAATGGGCTGGACATTCGTGAATGACGGCGTTGATACCGTGTTGCGCGATGTTCATGTGGAAGGATCAGCAGTTGGGCAAATACATGATCTAGCCCGCGCCGCTGGCATAGCCTGCATTATGAGCATGAACACCGTCACTATCTCACCTTACAACGGCATCACTACAGCCACCCCCGTTGAGATATCGCCAGAGACAGGGTTGATTGGCTACCCCGCGTTTGCCTCTGGCGGCATTGCGGCCAACACCCTCTTCAACCCGGCTATCAGGGCTGGCGGCAAAATCAAACTAACGACCTCTGTGCCGCAGGCTAAAGGCGAGTTTAATGTGCAGTTTGTTCAACACCAAATCTCGTGCGAAATGCCAGACGGCCCCTGGATGACGAACGTTTACGCCAACCATAACGACTACTACATGGCAGGCAGGTATGACTAATACAGCTCCCTATGGGCGCCCTGAAGCGGCACGCATATCCCAGAAAGCAGACTTCGACTTCATCATTAACCGCATCATCGGCAAGCACCGCACCGTGACGCTGGTGCAGGTGGTTGCGGTGAAAGATGAGAGCGGTAGCGGCGAGCCGGACACTGGCTGCGTCGACATCAAGCCATTGGTGATGGCGAAAGACGCACAGGGGACGCTCTACTCCCACGGCACGATTTATAACGTGCCTTTCTTCCGTCTGCAGGGCGGCAGTAACGCCATCGTCATTGATCCCCATGTGGGCGATATCGGCATCGCTGTGATCGCCGACCGCGACATTAGCAACGTGAAGAGCACCAAGGCTGAAGCGCCCCCGGGATCGGATCGCCGTTACTCGCTCGACCAAGCGCTCTATATCGGCGGGCTGCTCAACGGCGAGCCGCAGCAGTACATCAAGTTCACGTCGAAGGGCATCGAGATCACCTCGCCCACAGCCGTCACAATCAACGCCCCTACCCTGACGTTCAACGGCAACGAGATGATCGTTAATGCGAAGCAGTCTGTCGCCGTTCAGACCCAGACGGTCAATTTGACCGCCACGCAGACATTCAACGTCGTTAGCCCGCAGTCGGCCTATACCGGCAAGGTCATCATCAACGGCATCGACTTCGATACTCACAAGCATCAGGACGTACAGCCAGGCAAAGGGCTGACCGGCCTACCCTCGGCATAAGGACAGCATCATGGCAGTGAACAACAAGTGCGTGGCGTTCGATAACCCTGATACGCAGATGCGCGAGGTCTATATGGGCGGCCGCCTCATCATGAACGCGTACAAGGATGAGATCCCCCTGCTCGGTGGCGTCTACGGCCGCCAAGTGTCGTGGTACCTGTACACGCAGGGGCCGTGGCGCGACAACATCTTCTGGCCGCCGAAAGAGCGCTTCCGAGATGCCCTGCCGCCTGAGTATCAGAAACAAGCGATACCGAGCAGCGAGGTCGACATCCCCGCAGACTCCCCGCCTATGCACGCATGACCACCGCCGACCTTGAGTCGGTTTTTTTACGCCTATAGCCCGCCCTGTGCGGGCATTTTTGTATCGGAGTGAGACATGGCGAAGACGCTACTACTCGACCAAAAGGCGTGGGACTTGGTGCTGGACGCTTCCGGCAATATCGCCGTGGCAGACGCCCCCTATGCCACAGCACAGGACGTGGCTTGCGCCCAGCGCACGCTCAAGAACGACTGCTGGTACGACACCGAGCGAGGCATTCCCTACCGCGAGATGGTGCTGGGTGAACTGCCGCCGAAGGCATTGTTCCAGCACTGGCTCGAAGAAGAGGCCAAGCGCGTGCCGCTGGTCGACACGGCTACAGCGGTCATCACCTCTTTTGCTGACGGCAGAGTCGGCGGCTTCACAGAGTGCACGCTGACCACAGGCCAAACCGTCACCACGACCGTCTAAGGAATTGAAATGTCAACAACCAACGTACCAGCGGTCACCTTCTCGACTGCTGGCGTATCAGTACCCAGCGAAACAGACATTCTGAATGGGCTGCTATCGGACATTGATTCGGCGTTCGGCGGCGGTACCAATAAAGACCTGACGACACCGCAGGGACAGCTGGCACAGAGCTTGGCCGCCATCATCGGTCACGTGAACAACAATGCCGCGTGGATGGCCAACAACCTTGACCCCGACGTGGCTAGTGGTCGAATGCAGGACGCGATCGGCCGCATCTACTACCTCGATCGTAACCCGGGATCAGGCACTGTGGTCACTGCTACCTGCCGCGGACGCGTCAACACCGTGATTCCGGCAGGCAGCCTCGCGCAGGATGCCAACGGCTATATCTACGCGAGTACCCATGCGAGCACCATCCCGCGCAGCGGCCAAGTAGACATCCAGTTCCAATGCCAGACCATCGGCCCTGTCGCATGCCCAGCCGGTAACCTGAGCCGTATTTACCGAAACATAGACGGCTGGGAGTCGATCACTAACGCCGCAGCAGGCACAGAAGGCGCTTACACCGAATCCCGATCGGCTTTCGAGCTACGGCGTAAAGAGAGCGTGGCGATCAATAGTCGCTCGACTACCCATGCGATACGCGCACGCCTGCTCTCGACTACGGGCGTTGTCGATGCCTACGTCTGGGACAACACAGACAACAAGACCGCAGAGCACGGCGAAACGAAGTACCCCGTCCCGTCCGGCAGCCAGTACATCTGCGTCGCTGGTGGTAACGCGGCAGACATTGCGGCGGCGATCTTTAAGTCCCGCAATACTGGCACCCCTATGGTTGGCGACACCGAGTACACAGTCGAAGATGACCAGTACCTCGACCCACGCCCGAAGTACACGATGCGCTGGGTGACGGCTAAGGCCGCGCCGGTCTACTTCAAAGTGACGATCGCAAAGAACAACCGCATCCCCGGCAACTTCGAAGAGCTGATCCGCGAGAAGATTGTCGACGCATTCTACGGAACGGATGGCACCTCCCGCGCTCGTATCGGCAGCCGCATTCTGCCCGGCAAATTCTATGGCCCCGTCAGCGACATCGATACAAGCATCGAAGTGCAGTCGATTACGATCGGCTTTGACCACAACGCTGATAAGACGTCGATCACTGCCGGTGCTGACCAGCGCCCCACCATCGAAACCGCGAATATCACCGTGGAGGCCGTATGACAGAGCCTCTCGTAGCCGATTTCGACTGGCGCAAAACGCTGATGACGCAGTACGCCAATAGCCCGACGATCTGCGAACTGATTGAGCGTTTTCACGGCGCAACGGTGCTAGCCACACAGCGGGCCGCCGAGCAGTTCTACAGCATGATCTGGAATATCGACACCGCTGCCGGTTACGGGCTGGACGTGTGGGGCAAGATCATCGGCGTATCGCGCCAACTGCAGGTGTCCGGCAACGTCGCCTATCTGGGCTTCAAAGAGCAGTACGCAGAGTCAACGCAGAAGATCGGGCCGCAGCCCTTCAACGTTGCCCCCATGCGCCCATCAACCACCGATAACGGCGTCTACAAACTCGACGATGATGCCTACCGCCTGCTGATCCTCAGCAAAGCCATGAGCAACATCACCGACTGCTCAATACCCAGTGTCAACCGCCTGCTTTCTTACCTGTTCCGCGATCGTGGCCGCGCCTACGTCGTCGACTACTTCGACCGATCAATTGGCCTGCACTTCGACTTCCAGCTTACCGCGATCGACTTGGCCATCCTTTCCAATACCGACGTCATGCCCCGCCCGGCAGGCGTCAGCATGTCCCTGGAGTAACTCATGAAGATCACCGACGCTCCTGCGCTGATCACTACGCCTTTCGCACAGAACGGCACCCGCAACGATATCCCTGCCACAGGTGACGGCCTCGGCACAGGCCGTGCATCGCTCGCCACAGGCTTCCCTGATGAAACCATGAAGCCGATCACGGCTGGCGGTGTGCCGCCGTTCGGTGCGGACTTCAACGGCATCCTGTATGTGCTGAGCAACGCCGCACGCTTCTACGGTGCAGGCGGCCACTACAAATTCAATACTGACTTTGCATCGAAGATCGGCGGTTACCCGATGGGCGCCACGGTTCAGGCAAGTGACAACATGGGCCACTGGCTCAATGTGGTTGAGTCGAACAGCACTGATCCGGAAAGCGGCCCCTCCACGGGCTGGCTGCCGCTGGCGGACCATAACGGCACCGCCACCGTCACGCTGACAGGCAACACCACCCTCACCCCATTACAGGCAGCCAAGGCCAACCTGCGCTTTACTGGAACGCCCACAGGCAACGTTACCGTCACATTCCCCGCGTGGACCAAGCGCTACTCAATCATCAATGACTGCACTGGCGATCAGTCAATCATCTGCACCACGGGTAACGGTGAATCGATCAGCATCAAGAACGGCGCAAAGTACGAAATCGGCTGCGACGGTAAGAACCTGACCGTAGCAACGGTCAATGCGTCACAAGTGTTCGCAGAGCCGAATAAGAACGTCAGCTCGCTAGACGCGCCAACCGTACAGCAGATCATCAATACGCTCGGCAGCGCAGCGGCACATGCGGCTAGCGACTTTGATGCATCCGGGTCTGCTGATACAGTTCAAAAGAACTTAGATAATTATAATAACGCGGCATGGGATGGTATTAATTCAGCATGGAATAAAGGCAATGACGCTCAAAATAGATGCGGCTTTCTGGAGTACCTTTTATCCGGAACAAAAGATCGTTCCTTTGTTTATTTGGGAGACCCGACAGAACAAGGTTCTTTATTTAAGCAAGGGAGCGGATGGTTTTCTTGCGTCTATAATCACAAAGTCACAATGGAGGTTACCCCAGAAGGTAAAATCAATTATTCAACAATAGGCTGGGATCAAGTAACTGATAAGAAAATTGTTTCATCCGGTGATGAAACCGGCTTGGTTAAAATGAATGGTCAGGCCGATATATCAGGAGTCTCTGCGAAAGATTACGCCGCTTCTCAATATCAAGCACGACAAGCTTGGGATAAATCTGTTGAATCAAGTGTAGCGGCAGCAGCGGCGCAAAAAACAGCTGATGACGGATGGAATAAAGCTGAAGATGCTCAGAAAAAAGCAAATAAAACAGCGTATACATTCCAGGGAACAGATGATCGAAATTACTGGTACATAGGTGACTGGGGCGGTGTTAACAGCTGCTTAAAAGGCGAAGACGGCTGGCTGACATTCCAATATCATGGGAAAAACATTTTTCAAGTCAATTCAGATGGCTTAATTGTTGGCGGGCAGATTGATGTTTCAAAAGTAATTAATGATTACGAATATGGTGACGGATTTCATAAAAATCTTAAAACTGGCCTGATAACGCAGTGGGGTTATGCATCTTCAAGTAAATATCGAGATGTGTGGGTAACATTCCCGCGTGCATTTTCAACTACAAACTATATAGTTATCAGTCTTGATGTTGGTGCGGGTGGTGGTAGTCATTATGCTACAAGCAAGAGCAATACATCGTGCAATATTGGCAAAAATGGTGGCAATTCGGACATATCTTGCCAGTTTATTGCTATCGGGTATTAAGGCGGTTATATGAAAAAGTATGTAATAGAAAAAGACACGCTGTGCTGTTATACGACAAGTGATATAAATGAAATGCTCTTCTTGCGGGAAGATGTGCGAGCACTTCCAGAAGCGTTGCCGGACGGCTTCTGCTATATAGATGAACCAGAGTTTATTCTGGTTAATAACGTTAAAAATGGGCTTGCTGATATCAGCGGGTGGGATAATGACAAGCCTCTAATAAAAATGAAAACTGAAAAAGAATTGCTCAGCCGACAAATTTACTTCGAAAATAGCGGGAGGCAAGCAGCACTGATAGCAGAAGCGGATTCGTTCATCCAGCCCATGCTTGGCTACGCAGTCTCCGGCATCCTGTCAGATACGGAGAAAGAGACCTTCAAAGCGTGGAACGAGTACCGAAAGGCGCTCGAGGACGTGGACGTGGCAGCCACCAACATTGAGTGGCCTGCCAAGCCTGAATGACCGCCCCACTCTGCCGGGGCTTTTTTGTGCCCGCCAAACCAAGGCGGGCAGCGTAATTAACCATTCAAAGAGACCGTGGGTCGCCTCCCTGTAACAGGCAAATTCTTTTTTCCCCGCTCTCTTTTAGCCAAACGTTATTTCCTTCACGGATTCTTCCAATATAAAACACAGGATCAGACCCCATATATAATATGCAATCGTCAATGATTTCGGGAGAAACATCACTCATTCTTCTTTTTATGTAAGATATTGATACGTTTTTATTGCCTTCTGCATCCTTGCTTTCTACGACTGAGTTAATAACTAACAATATTTTGTCCACTACATCATCAGGAGCATTTAACATAGTCATATAATACCTCTTGCTTAATAAATTTTTGAGTTATCAAGATAATCCGCATACCACTGCATCATTGCCGTGCGCTGATCTACGTATGCAGCCTTGTTGTAGACGCCAGCAGTGCCGGGCTCAACGTGAGCCAGCTGCGCCTCCACATAGTCACGATTCCAACCATGCTCTCGTAACAGGGTAGACACTGTATAGTACCAGCCATAGCTTCTGTTTTTCCTACAGCGCATTGACCTGCATCTATTACGGTGCCACATTGATATCACAAACAGTCGCTTCTATCCTTAGCAACCATACTCCTGTACACCCACGTGTACCCTAGGGCACAAAATAAAACCTAACCAATTGTTTTTATTAAAAATTACCATCCCCACGCTCGGCACCAATACGAAGAAAGCCCCGTAACTTTAAAGTTTACGGGGCTTTTTTTATTTGATCCTGTAGCAAAACATCGCTTCAATACTCTTATGCTTTTTCATCTTCATTTTTTTATGACATTTCTGCAGGAAACCATATTAGATTAGCATGTTATTTTTGTTTTTATTAAAATACTGCACGAAAGTACAGTTCCTGTTGGATGACAACTTGTTATTAACAAAGTATTATTAAAAAGCAATTTTACTAGAAAAATAGAGGGATTCAGTATGTCACGTTTAGAATTCGATGGGATGCAAAAAACTATTACTCTTTACAATGCGAAAGAAGAGGCTGTAGGGAAGTGGGAAGCTCAAAATATTATTGATTCTAGTGTAAAAGACATGCGTCACCTGCCTGACAAAACATATATGATTCAAGATACGCATGCTCCACACTTGCATTTTGATCATCCGGAAAAAGACACTTTCAATGGTGAATATGGGGTTTACGGAATCGTAAGGTTTTATACTCCCAAAACAAAAAATACTAAAAAGCATGAAGGAATTGGCGTTCATGCTGGTAGAGAACATTATTATCGTAAGCCTGGGCCTCAGCACCCAACTTTTGGGTGCATTAGAACAGTTGAAGTAGCCATGAAAGCAATAAAAGAATTAATGCAGGAAGATACATTGCAAACAATAACTGTTATAAACAACAATGCTGCCAAGAAGAGCAAGAAATGAAAAAAATAATTTTATTATTTATATCAATATTTTTTATATCCACTACTTTACATGCAAAAGAGTGTACACAATCTATTTTAGATGAAGCTGATAAAAACGCAGGAGATTTTAAAAGTTGGGAAAATGTGTATGAATACAGTAAAAAATATGGCGAATGTATAGGTTCAGATACACAAGAAAGTGTATCTGAGGGCGTGGTGCGTATATTGGCAGACAACTGGGAGCAACTGCATACATTAAAAATGTTGATTAACAAAGATAAAAAATTTGAAAGATTCATTATAGACAATATAAGTAGCACAGTACTTGAAGATGATTTGTTAAAAATATATGATTTAGCAAAAAAACAGTGTCCGTCTGATTCATCAAGGTTGTGTAAAAGAATTAGCAATAAGGCAATAAAAGCATATAAAGAAATCAACGGTATTAATTAAAAGTTATCTCAATCCTAAGCCCAGCTATCAAGCTGGGTCTTTTATTTATAAAAACGTTAGATAAAAAGAAAGAACGACATAAAAACACATAAAAATAACATAGGAATATTTTTATTATTGGCGGTTGCCAGTTCTGAGTGCAACACCCCGTTATTTAGTGGGTGGCCGCCTTTTTATTTTCCGTTGCCAGCATCACCTTTGTTAATCGCTCTATCGGGCACTTAAACCCAAAACGCTTACGCGGACGCATGTTCAGCGACAACGCGATCTCATCCAGCTCCGCTTGGCTATACACCGATAGATCGGTCCCTTTCGGTAGATACTGGCGGATCAAGCCATTGATGTTCTCGTTAGCACCGCGCTGCCAGGGGCTGTGGGGATCACAGAAGTAGATGCCAACGCCTGTATTCTGGGTAATTTCAGCGTGGCGGGCCATTTCTTTACCCTGGTCATACGTCATCGTCTTGCGCAGTGAGAGTGGCATTCGATTCAGTGCAGCACATCCCTCTACGGCGGCCGTGGCCGTCGCGCCGTTCATTTTGACCAGCATCACATAGCCACTGGTCAACTCCACCAGCGTACCTACCGCTGAGGCGTTATTTTTACCTTTGATCAGATCGCCCTCCCAATGCCCCGGGATAACGCGTTTATGGACCTCGGGGGGACGCAAATGAATGCTGACTCGCTCAGGAATCTGGCCGCGCCGATCAACACCACCTGTACGAGGTTTCCGCTGGCTGCGACCGTGACGAAGGCAGTGAATCAGCTCATGACGCAACTGTCCGACAGGCAACGCATAAATGGCGGTGTAGATCGTTTCTTTGCACACATAAGCGTCGCGTAGTGAGGGAATATCCATCGTCTTTAACTGGCCTGCAATCTGCTCAGGAGAAAGGTACTTCTTGAGCATGTGGGTGATCAGTTCGAAGCGCTCTTTACCGGGCAATAGCTTACGCTTGGGACGGCATAATAAGCGGCGGTAGTGTCGATTATCCTGCGCTTTATTCGCTTGATAGTGCTGGCGAGTACGCGCATGGCGACGCACTTCACTGCTAATGGTGGAGGGTGCACGCTTGAGAAGCTTTGCGATGGCTCGAAAACTCATCTGTTGAGCAAGAGCGACCTGTAACGTGGACCGTTCCGTCATGGTAAGTTCACAATAGGACATGGACAACACCTTATCGTATTAATGCGTTAAGGTGTTGCAATCAGAATTGGCGACGGCCATTGAAAAAACTCGTTTACTGACAATATATCCCCATTCTCTTCTATTCCACTAGCTAGCAATCTGCATACTCAAGTCGACAATAATTATCTGATGTATCCATAGCCTTTTGAGAATCCCCTCCTCAATATAACTTTTAATAGATATGTAAATTAATATGCGCATGCCCCCTTTCACCCCAAGCCAGGCAGTCTTTATTATAAGCCCCTTTAAATAACATTCAGCATAAATCAAGATATATTGTGCTAACTGGCTCTTGGTCCAGTAGCTAGACCTGTTCATATTTATTTATGGTAATTACTATCCTGAACATTTAATGGACAAGATAAAATGAACAGCTCATGACAAATAGATTTATTTAACAGACTTAATGATTCAACAAATATGCAGGATGTTCTAGATTCTGCTTTGAAAACAACGAGAAATTTTGGTTTTGAATTCTGTAGATGGCGATCAAAGCTGCCAACGCCGTTTTTCCGTGATGAATAGCAATGAAGACAGACTGACTCAGGAAAGAGAGAGTGGCCACTATGATGACGCTCCTGCTGTAAAACACTGCGCCACCTCTAATGATCCCTTTTTCTGGAAGGGAACAACAGAAGACGAGGCGTTTCTGAAAGCCCCTGCATTATTTGAGGAATATTACTCTACAGGACACTTTGCCGGGTGGGCACAGTCGGTTGTCGAAAATCGCAATATGTTCAGCATGTTCTACGTCGACAGTAAATCTAGAATGACCACAGATGACATTCAACATGTTGACTTGAAACTGCAGTGGGTAGCCACCGCTGTTTTATGCAAAATGCATCAAATTCGGCTACAGCCTGACATACAGCTTTACGAACGTGAAAAGGAAGTATTGCGATGGTCCGGCGATGGAAAGACGGCCTCAGAAATCAGCCAAATACTCAAGTTGAGTAGAAGCACCATAAATTTTCATATGCGCAGCGCAATGTTCAAACTCAGTGCGCCAAACAAAACCGCAGCGGTTATCAACGCGATCTATCTTGGTCTTTTGAATTGATAAAAGTACGGTGAGACCCACCGGTTAATGGGTATTGTCTTATCTGAGATGCTGAGACCGTTTCGTGTATACCTGCCCCTGGCTAAGCACCTCAGTGTACAGATGGGTGTACACGCATATTGCCATGAGTGGGCATAGAATATGCGACATATGGGGGCAAGGATACCGAAGAAACCCTTATACAGAGTGCTCACGGCGATACTAGGAAAGCGTTGGGAAGTAAACATTGGAGCGGGCAACGAGACTCGAACTCGCGACATTCAGCTTGGGAAGCTGACGCTCTACCAACTGAGCTATGCCCGCTTAAAAGGAAGGAGCACTGATAACAGTGCGAAACAGAGATTACCAGCAAACCTTTACCAGCGCAAACGGTAGGCGGGCCTCTTTCCCAAAGGGATAGCCCTCCTACCGCGTACTATCGAGTGTCACTCAGATCATGGTGTACTACATCAGAATGCGTACTCTGCGCTGACACCCACATTTCTACCTGGCTGCGAGTAACGTTCTACGCCCGAATAGCTCGATGATAACCCCCGCACGTCATCCCAAACCCAGTAGCGTTTGTCCAGCAGGTTGAAGACGCCACCACGCACAGTCAGATGTTCGCCGATCTTCACATGTCCGGTTAGGTCGTAAAGCTGATAAGCCGATGGCGCATACTGCGCACTGCCGGCATCGTACTGGCTGACATGGTTGACGTAGGTGGCTGCCAGTTCCCCACCCCAGCGATGGCTTGGTGCGTCATAACCAGCAGCTACCACAGCCTGTGCGGGTGGAATGGACTGGATGCTCGTTCCCTGCTCAAGGTTCTTGCCTTCGATATAGGCAGCTGCCATGCGACCGTACCACCCTTCACTCGCGCCAAAGGCGCGGTGCAGATCTAGGCGTCCCTTGAACTCAACGCCGCGAATAAGTGCGCGATCAAGGTTCAGCGAGGTGTATTCACCAAGGGGATAGTTGGCCGTATCAAGGCTTACCGCTGTCTGCGTTTCGATAAAATTGCGGTAGTCGGTATAGAAGCCGGTTACTTCGCTTTCACCGAGCGCCCCATTGAACCTTACTCCTGCTTCCACGAAACGACTGTGCTCGGGTTTCAGATCGGGGTTAGCCACGATACGGTACCCACGACCACTGTCGTAGTCGTAATACAGCTCTTCATAGGAAGGTGCTCGGAAGCCCACGCCACTCTTGCCGAACAACTGTACGCTCGGGGTCAGATTCCAGGTTCCCCCCAGCTGACCGGTAACGGCACGCCCCTCTGCTCCGCTGTAGTCCTGAGAAGTCAATTCATCGCGGTGAAGATCGTAGCGATAGCGATCAAAGCGAATCGCGGGCGTTAGTGACCCGCGGTCATCCGCCAGCGACAAACGATCCTGCACATAGAGACCTACACGTGTCGCCGCTCCCGGTGGAGAGAAGCGTCCCACCGTATCGGCCCCCGTGGTCTTGTTGAAGTCATGGTTCAGGCTATCGTACTGGTCTCGCTTAAGGGTGACGCCGTAAGCGATCTGCTGTGGTATGGCCGTATCTAGATGGCGCACCAGATCCAATTTCAGCTGCCAGCTACGCTGCGTAAAATAACGATCGACCAGACGTGGATAGGCATTGGTGCCACTGCCGTAATTCATTGCGCTATCGTTGACAGTACGCGTTCTTTGCCAGTCGAGACGCCAGTGCACTTCGTCAAACAGTGTGGTATCCAACAACACGTCTTGATAAAGCCCCAGCCGCTCGCGCGTGACTGAATCATCCGTCATGTAGTCGCGGTAGGTACTGGTTTCCGATGAATACAGATGGCGTTCCGATGAAGAACGGTATTTCTGAGCCACGACGCCGATACGCTGGCTGTCTGTATGTTTCTGCAGCTTGAACAGGACATCGTAATTGCCGATATCACCCGTATCGGGTGTCGTGCGCGCACTGCCGCTGGTGCTGTCACTTCGCCCTGAGCCTGTATGGCTTTCGGAGGGGCTCCCCTTGCGGTGCGTCAGGACCAGCATGGATTCCAGATCGCCTCGCCTTCTGGCCAGTGTCGTACTTTCAAAGAACGTACGACTATCGCTGCGGTACCCCCCCTTCACGCTGGCGTAGGTGTCGTCTCCTTCAAGCGACAGCACATCTTCCGGCGATTTAAGACGCATGTTCACTACGCCACCGAACCCTGAACCGGCAATGGCATCGCCCCCTTTCACGATTGAGATATTGGAAAGCGACTCGATATCGGTATTGACGCGCCCACTGCTCAGGTACGTGGAGGTCGGGCCATAGCGTTCGGCCATGTCTAGGCCGTCAAGATCGATGGCAACCCGGTTGCCATCCAACCCCCGGACATTGAACCCTTCTTGCCCGAAACGGCCTTTGCTCGTCACCAGCACGCCAGGTTCGTAACGCGTCACGTCCGCAATCGAGCTGGCGATCTGATCGGCCATCTGTTCTGCACTCATGCTGGCTGTTGCGCTCTGTTCTTTTGATACCTGTTGAACGGGCGAGGTGGATAGCAATCGTTTAGCCGTCACCAGAAACGTCGTATCACTTTCACTGGCCGAGGATGCAGAAACAGACGATTGATGTGCCGTTTCCGCCGCACGGGCCCCATGTAGGGGAAGCGCCACTATCAGCGACGAAAATGTCAGCGGTAGCAAACGAGAGCTTGAGGTTGGCTTGGTCAAGGCTGATCGCGTCATGGGGTTACATTCACTTGTGATGTCGACAGGAAAGGCACGCTAGGCGGCCCGTGCACTTTTTCTAATGAGAAATATTATCATTAGCATTTACACGGTAGCGTAATTCGTTTTCAATGTGTACCGTTTTAGTCAACATTGAATTGGCAGGAAGCATCAGATGAAAAGAACGGCTCAAAGGGTTTCACGCTGGTTGCATGCCAGCGCGTTCGCGATCGCTATGCTCAGTGCTACGGCACAGGCTGCCCCCAATCGAACGGTAGCCATTGGTGGAGATGTTACAGAAATCATCGCGGCACTGGGCCAGACCCGCCAACTGGTCGGGCGTGATGATACGGGGACGTACCCCGCCGAGATAGCAGCGCTGCCTTCGGTAGGCTATATGCGCCAGCTGACACTGGAAGGCATGCTATCGCTGCACCCTCGCATATTGCTGGTGAGCGAAGCCGCTCAGCCCACAGAGGTGATAGATCAGCTGACGGGGAGCGGCTTGCGAGTCGTCCGCATTCCGGCCAGGCATGACTTGCCTTCAATCGTACGTAAGGTCGAACTGATCGCCGAGGCGCTCGGCGATCAGGCACAAGGACGGACACTTGCGGCTCGTCTGAAAGCACAGATCCAGCAGGTAGAGGCACTGCCCAAGCTCTCGGTTCGTCCACTGTATCTCATGAGCCACGGCGGCGGTGCGCCGATGGTAGCAGGCCACGGTACGGCGGCCGAGGCGGCCCTGACACTGGCAGGCGTCAACACGAATGCGCTTCCTGACATTAACGGCTACCGACGACTGGGCAGTGAATCACTCAGCACGCTGAACCCCAGCGTCATCATCGTTCCCACCGCGACGCTGAAAACTATGGGTGGTGCCGCCGAGTTATGGGCCATTCCCGGAATGAACACGACTGAGGCGGGGCGACATCAACGGCTGGTCGTCGTTGATGAGCAAGCGTTGTTAGGGTTCGGTGAGCGAACACCTGCTGCCTTGCTGACCCTGCATGCGGACCTTGTCCATCAGGCGGCACCATGAAGACAAGCATTTGTGCTCAGCGGGTGATGCTGCTGCTGGGGATCACCTTAGTGGGGGCTGTCGCTATCGGAGCCTGTAGTGGTGCACTAGGGCTACCGCTATCCCTTGATCTGGACAACCCTCAATGGCGATTGTGGTGGCAACTGCGCTTCCCTCGTGTGCTGCTGGGGCTCTTGATCGGCGCCATGCTGGCAGCGGGAGGAACCGCCATGCAGGGACTGTTCCGTAACCCATTGGCTGATCCGACGCTGCTGGGACAAGCCAATGGTGCCGCTCTGGCTGTCGCGCTATGGGTCGTGGTATTCGACAACCTGCAACTCGACCTGCCGCTTCCGATGCAGGCTATAGCCGGGTTCATTGGTGCACTGGCCGTCAGCCTGATCATCTTCCATCGAGGCCGCCATCATCAAGGCCCCAGCGCTATGACAATGCTGCTACTGACCGGAATGGCCATCAGCATTCTTGCGGGCGCCATCAGCGGTCTGCTGGCATTTCTGGCCAGCGATGAACAACTGCGGCAACTCAGCCTGTGGGGCATGGGCAGTCTCGCCCACGCACCGTGGTCAGCCGCCATCGTGGCACTCATCATCATTCCACTGGCATTGCTCGCACTGCTGAAGAGCGCACCTGGCTTGGACCTGATGCAGCTGGGCGAGCATACCGCCTATACCGCAGGACTCGATACAGCTCACCTCAAGCGCCGTGTCATTCTGGCCACGTCGCTGGGTGTCGGTTTGAGCGTCGCGCTCGCCGGCATCATCGGCTTTCTGGGACTGGTGATTCCTCATGCCCTCAGGCTGTTGCTGGGACCCAGCCATCGCTATCTCATGCCGGCGTCGATGCTGGCCGGAGCGACACTGCTGGTTATGGCGGATGCGCTAGCCCGTACGCTCATCCTTCCTGCCGAACTGCCCGTCGGCCTGTTGATCAGCTTGCTGGGAGGCCCTTATTTCTTGTGGCAGCTGCGCCCGATAGGAAGAACCGCATGATGACACTGGATGCAATCACGCTCGCGGGAACGCCTCATCTTGCACCGTTGAGCGATACGCTCGACACCGGTGAACTGGTAGGCATCATCGGGCCTAACGGCGCGGGCAAAAGTACCCTACTCAGCCTGCTATCGGGATACCGAACGCCGACGATGGGCCAAGTCATGATGGACGGCGTTCCCCTAAGGTCGATACCTCTAGAAGTGCTGGCCCGACAACGTGCACTGGTCGCTCAGCGTGAAGCAGAGGGATTTGACTGGCAGGTGCGCGACTACCTGATGCTCGGCAATGCACTTGATGACAGCCATCAATGTAGTGTGCTGGCCGCACAGCTAGGACTCACCAATTTTCTTTCCCGCCACCTGCATACACTGTCCGGCGGTGAGCGGCAACGGGTCAGCATTGCCAGAGCTTTGTGTCAGCTCCACCTGCTCGATACACAGGCCCCCTCTACGCGCCTGTTGTTGCTAGACGAGCCCACCAGTGCACTGGATATCGGGCAGCAACAGAAACTGATGCGCCTGCTGACCCGGCTGACGCGCGAGTACGGTCTGACGATCGTCTGCGTGTTGCATGACCTGTCGCTGGCGGCCACCTACTGCCACCGACTGTGGCTAATGGACAAGGGTGTGCGCATCGCCGCGGGCCGTGTCCATGACGTTATCCAGCCCCACATTATTGCCAATGCCTTCGATGCGGATGTCACGATTGATCCCATCCACCTGGACATTCTTCACCTCACCCCGTAACGACAACAGACGCTTGACCCGCGTTTATCAGGAGCCCCCATGTTCATCGCCACCAACCGTTTCAAGGTGCTTCCCAGCGCCGCCCACGATTTCGAACAGCGCTGGCTGTCTCGCGAAGTCTATCTGCATACACTGCCGGGATTTCAGCGCTTCCAGCTGCTGCGTGGTCCAGCAACCGACGACTACGTGCTCTACGTGTCCAACATCGAATGGGCATCACGCGGTGCTTTCGAAGCATGGCGCACCTCGGAAGCGTTTCAGAAAGCCCACGCGCCAGACCGTACCAATGCGCATATTGGCATGCACGTCGCTCCGCCCGCTTTTGAAGGGTTCGAGGTCATACAAGCACTCAACGAACAGGGGCAAACCTTGCTGAAAGCGTGATGACCACCCACTGGTGTGGCGAGTATGTCACTCGCGTTACATCACGGCATACTTATAGATAGACACCATATACACCCATATACAAAAAGGGGCCGTCTGCATTAGCAGACGGCCCCTTTTCCACGTTCCTTTCGCTATCGCTTGATTACGCCGCAGCAATATACGCGTTCAGCTCGTCGTGCAATGCCTGCTGGCGAGCCGCTGATGCAAACGTGGCATCAATGGCATTACGCGTCAACGTAACCCACTGCTCGCGGGACAGCGAGAATGCTTTCTGAACGGCAAGGAAGTTGTCGTTCATGTAGCCGCCGAAGTAGGCCGGGTCGTCAGAGTTAAGCGTTACCTTCAGGCCCGCCGCTAGCAACTGCGGCAACGTATGATCTTCCATGCGGTCGATCACTTTCAAATACAGGTTCGACAGCGGACAAACGGTAAGCGGAATGTGCTCTTCAGCCACTCGCTTCATCAGCGCATCGTCTTCAACACAACGCACGCCGTGATCGATACGCTCAATCTTCAACAAATCCAGTGCCTGTTGGATATAATCTGCCGGCCCTTCTTCACCCGCGTGTGCCACCGCATGGAAGCCTTCTGCGCGTGCGCGTTCAAAGACTCGTACAAATTTCTCCGGCGGGTTGCCCACTTCAGCAGAGTCCAGACCGACGCCGATGAAGTGTTCACGATACGGCAGCGCCGCTTCGAGTGTGGCCAGCGCAGAGTCTTCTGTCATGTCGCGCAGGAAGCTCAGAATAATGCTGCTGGTGATGCTCAGCTCTTTTTCTGCCTCGTTGCACGCACGGTTCAGTCCGGCGAACTGAACGTCCAACCCAACGCCGCGTTCCAGATGCGCCTGCGGGTCGAAGAAGAACTCAACGTGCCTGAGATTGTCCTGCGCACAGCGAGTGAAGTATGCCCACGCCAGATCGAAGAAATCCTGCTCGGTCTTCAACACGTTCATGCCTTGATAGTACAGGTCAAGGAATGACTGCAGGTTGTGGAAGTCATACGCAGCACGCAGCTCGTCGATGGTGGCATAGGGCAGCGCCACGCCGTTGCGCTCGGCCAGGGCGAACATCAGTTCCGGCTCCAGCGTGCCTTCGATATGAAGGTGAAGCTCGATCTTGGGCAGTCCACAGATGAATTCAGTTAGGCTCATTCTTGATCCCGTCATGGCATATTTCAGTTATGACATGACCCTCGCAATGAACCGATATCGAGTCGTGATACCAGGTTGCGAGGGCCATGTCATAGTGTATGGGTAATATTATGGCAATAATTACCATAAGTATGAACCCTTATGCCCTTCTTTCACGCTGGAAATCCGTTCACCAAACCCCTAGACTCTTGGCTTTAAGACAATAAAGGAAACCCGCTTGTCCACCTCACCAGAAGGCCCTCACCGATGTTGGCCATTCACATCTCTTCTGCTGTATACCTCGACAAGCCCGCTGCGGCAGGCGACTTCTACTCATATCCATGTCGCTGAGAGGCTGACAGCACGGTCTGTCCGCGCCGCTTTCAACGCCTTTTCACTTCGCACATCTCACTGTGCATCGTTTATTTATGACGGAGATCTATCGTGATACTTGCCTGGCTCACCGATCCGACAGCCTGGGCGGGTCTACTGACCCTCGTACTTCTCGAACTGGTCCTGGGCATCGACAACCTTGTCTTCGTCGCTATTCTCGCGGACAAGCTGCCTCCTGAGAAACGCGACCGTGCACGCATCACTGGTCTGGCGCTGGCGCTGGTCATGCGCCTGTTGCTGCTCGTCAGCGTGTCGTGGCTCATGAAGCTCACTACCCCGCTTTTCCATATTCTGGATCACGGTGTCAGTGTCAGGGGACTGATACTGATCGTCGGGGGGCTTTTCCTTATCTATAAGGCCACCAGCGAACTGCACGAACACATCTCGCCGGGATCCAGCCATGCCACCGGCAAGCATGTCGAGTACAGTACATTCGGTATCGTCGTGGCGCAGATCGTCGTGCTGGATGCCATCTTCTCAATCGACTCGGTCATCACCGCTGTCGGTATGGTCGAACACATCCCGGTCATGATGATTGCAGTGGTCATCGCCGTGTGCGTGATGATGATCGCCAGCAAGCCGCTAACGCTATTCGTCAGCAAGCACCCGACGGTGATTCTGCTCTGCCTGTCGTTCCTGCTGATGATCGGTTTCAGCCTGATCTGCGAAGGCTTCGAAGTGCATATCCCGAAAGGCTATGTCTACAGTGCCATCGTGTTCTCGGTGCTGATCGAAATGCTGCAGGAACTGCGTCGCCGTCGTGTCACTCAGGTGGTCGGCCGCCGCGGTGGGCGTCGCGCCCGCACGACTGAAGCCGTCATGCGTCTGATCGGCGGTCCTGAGCTGTCCATCCATACCGTACCGGCCGAACGTCACGAAGTTTCCGCAGGCTCAGCTGACATTACCGAACGCGATCTGGAAGCCGTGCCGCTGTTCGACGCTTCCGAGCGCCGCATGGTGATGGGTGTGCTGTCGCTGGCCGAAAAGCCGATCGAAACAATCATGACGCTGCGTCAAGATATCGAAACGCTGGACCGCAACGACGATCACGCCACTCAAATCGCCACGATCGAGCACAGCCGCCACTCTCGCCTTGTCGTCGTAGACAGCGGCAATATCGACGAACCGGTCGGCATCCTCGACAAGCGTGAGCTGCTGATCCCGCTGATGCATCAGCGCTCGGTGGACATCTCAAACCTGATTCAGCAACCGCTGGTACTGCTCGAAAACGTCTCGGTCATCGAAGCGCTGGAGCACTTCCGTAACTCAGGTCAGAGCATTGCCTTCATCGTCGATGAGTTTGGTACGCTGCAGGGCCTGACTACCATCAAGGATATCCTGCAAGAAATCGCCGGCGAGCTGCCAGAACCGGGCGAAAGCGCCAAGGAGATCGTGGTGGAAGTCGAGCCGGGCATCTTCGATATTGATGCCAGTGAAGACATTCACGACATCAACCAGTACCTGCCCTTGCCTCTTCCGGTCAGCAAAGACTATGCAACGCTTGCAGGACTTGTGCTGGACCGACTGGAATCGCTGCCCTACATCGGTACCGTAGTGGACATCGAAGACTGGCGTCTTGAAGTGCTAGGTGTGGAACGGCACCGTATCACCACCGTACGCTTGATCCTCAAGGACCATACGGCCGAACGCTAGACACAGGCTCGTAAATGACAAAAAGGCTTCCTCATAGAGGAAGCCTTTTTCATTGGCCTAAGGAACCGCTCCTGCCGTTAGAACGGGCGCGCATCCACGCCAACAAACGGGTTATGTAGCCGCTCATGGCCCAATGTCGTAGGTTCGCCGTGCCCCGACAGTACCCGCATATCATCCCCCAGCGGCCACAGACGTCGAATCGACGCTAGCAGCTGTTCAGCATTGCCACCGGGCAAGTCCGTGCGTCCAATACTGTGCTGGAACAGCACGTCGCCAGCCAGCATGCAGCGCGCTTCTCGGTTGATGAACACCACGTGCCCCGGAGCATGGCCCGGGCAGTGCATCACGTCAAACGACAGTCGGCCTAGCGCCAGCGTATCGCCTTCCTCCAGCCAACGCGTCGGCACATAGGTTTCAGGCACTGGCAAGCCAAACATCGCGGCTGCTTGAGGTAGTCCATCAATCAGGACCTGATCGTCACGATGAGAACCAATGACGGGGATATCAAGGAGGCGCTGAAGTGCTGCAACGCCACCGACATGATCTAAATGCGCGTGTGTGATCCATATCTGGGTAGGCGTTACCTTCAGGGACTGCACGACAGACAGAATGCGCTCGACATCGCCACCGGGATCGACAATGGCCGCCTCTCGCGTGTTTGAGCAATAGACGATTCGGCAGTTTTGCATGAACGGTGTCACAGGAACGGTTTCGTATTTCATGGCACAGCCTTCTCAGCAACGGGTTGTCAGTAACAAATAAAAGACACACTGCCTGAGCGCGTCCCACCATACAACACCCCCAATATGGGTGACATACGGGAAGTGCCACGGCCAAGAGGGCACTACGAACAAGAGCGATCGCATAGCAGGACGTGTGTCATAGTGGCTTTCACACAAAAAAGCCGCTTACTCCCCTTGAAATCGACGGGTATGATGCCCACTCTCTTATACAAGCGGCATTAGCCGCCATCATGCAGAAACGCCGCGCACGGACAGCATCACGCCGTCGCGACCATGCACTTACCGCTATATAGGCTTTTATCATGCAGATTGCCCAGAACTCAGTCGTCGCTTTCCATTACAAGCTCACCAACGATGCTGGAGAAGTAGTGGATAGCTCCGAAGGCCGTGAGCCGCTGACGTACATCCACGGCGCGGGCAACATCATTCCGGGTCTGGAAAAGCAGCTGGAAGGCCACAAAGCTGGTGATTCACTGACAGCTCACGTCGAAGCCGCCGAAGCATACGGTGAAAAGAACCCGCAGATGATCCAGCAGGTTCCGGCCGCAGCATTCCAGGGCGTTGAAAACGTCGAACCGGGCATGCAGTTCCAGGCACAGACCGAACAGGGCCCGCTGCTGGTTACCGTCGTTGACGTTGAAGGCGACACCGTCACCGTTGACGGCAACCACCCGCTGGCAGGCCAAGCACTGCACTTCGACGTTACCGTTGACTCCGTTCGTGAAGCGTCCGAAGAAGAACTGGCACACGGTCACGTTCACGGCGCAGGTGGCGTACACCACTAAGCTTCACGCTTAGCACGGTACGAATAGGCCCCGCTGGCTTAAAAGTCAGCGGGGCCTATTGCGTTTGTACGCTCATTCAGGCTGAATACAAAGCCCGTGAAATTCACATGGGTAAACAAAATAAAGTCGAAACGTATCGGTAATATATACATTAACCGATATGTCATCGTTCTCAACGCTAACTCGGCAATATAAGCCTGCCGGGTCAATACGTTGCCACACGTTTAACCCCACTGTTCTACCGTGCAGTAAATACCCACCGTGAGATAACCGCTATATCAACCACTGAAAGACCTTATCACGGTGCAAGCGGCGGTAGTAGCTACGCCTTGCGCTGGTAATCGAAAGATAATGGCGCGCGACTAATGCAGTCTCTACGCTATAAGTAGTTGTGCCTGAAGTTAATACCGGCATGAGCAAACAGCTATTTACATTCAGGCAATAAGATGGCTTTATGCACACCTGCACAAAGGGTCAGTAAAATTTCGACCCAAACATTTTGGATAATTTATCAGGAATACCTACAATTACTGTCAATAATTACCTCAAGAAGATGCCTGTCGCCTCTTTCTTCATATTCAGCAAGCGATCCGGATGACTGTAATGAATAAGCGATACGATCCGATCTTGGCCCTGTTTAGAAATTCAAGGGCGCTTGCCCCTGTCTCGTCCGCTTCCAAGGGAGCCCTTCTCGAAAGCCATTCGGGAGAAACATTTCATGGCTTTCATGAAGCAGCTCTCAGCCGGGCATCAGCACCGCCGCCTTCGCCACACAAGCGGCATCATCACGACCATGCTGCTGTCAACGTACTGCACAAAGCCGGAGAACACTGTCAGGGCGCCACGCTCTACATGACGTCGCCCCCGTGTCTGGAATGCAGTCAAGCGATCCTTGACGCGGGCGTACGCCGTGTCGTGCACCCCGATCACTATGGTGACCAGCCTGATTATGAATCCTGCGAACAGGGCAATTTGCTTCTCGGACTGAACGGCGTCGAAGTCGAACTTTGGACACCCGACCGATACGCTATGAACTAGCCGCTGTACCACACGCTGTTCTTTGCGCTACACACCGCAGGATATCCTTATACTGTGTTCTACTTTTTGAAGGTCAACGCCTCTATCGAGAGAGGAATACAGTTTCTTTCACCAATGAAAGAAATTCTGATTTGCGTCAGTGAAAGTTAGCCTTCAAAATGCGTACGTACCTTGAGCCGTCAACTCAGGTACGTAGCAATTTCGTGTCAAGTTATTTACCCTTGGACCCGCCTTACCCTGCGGGTCTTTTCTTTTTTAAAGCTTATCTGTACTGATCTTATTCGTGCCACTTCCGAGTTGACGACCACTAGCGCATTTTCTTCACTAATTTTTTACGTTTTTTTCCTGCCCCATTCAAAGCACCTATCCCGCTGTCGTCTAAGAGAAAGCCATTCTCCGTGGAGCCACCACTGTGAGCTTTCATTCTTTTATTGCTGAACTGCAACGATGGCTGATGCGCCTCATGCCTGGGCACTGTCCGCTGTGCCAGTGCCCTACCTTGCATACCAGCGGCTACTGTGCGGCCTGCATACATGCCCTGCCCCGTAATCGGCCGTGCTGCTACAGCTGTGCGCTGCCACTCTCATCTGTTGAGGAAGGCCTATGCTGCGCCCGCTGCCTGCGTCGTCCCCGCTTTCATCACGCGACCGCACCTCTTCTGTATACAGGAGATACGCCGGCATTAGTGCACTCCTTTAAGTTTCATGCCGCATTACCAGCCGCGTTCCTACTAGCCGAGCTGATGGGAAAAGCTTTTCATCCACCGCAAAAGGCATGGCTGCTTACTGTTCCACAGCACCCTCATCGTGCTCGCCAGCGCGGATTTGATCACATCGACTGGCTGGCCACACTGTGCCCTTCGACTCGCCGCATGCCCCGCATAACCGCTCATCGCCGCTATGACACACCGCCACTGCGCCACCTTGACCGGCGCCAGCGCTTGAAACTGATGAAGGATGCTTTTTCCATCGAAACCGATGTAACAGGAAAACATATCGTACTGCTGGATGATGTCATGACCACAGGCGCCACACTCAATGCGCTAGCTACCCTCTGCCGACAGCAAGGTGCCAGACGCGTAGAAGCGCTCGCTATTGCCCGCACGCCACTCTCCGCATGGCGTGAACTGCACACCGCGAGCTGACAGAAAACGCAACCATGGTGGCAGGTGGCAGGTGGCAGGTGGCAGGTGGCAGGTGGCAGGTGGCAGGTGGCAGGTGGCAGAAAGCAGAAAGCAGAAAGCAGAAAGCAGAAAGCAGAAAGCAGAAAGCAGAAAGCAGAAAGCAGAAAGCAGAAAGCAAAAAGCAAAAAGCAAAAAGCAAAAAGCAAAAAGCAAAAAGCAGAAAGCAGAAAGCAGAAAGCAAAAAGCAAAAAGCAAAAAGCAAAAAGCAAAAAGCAAAAAGCAAAAATGATACGGCGCGATAAGCGAGGGGAGTCAATTCAACACAGCAAAGCTGGAAAACGGCAAGAAGGATGGCGGCTATGTCATATGATCACTATCGCCGCCATAACCGTTCAGTGAGCAATCAGCTCAACGTCTGCCACTCGATACCATGCGTCTGCGTCGAGATATGCAGCCGCTCTTCTGCACCGTCCAGCAACGGACGCAACGCATCGAACGCTAGCTCAGGCAGGTTGTTCTTGTCCGACAGATGGGAAGCCACGATATGCTGGAGCCTATCGGTTCCCCAGAACGCCAACAGTTCCTTGGCTTGGGTATTGGCTAAGTGGCCCCAGTCGCCACCCACACGGCGCTTCAGCACAAAGGGATATGGCCCTTCAGCCAGCATGCGCAGGTCGTGGTTGCATTCAAGAAAAAGCGCATCGCAGCCCGTAAAGCGCTGACGAATATGAGGTGTGACGTGACCGAGGTCGGTCAGCAGGCCAATGCGGTGCTGTCCTGCGGTCACGACAAACTGAACGGGCTCACGTGCATCGTGCGGCACCGTCACGGGGTCGATATCCAGATCAGCAATCGAAAACGGTTTCTCGGGCACAATGAAGCGGTAATCGCTGATGGGCTCCAGCTTGCCGCCCAGCCACGTACCTGCCGTACCGTATACGGGAATGTCATATCGGCGCGCCAGTGACTTGACGCCCCGGATATGATCACCATGCTCATGCGTCAGCAGGATGGCATCCAGCGCGTCGGGGGCGATACCCAGCCGTGCCATGCGCGCCGTCGCGTCGCGTATGCCCAACCCGCAGTCCACCATGATCAGCGCTTCACGGGAAGCGATTAGCGTTGCATTGCCTTTGCTACCGCTTCCCAATGATGCGATGCGTGTTACCGTTGTATCACTTAGCGACATTGTCTGTGCCGGTCAACCCCTGTGGACGCGGAACTTCAAAGTGCCCTTGCGGTGCTTGGAACGTCGTATTGACGGCCGGCACAGGCATTGCGTCATGGTAATTGAAGTTGTTGCGCGTCGCTGGCAGTTCCAGCGGTGCCGTCAGTTCGGCATTGACGTATTCGGTGTTACGGTCGTGGTAGTAACCACCACCGCGGCAACCCGTCAGTGCCGCAACCATCGCCAGCGCAGCAAGTCCCCATGTCATCCGTGACAGTTTCATTTAAAGCACCTCAGCCTGCTGCATGGAACCGATGACGGTCGCGTGGTATTTCTCAGACAGCGGTGTCAGCGGCAGGCGGATGCCTTCCTTCGCCAGCCCCATTTGCTGCAGCGCCCATTTAACCGGAATCGGGTTAGCTTCGACGCCCATCGCGTTGTGCAGCGACATCAGGCGCGCATTAATCTGATGCGCGCGTTCGCGATCACCGGCCAGCGCAGCTTCACACAGCGCATGCATGGCGTTAGGCGCCACGTTGGTAGAGACCGAAATAACACCGTGACCACCGGCCAGCATGAAATCACAGGCCGTCGAGTCATCACCCGAGTACAGCGCGAAATCGCGACCCTTGAGCACGTCGAACAGTTCCTGATCACGCTCCAGATCACCTGTAGCTTCCTTCAGACCGACGATATTATCGAGCTCGGCCAAGCGGAAGATAGTGTCGTTGAACAGGTCGACGCCCGTGCGTGTCGGTACGTTGTACATGATGACCGGCAGACCGACTTCAGCGATGGCTTTGAAGTGCTGGTACAGCCCTTCCTGAGAAGGACGGTTGTAGTACGGCGTGACCGACAGGCAGCAATCCGCACCCGCTTCCTTGGCCCAGCGCGTCAGATTGACGGCTTCCCAGGTAGCGTTGGCGCCCGTGCCCGCGATGACCGGTACTCGACCGTTCACTTCGTCAATGACCGTACGAATAACGTCAAAGTGCTCTTCCACGGTCATGGTGGAGGGCTCACCGGTGGTTCCTGCCGCGACGATACCGTCAGTGCCATTTTCCAGATGGAAATTTACCAGACGACGCAGAGCAGGCCAGTCTATGTCGCCATTGGGCATCATGGGGGTCGCCAATGCAACGATACTACCTGTGATCATTCGAAAAGCTCCTTAAGCTGCCCGGCATGCACTACCGGCCTGTTATCGTTCTCTCTATCTTACCGGTTTTCGATCGCTCGTCGGAGGAAACCTTGCCATCAATGGGCACAAAGGCGGCGACTACGACTATCCAGCACGTCCGGTATACTGATACGAATGGTACTGATACGACAGGTTGCTGTACAGGCTGGTGAAGCAAGGCCATCGCATCCTGACAAGCGTTACCAAATGAAATAGGCTTGCCACTACACAAACTATGACAGGTTTATCCATGACACTCTCCATTGGCGACAAGATTCCCTCCTTCAGTGCCGACATGACCGGCGGTCAGCGCTTCGACCTTCAAGAGCATCAGGGCACGCAGATCGTGCTCTATTTCTACCCCAAGGATAGTACGCCAGGCTGCACCACCGAAGGCCTCGATTTCTCACGGCTCAATGCCGAGTTCGCCGCCGCCAATACCCGCGTCTTTGGCATATCCCGCGATAGCCTGCGCAAGCACGAGAACTTCAAGACCAAGCAGTGCTTCCCTTTCGATCTAATTAGCGATCCCGATGAAACACTCTGCCGCCTCTTCGATGTGATTCGGCTTAAGAAGCTCTATGGCAAGGAATACGAAGGCATTGAACGCAGCACGTTTCTGATTGATGCACAGGGGCAACTGATTCAAGAATGGCGCAAAGTAAAAGTCGCGGGTCACGCGGAAGCCGTGCTGGCCGCAGCACAGGAGTGCCACCAACGCTAAGGGAACACATCGCATGACGATTCGGGGTAAATGTGCCTCATGGCTACTGGTCGGCGCGCTGCTGCCCACCGTGGCGACCGCCAGCCTTCCCGGAGACTACCGCCTGCCTGCATTGGGAGGTGGGTATTCTTCCTATGCCAACCAGCAGGAGATCCGGCTCGGCCGGGCGTGGGCCAGACGCTTCAGGCACTATGTGACCGAATGGCAGGACCCCATCACCCAGCGCTATATCGAGCAGCTGGTCGCTCGGCTTCTGCCCTATGCACAGGTGGAAGGCATCCGTCCTCTGGTCCTGCTTGTCGAAGACGATCAGCTCAATGCTTTTGCGGTACCGGGTGGGGTTATCGGCGTCAACGGTGGACTGTTTCTGGAGGCTCCCGATCAGGACATGCTGGCGTCCGTGCTAGCTCATGAGCTGGGACACCTTGCCCAGCATCACTATGCGCGCCAGCAGGATCAAGCCGATCGGGAAATGCTGCCAACACTCGCAGGGTTGCTGGCAGGAGTCGTTATGGCGGCACGCGGTAGCGGCGATGCGGGTATCGCCACGATGGCGGGTAGCCAAGCACTGTTTATCGGCCGTCAGTTGGCTTACTCTCGCCAGTACGAACAGGAAGCGGATCGCGTAGGCCTAACCGCTCTTGCCAAGGCAGGTATGGACCCACAGGCCATGCCACGCATGTTCGATATGCTATTGCGTCAGAGCAGCCTGCAGGGCGATACGCCCCCTGAATTTCTGATGACGCACCCACTGACCGCATCACGCGTGAGCGATACCCGCCTCCGTGCCGCGCAATACCCCGTAGTCACGATATCGCGAAGCCTTGAATACGATATGGTACGCGCCCGGGCCATGCTGCATTTCTTCCCGGATGATCCCGCCTTACTACGCACCAAGCTACAACAGGACAAGGCGTTGCCGGATGCCCTGCGCTATCTCGACGCCCTCCTACTCGCTCGGCAGCACCGCACTCAAGAAGCGCTTCAACAACTGGACGCCCTCGCGCACCAGCACGACGCACTGCTGCTAATCCACGCATCTGCCGCAGACATTGCCCTGCAAGCCAACCAGCCTACCGAGGCCTTCAATCGTGCACGCCTGATCCTGCGCCGCGTGCCCGACTATACGCCCGCGCAGCTGACGGCCATTCGAGCAGATTTGCGCTTCGATGCCAACGATGCCTACCAACGTGCTATACAGCTGACTCAGCAGCAGCCTGAGAATGCTGACGCGTGGCAACTACTGGCGCAAGCTGCCCACGCCAGTGGCCATGAGGACATCAGCCAGCGCGCCATGATTGAGTACCGGCAGCTGACAGGCGATCTGCGTGGCGCGCTGGCCCTCTATGATCGTCTGGAGCGAGCAGCAAAAGACCGGCACGACGAAGCTGCACTGGACACCCTGTCGGCCATCAAGGCTCGGCTGGATGACTACGTGCGCGACGATATGGACGCGTTCTGATTGCACCACTGCTATGCCTACGCCTCAAACACCACCCGCTGTCACGTTTGAGGCTGGCACCGGTATCCACCCGCCAGTAGGCCTACAATTGCAACAAATGGCGCTCAATCGTCTCCCCATGCCATTCTTTTCATATCCCTTCAACGCAAAGCGCCCGCTCTCCAATGAAAGCGGGCGCTTCGTCATGCTAGGCCTGTTAGCGTTAGTCGGTAGTGTCAGGCCTTACTCTTCTATTTTTGCCTGATGCTGCAACTGCTCGACAAGACCACCGAGCACGGCACGACTGTTCGCATTATCCAGCTCTTTGCCGAGTCGCTCATCCAAGCTTGCGCTAGTATCAACGCTGGTTTTCTGCAGCATGATGATAACGCCGCGCTCGCCGTTACCCAGCGAACGGAAAGCGTACTGCGGCTGATCACCGTTCGGACGCGTGACAGTGAAGGCGGCGGCAAGAACTGCTGGCTCAACGTCAACGCTGCTGCGACCGGCATCACGTACTTGACTCCAGCCATCCACGCTACCATTACCCTGCTGGAGTTGCTGTGCCAGCTGGCGACCACGTGCATCAATGGCCTGCGCCACTTTCTGCTGCTCGACACGTGCGCGCACCTGATCTCGAACTTCATCGAAGTTCAGCTGCTGAGCAGCACGCGATTCGATAACATGCAACACCATGGTGCGATGATCATCAAGGCGAATGACCTGGCTGTTATAGCCTTTGTCCTTGACGCTCGGATCGAAGGCTTCCGCCATGACCTTGGGATTATCGAACGGCTTGCGATCCGCCTGCGCTGCCCAATCGGAGGTCTGCATCGGAACACCCAACGCTTTGGCAACGGCATTGAAGTCGTCGCTTTCATCGACCAGATCACCCAGCTTGCGCACCGCTTTGTCATACGGTCCGTCAGACTGCTGTTGGCGCAGCTCGCTGGTCAACTCCGCTTTCATACTGTCGAAGCTGCCGACATCCAGTCCTGTCACCTGCACCAGATGCACAGCACCGTCCAGCACGAACGGTTTAGAGCGCTGCCCAGCTTTGAGCGGTTGTACCTGACGATAGAAGTCGTTACCGAAGCTATCAGCATCGACAGAGCCAAGATCACCGCCACGCGACGCAGACGCCGAGTCATCGGAATAGCGACGCGCCACGGATGCAAAAGATTCACCCTGGTCGAGGCGCTGCTGCGCTTCAGCCATACGTGCGCGTGCAGCCGCTTCATCACGCGTACTGCTGATAGTGATGATGATATCGGAAACACGCGGATGAGCCGCCGCCAGTCGGCGTTCGTATGCCTGACGCAGTACAGCATCGTCAACCGGCGCTGACGCCGACATGGCATCGCGATCAAGCAGTACGTAGTTAAAACGCACCTGCTCCGGACGCATGAACGCGGCCTTGTTGGCATCGTAGTACTGCTGCATTTCCTGCTGGCTTACGTCCACGCCCTGGCCCAGCTCACGTGAAGACAGCACCTTATAGCGGAAGGTGCGCTTCTCCTGCTGCAATGCCAGCAAGCGCTGACGCTCGCTAGGTGTGCTCCAGACGGACGCTTTGGTAGCTTCTTCCAGCAGCTGGGACTGCATAAAGCGCTGTTGCATGTCCAGCAGCGCTTCCGGGCTGGCACCGTACTGGCGTGCCAATTGCTGCAGCTTGGCCCGCGCATCATCCATGTCCTTAGCTTGCAGCTGGAACGCCAGCGCCTGTAGCGCTTCATCAGAGGAAACGCGCAGACCGCCATTGTTCATGTACTGAGTCAGCAGCGTGGAAACCACGAGCTGCTGCTGCAATTCCTTGCGGGCGTCAGCTTCCATGCCTTCGGCAAGTTGCCCACTCGCTTTCAGCGATGCAATTTGCTTGTCGATGGAAGCACGCGACACGGCCTCGCCATTGATGTGAATGAGCGACTTGTCCTTGCTCGCCCCAAAACCGGTCAAATGGGAGAACAGGCTCTCTAGCCCGAAACTGCACAAGACCACCGCGATGCCCGCGACAACGACCTTGGCTGCCTTTCCCCTTGCGTGTTTCCGTATATCTTGCAGCATGCCGACCTCAGTGGTTCAGTGATTCATCCATGATGAAAGAAAGCGTAGTATACCTGCCAAGACACCTCAGCGGCCAGATAGTGCTTGTCAGCAAAAACGTTACATGCCTTCGCATCTCCCTCAGCGTTCATACACGCTCTGTCATAAGCGGCAATCCCGCTCCGCCAGCCATTTCCCCCATGCCTGATTCGAAGACAGACAAGCGGATCACATAGCTGAATTCTGTGATCGCGATACCTAGCCAAGGTTCACTACACCGCCTGGGGTGAGAAAAACCCAGCGATCAGCTAAAAGAAAAGGCGCACCCAAGAAGGTGCGCCTTTTCTTATCACATACAGCGAACAATGGCTGCCCGCTGCAGCAACGATCAGTTGACCGCGTCTTTCAGTGCCTTACCGGCTTTGAAGCCAGGCACTTTGGCAGCAGCGATATTGATCGGTGCACCCGTCTGCGGGTTGCGGCCAGTACGAGCGGCACGTTCTTTAACGGAGAAAGTACCAAAACCGACCAGCGCCACAGAACCACCGTCTTTCAGAGTTTCAGTGACAGCATCAATCATCGCATCAAGGGCACGAGTAGCGGCCGCTTTAGGAATATCAGCGGAAGCTGCAATAGCTTCGATCAGTTCGGATTTGTTCACTCTTCACCCCTTGGGTTTACAGAATTGCCAGAAATTCGCGGTGACCATGAATTGAAGCGGCCTTCAGCGGTGCACATGTATAACAATGCTCCGGAATAGCGTCAACCGCCACCGCATGTGAATATGCACTGGCAGCAGGGACGATGCCTACATCCTCCCTGCAACCGTTGCGGACATGCCTCAATGAGTACTGACCACGTGAGCCGGTTCCTCACTGCCGCGATGTTGGGTATCCGGTGTATCTACGGCTTCATCGACCAATGCTACGTCCAGCACCTCGTCGATCCAGCGTACGGGTCGGATATCGAGTGCCTGCGTGATGGCGTCAGGAATTTCCTTGAGATCGCGCTGGTTTTCGCAGGGAACAAGCACGGTCTTTATACCACCCCGTCTGGCTGCCAGCAATTTCTCCTTTAGGCCACCTATCGGCATGACTTCACCACGCAGATTGATTTCACCTGTCATGGCCACATCACAGCGAACGGCACGGCCAGTATAGGCAGAGACCATGGCGGTTACCATGCCTATCCCTGCGCTCGGGCCGTCCTTCGGTGTCGCCCCTTCAGGAAGGTGGATATGGATATCTTCCTTCTCGAAGCGCTCAGGGTCGATTCCCAGCGATGCCGCCCGCGATTTAACCACGGTCCACGCCGCACTGACAGACTCTTTCATCACATCGCCCAGCGAACCGGTGCGATTGAGACGTCCCTTGCCTGGCGTTACGACAGCCTCCAGCGACAAGAGTTCTCCGCCGACGGATGTCCATGCCAGCCCCGTCACCCGACCAATCTGATCCGTCTTATCGGCAAGACCATAGCTATACTTTCGGACTCCGGCATAGCGCTCGATATCATCAGACGTCAGCTTCTGACCCTCTGCGGTCTGTCGCTGCTCTTCCTGTTCGAGACGCTCGCGCAGCACCTTGCGCGCTACCTTCGCGATCTGGCGCTCCAGTTCGCGCACACCGGCTTCACGCGTGTAATAGCGGATCAACTCCAGCAGCGCGCTGTCATCTAGCCCCAGCTCTGTATCGCGCAGCCCATTGGCCTTGAGCTGTTTCGGCAGCAAGTAGCGACGCGCAATGGCCAGCTTTTCGTCTTCGGTGTAGCCCGGCAACCGGATGATCTCCATGCGGTCGCGCAGCGGCCCAGGAATATTCATCGAGTTGGCCGTGCAGATGAACATCACGTCCGACAGATCGTAGTCCAACTCCAGATAGTGGTCATTGAACGTATTATTCTGTTCGGGATCAAGTACTTCCAGCAATGCAGAAGCAGGATCACCACGATGATCAGTGCCAATTTTGTCGATTTCGTCCAGCAGGAACAGTGGGTTCTTGACCCCAACCTTGCTCATGCGTTGGATCAGCTTACCGGGCAGCGCACCGATATAGGTGCGTCGATGACCGCGGATTTCAGACTCATCATGTACGCCCCCCAGTGCCAGACGCGTGTACTTGCGGCTGGTTGCACGGGCGATAGACTGCCCCAGTGAGGTCTTGCCCACCCCAGGAGGACCAACCAAGCACAGCACAGACCCTTTCGGTTTCTTGACGCGCTTCTGCACAGCAAGGTATTCAAGGATGCGTTCCTTGACTTCTTCAAGACCGTAGTGATCTTCATCAAGCACTTTGGCGGCATATGACAGATCGTGGCGTACGCGCGTGCGCTTCTTCCACGGCACCGACAGCAGCCAGTCCAAGTAGCTGCGCACCACGGTAGCCTCGGCCGACGTGGGCGCCATCATCTGCAACTTGTTCAGCTCCTGACGAGCTTTGTCCAGTGCATCCTGAGGCAGCTCGGCGTCATCAATCTTCTGCTCGTACTGCTCGATTTCCGTCGATGCACTATCCAGCTCACCCATTTCTTTCTGGATGGCCTTCATCTGCTCGTTCAGATAGTACTCGCGCTGTGACTTCTCCATCTGTTCCTTGACGCGATTGCGGATGCGTTTCTCGACCTGCATCAGGTCGATCTCCGCTTCGATCAGCGCCATCAGATGTTCGATGCGATCACGCACGCGATTGAATTCAAGCAGTGCCTGCTTGTCTTCGATGCTCAGCGACATGTGCGCGCAGATGCTGTCCACCAGACGCACGGGGTCGTCGATATCGTTCAGCGTGCCCATCACTTCCTTAGGCACCTTACGCGACAGCTTGACGTACTGTTCGAACTGGCTCAGTAGCACGCGCGTCAAGGCATCCTGCTCGCGCTCGGTCAGTGTTTCCGTTTCGCGCGGGCTGACCAACGCTGTAGCGAACTCGCCGCTGTCGTCGATCGACTCGACTGTCGCACGGGTGCGGCCTTCAACCAGTACCTTGACCGTGCCGTCAGGCAGCTTAAGCAGCTGCATGATCTCTGCCACCGTACCTACTTCGAACAGATCCTGCTGAGCGGGTGCATCATCGCCAGGATTGCGCTGAGCCAACAACAGGACCTGCTTATCCCCTTCCATTGCCGCTTCGAGCGCCTGAATGGAAGATTTACGTCCGACAAACAGAGGGATCACCATCTGCGGATACACCACAACGTCCCGCAACGGGAGAAGCGGTATTCGTTTCGCTTGTTCGGGAGAATGTGTCATCGCAGACAGTCCTCGACAAAAGGTGAAACAAGCCACTCGTCAGAACAGTATCTGACAGGGTGGCTATAGCAATTATGGTGATCAATGAGGGCTAGTGGGTCAGATTGCAACACCCTCATGATATCTGGCAGCACCTTCAACGCCCCACGGTCGGCCTGAGAAAGGCCGCGAACTGCCCCGCCTTGCACTCATGACCTACCGTGGACAACGGAAAAAAGAGCCTGTTCAGCCGGCATATGCCACACCATGACGGTCTGGCCTGCCCCATGTCACTCATGCATTAAAGAGTGTAGCCCTCCACAATGCAGCGCCAGTCAATTATTTGCTGGCATATGATGAGGACTCATAGTGACTGAAGAAAAGAACCGTACAGGAGACATGACTCAGAAGTAGTGCTGTATACGCCTGAGCAAACAGCAGGTACCGTCGCCACCATTGAGCGCTTTATTCGTCAATGTTTCAACGGCATACATACAAAAAACAAGACCCTCCAAGTAGGAGGGTCTTGTATATGTCTGGTGGGTCGTGTAGGGCTCGAACCTACGACCAATTGGTTAAAAGCCAACTGCTCTACCAACTGAGCTAACGACCCATAACTAAACGGCTTTGCCGTTACATCAGATTTGCTGGGTGGTGGGTCGTGTAGGATTCGAACCTACGACCAATTGGTTAAAAGCCAACTGCTCTACCAGCTGAGCTAACGACCCGCAGCAAAATACAGTCAACGATAAAATCATTCTTGTTTAATAAAGAATGGTGGGTCGTGTAGGATTCGAACCTACGACCAATTGGTTAAAAGCCAACTGCTCTACCAGCTGAGCTAACGACCCATATATCGACTGCTATCAGGGTTGGCATTCTACGCTCATTACCCTTGTAAAATCAAGGTTAATGGTGGGTCGTGTAGGATTCGAACCTACGACCAATTGGTTAAAAGCCAACTGCTCTACCAGCTGAGCTAACGACCCTTGCCTTGCCTGACGGAGCGAGATAATACGCATACTGGGCCCAACATGCAAGGCTTTGATATGAAGAGTTTCTTTTAAATGTGCCAGCATTCGCCAAGCGGGCTGCATTTTCCACGACTTACAGCGCCTACCTATTTTCACTGAAGACCGCTTCATTGCTGGAATACAGCCCGTTTCACATCGCTTATCCGATAAAAGAAAAGGCACCCGAAGGTGCCTTTACATTGCTTATCGCTGTGGCGCCCTGCCACGATTTGGGCCGGGACGACGCGCTGCGCCTTCAGGAGAGCGACGACGATCATCACGGCGTTCGGAGCGCTCACCGTCACGTCGGTCGCCTCGAGAAGGCCGAGAAGACGTGTATTCTTCGCCGCGGCCAGCATTACTGTTACGAAGACCACGTACAGGACGGCGCTTATTTTTGTCTCGGTTCCAGCGGTTCTTCTCATCTGGCGTCAGATCAGGTGCTCGACGCAGGGCCAGACCGGCCAGCGTCGACAACTCATCGATTTCATCCTGAGAAAGTTCGGTCCACTCCCCTGCCTTGGCGCGCTTGTCGAGGAAGATGTTGCCATAGCGGACGCGCTTCAGGCGGCTGACGGTCAGTCCTTGAGATTCCCACAGTCGGCGAACTTCGCGGTTGCGCCCTTCAAGGATGACGACGTGGAACCAGGTATTGATCCCTTCACCGCCGAATTCCTGCACGTCGGTGAAGTGCGCCATGCCGTCATCTAGCATCACGCCATCAACCATTGCCTTGATCTGCTCAATCTTCGGCTCACCCATGACACGTACGGCGTATTCACGCTCGATCTGGGTTGACGGGTGCATCAGGCGGTTGGCCAGCTCGCCATCAGTGGTGAACAGCAGCAGGCCGCTGGTGTTGATATCAAGACGCCCGATCGCAATCCAGCGCTCACCTTTCAGACGCGGCAAGCGATCGAATACGGTACGGCGACCTTCTGGGTCCTTACGCGTGCACAGCTCGCCTTCCGGCTTGTTGTACATGATCACGCGGCGCGGCGTTTCTTCACCAGCTTTGAGCGTGACGGGACGGCTATCGACATTCACTTGGGCGTTCATATCAACACGATCGCCCAGCTTGGCCACCTGACCATTAATAGTCACGCGCCCAGCGGCAATCACCGTTTCCATTTCGCGGCGCGAACCCAGTCCTATGCGCGCCAGTACTTTCTGTAATTTTTCGCCTGCAGCAGGAGTAGTGTTACTCATCGTTCAACGACCTCTCGTCGTGTTGGTGTATCAAGGCGACGCTGGAATCAGACTCCGCTGCTTCCGGCGTTTCCGGCCATTCATCATCCAGAGCCTCATTCGAGTGCTCTGAACCCTCATCGGTTGCGGCACGTCTTGCCGCCGCCGCGGCTTCCACGCGCGCATCGAGTCGCGCCTGAAGCGTTGAGAAATCAAGCGCTTCGCCTGCCAGCGGTGGCGGCACAAGCGCATCAATGTCGTTGTCGTCAGGTTCACTGGCAAAGGCGTCATCATCGCCTTCCGCCGCTGCATCCTCACTGTCGTGCGACAGCATGCCGTTCAATACGGCGTCGTTATGCTGCGCAGCGGTATCGCTGTCTTGGTCATCCAGCACCATTTGTGTACTGATGCCGAAACGCTCTTCGACCTCGTGCAACGGGGGCAGTTCATCCAGCGTCTGAAGGTTGAAATCGTCTAGAAAGCGACGCGTCGTGGCATAGACCGAAGGTCGCCCCGGCACATCCCGCTGACCAATCACACGAATCCATCCTCGGTCCAGCAGCGTGCGCATAATCGAGGCACTGACCGCGACCCCGCGCACCTCTTCGATATCACCTCGCGTGACCGGCTGACGATAGGCGATCAGCGCCAACGTTTCCATCAGCGCGCGCGAGTAACGCTGCGGGCGTTCTTCCCACAGACGAGACAACCAGGGCGCGAATGTCTTGTTGATCGCCAGCCGAAAACCCGACACCGAACTGTGCAGCGTCATCGCCGTGCCTTCCAGCCGGTGCTCCAGCGTCGTCAGGGCGGCCCGCAGCTCGCCACGGGAAGGCACCTGTCGTCCGTCAAAGAGCTGTTGCAGCGCCTCTAGATCCAGCGGGGCTTCGCTGGCCAGCAGCGCCGCTTCCACGATTGCATCCAAAGCGGGTGCAGCTGTCGTCATGGCATCATCATCTTACTATTGAAAGGTATCAGGTGGCGCCGCTTCGAAAGCGCTCTCTTCTTCGATCTCACGTTCGTCGTCCGCAAACGGCGATTCATCGCTGGCAGCGGTGCGCGCCCGAACGTGCAGCGGCGACAACGGTTCATTCTGTACGATCTCGATCAGACGCTCCTTGGCCAGCTCCAGCAGCGCCATAAACGTGACGACGACACCGGCACGCCCCTCTTCCAGCGTGAACAGCGCTTCGAACGGCGTGAACTGTTCCGATGAAAGCCGTGTCATGATCATTGTCATGCGCTCTCGTGTGGATAGCGCTTCCCGGGTGACCTGATGGCGTTCGTTCATTGAAGCGCGTGCCATCAACTGCCCAAATGCCGACAGCATCTCTTCCAGCGCCACTTCGGGATATACGACGCGAGGAGGAATTTCCGGCAGCGCAGGCTGCGGCGAAAACCAGTCGCGGCCGTAGCGCGGCAATTCATCCAGCGCGGCCGCCGACTGTTTGAGCTGCTCGTAGGCCTGCAGACGCTCGATAAGTTGCGCCGTTGGGTCGTCTTCACCCTCTTCATCATCATCGCTTTTCTGGCGCGGCAATAGGCTACGCGACTTGATCTCGGCCAGCATGGCCGCCATCAACAGATACTCAGCCGCTAGGTCGATACCACTGGCCTTCATCAATTCAACATAAGCAATGTACTGATGTGTCACGGCCGCCACGTTGATGGCCAGAATATCCAGATTATGGCGACGGATCAGATACAACAGTAAGTCGAGCGGTCCTTCGAACGTATCCAGAAACACACGCAGTGCTTCCGGCGGGATATACAGATCCTGAGGCAGCTCAATGACCGGCTTGCCTTCAATACGCGCAATAGCGGCGGGATCAGGTCGATCGGATAGCGCATTCGATGCCTCTTCTGCCGAGGTAGAAGGCATGGTTTCACTCATGGCGGGAGGACTCGAACGGGCAATGGGAAGGAAACGCGAACAGCGACGGTGATAGGCGCTAAGTGTAGCAAGATCAGCTCCGGACGCCTACCAATCCGCACAGGATTCATGATCATTGCGCAGAGGCCGCACGGCGGTAACGCCCACCCTGCAAAGCATAGTCGAACAGCTTCTCGCGAATCTGCCAGTGCCGCCCCACCTTGCGACCTATCACAAAGTCTGGCGCTCGAAGCCGATGCTGGTCGGCGAGCACTTCATCCAGCGATGCAGGCGACCACGGTATACCCGGCGCCGCCATATGGCGACTCAGAAAGACCTCTTGAAACACATGCCGCTGGGCAGACGTTTCGAGCGCAAACCATTCCGACAGCGTTGCCCCATCTTCATCATGGTACGTAACGCGCAGGCGAGGCAGCCCTTTGCCGTTCACGGTCGCCTCCAACTGCATGCCGCTAACACGCAGCACGAGCGCATCACGCAGCTTCAGCGCTGCCTTGAGCTGATCATCAGGGTCGATCAGGCGCGCTTGGCAGGCGTGGCACTGACGAGCAGCGATATCGTTTTCCTCGCCGCACTGTGGGCAGCTCTTGAAGCGGAAGCGGAACGTACACTGGTGCCCCTCACCGCTATCGTCTTCACACCAGCCCTGACAGCGCCGCCCAAAATGTTCGATGACGAACTCTCCGTCGCGCCGCCCCCAAAAGATATTGGCGAACTCACACTGCGGGCAGATGACCTGTACGGGTTCGGTATCGGGCGCAGGCTTGGCCTCTCCCACCTCCGGCGCGTACAGGTCCCAAGGGTTGCCCGCATAGTCGAGGATCACACAATCTTCCTTATCCGGCGCTAGACGCAGCCCTCGTCCCACGATCTGCTGATACAAGCCGATAGAGGCGGTAGGACGCAGAATAGCGATCATATCAACATGAGGTGCATCGAAGCCGGTGGTTAGCACAGCGACATTGACAAGGTAGCGTAGCGACTTCTGCTTGAACCGCTCAATGATGTCGGTGCGCTCACGCAGCGGCGTCTTCCCGGTCACAAGCGCTGCTTCCCCCTCAGGCAGCAGCGCCATGATCTCTTCCGCATGCGGTATGGTCGCCGCGAAGATCATCACCCCTTGGCGACCCTGCGCTCGTGCCACTACCTCGCTGATGATCTCTGGCGTTGCGCGATGGTGATCGACAATGCCCTGCAAGGCTTTCTCGGTATAATCACCCTGCGCTGAGGGCACTAGCCGTGAGAAGTCATAGCCTTCCACTGCGGCGTCGACACGCACGGGTGGACTAAGATACCCCTGCCGCACCATCAGGCGCAGCGGCTGCTCAAACACGCATTGCCTGAAGAAGCAGCCTTCAGCACCACAGACGCGTCCGTGGTAGTGACGATGATATAGAAAGCCCTGCCCCAGACGATAAGGCGTTGCGGTCAGGCCAAGCACCTTGAGGCGTGGATTAGCCTGACGCAGAGCATTGATCACCTCCGCGTACATGCCATCCTTACGTGCCCGTCGCACGCCGCCTTCCGCATTGGGCAGTGTGCGGGCACGCTCATCGGGCAGTGGCACGCGGTGACATTCGTCGATCACCAGCAGCGTGAATTCACCTGTCGTGAAACGAGGTAGCGCCTTGACCACCGACTGCACCGAAGCGAATACGACCTGACGCTCGGACTGACGTGCATTCAACCCAGCGCTGTAGATATCCGCCTTGACCCCATAGGCTTCATACTTAGCATGGTTCTGCTCTACCAGCTCGCGCACATGAGCCAGCACCAGCACACGCCCTTTTGCGCGCCGTGCCAGGTCAGCGATGACCAGCGACTTCCCACTGCCGGTCGGCAAGACGACGACTGCCGGATCATCGCTATGACGAAAATGGCTGATGACGCGCGTAACGGCTTCTTTCTGATAGGGACGAAGCGTGGGCGTGGTAGAAGTCATGACAGGCAACAACCGGATTGAGATAAATGATAGAAAAGACCGTAGAGACAGGCAGGCAAAGTGACAGAGCACAGCACATGCCCTCACCGCTTATTTCCTATGCCTGTGCAGAGACGCCCCAGCCTAGCGCACAGCAGCACTATTGGCTAACGCGATCAGGAGCGCTGACGGAAGCCCTATGCCAGCTGGGCGAATTTTCGCTCGATGTGGTTTACGAAGGACGCCTTGAGGCCTGCGAAGAAGACGCTCAGCTGCTGGCCACCACTGCACATACGTCGCTCTGGGTAAGAGACGTGCTACTGCTGGTCGACCGACAGCCACTGGTCTATGCCCATAGCGTGACCCCGTCTATCGCCACCGCGCAAGGCCACGGCTGGGGAGCGCTGCGCGCCCAGGGACAACAGCCACTGGCAACGGTGCTCTATCATGACCCATGCATCCAGCGCTCGGCCTTCGAATGGCAGCAAGTACAGCCGCCACGCGCCCTGAATCATATGCACTGCGCCGATAAAAATAGCGCGCCACTATGGGCGCGCCATTCCTGTTTCATGCGAGAAACTCAGCCGCTGGTGGTCGCAGAAACCTTTCTTGAGGCGTTCTGGCACCACCCTGGCCTTGCCACGCTACGCTGACGGGTCGGCGTCGGGAGATACGGCCGCCCGGCGTTCGGCGAAGAATTGCTTCAACAACCGACGTGCCGGCACTGCTAACACACCACCGTCTACCGTCAGTCGGTGGTTAAACCACGGCTGAGCCGCCAGATTGGCCCTCGACTCCACCATTCCCGTGCGCGGCTCGGCAGCACCGTATACGACACGTGCAATGCGCGCATTGATGATGGCGCCCAAGCACATCATGCACGGCTCCAACGTCACGTACAGCGTGCAGTGTTCAAGGCGGTAGTTGCCGATGCTGCGTGCCGCGGCGCGCAGGGCTTCTATCTCCGCATGAGCCGATGGATCATGATGAGAACAGGGCGCGTTATGCCCTTTCCCGATCACCTCACCCGACGCCGACACAACAACCGCACCGACAGGTACTTCGCCAGCCGCCATTGCGCAACGGGCCTGCTCTAGCGCCCGATGCATGTAATAGTGGTCGCCACGCGGCAATGGCTGCTCCGAGGCCGTATCATTCAGGCGCATACACACCCGTCCTATCCAGCGAACGCTCGCATTTAATGCTCAATCCTGTTTCCACCAGTCATCCAGCGGCGACACCGGCTGCGTGCGTTTGTGGCGAGTTGCCAAGAAGATCCGTTCGACTTTGCTTGCCACGTTATCATCGACCGGTTTGCCTTCCAGATAGTCGTCGATTTCACGATAGGTCACGCCCAGCGCCTCTTCGTCGGGCAGTGCCGGCCGATCGTCTTCCAGATCGGCCGTCGGGACTTTCTGCCACGTGCTGGCGGGTGCGCCCAGCGTTTGCAGCAGCGCAGCGCCCTGACGCTTGGTCAATCCGGTCAACGGCGTCATATCGACAGCACCGTCACCGAATTTGGTGAAGAAACCGGTCACAGCTTCTGCTGCATGATCGGTACCGACGACCAGATAGTTGAGCTGACCCGCAATGGCGTACTGCGCCACCATGCGTTCACGTGCTTTGACGTTACCGCGCACGAAATCACGTAGGCGTGTTTCACCCAGTGCCGTCGCAACAACCTGCTCGCCAGCGTCGGTAGACGGACGAATATCGACGGCGACCGAGCGGTCCGGCTTAATGAAGGCCAGTGCTGTCTGCGCATCGTCCTCATCCTTCTGTACGCCATAAGGCAGGCGCACGGCGACAAATTCAACGTCTTTGCCTTGTTGACGCAGCCCTTCGACGGCCAGCTGGCACAAACGCCCAGCTAGCGTTGAATCCTGCCCCCCGCTGATCCCCAGCACCAACCCTTTGGCAGGCGTCGCGCAGAGATACTGCTGGATGAAGGCTACGCGCGCCTCGATTTCCTGCTGAGGATCAATGGCGGAACGGACACCCAGTTCACGAATGATACGCTGACGAAGCTGCGTCATCGGCACACCTCTTCTTTGTTGTATGGTGAAATACGTGGCAATCAAGGTGCGTGCGACAGCGCCTGAAAAAAGCACCGCATGTGTGGCCGCACGCCCGGCGTATCTGGCTGATGGCAAAAACAAAGCGGGCCGACAGATACGAACTCCAAGAGTCTACCATCAGGCCCATAAACACGCACACCGCCAGCAGGCGGTGTGTTGTTGCAAAATGAAATTAATTGTCTACATCTGTTGCGTCGCTTGATCGTTGGCCTGTCGCTGCTGCTGGCGCGCTTCCGACTCATGGGCCTTAGCTTCACGCTCGCGATCCTGCTCGGTTTCGGTTTCCGACCGGTCAATGATCATCATGTCGCCCTTGGCAGTGTTGCCCTCATCATCAAGCTCCTCCGTCCATTCCGCAAAGAAGATCGACTCTAAGTCATCGCCATAGCCTTTCTTGTGCAGCTCTTCGCGCAGCCACGCTTCATCGCGCTTGAGAAATGCCAGTCCGTCTTCACTAATCTCGCCATTCTTGACGACCAGCGCCGACAGGCGCTTTTCGTCGTACTTGATCACGGTCAGCTGACTGTTCGGTTCCATCTGAGCGTAGCGCACATCGCGAACAGAAAAGATCCCTTGCATGCGCAGCAGCGTTGCAAAGCCACTGATACTGATATCCAGCTCGTTGAAACGATCAAGCTGGAACTTGCCGTCGATGACCAGCGGGATCTCAGAACCGACCAGCACCTTGCGCGCCGACGTCGAGGCTTGACTGACTTTTTTCACGGTAATAATCAGGGTCTGCCAGATGATCAGAATAATGATGAAGTGATGAATGGTGATGGAATCGCTGTAGATAACCCCACCCAAAATTCCCCCCATCACGAAGTTGCCGATCAGATCCAGCGGTGACATCTGATTGAGCTGCCCCTTACTGGTCGTACGCAGCGCCAGAATGAAGGTAGCCAACCCGATCACCAGTTTGATAGCGACATAAACATAGGGCCATGCAGACGCAACGATTGTTTCCCACAGAGAGTGATCCATTCACCTATCCCTTTTTCATCCGTGAATGATAATGAGCTGATGGACAAGATTCGCAGGGCTTGCCTGCTGGTCTCGCCACGTCGTTATTACTTGCTATTGAATGTAGCAGCTATCGGAAAGGCGTCGCAGGATACAAATAAAGGGGCGTATAAGAAAAGAAAATCATGATGCAGGATTCGTGCCCGTTAACGCCTACTTGGGAGTCATGATGTGACACAAAGTAGCTAAAGTGCAGCATCCTGCCTCGCGCTCTGATAACATACGCGCTCGGTTCACTACCGAGCATTCAACGCCACGCCATTAACAGATCGTTGCCGCTAGCGATTGACGGGAAGCGCCTTTAACCGCGCGCCTCTCGGGCTTTTGTGCAACATGATGAAATGCGCATCTCTTTTTCGGCACGAAATCTGCCTTCGGTATGGACAACGCGCTTGATGCCACTCAAGTGTTCCCCATAGTTATCGTGGAGCCTGTCCCATGAAGTTTGCGGTTGCCATTCTGAGCCTGCTGGTCATCCTCGGCCTGGCTTATGCCTTTAGCAGTGATCGAAAGCAGGTTCGCCCTGGTCCAGTCCTGCTACTGCTGACCATCCAGATCGTTCTTGCCTTCGTACTACTGAAGACGACCGTGGGTGCTACGGTTATCCAAGGCTTTGCCGGTATGTTCGAAAAGCTGATGTCCTGCGCCCATGAAGGTATTGCCTTCGTTTTCGGCGGCCTTGTTCCCGATCCTAGCAGCAATAGCTACACGTTCATCTTCTTCTTCAATGTACTGCTGCCCATCATTTTCGTTTCGACGCTGATCGGGATCCTGCAACACATCAAACTGTTGCCATTCCTCATGAAAGCGACCGGCAAACTGATCAGCCTGATCAGCGGCCAAGGCAAACTTGAGTCCTACAACAGTATTGCCTCCCCTATTCTCGGTCAATCCGAAGTCTTCATCTCGATGAAGCGCCAGCTGCCATTTCTATCGCGCCAGCGCTTGTACACGTTGTGCGCCACGGCAATGTCGACGGTATCAATGTCAACGGTCGGCTCCTATATGACCATCATGAACGGTATCACCGATAAGGCCCAAATGGGCGCAACAACGGGGGCAACGTTCGTCGTCGTAGCACTGGTACTCAACCTGTTCGGCAGCATCATCGTGGTGTCACTCATCAACCCTTACAAGGTGTCTGCTGAAGAGGACAACCTCCAGGTCGAGCTACATCACAACCAGTCTTTGTTTGAAATGCTGGGCGAATACATCATCGATGGTTTTAAGATTGCCATTATCATTGCGGCCATGATGATCGGCTATATTGCCTTGCTTAAGCTGCTTGATCGCTCGGTCTTTTTCTTGCTGAGCCATGCCGATATGCTGCTGCATAGCGCATTCAACGTTGATCCTCGCACGTATATCGATCCACAGACACACATCATCCCGCACATCACCTTCACTCAAATTCTGGGCTACCTGTTCTCGCCGTTAGCGATGCTAGTAGGTGTCGATGTCAACGAGGCGGCAAATGCGGGCAGTATCATGGCCACCAAACTGGTCAGCAATGAATTCACCGCCATGCTGCAACTTCAGAATTCGGGGTCGCTGTCTGCGCATACTATTGGGGTGATTTCCGTCTTCCTGATTTCGTTTGCCAACTTTTCATCGGTAGGGGTTATCGTGGGAGCCATCAAAGCGCTCAATGAAAAGCAGAGCACTGTGGCAGCCCGCTTCGGTCTGAAGCTGTTGTTTGGTGCCACGCTGGTCAGCCTGTTGTCGGCAACTATCGCAGGACTGTTCATGTAAGTGATCAGCGCTCTTGTGCGGTTAGCGCACGCCCAGCGAAGACAAAGCACGAATGAAGAAATGCATACGGCCAGTTCATCGAACTGGCCGTATGCATTCATCCCCTGTCAGAAACAATGATGACGTACATGCCGCCACCCTGCTTCTGCCTGCTCCTGTCGGCATTGCTCTCATCCCCATAAGAGCATCATCATCCCTGACGCCGACCATGATAGGCCATCTCTCTAAATGCTAAAGAAATGAAAAGCCTTGTCGAACAAGGCTTTTTCCCTCTTTGGTACTCTCGTCTTCTACTGCTCGTCTATCACTGCTCGCCTGCTGCCGGTAGACGCAAGCGACTCAGCTCCCGTACCAGACCGGCTCTGTTTCATATTGCCTATTCGACACATTGCGCGCCCTATTGGTATACCCACGATAAAGCCAGGGTATTACAGGCCGATAACATCGGTTTAATTCGATAACCTTGGCGCCCGCATGACACGACACGATATACGACTGACCTACCTGGTCGCTTTTCTATTGGCAGGCATACTGACCCTGTTCACCGTCACGCTGATCATGACGTACCGAAGCAGCCTGTATGCTGATGAAACACGCGATAGACTGGACATCGAACACCAGCTAGGCATTCAGCTGAACGATGCTGTCAGCGACCTACGCCGCGCCCGACTGGCCCTGTATCGCGCCACCGCAACGGCCATTGCTGGAGACCGAGCCACCACCACCAAGGCCATCGACATCGTCAACAGCCTGACACAGCACGCCAACGACAGCGTTAATGCTTTCCGTTCTTTGAACGGTGGTCGCCCCGGTATCGACGAAGCGGCACTCCAACGCGCTTTCAGTGACTATCAGGATCACCTGATCACACCCGCAATAGGTGCCGCCACCGCCGGTGACAGCAAAGGCATCAATGCCGTGGCATCCAAAGGGCTGCCTTACGACCAAGCCCTGACCCAGCAGCTCGCTGCTACACAGGCCACCATCGATGCGCGCCTTGGCGATGCGCGCCAACTGATGGACCGCCTCAATCACCGCAATGCGCTGATGATGGCACTTTCGTTCGGTGCCATGCTGGGGCTGTGCGGTGCGATCTTCATCATCCTGCGCCGCCAGATCATCGCCCCGTTGCGTCGCATGCAGCGGCACTTCGACCGTATCGCTGACAACGACCTCTCCCATGCCATTGCAGACCATGGCAAGAACGAAATAGGCCAGCTGCTCTCTTCACTGGCCCATATGCAGCACAACCTGCGCGATGTGGTGACGCGCGTGCATGGCAACAGTCGCGTACTGCACGATAACGTCCAGACCATCCATCAAGACAACACGGCTCTAGCCGAGCGTACTGACCAGCAGTCCGGTGCCATTGCAGAAACGGCCGCGCATATGGATACACTGACGGCCATCGTCAAACAGAACAGCGAGCATGCTGCCCAAGCACAGCAACGCTCCGTAGCCGCCACACATAGTGCAGAACAAGGAGGCGCGGACGTTCAAAGCATGGCGCAGGAAATCAGCGAGATCGCGCGCATGGCAGAACAGATCACGTCCATCACGACTATGATCGACAGCATTGCGTTTCAGACCAACCTGATTGCACTGAATGCTTCGGTGGAAGCTGCTCGCGCAGGCGAGCACGGGCGTGGTTTTGCAGTAGTGGCGGACGAAGTGCGCAATCTGTCCACCCGCTCGACGCAGTCCGCTCACGAGATCGCCACACTGATCACCGCCATCAGCGACAAGATACGCTCGGGCAGCCAACGCGCCAGCGATGCCGGCACAACGATGGACAACGTCATCAACGGTGTCCGTGAGGTCAATTCATTGATCGAACATATCACTCAGGCATCACAGGAGCAGCACCGCAGCATCTTGCAGACTCACAGCGCCTTCAATGAGATCAACCAGTCGCTGCGTGACAATGCCCGCATGGTTGATGACGTTGCCCGTTCGACGAACGCTTTAAAGGCCCAGTCAGCCGCACTCACCGCACTGGTCGACGACTTTTCATTGACAGAAGAAACCGCATCGACACCGTAGGCGCTTATAGCGCCGCGATTAGAATGCAAAAAGGCCTGAGCAGAGATTGCTCAGGCCTTTCCTTTAACCACAACACGCGCTGTATCGATGCCGTTATGCTTTCTTAACGAACATCGATTTCAGCTGCATGGCACCGATACCCGGCACTTTGCAATCAATGTCGTGATCGCCTTCAACCAGACGAATGCCCTTAACGCGCGTACCCACCTTGATGACCTGGGAAGAGCCTTTCAGCTTCAGGTCCTTGATGACAGTGACGGTATCGCCGTCCTGAAGGAGGTTGCCATGAGCGTCATGAACGACCAGACCTTCTTCTTGAGCAGCGCTGTCGCTACCGTCTTTGGCCCACTCATGGGCGCATTCTGGGCAGATGAACAGCGGGCCATCTTCGTAGGTATATTCGGAACCACAGGATGGGCAAGCAGGTAATGCGCTCATCAATTTTCCTTGTCTACGTTCTTCTAATGTCCCACAAGCCCAGCCTTGATAAGGCTTGCGGCGAGGTAATGAGCGAAGCATGTTACCACACATCGCTTTTTCATGCCGGGACGCACAGTCGCGCCTCGAATTCACTGTGATCAAATTGTGACACGGGGTTCTGTGGTTGCTCTCCAACACACCAAGCCGCGAGACAGACTCACGCTCCAAGTATGCTCAGCAAAGTCTTACGGAGACTGCACGGTTTACGCACAGCCCCCTGCAGGCTCAGGGTGTACACATATGCCTGAGCTCAAGCACGCTCTTATCTTCGATACTCCCCCACCCCAGCATGAGCGCTTGCACGAATCGATTCTTCGATGCGATAAAGCCCTCGCCTCTGTATCTTTACCCTATACCCCGCGCGCGCTTTCTGGCCGTCAAAGCCCTACCTGCGATTGCCGTTCAAGCAGGGATCAATGCAGCAGGCCCAAGAATACCGCGCGCACAACAGCCGCCGTCTTATTCGGCGCATCCAGCTTCATCATGGCATTGCGCAGGTGGAAATTGACCGTGCTGACGCTGATGTTCAGTATCTGAGAGGTCTGATCCGATGTTTTGCCATCGCCTGCCCAGCGCAGCACTTCCTTCTCACGAATGGAGAGGCTGACAGGACTGTGCTGACGCATTCGTGACATAGCACTATGAACAGCCGTGGTGATCCACTCAAGGTGAAAGTTCACTTCATTTTCAAGATAAGACTGCGAAATGACCTGGTCGCTGTCCACATAGAACATGCTGAACTGACCGCCCCCTTCCATGACCGACTGCGCCCAACCTCCGCGGTGTCCCCAGCCAAAGAATTCTTCGAACAGCTCGGGGTCCTGATCGAACAACCCACCTTCATGCTGACCAGTCCAGATAGCAGGTGCAGTCGTTCGTGAACAGTGACGAGGAATTGGCGCATCATCATAGCCACCGGAGGCGTTCTTTTGATGCACCGCATCCTCAGATGAACCCAGTATACAGGCCTTCCTATTGGCTAACGGAAGCGCGAGCTGTGTCCGCCATGTGCAGAAATTAAATCCCAAAGGCTTGACCGCTTCCAAGCTCACATCAACGATGTCCTGCATGTTCGTTTTTTCATGAAGCGACGTAAACAAGTCTATCTGCCAATTATTCATGGCCAACTCCTTCAATCAATCAGTCCAAGAAAAAGGGCATGAACAACTAATGCGTGCACGCTGTCGCAGCCAAATTTCTTACGCAAATCATCTAGCATCGAAAAAAGCTTTATTGCATTAATACTGCTATCTGCCATCACGTTCTTTATAGACGCATTATGCCAATACAGCTTTCTTAGAAGCGCAATCTCATCAGGAGAAATATAGTGATCCAATGAAGACTTCTTTAGTTCATCCATGCGGATATAGGCTGCCGCACTCACCCATTGCATGTGCTGTTCGGCATGCCACATTTCATCTGGAGAAAGAATGCTTCGGCTTTCCACAAAGAATATGCCTTTCTGACCATCATGGGCCGAGGTAGAAATGGCCCAACCGCTGTGATGGCCTGTGCCGTAATACTCTTCCAGTACCTCTGGAGCCTGAAAGAATAGGTCTTCGTCCGTTGTTCCCCGCCATGAAATGGGGGCTTGAGAAATCGCGCAGTGCCGAGGCACAGGAGCGTAGTCACAATCGCCATTAGCGATCTTTTCCAATGCCTTATCTTCGATAGCATTGAACGCCACAACACCATTGCTGTTGTTGTTTTTTGCGGGCTGCGTGTTAGTACGCCATCCGCAGAAATCGAACCCAAAAGGCCGGACAGCATCCAGAGAAACATCCATAACCGTTTTTACGGAATGAGCTGAATCCAGCGCTGAAAATAGATCCAGTTTCCAGTTATTGGTGTTCATTTCTTTAGGATATCCTCTTGATTAACGCCCACTCTAAAAAACTGCCGAAACCATAACTACTGTCCTTTATGACAGGTATATATAAAACAAACGGTATACAAGCATTATCGTACTATGCATCTTCCATTTAGAGCACGCCTCATCCCCCCAATACCTATGTCATTGAGGAGCCTTAACATCATAAAATTGCAATAGAAACCGTCTATTTTAGAAAGGGGAAAAGCAATCATTCAAGTTATGAAACAACTAGTTAAGATGCCATTCGAATAATATCATTACATAAAAAATAATGGTTATTCATCGAAGCCCGGTGCACAAAGTGTGCGCACCGGGCTTATTCCACAGCATTCATGCCTTATTAATGCAATAACCCCAGAAATATAGCACGCACTACTGCTGCCGTTTTATTAGGTGCATCAAGCTTTAGCATCGCATTGCGGATGTGAAAGTTGACTGTACTAGCACTGATATTCAGTATCTGGGCAATCTGATCAGATGTCTTTCCGTCCCCTGACCAACGCAGGATTTCCTTTTCGCGTAAGGACAGCTGAACATCATGCTGCCGCCGCAGTTGAGACATGGCGCTGTGCACAGCGGTCGTGATCCACTCAAGGTGAAAGCCCACCTCACGCTCAAGATAGGACTGCGGCATTATTTCGGCGCTATCAACTAAGAACATACTGAACTGCCCCGCGCCTTCCATCACCGATTGCGCCCAACCACCTTTATGACCCCAGCCAAAGAACTCTTCCAGTAGCGCAGGATCCTTTTCGAAAATCGCCCCCTCATGCCGCCCGGTCCAGATCGCAGGCACGGTCGTCTTGGAACAGTGAGTCGTGATGGGGGCTTCGTCATAGCCACCCGCCGCATTTTTCTGATGCACCTTATCCTCGGAGCTGCCTAGGACACACGACCGTCTGTGCGCAAGTGGAAAGGCCAACCTTGTCTTCCACGTACAGAAAGTAAAACCCAACGGCTGCACGGCCTTCAGCGCAACATCGACCACATCCTGCATACTGTTCTTTTCATGCAGTGCCGAAAAAAGGTCTATCTGCCAGTTATTCATTGCATCCTCTCTACTTTATTCATTTTTATAGGAATGAAGAGCCAATGCACCACCATGCCATCCCGACCAACAAGGATTAATTGATATTCAGCTTATCTCATCCATATTCAATAGCCGGTGGTCCACTTAGCGCATTCATACTCATCTGGAGCAATGATACCCATCTTTGTTATATATTCATGCCTCTATTCCGCAATAACATTCAGGCTATTCACCCCAATATTCAGCAAGACTAAAATAGAATAACCAAAGGTTAATTACTTATTAACACATAAATTCGTTCAACAAATAGAAAATGATGTTATCCATAAAAAAGAAGGCCCCTTTCTTTATGAGAGGAGCCTTCTTATTGAAGAGCAGCGACTATCGCGTCATTTTGACGCTCACACTGCTGTCAGCCACTTATTCGTACGCAATCGGCTGATCGCTGACCGTCGTTTCGCGTCCGGCCTGAATCTCTTCGACCTCACGTTCAACCTGAGCGATATCATCAGCACCGTGCAGCAGCGTGTAGATCACGTTGAAATCAACGGATTCGCCTGCTGCCAGGGATTTGACACGGCCTTGCTCACGCTCAACCGTAACGGGGTAGCAAAAACCAGTACCCGGTTCGATACCGGTAACGTAACCGTGCTTGAGGGTATCGGTGTTCTTCCACAGCGACAGTACCGGCAGCGTACGGGTGTCGAAGGCGATAGCAACGCCGCGTTCACCCGCTTTGTCGATCAGCGCCACTTTGGTATTGCCCGCTTTGTTCGCATACGGACGAATATTAAACATCATTTCATCGAAGTTCGCCGTCGGACCAACGAACGTCTGCCAGTCGGACAGACCCGGTTTGGCGTAGTCGTTGAACGGAGAGATGTGCTCAACCGGCGCAACGAAGCGAGCGCCTTCTTCCAGCAGCGGCGCACCGAAGTTGCTGTGGTAAACCAGCTGGTAGTCGTGCGGGTATTCGCCGACGTTGGTCAGGTGATCGTGGATGGCAAAGGACTGGCTGCCCAGTTCATAGGACAGTTCCGTCCAGCATTCGAAGTAGACACCTTTGAACACTTTTTCTTTGACCAAGCCACGAATGCGAACGGTCGGGCGATCTTCATCGCTGATTTCGACTTCTACGCGTGATGCCGGCAAGTTGCCTGCACGGCCGTGCAGCGTATAGAACATGTTGCCTTCACGAACGGGGTGGCCCGCCCATGCATAGCCGCAGCGCACCATCATTTCATTGAAGGATTCCGCCCAACCACAACCACCGTTTGCCTCAAGGTTGATGGTTTTCGGGTGAGCGATTTCGTCTACCGGGGAATCCCAGCCAAGGCGTGTGCCGTCGTGGCTGAAGACTTCCAGAATATCCATGCCGCGTGTCGGGCACAGGCTGATGGTCAGGCCGTTTTCGCAGGTCAGCGTGATGACACGCACGCCATCCTGACGACCGCCTTCCAGTACTTCTTGAGTCAGCGTGAACGGGGTATCGCTGATGCGATCGCTATCGAAGCTATCGCTATCAAAGAACCAGTCACCTTCATCGTAGCCCATTGCTGTGTCGGACAGGGTAAACAGCAGCTTTGCCATGAAACGCTCCTTGCATACATCAAGGGATGTTCTTCAGTCGAGGGACTCCGCAGGACAGTGCTTCCACTGCCAGAGAGATTGCGGAGCAGTCAACTACTCAAATACTGTGATCATGAATAAGCGCTTATGAAACAAATTACAATCCGACCAAAGTGGAGAAGTTACTTTTTTGCAAGAAAAATGAGGATTTCATCTTTTTATTCTAAAAATCAAGCACTAAAAAAACAGCTAATTCTTCTAAAAAAAGCTCCCGTTATAACTAACAATGACTTTAATTCACGGCAATCGGTAAAGTGTAGCGACTTCATTCTGATCACTCATGTGCTCAAGATGCCTTGTCTCCCGAGCAACCCGCATGCCCGAATATCTCCTCGTTGCGTGATCACCCATAGTGCAAGAAAGCTCTCTACAACGCCATCTGTGCATTGCCTGAGCAGCTACACCATGAATTTTCACTCACTGCATCGCTACAGACGCAGCTAGCGTAAGGCTCGGACAGAAGGCGTTAATCGCAAGGCCAACCCTGATGGTTCAAAACCCATCTGCTCGAGGTCTATAACGCCATTATTCTTAGTCATTGGGAAAGCGATCTTATTAAAGTTAAAGGCATATAGAGGGTGCACTCAGAGCTAGCAACCGCCCTATTTTCACCTCCTACACCCACTCCTGACCTTAACTATTTTTCTTTTAGCCTGAATTGGAATTGATTCGAGTCTTTATCTGGTGACAACGAAGCAATTATGTAACAGAATTAAGCTGTTAGCTTCTGCACATAACTTGAGTAAAAAGAAAGGGGGAACAGGATGTCACGTTTAGAATTTGATGGCATGCAACACACTATTACACTATACAATGCGAAAGAAGAAAATGTTGGGAGCTGGGAAGCATACAATCACATTGATTCACGAATGAAGATGCGACATATTCCTGATCGAACATACATTATGCAAGATAAATCCTCTACGCATATGCATCCGAATCACCCTGATTGGGACACTTCTGATGGCAAGTTTGGCCCATACGGTATCGTTAGATTCTATGTGCCAGGGCATGACGGTGTTGGTGTGCATTCAGGGCGAAAACATGCTCCATATCAACCTGGGGCTATCCATGCGACAGAAGGATGTATCAGAACAATAGATGAAGCGATGCAAACTATTCATGATTTAATACAACAGGATGAACTAACAACAATAACCATCCTTAATAACTTGCCAAAAAATATTCATTCAAATAAAGGTGCAAAATGAAAAGTATATTCAAAGCAAGTGCAATAATTCTGCTGTCAATAATATCAGTTGACGCCACCTCAAAAATTCCGTGTAATAATGTCACTGAAAGTGAATATGCTGACAAAATGTTAGATGAATTAAATGGCTGGAATAGTATTTACAATTATTATTACAAATACAGCAAATATGGCTGCTATTCAACAGGTTATTTTGGAGAAAGTATAGCTGATTCTATTGCAAAAATATTAGCAAACAAATGGGATACATTGGATGAATTAGCCTTAAAATCTAACAACAATAAAAAATTTGAAAAATTTGTTTTAAGCAAAATAGATTCCACCGTTGACGGAAATGATCTGATTAAAATACATGAACTAGCAAATAAAAATTGCCCAAAGGGCTTGTCAAAAACTTGTAGAAACATTGATAAAGAAGTAACAAGATCATTCAAAGAAATGGGTGGGAAATTCTAGCATTATATTAAGTTCGTCTTCTAAACTGCGCCCCGAAAATTGGACAGAGCGAGTCCGATTTTCGGGGTGTTTTTATGATGGCCGAGGACGTTGGCTACGCATCATGGATGCGACACCGCTGGGTAGGGTGGTATCACCGGCATGGAGGAAACAAAGCTTGCCAGAAAACCAGTTTCAAACTGCCCGTACCGCGGCTAATGCGCGGGAAGGGATTGTCTAGCGGCTATGTGCCAGCCTTAACTGATTTTCGAGGAGGTCCGCGCACCTAAGCCCTAAGCCCTAAGCCATCTCAATTGTTATCCCTTCCAACTGAAGGGACTATCACTACTTCATCAAGGCTAAGTTAAAAAGCCTGAGCCCGATACTGCGTCGGACTCAGGCCCTATCAACCCAGTCTACTTTTAACTGCCCTCCTTTGTAGGGCTAGTTAATTACGCGGACCTAGATGCAATTATTACTAAATAATATTTAGCAGGAAATCATTCCCCTACTAATGATAAACAAACAGAAATAATTATTATAAGACAACGGGTTACAAAAAATCCACGATCAAATACCATTAAAATACTATACAGAGAAAAAGCACATCAGAGCATAAGCAGCATCGTAGCGGACCGTCAACCGCCTTATGGAACCCCGTCTCGCAATTTGAACAACAACGAAAATTTGCATCAATGCCCGAATTTCCGAGCCAAGCAGCGGGTGTATAAAAGCCTAACGTCTTCCGTAGCCTCTGGCTCAATTGCCAAGCAATAGCATTAAGTTGACTCTGCGATAGCCCAGAGATCTATGCCTTGGATAAGTAAGTTCGACCTGATGTCAGGTCTTTTTTATGGAAAGAAACCTCGCTTTGATAGCAGCAGTCTCACTTTTGCGACCACCAAAGTAACTCTTCACACAGCGCTGTTAGATAAATCCAGCTTGAGGCGAGTTACCCCAAACCTTGGCCGTGGCTATGCCACGGCTACCGTCTGAGGACTGCCTAACTCAGTAAATCGATTCAATATGGCTCCTCTGATTTGCAGCTCGTTGGCTTGGCGCTCAAAGGCGCGAGACATCACACAAGTCCGGCATCACTACTGCATCACTAACGTTGTTGAACGTCACACAGATAGCCCTAATCTGCAGTGTCTTAATCAATGCCAATGTGCAGCTTGCGCCATTGCCGACGACGCTCAGACCTATGCTTTTTGCATTTCCACTCGCTTTCACTCAGGAACTTATTCCCGTTGAATCAACCAACAAATGCAGCGCTGACTCAACAAAAACCGTGGTCTGCCGCAGTGCTAGGCCAAACAAATTCTTGAGTGTCAAATAAAATTGGATAGCCGCATCAGAGAACTTCGGACTGCGTCCGCGTTTGCCGCTTGCCGCGGTAAACCAGTACACGCGCTTGTCTAGCCAGACCGTCAAAGAATCCCGAGCTTTAAGGGCTGCGTTGTACTGTTTCCAGTTGGTAGCTGGATAACAGGGCTTGTGGGGCTGACTCATGCAGCAAGCTTACCGATTGAAGGGCAACGATCTATACAACAACACCTTTTTAATAAGGATCTAATTGCCAGCGTCCTATGCTACATTTGATTCAAATTGTAAAATAATGGAATAGGTGCAGCATGCGTTTCTTCGATAAATTCAGCGCAGACAAGTTAAAAGATGCAGCTTCAGCTGCCAAAAAGAAGCTTGATGACGCAGCAAGCGAAATTGCAGCCAAAGGCGCAGAGGCGGCAACCGCCGCGTCACAAATGGTCAAAGACTTCGATTATCAAGAAGCGCAAGCAACTGCTAAGCGGACTGCATCAAACATTGCGTACCAAGCGGGTAATGCTACAACGAAGGCTATCGATGCAGTCATGGAACATGACTATGCGGGCACCCGTGACTATCTTGCAAGTCAAGCCGTCAAGGCGAGCGATGGCGTTGTGAACATGAAAGACAGCGCGGTCGATGCCATACAGAATTTCGACCTGAACGAAACGACAGAAGCCGCTATAAAATTTTCTAAACAATCAGCAAGCAAGCTCAACCGCATGTTTCGCGATACCCTAGAACTGGATAAGACCACGTTCGATATGGTCAACGAAGTTAAAAAGCGTCTACCTACCCCAGCGAGCTCAGTGGACGACATCTACGAGCAATGCCGCAAAGAATCAATTCGACGAGCGATCACTGCTTTTATGCTAGGAGGCATCCTAGATGAAAAAAGTGCGGCTAAATATGACAAGCTGACTGACGACTACGATACCTATCGACACGAAAAACAGCGCACGTTTGGTGACTACTCCCATGCAAAGCCCTCTGATAAAACGCCGAACGGCACGGTTTTCCGGAATGACTACAACCCGGATGAACCTTTGGTCTATGAACGAGATAAGGCTACTATTGTCTCGGTCGATCACATCACCTCAAGAAAAGAAGTTTTCTCTTCTCTGCTATTGAAAATAGGCCTGACCGATGAACAGTTGGGTAAGGTCGTGAACGACCCCAGTAATCTGAAGTACATGCACCGAAGCATCAACAGCCAAAAGGGTGAGGCTGACCTGTATGACTGGCTGTCCGCGAATTCCAAGCCACATCCTACCGATGACGGTAAGTTGATCGTGACAATCAAGGGATCAGGTAAAGAGCATGTCATCGACAAAAAGGCGGTCGATGAAATTTATGCAGATAGCAAGCAGTTTATCCGCTCTGCAAAAATCCAAGCCGTTAAAGAAATCGGTACTACTGTTGCCCTCACTGGTGCGACCATGGCCGCACAACAAGTCGTAGGCCTGATTGTGGTGGAGACCATTGACGTGTTCATGAATGAACTGAAACGCATGAAGTTTGTCTCCGAAGAAGGAATTGTTGAGGAGATGAAGCTCAGCAAGAATCGCCTGAGCGCTGAACTCACCAAGCGTTTTGAAGAACGTCAAATTTGGTCGCGTGCGAAATCGCTGGGCATTGAGGCTGGCGTAGCAGGCGCCTTGAGCGTGATACCTCAGATTCTCATTTCTTTGGTATTGAAGATGCCTTCATTTGTCTTTGCGCTGATTCGTGAGAGTACCCTAAGTATTGTGCGTGCAATCCGTATCGTTGCCAGCAACGAGCCAGATAAGTTGGCGGCCTTGCAAGTCGTGATTATGGGCGCGGCATCGGCTGTTGCCGGCATTTACGCTCAACGGGTTATTAGCCAAGGCATTGCCGCAGTGCCATTACTGAATAAATTTAACTCGCCAGTCTCCTCAGTCCTGTCAGGGGTGATTGTCACCGCTGTCCCTTTGGCCGCGATTTACACGTTCGAGCAAAACAAAGCAAAGTTGGTGCTAAAGCTGGTCGGCCCCAAGTAGCAGAAGGCCACTATGCAAAACAAAAAGGCCCACCAAAACAACTGGCGGACCTTTTTGTAATCTGAGAGCACTATGCTGGGAACATGATAAGTTTGAATATGCCTGCCTCAAGCTGCGCAGGTTCGGATTGGCTCATTCGTGGATATTCGTCTGCGGATGGTCTGTCTCCGATAGAGTTCGAGAGACGTAATCCTGTGCCATCTAGGAAAGGCTCGTCGATTCATTTTCTAGATGATTTTTGACTTCACGCGGTTGCTTCATCACTTTTACTAAAAGACTGCTCGTTGACAAAGAGCGGGCGTTCATGTTGCAGAGGTGATGGGCAGCAAACATTGCAGAACAACCAGTGCCTTCCACTCACAGAGCAGCAGGACACAGCGCAAATTGTCCCCAATTTGCAGGCTTCTAACAAATACCATGCCTGTCACTGGATATGCTCTTGGCATCAGCGTTACCCAGCTTGTGACACCTGATTCAATGCCATAAAAAATGCCATTGATAACGCAAAAAACATCATCGATGGCACGTTAAATATTATTTGAATCAGATGGTTAGAAAAAAACCCACTCCTACTTAATTATAAACCACATAAAAACAATAATACAAAACAGCATCTTAAGTAAGATAAAACATACTAACCCATTAAAAATACCATATTCAAATCAAAGAGGTGGAGTGCGTCCAGTATCGGCGTCATCCGACTTGGTATCACCTTCCGAGGTCGTGATCACCTGCCGCAACAGAATGTCCAACTCGGCTGGATCAGCGTGGAATAGCTCAGCCACGGTCTCGCTGTGTAGTCTGTCTTTTATTTAGTGCAGTCCTCTTTGCTGATCGTATGCACTATTACAGCGTGCCCATTAATCATTAACTGCGGATAGACTGACATTCACATAGTAAACTTTCACATATCCGTATGCGGGGCTGTCACCACCAAAATGCTGGTTCTTATGTTGCACTCCAACCCTCGTGCAATCCGCTGACGCCGCATCTCAGAATTCATACTTTTCCTTGCGCTGGATGAAGGCATCGCGCCCTCCTTCCAGAATGCTAGCAACTTGATCCCGAATCACCGGCACGTCAATCGACCCTTGTGTCTCTAGCTCAAGGCAGCCCTGATTATCAGCCGTGGTAAAGACGCCAATCCACTCAGCGTCGCCAAACACGGGGATGTTCGCGTTGTGCGTCGCAAACAGAAACTGTCGACTGGTCTTAGCACCCCTCAACTCGGTGACGATTCGTTCCGCTATAAAGGCGTTGTCTAGGTTGTCCTCAGGTTGATCCATGATCAACGGATCGACGTTCTCCAGAAGGAGCATGTGCAATATCGCCGTGCATTGCTGCCCAGTCGATAGTTTGCTCAACGGGCGGAAAACTGGGTCAGCCTGACCGTGAGCGACGTTCAGGGAAATGTCTACTCGATGATCCAACTCCAGTGCCTCTAGCTCCATGAGCTGTGATGGTTGGAGCTTGGTCAGCGCCTCAGCCACCATCTGAGTGACATCCCAGTCCCGTTGAACATCAGCCGAACCATTCTGGATCGACTGAGCTAACGACAATGGGCTGATCGTCTCAGCTTCTTTGATCCATGCCAATCTCTTTTCCTTAACACCTTCTAGGCTGCACTCCAGCAGGAAGTTCAGCAGCGGAGAGCGATCAGCCTCCGGCACGATCTCGACCTTGAGCTTGCCTTTAAGTCGCCTGTTCAGGCGCTTTGCGGCCTTCTGTAGGGCCTGAATGCGCTGCCCTCGTAGATCTGACAGCTCGCCCAATAGGTTGCGCCGCTCTTGCTTCAAAGTATTGCCTTGGCCCTCGTGCGTTGACAGCTCTATTTTCATTGGCTTGATGTGCTCAATTTCGCCCATAACCCTTTGATAAGCAGCACCAACTTCTTGCCCACTTTTACCCGCTGCCGAAGGAAGCGCCCGAAGCGCCTTCTCCAGTTCAGCTTCATGCCCTTGGATGGCCTGTTGCCAAGCATCTTGCTGAGCAGTGAGCTGACCTGACGCCTTGTCCAACAAAGCCGTCATGGCTGCCAGATGGCCCATGAAGCCTTGGCAGACCACCTCCAGCATCGTACGCACCGCAATCAGTTGGGCTGCATCAGGTAGCCCTTCGAGGGCTTCATCATTGATAAAGTCGAGGTCGGGCAAGCGGTCAAAAAAATCGGCAAGGGCGTCCCGCAAAGACTGCGCGCTCTTTGTGGCAGTATTGGCAATCTCCCGTTCTCTGGCGAGCAGCGAGGTCTTGGCCAGCTTCTCCTTGATGCCCAGTCCTTCAAACCCACGTAGTTGCTCTTCCAACTTCGGCAGGCGATCCACCTGCGCCTTAACATCATCGAGGTCGGAAAAGGACTTCGCGAGCTTTCGCTGGTTCTCAATCAAGCGCCGGTGAACATCAGTGCTCTTCGTCTCATAGTCTCCGTCCTGTGGAAGGAAGCAATCCAGCAACTGCAAGCGGCTGGTTTCATCCTGAGCCAGCTCGTAAATTTCGTTCTGCCCATAAATGTCGATGCCGGGTAATAGGTCTCTCGGGAGAAGAGTGGAAACGTTGCCGTCCAAGTCACGAACAATCGGAGATTCGCCATAACGCCGAGAGACTGTGTACTGCTTACCGTTCTGAGCTGACGACATCACCACCAGCTCCAATCGGCCCGCCGCGCGGCCAAGGTTCTCCTTGATGATCTCCTGATGGAGCTTCAAGGCTTGCTGGCCTTTAGGTAGAAAGTTCAAGGCGTAGCGCAGACATTCGAGCAAGGTTGATTTACCTGTCCCTCGACCGCCGATAACGGTGTTGAGGTGATCGGAGAAGTCCACGCGGACGCCATCCAGGTAGCCACCCGTGACGGTCATGCGGAGCACCTTGCCAATCGGACTTTCGGCCTGCTGCGAGTTCAAACGGATGCGTGACCCTGGGTCAAGGAAGGCTACCTTGAACGCTGCAAAGTTGGGCCGCGTCATCTTGATGAGGCAAGTGGCTCCCGGTTGCTCCAAGTCTTCCGGCTTGGCAACATCTTTGGCATTGATAACAGCTATTGGCCGCTCGCGGTGATAATCATCGTTTTTGTTCAGCAGCACCTTACGGTAGAAATCGTTTTCCACTCCTGCCAAGTCATCTACCGGCCCCGGAATCTGGGCCGAGCGTAGCTTGGGCAGCGTCCACACATGGTGGAGCCGATTCTTTAAAAGCCCGCTATCAGATGTACAGTGTGCAGCGTAGATGAAGCCACCAAGCTGATCGACCCTCTCAATTAACTGCTCGGAACTCAACCGAGAGGGACGAACACCATCCGCCGGATCAAGTAGGTCAAGATTACCAAGATACCGTTCAAGCTGTTGTCCCGTAGTCTCTTCCGAAAACAGGCAAACATAGTGGGTTTTGTCATTTGAGGCTATTTCGAAGCCGGGAAACACCACGATACCATGCGGCTGAATTACCTCACGCATGGCATCGATACTGCTCACACAGCCGTGATCTGCCACCCCAACTACATCGACGCCCAATTCAAGACACTTATCAAGTAGTGCCTGGTTATACGTAACCTCATCTAAACCGTGATCTTTTCCTCTATATGAGCTGTTGTAGCTGACAGGGTTGACTTGGAGCGCACAGCGCCAGAATTTTGCACAGGTGAATTGTTCCTGCATGCCGCTCTCCTTACGAGCCATCAGCCCAAGCGTAGCCTCTGCCGCGACATGAACAGCCAATGCTGCCGCAAATGTTTTTTAAATCGGTCATTGATGACCGCCTAGTGAAATCGCTGGAATTAACCGAACACGCTCTGATACCGTGGCTTATAACTAATTAAGCATAGCCAGGTTATGGTAAATATCGACATGAGCCGAACTGTTGGCCTTGATTAATATGCTGGCCAATCAGGCCGACGCAGAAGCCTACTGAGCTTCTCCGCTGCCGCCCAAGGAGTGTTAATAAATTGATGCCCTATAGGTTACCGAGAATGGCCAAATGAAGAGAGGCGGCCACTGGCCGCTTCTCTTCACCTTCTTCGCATTTACTCAAAACGTTATTAGCCACATTCTTGACGTAACACTTTCATAGCTTTATGAAAATCTACCCTAGTCGCACGGCCCGTTCCGGCTTGGTAGTACACCACCATGAAAGCGTTAGCGACAGCTTCAGCCAATGGTCCAAGGCTCCGCGCCTCTTCTTGGCTGATGTACTCCATAGAGGTAAGTATAGCTGCTGCCTGATGAACTGCTTGCCCTGATTCGCTACTATATATTATATTGCGTTTCACCCCTCCAGTGGGGTGTTAAGTGAAAGTGCCGGGGGTGTTTTGGGCCCGCCCGGTGCACTTAAAGGTACAGCCCCGCCGCTTTAGCGAATGCCGACCGCTTATTGCTGCCACTCTTGGCTTTAATTATCACCGGTTTGATTTCGGCCTCTCGCACAGAGTCTGGGCGTGCTACAAAAGCCGCTGTCTCAGCCTCTGCATCAACCTCGGTCGATTGATCGCCCAAAGGCGAAACAAACACCTGCACTTCCTCTTGGCGTTCATCCAATGCTGCGAGCGCGACCATATACGGTGTCATCATTGCTCTAGCTCCTGCTTTCGTTGTTATTTGTGTCACAATTCGCGGATGAGGCCGCTTCGTCGTTGCTCGGAGCGCCACCCAAACTATTGCCATCGAATTGGCCAGACTGCCCCGTTTCCTTCGGCTCCATGCTCGGCATATTACTGCCTTTGCTTATACTAGCCGACGCTTTCTGAAATACAGCCTGTATGGCTGAAGCGCTACTCCTTTCCTACAGCGGCCCCCATGATGGTCTTACTTGCCATTGCCACACCGCCAGTGACCATGTTGCCCGTTGTCATTGCTGCCCCCCATAGCGGCACCTGCACCTATTTGAGATATCTCTAGAAACACGTTCAAACGAAGGTATTCGGAAAACAAAAAAGCCCGCAGTTATGCGGGCTTTTAGGTATTTTCGTGCTACTTAGTGCCTATCTATGTCAGACAACAAATCATTCCCACTCGATCGTTGCCGGCGGCTTGCTCGACACATCATACGTCACGCGGGAAATGCCGCTGATCTCGTTGATGATGCGGTTGGAAACCTTCTCCAGCAGCTCATACGGGAGGTGTGCCCAGCGTGCGGTCATAAAGTCGATGGTTTCGACAGCGCGCAGTGCAACAACCCATTCGTAGCGGCGTGCATCGCCGACAACACCGACGGACTTGACCGGCAGGAAGACGGCAAAAGCCTGACTGGTCTTGTCGTACCAGCCGGAGTTGCGCAGCTCTTCCATGAAGATAGCGTCAGCTTCGCGCAGGATGTCGGCGTACTCTTTCTTCACTTCGCCGAGGATACGTACGCCAAGGCCCGGGCCCGGGAACGGATGACGGTAGACCATGCTGTGCGGCAGACCCAGTTCGAGGCCGATCTTACGTACTTCGTCCTTGAACAGTTCGCGCAGAGGCTCAACCAGTTTGAGCTTCATGGTTTCCGGCAGGCCGCCCACGTTGTGGTGGGACTTGATGACGTGCGCTTTACCCGTCTTGGTATCGGCAGACTCAACGACGTCGGGGTAGATCGTGCCCTGTGCAAGGAACTCGACTTCGGTCAGCTTAGCCGCTTCTTCATCAAAGATGTCGATGAAGGAATTACCGATGATCTTGCGCTTAGCTTCGGGGTCAGTAATGCCCGCCAGCTTACCGAGGAACAGGTCTTCGGCATCGACACGGATGACCTTAACACCCATGTTGTCGGCGAAGGTCTTCATGACCTGATCGCCTTCATTTTTGCGCAGCAGACCGTTGTCCACGAACACGCAGGTCAGCTGGTCGCCAATGGCTTTGTGCAGCAGCGCTGCAACAACAGAAGAGTCGACACCGCCAGAGAGCGCCAGCAGTACCTTGCGCTTGCCGACCAGTTCGCGTACGCGATCTACTTGGTCGTCGATGATGCGTGCCGGTGTCCACAGGCATTCGCAGCCACAGATATCGACAACGAAGCGCTGGAGCAGCTCTTGGCCTTTGATGGAGTGCGTGACTTCCGGGTGGAACTGCACGCCATAGAAATCTTTTTCAGCCCATGACATGGCGGCGATCGGGCAAGTATCGGTAGACGCCGTTACGCTGAACTGCGCAGGCGCGGTACCGACCTTATCACCGTGGCTCATCCACACATCCAGCAGCGGCTTGCCGTTGGCATCGACAGCGTCTTGCAGGCCTGCGAAAAGGCGATCTTCGACGTCGACACGCACCTGTGCGTAGCCGAATTCATGCTTGTCGGAGCCGATCGTCTTGCCGCCCAGCTGCTCGGCCATTGCCTGCATGCCGTAGCAGATACCGAATACCGGCAGGCCCAGCTCGAATACGCAGTCAGGAATGCGCGGCGAGTTGTCGGCATGAACGGATTCCGGGCTACCGGAAAGAATGATCCCGTTAGGATTGAATGCACGAATCTCGTCTTCGCTCATATCAAACGGGTGGATTTCGCAGAACACGCCGATTTCACGCACGCGACGTGCGATCAGCTGTGTGTACTGCGACCCGAAATCAAGGATCAGGATTTTGTGGGCGTGGATGTCGTGCATGGAAAAGACCGTCCGCTTTTATGGCTAAAGGAGCATGAGCTCGCGATGTCATGAACGCTTGAAGAGCAGTGAGAGGAACGCCCTCTCACTGCTGACACTGTATCGCTTCTCTATCGGGAAGGGATCAGCTGATGTGGTAGTTCGGTGCTTCTTTGGTGATCTGCACGTCGTGGACGTGGGATTCCGCGAAGCCAGCACTGGTGATGCGTACGAACTCGGGCTTGGTGCGCATTTCGTCGATGGTGCGGCAACCGGTATACCCCATGGAAGCGCGCAGACCACCCATCAGCTGGTGAATGATGGCAGACATAGCACCTTTGTACGCAACGCGGCCTTCGATACCTTCCGGTACCAGTTTTTCAACGCCGGCGTCTTTGTCTTGGAAGTAACGGTCGCTAGAACCGTGAGACTGGGACATGGCCCCCATGGAACCCATACCGCGGTACGCTTTATAGGTACGGCCTTGGTACAGTTCGATCTCACCCGGTGCTTCTTCAGTACCGGCCAGCAGGCCACCGACCATGACGCTGTTGGCGCCAGCAACGATGACTTTGGCGATATCACCAGAGAAACGGACACCGCCGTCAGCGATAACCGGTACGCCGGAGTCTTTCAGTGCTTCAGCGATGTCGGCAACGGCGCTGATCTGCGGCACACCGACACCCGCAACGATACGCGTGGTGCAGATAGAACCCGGGCCGATACCCACTTTGACGGCGTCCGCGCCAGCTTCAACCAGTGCGCGAGCAGCGGCTGCCGTTGCGATGTTACCGCCGATAACCTGAACGTCAGGATAGGTTTCTTTTACCCAGCGAACACGTTCGATAACGCCACGGGAGTGACCGTGAGCGGTATCGACGACGATGACGTCAACGCCCGCTTTGACCAGCGCATCAACGCGATCCGGCGTTTCAGCACCCGTACCGACAGCGGCACCGACCAGCAGGCGACCATCAGCATCTTTTGCAGCGTTCGGGTAGTTACGTGCTTTTTTGATATCGCGCACGGTGACCATGCCGACCAGCTCTTCACCGTTGACAACGAGGATCTTCTCGATGCGGTGTTCCTGCAGCTTCTGTTTGATCTCTTCCAGCGGCGTGCCTTCCGGTACGGTGACCAGTTTTTCACGCGTGGTCATAACATCAGCAACGCGAGTGCTCAGGTCACGCTTGAAGCGCATGTCGCGGCTAGTCACGATACCGGCCAGCTTGCCATCGTCCAGAACGGGGAAGCCGGAGAAACCAGACTCAGCGGCCAGCTCGGCCAGTTCACCCAGCGACATAGAAGATGTCACAGTGACGGGCTCTTTGACGACGACCGTTTCGAATTTCTTGACCTTGCGAACTTCATGGGCCTGCTGTTCGATGGTCATGTTCTTGTGGATGATGCCGATACCACCTTCCTGCGCCATGCCGATGGCCAGGCGAGATTCGGTAACGGTATCCATCGCGGAAGACAGCAGCGGAACGTTGATCGTCAGCTTGCGCGTCAGGCGAGTGCTGAGCTGAACATCCTTCGGCAGTACATCGGAATAGCCGGGGATAAGAAGAACGTCGTCAAAGGTAAGCGCTTCTTGGGCAATGCGGAGCATGGCATGAGTCCCGTGTTTGAAATGAACGAAAGCCCCATTGATCTGGCCACTACGCGACGCAGCAGTGATCAACGGTGCATCAAAACCAAGCGAGCCGGTCGCTTCAGGGGAAGGAACGTTCCCGTAAAGCGACCGACTCGCGGAATTCTTCGCTGCCGATCATCCATTCAGCCATTCGACACTGTAATGCTGGGCCGCCCGAATCCCTGACTCGCTGTGGAGCCTGCGGGGGCGTTGCCAAGAGCATATTCAGGTCGATCATAATCAGGCATCGGCGTATGAAAATTGATGCGGCATTCTAACCGATCACTCGGAATACGACAATCTTTTATGTGCTATATCGTGGATGACCGCTCCCCCTGTTAAGATAGAGTGGTCTGCGGTATACCCTGCCTATAGGTGCCGCTCCGGAAGAATCTGCTGGGGTATCGTCACCATGAGTTTTCCTCCCTCCTCTACGGCTCCCGCTGAACCTGGCTCAGCGCCAGAGCAGGCGCTTTCGGTCTCTGAACTGAACCGCTCGGCGCGGCTATTGCTGGAGCGCCACTTGCCCTATTGTTGGATAGAGGGTGAGATATCGTCGCTTTCGCAGCCCTCTTCGGGGCACGCCTATTTCACGCTCAAGGATGCTCACGCTCAGGTACGCTGTGCGCTGTTCCGCCAGCAGGCTCGCTTTGTGGCGGCACCACTGCGTGAAGGCGCGCAGGTGCAGGTACGCGCGCAAATTTCACTCTATGAGCCGCGTGGGGACTACCAGCTGATCGTGGAGGCGGTACGAGCTGTGGGACACGGTGCCTTGCTGCAAGCCTTGGAAGCGCTGCGTCAGCGTCTGAACGAGGAAGGGTTGTTTGCTAAATCGCAGCCGCTGCCTTATCCCCCCCGTCATCTGGGACTGATCACGTCTCCGACAGGCGCGGCGATCAAGGATGTAATGGCGGTATTGGCCGCGCGCTGGCCGGGTATCCAAGTCAGCCTGTTACCCGTACCGGTGCAGGGTCAGCAGGCCCCCGACGCTATCGTCAGTGCCCTACAGGCAGCCAATCGTGATGGACGCTTCGATGCACTATTGCTAACGCGTGGCGGCGGGAGTTTCGAAGACCTTAACGTCTTCAACGATGAACGTATTGCCCGTGCCCTGCATGCCTCACGCATTCCGGTGCTGTCCGCCATCGGCCACGAGATCGATTCGACCATCGCCGACCTAGCGGCAGATGCGGCAGCGCCGACACCGTCGGCAGCCGCTGAACGCTTGACGCCCGACCAGCGCGACACGCGCCGCCGACTGGTCCAGTTAGCTCACCGCCTGCTCAATGCACAGCATCATATTCTGCATACGGCTCGTCAGCGCATCGACCACCTATCCTTGCGTCTGCGCGATCCAAGCGATTATCTGCGCCACCAGCGCCAACGGCTCGAAGCACTGACCCATCGACTTTGGCACGCCCAGACGGCCCGCTTAGGTGAGGCCCGCCAACAGTTGTCCCTTTTACAAGCACGTCTGCGCCACCCTCAAGCGCTACTGGATGAGCAGCGCCAGCGTTTGATGACCCTGCGCCAACGCCTGATACAAGCTCAGCACCAGCGCTTCCATCATTATCAGCAGCGCTGGCAGCACCTTTATGAACGCTTCGAGCGTCAACGGGCACAGCTGACACTGCTGCCGCTTCAGCAGCAGCTCGACACACTGCACAACCGCTTGCAGCGCGCTCAACACCAAGGATTGGCACGCTATCAGCAACGGCTGGCGTTCTTGATGCACCGATTGGATGGCGTAAGCCCGCTACAAACCCTCAAGCGCGGCTATGCCGTCGTGCGCAGCGGTCAGCAGGTCATCACACAAGTCGAAGAAGTCAGCATTGGCCAAACACTCGACGTCGAGCTGGACAACGGTACGCTGCACGTCAAGGTCGAGGAGCAGCAGTTCAAGGCATAAGGTCTGACCTCATGCCCTGACGGCTGCCTCTATATTAGGCGCTGCATATACCGTCAACGCCGCCACCCACAACGACGTAGCTCACTCTCGAATCCACCGCTATTGCCGTGCCATACGTTACGGCTAGCGAGTGGCGCCTACCGGTCGCCCGCTCATTACAGCTTCGATATGAGCCAGCTCATCCAGCTTGCGCTGCAACTCGGCATTCTGCCGTTCGAGCGTATCAATGCGCTGTGCTTTCGATGAACTGCTGTGAGAAGGTTCGGCCACCGGCGTACTCTGCTGTTGCAACTTCAGGCGCAGATCAATCTCGTGCTGCCATTGTTGCACCAACATCACCAGTTCGCGCGGCAGCGAGGGCATAACGGAAGAGTACATGCGCTGCGCTTCACGCCAGCGAGCGGGGTTGGTATCCCAAGCGTACATTGTGGCCCGTACCATCACCGAGCGTGGCGAACTAGTGGTCATACGTTCCGCCACGCGCCGCCGCCACTCGGGGGTCGCCACACGCGCCTGCTGAGAAAACGCCAGCCACTCGGGCAGCATACAGGAGGAGGATTCTAGGTTAGGAACACTGTGCAAAGCACAGGAATTCAAGGACATGCCTGTCGACTGGCATCCTGCCAGAGACGACATGAGGAGAATGACGGCAAGCTTCCAGGTGCTTCGTCTCATAACGTCGTGACTTCCCAGCGTAAGTAAGCAGGGCTAAGAAAAGAATACGCCACCCGTGTCATCACGATGCCGCCCCCACCCTCTTCGCCGAGAGCCGCCAGATCGTCTTCAACAGACATCGCTGCATTCCATTCCTGCCTTTTGTTCGTGATGCCATCATGCGGAGGTGCTGCCGTGAGGACGCGGCAATGACAGTCGGAAACAGACATCCTCATCGGCATCTTCGACCAGTTCCAACCGACCGTTCTGCAGGTGAGCGCTTTCGGCTGCAATGGACAATCCGATGCCAGACCCCTTCAATGGCCCACTTCGGCGCGTCTGTCCCTGATAGAACGGTTCGAACAGATGCGCTTGATCCTGGGCACTGATCTTTTCGCCACTGTTGGCCACCTCGACGATCAGGTGTTCATCAGTGCACCATGCGCGCATCCACAGAAAACCGTTATCTTCGCCATAGGCAATGGTATTAGAAACGAGGTTGTCGATGATGCGGCCCGTGCGCACGCGATCCGCTTCCCAGTAGACGGGTTGGCGTGGCACTTCGACGTGCATGCCTTTGCTTTCAAACGCCAATCGATGCTTGCTCAGCACTTCATGTATCAGTGTGACGACATCGAAACGCGATAGCGTGATGCTTCGATTATGTTGCAATACATTATAATCGAGCAACTGCTCGATCAAAGTCTGCAGCTCCGCACTGCTCTCGTCGATGAGCAGGATGATTTCGCGCTGACGCTTGCCCAGCGGTCCGGCCATGCCGTCGGCCAACAACCCCGTGCCTTCGCGGATCGCGGCCAGCGGCGTCTTCAGCTCGTGGGACATGTGACGCAGGAAACGCTGTTTCTGCGCTTCCAGATCGTCGAGCCGTTCACCCAGCCAATCCAGTCGCTCGCCAAGCCGTACCAGCTCGGCCGGACCTTCGATCGGCGGGTGTTCTTCACGCTGACCACCGCCCAGCGACAGAATGCGCTGTTCGAGCTGCCGGATCGGGTGAGTGATCTTCCAGCTGAAGAAGATGATGGCCACCAGGCTCAGCGATACCAGCAGCGCCAGCTTGAGCATCAGGTCGGCGTAGATAACGCGTGCACGCTCACGGATATGATCAATGCGGGTATCGACACGGTCACGCGTCACCAGCATCTGCGTGTCAACGCTCTCCGAAAACGGCCCAAACTGGGCCAGCTGTGCCCTCACGCGCTGACGATAAGACGGCGCTTCGCGAATACTGCGCGCAGGCACGGCATCGGAGCGGCCGTTTTCAGCGCTGCCACTGCCATCAGGGAAACGACGCAGTCCGTCCAGCTGGCTGCGCAACGTGCCGATCACTTCCGGGGTATCCAAACGCACAGCCTGCTGTTCCAGCAGGTCGCTGAAACGGTCGACGCGCTCACGGTAGGCCGCCAGAATATTGGCATCCTCAAGCACGGCATATTGGCGAGCACTGCGCTCCATCTCCGTCGCGTACGTCATCATCGCCTGCGCTCGCCGCGTATCTTCCACTGCTTGGCGCGCGCTGCTGTCTGCCAGTTCGGACAGTTCCGACAAGGCCTGCCCGGCCTGATAGATCAGCACGATGATCGGCAGCATGGTGACACCGAACCCGAGCAGGACCAGCCTTAGCAGCGAGCGCGACCTGAAGATATCAATGGGTGCAGAAGCCTTGATCATCGTGTTGCATCTCGTCAGAAATAAAGTAGCGATCAGTTCGCGCATGGCAAAGAGGGTTCTCATGCCGCTCCGAACGCACATGAGGCTAGGGTCACACCAAAGGTTTTATCAATACCTTTGAGTTACGCTGCGTATTGTAAGCTGAACGACGCGCTTCCGGCAGCTGATCTATGCCAGCAGGTAAAAATCCATGCTCAAGGAACCAGTGTGCCGTGTGTGTGGTGAGTGCAAATAGCTGTCGAAGTCCCTGCTTGCGCGCGCGCTGCTCAATAGCCTCCAGCAGGCGCGTACCGCGCTCGCCATCACGATACCCTTCATGCACGGCCACGCAGGCAAGTTCGCCGCAGCCTTCCTGAGCATAGCTGTGCAAAGCAGCGCAGCCGATGGTCATTCCGTCGCGGTCGATGACCGTATAGTCACCAATCTGCTGTTCGAGACGTTCACGCGAACGCGGCACCAGTATCTGGCGCTCTTCGAGCGGCCGCAGCAATTCCATCAGACCGGCAATGTCAGCGCTGGTGGCAATACGCAACTGTTCATAGCGCTCTTGGGTGATCATGGTGCCCATCCCATCGCGGGTGAACAGCTCGCCCAGCAGCGCATCTCGATCGTTCCAGTTCAGGATATGGGTACGCTTGACGCCTTTGCGTGCGGCAAGACAGGCCGCTTCCAACTGATGGTGCAGTGATTCGGGCATGCTGACAGCGCTGAGCTGGCGAGCCTGTTCCGGCTCCATCTGGTGCTGCAACGCACCGTCTTCGCTGCGAACGCCATCGTGCTGCCCCAGCAGGATCAGCTTGTCGGCCTGCATGGCAATGGCCACTTGGCTGGCCACTTCGGTCGAATCGAGATCGAACAGTTCTCCCGTACTGGAATAGCCGATAGGCGGGATGATCACCAGCATATCGCGCGCCAGCAGTTCGCTGATGGCATCGCTGCGCACGTGGCGCACATCACCGGCATAGAGGCCGTCGACGCCATCACGCACGCCGAACGGTCGTGCCATGACGAAGTTACCACTTACGGTAACGATATCGAGACCGTGCAGCGGCGTATTGGGCAACCCTACGGAAAAGCGGGCTTCAATCATCATTCGCAGCTGTTGGGTCTGGGCGGCAATCACCGCCATACCATCCTGATCGACGATCCAGCGGCCACGGAGCAGCTGCAGCGGGTGCTCAGAACGTGCCAACGCTGCCTGTGCCTGAGGCTTGCAGCCAAATACCAATACCAGCTTGACTCCCAGCGTATGTAGCAGGGCCAGATCCTGAATCAAGGCCTCACAGGGGGACTCAAACGCCTCACCTTCGACATGAATGACGAACGTACAGCCACGGTGGGCATCAATATAAGGAGCGCTGCCTCTGAATTCATTGGAAAGGAAGGTCGTTTTCACTTTTATCTGTCCCGATACAGTCATCGTTACTGGCCGAGTGGATGCCCGTTCGGCCCGTGTCCTTTTTTATTCGCTACGTCTATTCGCTACGTTATCGCCACATCATGCGATACGCGATTGCCTCGCACACGTTCGGTACGTCGCTCGCTGTAGCCTAGCGGCACGGCATTGTCCGCCTTTCTGCGCAGCGGACAGTGCCGACCAGACTGTGACTTGCCACGCGCGAGACGCTACACTGGCCGCCATTGCCTTCGAGCGCCGTTGCTCAAGGCTTGTCGTCAGGCGGATGCTTGGCGGCCTCTCTATCTGCTGCTACAAGGCGGTTCGCTATATGCCTTCACCTATAGAACTCGAACTCAAACTGGCTCTAGATGCCGATGCGGTTGCCATCCTGCCTACCCTATCGCCATTGAGCAAGAGCGCTGTCGAACGTCTGGACATGCGCAATCAATACTTCGACACGCCCAGCCGTGATCTGGAAGCGGCCCGCATGGCGCTGCGTATCCGCCGCTTCGGCGATACGATCGTGCAGACCGTTAAGACGGCAGGCCAAGGCTCCGGTGGCCTACATCGCCGCGGTGAGTGGGAATGGACACTGGACAGCGATCAGCTGGATACCCATGCACTCGTGCGTCTGGCTCAGCAGGAAGCGCAGCATTATCCGGAACTGGCCTGTCTGGCATCGTTGGAGGTGGTTGAACAGCTTGCGCCGGTGTACACCACGGATTTCGTACGCCAGGCATGGCAACTGACGCTGGACGATGGCAGTCACATCGAAGCGGCACTTGATCAGGGCATGATCCATTCCGGCCATCATACGCTGCCCATCCGCGAACTTGAGCTTGAACTAAAGCACGGTGATACCGAAGCACTGTGGTCGCTGGCACGTACGCTGAGCCAACACATCGCACTGCGTCCGGCCAATGCGAGCAAAGCCCAGCGCGCCGTAGCACTCAGCGAGGGCTACCACGCTCCCCATCATACGGCGTCGAACGACACCGTGCTGTTCGACCGCGCCATTGATGCGCTGGATGCTGCCACGGATGGTTTCATGCCGGAAGGCTATGCCACGGCGGCCACGTTACTGGCCGAGCTATCGGCACGCCTGCCACAGCCTCTCAATGCAACCACGCATGCACTGGCCGACACACTGCGCAGACGCGGGGCAGACGCTCTTGATCAGGCATTCGGACAGCACTGTCTACGCCTGATGCAGCACTTCACCGCTGCCTGATCCTTTCGCTGCATGCACATGGCCCCGGTACGATCGCTCGTGCCGGGGCCATGCCGTCTATGCACTACCAAACGTCATTCGAACGGCGACACATCACCCTTACCACGGCGCAAAATCACAAAAGGCAACTCACGCAGGTCAATGACAGAGGTCGGCTGGTGATCGCCGGCACCGCCGTCAATGATCGCATCCACCTGACGCTCATACTGTTCGCGAATCTCTTCGGGATCGGTCAACGGATCCTCTTCACCGGCCGGAATCAGCGTGACGCTCATCAGTGGCTCGCCCAGCGCCGCGGACAGTGCACGCGTGATGGCATTGTCCGGTACACGCACACCGATGGCACGGCGCTTAGGATGCAGCAGCTGACGCGGCACTTCGTTGGTCGCTTCGAGAATAAACGTGTATGGTCCTGGGGTATGAGCCTTCAGCACGCGGAAGATGCTGTTGTCGACATGGGCATAGGTACCGATTTCGGATAGATCGGCGCAGATCAGCGTCATGGGGTGACGATCGTCCAGTTCGCGCAGGCGACGGATGCGCTCGACCACCTTCTTCTCGCCCAGACGCCCACCCAGCGCGTAGCCAGAATCGGTTGGGTAGATAATGACGCCACCTTTACGCAGCACGTCAACGGCTTGGTCGATCAGGCGGCCCTGGGGCGTTTCAGGATGAATCTGTAGGAATAGGCTCATGCGTCACCTTCCTTGGTTGAATCGTGTTGATTGGCAGCATAGGACGCTTCCAGCGCCTGTCGCTGCGTGATAATACGCTGCGTCGATGCCTCAGTGGCGTCGATCCAAGGCACGAGGCGTGGATGCGTCCAAATCGGTGCAACACGGCAGCGCGGCAGCGGACTAAATGTACCAGGAGCCAGCGGACCACCGGGTTTGTGGAAATCGCTGCCGACGGAAGCGTACAGCTGGCGCTCCTCAAGCAGGCGCGCAAGATCACGCGTGCTGTCATCGTTCTGATGGCCGTTGCACAGTTCGACGGCTTCACCGCCAGCGGCCATAAACTCATCCAGCAGTAACACTAGACGGCGGCGCGTCAGTTCGTAGCGTAGCGGATGCGCCAACACGGCAATGCCCCCCCCGGCTACGATCGCACGTACAACGTCACTGAACTCCGGCCAGTGCAGGCGCACGTCACCGACCTTGCCCGCACCCAAATAGCGTTTGAACGCCATTTTGATATCATCGACCATGCCCGCCTCGACCAGTGCCGCGGCGAAATGCGGTCGGCCAATGGCCAAACGCCCGCCAGCACAGGCACGCGCACGTTCCAGCGCATTGGTTAGCCCTTTGCGCTCAAGACGTTCAGCGATCGTGTAGGCGCGCGTGCTGCGCGCTTCCCACAACGTATCGAGCATCTGGCGCAGCGGGTTGTGTTCGTCTTGAATGATGGACTGCTCGCCTTCAGGCATCATCGCCACGACGTGCACGCCGATATTGGTCCACTGGGTGGAAAGTTCTGCCGCGGGCAGCAGCCCGATCCCCAGTTCATCCGCCGCCTGACGGGCTTCCGCGACACCGTTGACGGTATCGTGATCGGTAAGCGCCACGCGACCCAGGCCGCGCTCAAGGCAGAGGTGCATCAGTTCGGTGGGCGAAAGCGCCCCGTCTGATGCCTTCGAATGCATGTGCAGGTCAATGCCTGGAATCTTGCCCGACATTGCCAGTGTCGCAGGAAGCGTCGTCATGGCGGTCATGGTCCTGAAGTGTCCTAATCTGAGGGCAACCTGCCGGACGTGCTGTGGTCCCATGCTTCGTACCATGCATGATTGGAAGCTTCCGGCCTACCCTGTCTTTACGGGTGTACTTCCTTCATAGTGTCGCGTATTGCCGCACAAGGCAAACCCTGATCACTACTCTGTGCCATTTCGGTGCGCCAATGCGCGCCTGCACGACCGACCGTTTCAGCGGAGCTTTTTTACTGATGAACAACCTGCTCAACTTCCTTCCCGTTGCCATCTTTTTCGGCGTCTACAAGTACTACGGCGACCTCAAGATCGCCACGGCCGTCCTAATGGTAGCCACCGTTATCCATGTGCTAGGCCTCTGGCTGTATTCCCGCGCCATTAAACCGATCCACCTCGTCACCTTAGTACTGGTGCTGGGCTTCGGGGCAGCCACATTACTGCTCAACGATCACTTCATCGTCTGGAAACCGACCGTACTCAATTTAGTGATGGCACTGGCCTTCCTGTTGTCACCGCTGTTCGGCAAGCGCCAGCCGCTGGTGCAGATGATGATGGGCAAGGAGATCAGTCTTCCCTCTACCGTGTGGCATCGTCTCAATATTGCCTGGGTGGTGTTCTTCGTCGCGCTCGCCATCGTCAACCTGCTGGTCTACCGCTTTTACGGTGAAAGCGTCTGGGTCACGTTCAAGCTCTTTGGTATGCTGGGACTGACTGTGCTCTTCGTGCTGGCGCAAGGCATCTGGCTTGCCCGTCAGGGTGCACTGGCACACAAGACGCAGGACGACAATGACGGCCAATAAGAAAGCCGCCTGTACGCATCACTTTTTCAGTGGGAGAAGACACCATGCTGTATGCCATCATGAGCGAAGACGTATTGGACAGCACACCGCTGCGTAAGCCGGTACGTCCTGCGCACTTAGCACGCCTTGATACGCTGCGCGACGAAGGACGCCTGGCGATTGCCGGCCCGTTCCCGTTCATCGAAGGCGAAGGCGTTACCGGAAGCTTGGTCGTGGCCGAGTTCGACAGCTACGAAGCGGCACTGCAGTGGGCCAACACTGACCCCTACGTCGACGCTGGCGTATACGCCAAGGTCGTCGTCAAACCGTTCCGTCAAGTTCTGCCCTGATCGTTCAGCGGGTGCGGCCAGATCGCACCCGTTTCATTTCCCATCTCTTTAGTGTTGTTTATCAATCCGCTGTCGGCACATTTCATCCACAGTTGATGTGGATAACCCTGTTGAAGGCCTGCTGATGGCAGCGGGGAAATGCCGATAAGCCGTAGGCCGTCTACAGATTGTCTATTTCGTAACCAATTACACCAGACCACCGCGAATCATTTCGGTGAAAAAAACCTCAAGCACTCCCCAACTCTTGCGACAACACGCTGCTGACGCTGCGCCGTGGCGGTGCGATATACTGCTGTTTCCGAGTCTTTCAGGAATACATGCTCATGCCCGCTTCTCTTCCGCTTGCGCCGCTGACGCGCCTCGAACACGCTGAACTGCGCTGGGACGACGACGTTGCGTCAGCAGCTCACTTCGACGATGTCTATTTCTCCCGTGAGGATGGTCGGCAGGAAACCGAGCATGTCTTCATTCGCCATAACCGGCTGCCCGAACGCTTCGCGTCTTGGCGCGAACGCCGCCCGTTCGTCATCGGCGAAACGGGGCTAGGGTCAGGCCTCAACATGTTGTGTGCTTGGGCGTGCTTCGAGCAGCATGCTCCTGCCGAGGCACGTCTGCACCTTGTCTCCTTCGAACGCTTCCCGCTGCGTCGCGACGACCTGCGCCGTATGCTGGCGGCCTGGCCTGCGCTGCAGGATAAGGCCGAGCGCCTGATCCAACTGTGGCCGCAGCCCGTACTGGGCGTTCATCGCCTACCGCTCTCCGATCGCGTGACGCTCGACATCCACCTCGGCGATGTTATTGAGCGACTGGGCCAATTCGAAGGGCACATGGACGCATGGTTCCTTGATGGCTTCGCCCCGTCGAAGAACCCTGACATGTGGCAACCTGCTCTGTACGAGGGCATGGCACGCGCCAGCCGACCCGGGGCCACATTCGCGACCTTTACCAGCGCAGGCGATGTACGTCGCGGCCTGAAAGCAGCCGGTTTTGACTGGCAGAAAGTAGACGGTTTCGGTCGCAAGCGCGAAATGGTCTGTGGCCAGATCAACGTGCCGCTAACCGATACCCGTCGCCAGCACACACCGTGGTACATCCCGCCAGAAGAGCACGATGTGCCCCGTCACGTTGCCGTCGTTGGTGCGGGCATTGCGGGCACTTCAACCGCCCACGCGCTGGCACGCCGCGGCCTTCGCGTCAGCCTGATCGACCCGAAAACACCGGGACGCGAAGGGTCAGGCAACCTGCAAGGCGCGATGTACATCAAACTGGCGGTCGACACCAATCTGCAAAGCCGCTTCTATCTTTCCACGCTGCTGTATATTCGACGCCTGCTCGATAGTCTCGACCCCGAACATAGCCTGTGGCACGACTGTGGCGTGCTAAGCCTGGCCACGACCGAGAAAGAAGCCCAGCGACAGCGAAAATTTCTTGCCAACCATGACCTGCCGGATTCCGTTATGCGCGGCCTCGAGCCAGACGCCGTACAGGCACTGGTCGCCACACCGCTGACCGATGAGGTCTACCACGGTCTGCTGTCGCCGCTGGCAGGCTGGGTACGCCCCTACCTGATCTGCGAAACGCTGGCCGCGACACCGGGCATCACCCAGCATCGCCATGCCGTCACCGACCTTGCCCCACAGGGCAGTGGCTGGACACTGACACTGGATGATGGCAGCACGCTGGACGCAGACGCCGTCGTTATGGCCAACGCCTGGCGCGCCAATCACGTGCCCCCGTTGGCTCACCTTCCTTTGATGCCCATTCGTGGGCAGGTCAGCAATGTGCCTGTTGAAGAAGGCACACCTACGCCAGCCTGCGTGGTCTGCGCCAGCGGCTATGCCCCCCCAGCCATTCACGGCCGCCAGTGTTTCGGCGCAACATTCATTCCACGCTCGACCGATGACAGTCTGAAAATGGAAGATCATCTGCACAATATGGCCGAGCTGCAGGACATGCTGCCGGCCTGTGCGGAAGCGCTGGTTGAACAAGGCTGGAATGACAAGATGGAAGGCAAAGCCGGCATTCGCTGCGCCAGTCCTGACAAGTCACCGTTCGTCGGGCAAGCTCCCGTTGCCGAACAGTGGCAGCAGGCCTATGCCGGACTGGCAGACGACGCCAAGCGCTTCTCCAGCGACGAAAAAGGCCAATACCACCCCAACCTATGGGTCAGCGTGGCACAGGGCTCTCGCGGCATGGTAGGCAGCCCGCTGTGCGCCGAACTATTGGCATCACGTATCTGCCACGAGCCGCTACCACTGGAGATGGCCATCGTCGACCACCTACAACCCGGCCGCCGTCTGATCGCAGACCTCAAACGCAGCAAAAGCTGAGCCGGAAGCGATGATGCCAACTCGCGCATGGGCCACTCGAACCGCCCATGCGCCATGCTCACAGCAATTCTGTTGACGAACCCTCGCGTTCACAAGCAACAAAAAGAGAGCTGAGAGCGTTGGCGTTTCGTCATCCTCAATCATGAACTGATCGTATTCAGCGCCATGCTCTCGCTAACCCTGCTGACGAACCCTCGCGTTCACGTTTCATCATCCGTATCCATAAATCGACCGCATTCAGCACCAGCGCGCAAGGCGTATCAACAGACCCAAGCTGTCTAAGTCATCACAAGGCATCCCCTGCCGTTTATGGTAATGATCGTCGTGACGCCATCATTTGCCACGGATGAAGGAACCTGACGGCTGATGAAGATCACTGATGTCCGCGTTCGCCTCGCCAACCGCTATATGTTCGTTGAAGTCGATACCGATGAAGGGCTGGTCGGCATCGGAGAATCCGGCACCTGGGGCTTCTTAGAAGCCTCAGCTGGGGCCATCAACACCCTGCGCACCTACCTGATCGGCCAGGATCCACTTCGGATCGAGCACCACTGGCAATACATGTACCGCTGCTGGCACTTCCGCAGTGCTGCCATCCTGAGCGCGATCAGTGCTGTCGATATTGCGTTATGGGATATCGCGGGCAAGTTCTACGACACACCGGTGTACAACTTGCTGGGGGGGGCCGCTGCCGCGACAAGGTACGGGTATACGCGCACACGGGGGGGGGGGGGAGGGCGCACCACTGAAGAAACCATCGCCCAGCTCAAGCACGCAAAGGCCGAAGGGTTTACTGCCATCTGTCGCCGTTTCTGGATGAATCGCGCGACACCCCTTATTTCGAACCCCACGCACGTGAGATCGGCAATGTCATTGAGCGCATCGGTCGGTACCGTGAAGCAGTAGGCAACGACGTCGATCTTTGCATTGAGGTGCATCGGCGTCTCAAGCCTGCCGGTGCCATCGTGCTGGCGGAAGGCATTACCCCTTTCCATCCGTGCTTTATTGAGGACCCGGTGGGGGCCGACAATATCGACAACATGGCCGAGGTGGCCCGCAAGATTTCCGTTCCCATCGCCACGGGGGAACGGCTCAGCAACCCGCAAGAATTCGCGATGCTGATTCGGCGCAAAACCGCAGCCTATCTGCGACCCCATGTCTGCATGTGTGGCGGCATCACCGGCGCGAAGAAGATCGCAGCACTGGCGGAGGCCAACGATCTCATGGTGGTCCCCCACAATCCGCTGAGTCCCGTATCGACCGCCGCCTGTCTGCAGATCGCCGTCAGCATTCCCAACTTTGCACTGCTGGAATACCCCGGAGACGACCAACCGGCACTGTCCGAACGGTTCGGCGCAACGGGAGTGGAAGGTGGCGTGCGCAAGAAGGACATGGTCAAGGAGACCTTTGCCTGTCAGGACGGATTCATGAGCATTCCGACGCGTCCCGGTATCGGTATTGCACTGTCGGACCGGCTGGAAGAACGCTTTCCCTACCGCCGCCCACTCAAAACCCGCCTGCACATTGACGGCTCAGTGGTAGATCAATAGCGACTGCGGTTAGAGCTTGCACCATCGACCGTGATGAACCATAAAAGACAAAGCGCCCCGTGTTCCGACACGGGGCGCTTTGATTCAAGAGATGCAGAGATGGCGGGCGTTAGTAAACGTTGCCATCGCCTTCCTGCGCCGCCAGCTGGCGCTGGAAGTCACGCCACTGTTCACGCGTCATGACTTCGGTGGTTTCCGTCTGTAGATCATGCATGATGACCAGCTTACCGCGCTGCAGCTGCGGCTTGAGCTGTGCCACCCACCCCATTTCACCGTCTTCGGTGTCAGTGCTATCCGCTCCTTGGCGTGAAACGAATTCACTCAGCAGACGGGCCAGCGTGTCGTCAGGCACCATGCTGACGGGCACTTCAATAAAGCGATCGTCCATTTCGCGACCTCCCGTTGTGCATGTGGTGATGTTACGGCGTTGTGATGCCCAGCTCGGCTAGACGGGCCAAGAACGCGGCCTCGTCCATCACGGTGACGCCCAGCGATTCCGCCTTGCTCAGCTTGCTGCCTGCCCCCGGCCCAGCCACCACGACAGCCGTCTTCTTCGACACGCTGCCACTTACTTTTGCGCCCAGTGCCAGCAGATGCTCTTTGGCTTGGTCGCGTGTCATGACATCCAGCGTACCGGTCAGCACCCACGTTTCACCGACCAGCGGCTGGTCACGCTCTTCGATGATTGTTTCATCCCAAGTCACGCCTACATCACGCAATGCGTGCACGGTTTCGCGGTTATGTTCCTGCTCGAAGAAGGTGCGGATATGGCGGGCCACGATAGGCCCAATATCAGGTATCGCCGTCAGCGTTTCCTCATCGGCAGCCATCAATGCTTCAAGCGTACCGAAATGGCGTGCCAGTGCGGCGGCCGTGCTTTCGCCCACTTCACGGATACCGATAGCATAGATGAAACGTGCCAGTGTAGTGTGACGCGCTTTTTCCAGCGCCACCACAAGATTGGCCGCCGACTTCTCACCCATGCGCGGCAGACTTGCCAGCTGCGAGCTGATCAGCTTGAACAACTTGTCTGGCGTATCGACCCAGCCATGATCGACCAATTGTTCGATCAGCTTGTCGCCCAATCCCACGATATCCAGTGCACGACGGCTCGCAAAATGCTTCAGGGCTTCTTTGCGCTGTGCCGCGCAGAACAAACCGCCCGAACAGCGTGCGGCCACTTCGCCTTCAAGGCGCTCGACATCGGCACCGCATACCGGACAGGTATCGGGCATAACGATATCGCGCGCGTCTTCTGGGCGACGGTCTTCGATCACACCCACAACCTGCGGAATGACATCGCCCGCGCGGCGGATAATGACGCTGTCGCCGATCTTCACACCCAGTCGTTCGACTTCATCCATATTGTGCAGTGTCGCGTTGGAGACCGTAACGCCTGCCACCTGAACCGGTGCCAGCTTGGCTACCGGGGTCAGGGTGCCAATACGCCCCACCTGAAAGGCCACGTCTTCGACCGTCGTCACTTGCTCTTGGGCGGGAAACTTATAGGCAATCGCCCAGCGCGGTGCGCGCGATACGAACCCTAGTTCACGCTGCTGTCGTAGATCGTCGATCTTCAGCACCGCACCATCGATATCGTAATCGAGCGTTGGGCGACGTTCACCCAGCGACTCACAGTAAGTGATGATGCCCTCGCTGCCCGTCACCACTTCCAGCAGCGGATTGGGACGGAACCCCCACGCTTTTAGCAACGCCATTTGGCGGGAATGGCTGGGCTGCTGGCGATGTTCGTCCAGCTGCGCAATCTGGTAAGCGCAGAACTCCAGCGAGCGCTGACGTGTGATGGCCGGGTCAAGCTGACGCAGACTGCCCGCCGCCGCGTTGCGGGGATTGGCGAAGACCTTGCTGCCGTCTTTGCGCGCGTCCTCGTTGAGGCGCTCGAAGGATGAGTGGCGCATATACACTTCACCGCGCACTTCCAGCAGTTCGGGCAGGTCATCACCGTGCAGCTTAAGTGGAATCGTGCTGATGGTGCGCAGGTTGCCGATGATGCCTTCACCCACGCGACCATCGCCGCGCGTAGCCCCTTCTACCAATTGCCCTTGTTCATAGCGCAGCGAAACGGCCAAGCCGTCGAGCTTGGGCTCACAGCAGAACTGGAGATCGTCGCCACTGCACTCCAAGCGGTCTGCGGCGCGTTCAACGAACGCGGTCAGTTCTTCATGACTGAAGGCGTTGTCCAGCGACAGCATCGGCACCGCGTGGGTGATCTTGGGGAAGCCGGATGAAACAGGTGCGCCTACGCGCTGAGTCGGAGAATCGGGTGAGACGACGGCCGGATACTGCTCTTCGAGCTGCTGCAGGCGACGAAACAGACGATCGTACTCGACATCGGGCAGCTGTGGCGCGTCGAGGATGTAATAGCGGAAGCTGGCATCATGAAGCTGCTGACGCAGGGTCTCTACTTCGTGCAGCACATCAGCGGGAACGGTTTCGGCAGTCACGGTGCCTCCTTGATCGGCAGAACGGCGCAGCATACGACACCGGGCCTGATACACACTGTGCACAGGCCCGGTCACTACAGAAAAATGCGCTTGTCAGGAACGTTTATGATACCACTGCTGGCCTCGGCTAGCAGTGCCTCAGTGAGAGGCGTGATACAGTTTGGCGCGGCGTTCAAACTCCTGTACGCGCTGGCGCGAGAACTCGACCGTCTGGGCAGTGATCACGCTCTGGTTTTCATCGCGCAGTTCACCGTCAAGGTAGCGCGCAATGGCGCGTGCGGTTTCATACATCGCTTCGAATGCCGTGCTCAGCTCATCAGCCCCAGGCATCGGCATCAGCAGCCATACTCCTTTCGTACTGAACTCGTCCATCTCATCGAGCGGAAATTCGCCCGGCTTCAGAGTATCAATGACCGAGAACTGCAACGGGCTGTTGTCGTCATCGGTTTCGAAACGGTGGAAGACGCGCGTCGTGGGGCAGTAGCGCAGCCCGCAGGCCAGCATCAGCTTCAACAGCGCCATGCCATCGAAGGTTTCACCATCACGTGCCATCACCGCAATTGCGATGACTTCGGAGGCCGACGCCAACGTTTCACGTGCTTGCGTACCATTAACGAGGTGACGGCGGGCACGTTCGATATCCGGGTGGCGAGCACTCACAGCATCGCGGTCGTCCCACTCAGGCTCATCGTCCTGATCCTCGTAAACGTCTTCGGCATACTGCCGAGGCTCGTCAGCGTCCCGATAATCGTCGTCGTCGTCGCCGTACGCATCATCGATCCGTTCTTCAACGTAAGCGTCTCGCGACGGTTCGCGGCGACGTGACGACGGTGCGAACAACGGGTCGTCATCGTCCAGCGGCGCAAGCGGATCCTCTCGATGAGCATGAGTGCGCGCCGCCTGCTGTGCCCGAGCACGGTCGTCCTCTTCACGTTGCTGAGCCTGCAAGGCCTGTGCTTCTTCACGAGCCTGCTGCTGAGCCGCTTCCTTCTCAGCCCGGCGCTTCTCTTTTTCTTCGGCACGACGCGCGCGCGCTTCCAGACGGCGAACGCGCGCTTCTTCGCGTGCCTGCGCCTTACGTTCACGGCGTTCGGCCAGTACTTCCTTCATATGCGCCAGGCTATCAAGCGGACGACGCCACAGGATTTCCGACAGCCCTTCGTAGCGCGGATCATCAACCGCCTCTTCTTCTGGAACGTCAAAAGGCTCGGGGGCCAGTTCGTCTTCCTGCGCCTCATCGTCGTGCTGCAAAGCCTCGTCGTCTTCATCATCATGAACGACGGCTTCCTGCGGTACCACATCGGCGACATCACCGGCATCCGGCGCGTCAATCGCACGGTCGACACGCTCCTGATGGTGAGTGGGCTCCGGCATATCGGTTGCCGCAGGTTCACTCTGAGTGGGCGTGGAGGCCTCCATAAGCGCAGCATCGGTCATAGCATCAGCCTCTGCTGCCGCGGCGGAACGAGCACCATCAGCGGGCGTTTCGGCGGCGGCGGTTGTTGTCGTTGTCATTACAGCAGGAGTGGCGCGCGCCGCATCGACCACTGAAGCGGTCTGCACGGTAGCGGAAGGGGCCTCACTTTCAGGAATGCGCGTCTTCAACCCTTTGCGTTCAAAGGCTGAGGCTTGGCGAACAGGGGGCGGCTGTACGGTCGCTTCCTTGACCACACGAGCGCCACCGTTGGGCAATTCCCATTCGGTCTGTCGCGCAATGTCGTCATCGCTCTTCTCGTGCTGGGCAGCGCGCCCGGCATCAAGGCGCGAGGACTGACGCTGGCGCTGTAGACGACGCACGCCATCAATGACGATGATCGCCATCAGTATCAGTCCCAGAATAATCAGCCACTCTCTCAGTTCCATCGTGTCCAGCCTGTCTCGAGCCTTGCCACCGCACTGTACGTCCTGTCTTCGGTTACCCGAATGCGGCGGTCTCCTTGATTATCATGTATCGAACAGCCGTTTCACACGGCTTGCCCGGAGAATTATCATCCGTAACAGCACGAAGCGACTGTTTGTCAACATAGAATTATGGTCAACCGTTGTGGCAATGCCAAGTCATGTCTACACAGGTTCCACAGCATTGCCACCTTCCTTATGCCTCCGCCAGCGCCGCTGCCGCCTCGATATCGACCGCCACCAGCCGCGAGACGCCGGGTTCCTGCATGGTGACCCCCATCAGACGATCGGCGGCCTCCATCGCTATCTTGTTGTGCGTAATGTAAATGAACTGAACGGTTGCGGACATATCACGCACCAGCCGTGCATAACGCCCCACGTTAGCATCGTCGAGCGGCGCGTCCACCTCGTCCAGCATACAGAACGGAGCAGGATTCAATTGAAAGATAGCAAACACCAGCGAAAGCGCCGTCATCGTCTTCTCACCGCCTGACAGCAAATGGATGGTGCTGTTCTTCTTACCGGGGGGACGCGCCATGATCGCAACCCCCGTTTCCAGCAAATCATCTCCCGTCAGCGTCAGCCATGCCGCACCGCCACCGAACACGCGCGGGAACAACTCACCCAGACGCCGGTTGACCTCTTCAAAGGTGGCACGGAAACGCGTGCGGGTTTCATGATCGATCTTGCGGATCGCTTTTTCGAGCGTATCCAGCGCATCCGTCAGCTCGCTGTGCTGTGCTTCCAAATAGTTACGGCGTTCGGCTTGCTGCTCGTATTCTTCTATAGCGGCCAAGTTGATCGCACCTAAACGTTTGATTCGCGCTGATGTTTCTTCCAACGCATTCTGCCAGGCCGATTCACTCGCATCCTCGGGCAGCTGCTGCATCAACGCGGTCAGTTCAAGACCCAGTTCAACCAACTGTTCTTCCTGCGCATCCGCTTTGAGTGCATGCTCTTGCACCTGCAACCGTAACGTTTCGATCTGCGTGCGCAGTTGCTCCTGATCCTTCTCGAACTGCTGGCGCTTCTGTTCGCTATCGCGCATCTGCTCCGCCAGCTGGCGAGTACGATCGCGTACCGCCGTCAACGCGGCTTCTTCGCGCGTTCTCTGATCAAGGTAGTCGTCCAGCTGCGCTTTCAGCATTTCCTGAGGCTCAATGAGCGTCTCACGCTCTTCCTGCAACGCAGCATATCGCTCGTCAAGACGCTGACGTTGATCGGCACCGCGTGCTTGGGTACGCTGCATGCCTTCCAGTTCCGTCGTCAACCGCTGCGCTTCCAGCGCCAGCTGGGACTGACGTTCGCGCGCAGGGGCCAGTCGCGTCTGCAAATGCTGCCACGCTTCATTGGCCTGCTGACGTTCGCTGGCTTGCTGTTCGCGTGCGGCTGCCGATGTTTCAGCCACGTCGATGGCCATCTGCCACCGCTCACGGCATTCTTCCAGCGCCAGTGCATTTTCCTCACGGCGTTCGGCCAAGGTCATCAGCTCTGCCGCCAATTCTTCGCGACGCCCTTTGAGGTGCTGAACGCGTGATGACAACCCCGCCCAAGCCGCCTCATGCTGGCGAGACTGCTCGGTATGGCGTGCGGCTTCTTCGTGCAGCTGCTCAAGCCGATCATCACCGCTCTGCTGGCGCGCAGCGATATCCGAAAGCTGTGCGGTCATGGCTTCCAGTTGCGCGTCAAGCTGCGCCAGCTCTGCATCAATATCATCCAGTCGGCGACGCTGGGCCATCACGCTATCATCACGAGCCTGCTCGCCCAACCGACGCGCCCAACCGTGGCCGATCCACAGCCCACTGCGCGTGATTAGGCTCTCGCCACCCGTCAGCGTTGCCGCCCGTGACCAAGCATCGGCGTCTTCATCGACAGCACGAATGCCATTGAGCCACGCTGTCAACCCACCCGCGCCCTGCACGAGAGCCGCCAGCGACCCCTCCACGGGTGTAGCGACGCGATCATCAATCACACCCAGCTCGCCTTTTTCCAGCGCAAGCTGATTCAGCGCCTCAATGGACGCCATGCGGGCATCTAGCCACGGTGCCAATACCCATGACACGGCGGCCTCCCAACCTGGTTCGACGCTCAGACGTTCTGCCAACAGCGGTGCGTGATCAAGCCCGGCAGCTGTCAGTGCATGCTGGCGCTGCTGATCATCGTGGTCGAGCGCCGCGGCCAACAGTGCCTGCAAGGAAGATCGTTCGCCAAGCAGCGTATTCTGGCGAGTCAGCAGCGTCTCACGTTCTTTCTGCACCCGCTGCTGCGTGTCATTCAGTTGCTGGCGCTGCTCGCGCAGACGCTGGCGTTCTTCTTCCTGCTGCTGAAGCTGCTCGGCGTCCTGCTCACGAATCAGGGCCAGTTCGGCTAACTCTTCATCCAGCAGCGCCATATCGGGCACTTCGGCAAGCTGTTGCTGACGCTGTTGATGCTGGCGGTCGATATCCGCGCGCTGTTCTTCAAGGCGGCGTACCTCGCCCTGCGCCCGCTCTGCACCACGGGTCTGCTCACCGCTCTGCTGTTGAATTCGTTCCCAGGCTGCCTGTGCTTGCTGCTGGCGCTCACCCAGTTCGGCCTGTTCCAGCTCCAGCTGCGCCATCGTCTCTGCCGCTTCTTCGCGGTCGAGCGCCAGCGCTTCCAGACGCTCTTCGATTTCCTGCTGGCGCAGCTGGTCAGTGCTGGCCAGCTGATCGAACTCTGCCTTTTCCTGCTGAACGCGCGCCAATTCGACGGCCAGCTGGCGCTCTCGGGTGCGGGCGTATTCGAGCTGCTGCTCAAGGCGTGCCACTGTCGCAGTAGTGTCGGAAAAGCGCCGCTGGTGTTCATCAAGCGACTCGGCCAGCCCATCGTGGCTGAAGCGGTGCTCTTCCAGCAGGCGTTCGCACTCACGAATACCATGAATGTTCTTTTCGCGGGCGATTTCCAGCGCGCGCACCTGCGACTCGGCTTCCTGCTGGCGGGCGCGCCATGCATTGCGCCGCAGCAACGCCAGTTCACCCTTGAGGCGGTGTTCCTGTTCCTTGAGATCGCGATAGCGCCGCGCCGCATCGGCCTGACGTTTTAAGCGTTCCAGCTGTCGATCCAGCTCTTCACGCAGGTCATCGAGACGTTCGAGGTTGTCGCGCGTACGCCGCATACGCTGTTCAGTTTCCTTGCGGCGTTCCTTGTAGCGCGAAATACCCGCCGCCTCTTCAAGCGTGGCGCGCAATTCATCGGGGCGAGCCTCTACCAGCCGCGAGATCATGCCCTGTCCGATGATGGCATAAGAACGCGGCCCAAGGCCGGTGCCCATGAAGAGATCCGCGATATCGCGACGGCGGCACTTTTCACCATTGAAAAAATACGTCGACTGACCGTCGCGAGTGACGATGCGCTTGACCGACAGCTCGGCATACTGGGCATACATGCCACCCAGCGAGCCATCGCTATTATCGAAGGTCAGTTCGATAGAGGCCTGCCCGACGGGCTTGCGTCCCGTTGAACCGTTGAAGATGACGTCGGCCATCGATTCGCCGCGCAGCATCTTCGCTGAAGACTCACCCATCACCCAGCGCACGGCATCGATGACGTTGGACTTGCCACAGCCGTTGGGCCCGACAATACAGGTCATGTTGCCTTCAAAGGGGACGGTGACCGGATCAACGAATGATTTGAATCCTGCCAGCCTGATCGAGGTTAATCGCATCCTGACTTCCGTTACTGTGCGTGTCGTGCAGGTAGCGTAGAAGGAGGTCCCAGCGCCTGTAGCTGCTGACGGGCCTGCGCCATGTTCTCACGCAGCCGTGCGCCCAGCCCTTCGGCATCCGCACCGCCGTCGAGTGCCAGCTGCCAGTGTTCGAGTGCGCCCCGATAGTCATGGCGCGTATAGGCGGCCACGCCCAGCATGCCCTGGATGGCGGGGTGCTCCGGCTCGACGGCCAGCACTTGGCGGCACAGTACGGCCACCTCGGGTGTCACCACCCCACCCGCTGCCATGAACCGCATCTGGGCCAGTTGAGCCAGCCCTTGCGTCGACTCTCCTTCGATACGCATCTGCTGTCTGAGGGCAAATATGGCTTCGTCATAGTGCCCAATGTTCGTATAGAGCGGCCACAGCACCGCCCAGACATGGGGGTTGTGTGGCTGCAGGCGCGCCAAAGGCTCAAGACTATCGACATAGTCCTGTACCGTGGCACGCGGGCGCTCGGCGACGCTCTGCCAGACTTCGTGCAGGCGGAGGTCGTCATGTGCACCAAAGTGCAAGTATCCCACGATAACCGCCAGAACGGCTACCACCATGGCCCCGCAGGCACCGCATTTTCCTGCGTTGACACTGCCACTTGCGACATCTTCACCGGATTGGATCGCTTTCAGCAGACGACGTTCGACAGTCATGCACGCCGTCGCGTACTGATCATCGTTCAGTTCACCGGCGCGATGCGCGCGCTCGATGTCGGCACGTTCATCGCGATAGGCCATGACATTGGCCACTTCACGCGAAGGGTGACAGTGATCGATCATCAGGCTGCGTCGCATCGCGGGCGCACTGTGCGCGGCATACACGACCGTCACTGCCAACGCTCCCAGCAGCACCAAACACCCTATCATCAGCAAAATCATGCGCGGTGCTCCTTACGCTCATCGTCAGGATGGCGCGCCAGAACACGCTGCAGCAGCGCTTGCTCATCAGGATCAAGCGGCTCAGCCTGTACCGGATAGCGTCGTGAGCGCACGGTCAGGATGATTCCTCCTGCCGCCAGCGCCCCCAGCACCGCCGGGCCGGCCCACAACAAAAGCGTTCGCGACGACAGCCGCGGCTGGTACAGCACATACTCACCGAACCGCGCGACCAGCTCATCCTGTATCCGTTCATCGCTATAGCCCTTCGACAACCAAGCCGCCACATGACGCCGCATATCGACGGCCACTGGCGCGCTAGAACTGCTTATCGCTTGGTTCTCGCACTTGGGGCAGCGCAACGAATCCACCAGTTGCGCATAGCGCGATTGCAATGCTGGATCATGAAATTCGACAGTTTGGGCTGCTCCGACATTCAGCGCCCAGCCACACAACACCCCCACTCCCCAGCGATAGACCTTACGTTTCATGCGCCAGCTCCTGCAGTAGGGGCCGGATCTGCCCATCGATCAAAGGTTCTGTGAGCGCGCCGGCATGGTGATAGCGAATCACGCCGTGGGCATCGACGATAAAGGTTTCCGGCGCCCCATAGACCCCCAAATCGAAGCTCAGACTGCCGTCGGCATCCATGATATTGGCGGCATAGGGATTGCCGTGCCGTTCGAGAAAGCCCCGAGCATCGTCGCGCTCGTCGCGATAGGCGATGCCAACGATACGCACACCCTCCCGCTGCAACTGCAACAGCTCCGGCACTTCATCCTCACAGCTCGGGCACCAGCTGCCCCATACGTTCACCAGCGTGATTTGACCATCGAACAGTTCAGGGCCTTCCTTGTCCGTCTGTCGGTCCAGAGATGGCAGCGAAAAAGCCGGGAACGACGTGGCCAAGCGTGCCGAAGGGCGATCCTGCTGACGGGTCAATAGCCCTACGCCCAACACGATCACCAGTGCGATGAAGATAATCAGCGGAAGCCACACCCACCGTTGACTCGTTTTCATCCTTGAACCTCCTGTGTACCTTCTTGCTTGTCAGGGCACTCTCTCATGCAGCGCTTGTAGAAGCGGTAGCGTCGATCCATCGTCGCCAACAAAGCTCCCGCTGCAACCAGCAATCCGCCCAACCAGATCCAGCGCACGCGCGGCTTGATCTGGATGCGCATCGCCCAGCTGCTACCCTTATCGAGCGACTCCCCCATTGCGACATACAGGTCACGTTTCAGATGACCATCCAGCGCCGTCTCGGTCATCACCTGTCCGCTGGCCGGGAAATAGCGTTTTTCCGGGTACAGATGGGTCACTAACTGTCCATCGCGCGATACCCGCAAAGTGGCCACATCAGCGTCATAGTTGGGCCCGGCTTGACGGCGCACACCGGTCAGCATGAAATCGTAATCGCCCACCTCAATCGGGACGCCATGCGGCATCCGGACATCGCGCTCGACGCTAGCATTCGACACGATGGCAATACCCAGCACGATGAACGACAGCCCGATATGCCCCAGCATCATGCCGTAGTAGCAGCGCGACAGGCGTCGAAGGCCTTTCAGCCCCCCCGCATTGGCCACTGACACGATCGCGTCACGCGCCAGCGGCAGTGCCACCCACACCGCCAGTATGGCGGCCAGCGTGACCCACGGATCGAAGCGCGTCATCTCATGCCAAGCCAGCAATGGCCCAAGCACCAGCACCACGGCAAGCAGCCACTGCGACCGACACCACAGCAGCGCGGCGGGCATGCTTTTCCAACGCAGTAGGGGCGCAATGCCCATCAGCACACACAGCACGGCTCCCAGCGGCAGGAAGATTAGATTGAAATAGGGAGGCCCCACCGAAATACGCCCCAACCCAAGCGCGTCCAACGCCAATGGGTACAGCGTGCCCAGTAGCACAGTCAGCATCATCACCAGCATCACGACCGTGTTGAGCAGCAGAAACAGATCACGCGACAGCCAGCTAAACGTGACATAGCTGGAAAGCCGCGGCGCTCGCCAGCCGTACAGTCCCAGCGAACCACCGATCGTGATCAACAGCAGGACGAGAATAACGCCACCCCGCGAAGGGTCATTGCTGAAAGCATGCACCGAGGTCAGTACCCCAGAACGCACCAAAAAGGTGCCCAGCAGCGACAGCGAAAAGGTGAAGATAGCCAACAGCAGCGTCCAACGCTTAAAAGCCTCACGCTTCTCGGTGGCCGCCAGTGAATGCACCAGCGCACACCCTGTCAACCACGGCATCAGCGACGCGTTCTCGACCGGATCCCAGAACCACCAACCTCCCCAGCCCAGCTCGTAATAGGCCCACCAACTGCCCAGCACGATGCCCACGGTCAGGCACGCCCAAGCCACGTTGGTCCACGGCCGCACCCAGCGGGTCCATGCCACATCCTGACGACCACTCCACAGCGCCGCAATGGCAAAAGAAAACGCCACGGAAAACCCGACGTACCCCAGATAGAGCATCGGAGGATGAATGATCAGGCCGATGTCTTGCAGCATGGGATTGAGGTCAATCCCTTCGGCGGGCACCGGCAACAGCACACGTTCAAAAGGGTTAGATGTTGCAACGATGAAGATCAGAAAAGCGGCACTGATCAGCCCCATTACGGCCAGCACACGCGCTTTTAGTACACTGGGCAGCGAACGGGCCAGCGCGCATACCGCCAACGCCCACAGCGATAGCAAGGCCACCCACAGCAACATCGAGCCTTCATGCCCGCCCCACACCGCGCATAGACGATAATAGAGCGGCAGCGCTCGGTTAGAATGCTCGGCCACAAAAGCCACGCTGAACTCATTAACGGCAAAGCAGTAAGTCAGAATGCCGTACGCTACCAGCACGCAAAACGTCTGCAGGCAGGTCAGCGGCCCAGCCATGGCAATCCACAGTGGGCGACGCCAGGTCAGCCCCGCCCACGGCATGACAGCCTGCAGCACAGCACTGACCATCGCCGCTAGCAGTGCCAACAGCCCCAGTTCGGGTATCCATTCCATTCATTCATCCTTGTTGAACAGCGTAGTGCCCCATGCGACGAAGACAGGCACCGTCTAGAACAGGCACGTTCAACCACAACATCGGGCTAGCGATTATGCGGTCGTGCCACAGTGCCTTGCGTGACGATGGTGCTGATTTCAGGCGGGGTATATTTTTCGTCATGTTTGGCCAGTACCTGCGAGGCCTGCAGATGTCCCTTGTCCAGCAGTTGGCCCGTCACGACAACGCCCTGCCCTTCACGAAACAGATCCGGGAGCATCCCGTCATAGCGCACGTCGATCTCCGCCTTGAAGTCCGTGATCACGAAGCTGACCTGCAACGAGTCGGCCGCGCGTTGCACGCTACCGACTTTCACCACCCCACCAGCACGCAGCGCGTGACCGCTCGGGGCTTCACCCGCCACGATCTGCTCTGGGGTATAAAAGAGGTTCATGTTAGCCCGTAGTGCATACACCAACAGCCCGACGGCCACGGCAGCCAGTGCAACGATGCCCACCACTACGATCAATCGCTGTCGTTGCCGAGGCCTCATGGCGATTCTCCTTCCGGCATCGATGCATTCCCTCGTCGCGCCATCGCATCATTGCGCCGCTGCTGCCGCGACAGCATCGCCATCACATGTCGTCGCTCAATCCGAGCATGCAGCACCAACCCCAGCAGCACAGCGGCAGTAACACCCCACGCAGGCCACACGTACAGCCCATAGCCCTTCATAGTGAGAAACTCGTGAATGCTGGAAAACCACATCATGCTGCGTCCTCCTTGGACATCGGCGCCTGCGCCAGCTGCTTGACCCACGCCATCCCCGCCTCACGCCGCAGAATCTCGCTGCGCGTACGCATCATGATCAGCGTTACCATGAACAGATAGCTCCCCACGATCATGACCAGTAGCGGCAACCACATTGAGGCAGGCATGGCGGGCTTATGGGCAATGGAAAACGATGACGCCTGATGCAGCGTGTTCCACCACACCACGGAATATTTGATGATTGGCAGATTAACCAACCCCACCAACGCGATAATGCCCGCAGCGCGCGCACCTGCCAGCATCTGCTGGAACGCACCGCGCAGCGCAATCACACCCAGATACAGGAACAGCAGTACCAGCATTGACGTGAGCCGAGCATCCCATGTCCACCACGTTCCCCAGGTAGGGATACCCCATACGGCTCCTGTGAACAGTGCCAGAAACGCCATAGCGGCCCCAAACGGTGCCATCACCGAGGCCAGCATGTCTGCCAGTTTGATACGCCAGATCAGGAAGACAGCGCTGCACAGCGCCATCAGTAGGTACACGCTTTCAGACAGGATGGCCGTCGGCACATGCACATACATGATGCGCATGCTGTCATGCTGCTGATAGTCAGGTGGCGCGATAACCAGCCCCCATATCGACCCCACAGCCAGCGTCAGCAGGGTAAGTGCAGCCAGCCACGGCAGCCAGCGACCGCTGCGCTGATAGAACCATTTGGGAGAAGCCCATTGATGCAGGTAGTGCCACATGACGGATAGCCTTGTCGTTCACGCCAGCGGGCAGGATGAAAGCAAAGCGCTGGCGTCGGAGCATTGAAAGGTAAGGTTGTTGTTATCGTTCGATTATTTACTGCGTGCTGATATTCAAGCGTAGCGCATATGCCACGACCCAGGGCGCCATCAATAGCGCGGTTGCCATCAGTCCACCCAGCAAGGCCATGACCGGCCACCACGGCAACCCCAGCGCCACCATACGCACTAAGCCCGCACCAAAAATCAGCACTGGCACATACAGCGGCAGCATTAGCAGTGACAGCAGGACACCACCTCGCGGCAACGATACGGTCAGCGCCGCACCGATAGCCCCAATCCACGCCAGCACGAAGCTCCCAGGCACCAGCGAACAGGCCAGCACCGCCACTTCCTGCCAAGAGAGTCCCAGCATAACGCCCAATAATGGCGAGATCAGCGCTAGCAGGCAGCCGTTCAGGCACCAGTGCAGCATCACCTTGACGGTGACAGATAGCACCAGTGGCTGCGGTGACAGCACCCACTGCTCAATCACACCATCGAGGTAGTCATCGCGAAACAGCCGATCCAGCGATAGCAGCACCGCCAGCAGGGCCGCCACCCAGATGATACCGGGGGCAAAGACGCGCAGTGCTGCCAGATCGCCGCTCAACCCGAGCGGGAAAAGCGCGATCACCACAATGAAGAATGCCAGCGGCTGCAGCCATTCGCTGCGCTGGCGACAGCACAGCCGCCATTCACGCTGCAAGGCATAGCAGGCTGACTGCCAAAGCGACATCAGCGGTTGAGCGGCATCAGGTGACGACACGGTGCCCTCCCTGTCCGTCCAGACACACGCAAAGATCGGGTTTAAGCTCGACGAGCGGTTGATGAGAGGTCAGCACGACGGCACCGCCCCGCTCACAGTGCGCACGAATCCACGTTTCAAGCTGGAGCACGCCGCTCTGATCGACCGCCGTGAACGGCTCGTCCAACAGCCACAACGGAACCTCGCGCAGGTGGAGCCGCGCCAACGCCACGCGGCGCTGCTGTCCCGCCGACAGCTGCCCTACCGGCAGATCAGCGAAGGCTACCAGGCCAACAGCATCCAATGCTCGCCAGCAACGCTCATCAAGATCAGAGGTGGGATAGCCCGATAGTCCCCAGAACGCCTGCAGATTCTCGATCGGCGTCAGCGCCATCTTCACGCCCGTACGATGACCGAGATAAACAAGCGCAGCGGCATAGGCATGACGCGCTTTCTCAATCGGTGTGCCTTGCCAACATACCCCACCATCATAATCGGAAATAAGACCGCACAGTACGCGCAGCAATGTCGTCTTGCCACTGCCGTTGGGCCCTTCGATGCGGCATAGCTGCCCCGTCCCGACGGTCAACGTCAGATCTTTGAACAGTGCCCGCTCATCGCGCATCACACCAAGCGCACAGGCAGAGAGATGAACCACGGACCGACTCCTTCGATACCCTGGACCTAGAGAGGCTTGCATCCTTGCAAGCCGTCATAATGTAGACACTATGGTACACAGACAGCGCACGAGCTAAAATTACCAAAAGGTAACTGTGTAACTGCATCCATACTGCTTCCCATAATGACAACACTGCCACAGGAAGCAAATCAACTGTACGTTCATCGGCTTGCGCCTCTTCCCAGCAACCGGAAGGTCAATCCATGTTACTATAAACCTTCTCAACGGCAGCTATATTGACAGGCTGTCATGCACTTTCTGGCGTGAAGGACATGCCTTCACGCGCTGGTTCAGGCGATCTCCATGTCTGCATCAACACACGGCCCCACATGCTTCAAGGTTCCCGTCGCCACACTGGACGAGCCCCATACCCATGAAATCGAAGTGACCAAGAGCCGCTTCATCACGTGGATCGCGCGCTGCAGCACGCCAGATGATGCCCATCTGCTGCTTGAGCTAGCACGTGACGCCTATCCCGATGCACGCCATCACTGTCCCGCCTTTATTGCTGGCCCTCCCGGCGAGCAGGTCGACATCGGCTTTTCCGACGATGGCGAACCAGGCGGCACGGCCGGACGCCCGATGTTCCAGGCCATCGACGGCAGCGGACTGGGAGAAATCGGTTGCGTCGTCATTCGCTATTTCGGGGGGATCAAGCTCGGCACAGGCGGACTCGTACGCGCCTATACCAAGGCCGTTCTGCAGGCACTGGACACCCTGCCCACCGAGGAATACGTCGTACGCCTCAGCCTCACCTTGTGCGTCGATTTCAGTGACGAACACTCGGCGCGCTATTGGTGTGAACAGCAAGGCGGCCAAATCAGCGGCGTCGACTACGGCGCGGACGGCGTACAGCTCGCGCTGGCATGGCCGGCAGGAACACCGCTCGATATCGATGCACTGTCCCGCCAGCTGCACGGCACGGCATCGCTGAAGGACGCATAAGCACCACACATTCACTTACCGAGTGCCTCGCTGGGTGTTACCGCCGATCAGGATGCGTATAATCGCCGCCTTGATCGGAATGACCTCGACGAGGAACCCCCATGTTCGGCACTGCACTTCCTGCCATGCCCCCCGCCGCTTATTACGCCGACCCGAGCGCATCACGGGCTGGTCTGATCGGCCTTGCGCCTATGGAAGGCGTCATCGACGTCACCACCCGACGTTTGCTCAGTGCCCAGGGCGGCCTAGACTGGGTCGTGACCGAGTTCGTGCGTGTCGTCGACCAGCCACTTCCTCCTCGCGTATTTCATCGCCTATGCCCAGAGTTGGCTCAGGGCGCCGCAACAGCCGACGGCACCCCCGTCCAGTTACAACTGCTGGGGTCAGACCCAACCGCCATGGCTGAAAATGCCCGCATTGCCGTAGGCTGTGGCGCAACGGCGCTGGATATTAACTTCGGCTGCCCCGCCAAAACCGTCAACCGCCATGGCGGTGGCGCTTCGATGTTGAAATCTCCCTCCGACATCCATGCCACGGTAGCCGCCGTATGCCGCGCAGTACCCGACACACCGGTCAGCGCCAAACTGCGTCTAGGGTTTGAGGATCGCCAACTGGCTTTGCAGTGTGCTGCGGCAGCCGTGCAGGGTGGTGCCCGATGGCTGACACTGCATGCCCGTACCCGCAAGGAAGGTTATCGTCCACCGGCACACTGGGAGTGGATCGCCCGCATTCGCCACCATGTCAACGTGCCCATTGTCGCCAACGGTGATATCTGGACGCTGGAAGACTACTGGCAGGCTCGCGCACTGTCAGGCTGCCGCAATGTCATGATTGGCCGCGGACTGCTGTCGGACCCACTACTGGCCGCCCGTATTCGTCATTGGCAGCGGACAGGCGAACAGCTTCCAACCACACAATGGGCCGAGCGTGCCGCAGTGCTCCGTGCCTTTGCCGAAGGCCTTGCCGACGACCTGCCCGAAAAGGTGGTTGTCTCACTGATCAAACAGTGGCTCAGCCTGATGCGCCAGCACGACACGGAGGCCGCCGAACGCTTCGTGCATCTGCGCACGCTGCGTCACACCGATGACTTGCTTGACGCACTGGATGGCCCTGCCACCCCGTAATCCTCTCCCAAGCCACTCTTTTCTAGGCTTCTGACATCCTACCGCGCTGTTGACGCTCAACGCGGTAGCGCCATAGCAAATTGAAGCTGCCGCCCCAGAACACTCCATCAATGGCACCGCTCCATAGCCCAACGATCACCATCATCCATGCTGATGAAACGGCATCTTGATGCGTATGCAGATAGGCCGCCATGACAAAGCGGGAGATGAATGCCACCACGATAAAGCAGAGCGGCAAGGCAGACCCCGCCCGAACGACATGTCCCGGCGCACCGGCATCTCTCAGCCCCGGAGAGGTGCGCCAGCACCGCCAGCCCACAAAAGCCCCCAATGGCAGTCCTATGGCCGCCGACACCAGCGCTAAAATCGACGTTTCGGTATCTTGGCACAGTGCATAACCTCCCCAGACTAAGAAGATCACTGGCAACAACAACAGCCGCGTCAGCGACATCGTACGGTCTTGAAGCGCCTTAATACCTCTCAGTACCAACGCCACTAGAAGCACCCAGACCCACGTAGGCGCATGTGAAATGATCTGCATCTGCCCTCCTCTTTTATTCCAGAATCAATGACCTGCCTTGCACATTATGCGACGGACCGTGCTGCGTAGACACCCTAATTGACACGTGAGGCGTGAGGCGTGAGGCGTGAGGCGTGAGGCGTGAGGCGTGAGGCGTGAGGCGTGAGGCGTGAGGCGTGAGGCGTGAGGCGTGAGGCGTGAGGCGTGAGGCGTGAGGCGTGAGGCGTGAGGCGTGAGGCGTGAGGCGTGAGGCGTGAGGCGTGAGCAGTATGTGAACGACGCTCGCCCACCGCAAGCGTTTATTTCGATATAAACCAACTAATGAGGCTTGTCTCATGGATACAAAAAAGCCCCGCCGATCATATAATCAGCGGGGCTTCTCTATATGGCGCGCCCGAGAGGATTCGAACCTCTGACCCCTTGATTCGTAGTCAAGTACTCTATCCAGCTGAGCTACGGGCGCAAAACTTGGAGAAGATAATTTTGAGTGTTTTCTCTAACACTTTAAGCTATGGCGCGCCCGAGAGGATTCGAACCTCTGACCCCTTGATTCGTAGTCAAGTACTCTATCCAGCTGAGCTACGGGCGCATTCCATAATGCAGTGAGATGACAATCAAACTGATTTGAATGTGAATCTCATTTCCCTGGTTAAATTTCTTCGTGGCGCGCCCGAGAGGATTCGAACCTCTGACCCCTTGATTCGTAGTCAAGTACTCTATCCAGCTGAGCTACGGGCGCATTACGAAAAACTTTAAACAGCGTTGACGGTAATGGCGGAGAGGGAGGGATTCGAACCCTCGATAGGGCTATAAACCCTATACTCCCTTAGCAGGGGAGCGCCTTCAGCCACTCGGCCACCTCTCCCTTACCGACGGCGCACATAGTATCTATTTATCTTTCGCCTGTCTAGTGCTGTTTGATATTTTTATTAAAAAAAGCGTTGCAATTCAAATCGGAGGCCACGAATCCAGGCCTTCAGCGGCACCGCAGGCCGCACCAGCCGTGCATTCTTGCAACATCGGCTCATTCTTCGTCAGTGTCACTCTTCTCCTGAGAACGCTCGTTCTGGATGCGCTGATAGATTTCCTCTCTATGCACAAGAATATCGCGAGGCGCTTCTACACCAATACGCACTTGGTTTCCTTTGACCCCCAGGACGGTAACGCTGACGTCATCGCCGATCATGAGTGTCTCGCCACTGCGGCGAGTCAGAATGAGCATCTGGACCTCCTTTGTCTTATACGACGTTATGTTTCCTGTTCTTGCATGCAGCACCGTCTAAACACACGTACGAGGCTTCCTTAGGAGAAGCCCCGCACGCAAGGTCAGACCATGACATCGTGTCCACGGCACTACCTAAATGCCTTGCTCGTAATGACTCACTGTAGAGCATCCGTGCAAAAGCCGCACATGCTACCCCCTATACTATATAAGAGGCAGCTGCAGACGTTGCCGTCTAATGACAATGCTCGGGATCACACTTCCCGAGGTTCAGCATCCAGCCCGAAAGCCGTATGCAATGCACGTACCGCCAGTTCCGTGAATTTCTCGTCGATGATGACGGAAATCTTGATTTCAGACGTCGAGACCATGCGAATGTTGATGCCTTCGGCGGCCAGCGTCCGGAACATCTGATCGGCCACACCCGCATGCGAACGCATACCCACGCCTACCAGAGACACTTTTGCGATGCGTTCGTTTCCACGCAGTTCACCACCCAGCGTCGGCACAACCTGTTCTTCCAGCAGACGACACGCCTGACGGAAGTCCTGTTTGCTGACGGTGAAGGTGAAATCGGTACGCTCATCTTCAATAGCGATGTTCTGGATGATCATATCGACTTCGATATTGGCCTGCGCAATCGGGCCAAGAATGCGGGAAGCGATACCGGGGACGTCGGGCATCTTGCGCAGGGTGATCTGCGCTTCGTTGACGCTAAACGCAATTCCGGATATCTGCGGCGCTTCCATGTTATGCGTTGACAAGTGTTCTTCCTCCGCAACGATCAATGTACCAGGACCTTCTTCGAACGATGACAATACGCGCAGCGGCACATTGTACTTGCCTGCAAATTCAACGGAACGAATCTGCAGTACCTTGGAGCCAAGGCTAGCCAGTTCAAGCATTTCTTCTACGGTAATGGCGTCAAGACGACGGGCATGCGCGCATACGCGCGGGTCGGTCGTATACACACCATCCACATCGGTATAGATCTGACATTCGTCTGCTTTCAGTGCAGCCGCCAGCGCTACTGCCGTCGTATCGGAGCCGCCACGTCCCAGTGTCGTGATCTCGCCGTTTTCATCCATACCTTGGAAACCCGCCACCACGGTGACACACCCAGCATCCAGATCGCGACGCAGACGGTCGGTGTCGATATGGCTGATGCGCGCACGCGTGTGGGCTGTATCGGTATGGATGCACACTTGTGCCCCGGTATAGGACACCGCTTCTACTCCTATCGACTGCAACGCCATCGACAACAGCGAAATTGTGACCTGTTCACCGGTAGAGACCAAAACATCCAGTTCTCGTGGATTTGGTTCCTCGGAAATGTCGTTTGCCAGTCCCAGCAGACGGTTGGTTTCACCGCTCATGGCCGAAACGACGACGACGATCTGATGCCCATCTTCGCGAAAGCGTTTTACTTTCTCTGCTACCGCGCGAATACGCTCGATGGAGCCTACCGAGGTGCCGCCAAATTTTTGTACGTATAGCGCCATGACAGTCCTTCTATTCGGTTTATTTATTCGATTATCGGTTGGGCCCCATACATGACAAACAGAAAGGCAGCCACACGGCCGCCTTCCCTACTGTCACGTTACGTTATGCCTGAAGCTGCTCGACCAGCCATGCATCGACGCTTGCCAATGCCTGTTGCAGGTGTTCAGGTTGGTTACCGCCGGCCTGAGCAAGGTCAGGACGACCACCGCCTTTGCCGCCGACCTGACACGCCACAGCGTTGACCAATGCCCCCGCTTTGACGCGGTCGGTCAAATCTGCCGTTACGCCTGCCGCCAAGCTGACGCGGTCACCGTCGACAACGGACAGCAGCACGACACCTGAAGACAGTTTCTGACGCAGCGTTTCCACCATGCCGCGCAGTTCCTTGCTGGAGATGCCTTCCGGCGTGGCCACCAGAAGCTTCACACCAGCAACGTCGCGGGCCTGCTCGACCAGCTCTTGGCTGGCAAAGTGCGCTAGACGTGATTTCAGGCGCGTCAGTTCCTGTTCCAGATCGCGCTGATGCGCCAGTGCCGCTTCCAAGCGCACCTCACACTGTTCCGGGCGCGCTTTCAGCGCAGCGGCCATACGCCCAATGCTGTCTTCTTTGGCAAGGAAAGCATCCAGCGCAGACTTACCGGTTACCGCTTCGATACGACGGATGCCCGATGCCACGCTGCCCTCGGAGACGATATGACAAAGGCCAATATCACCCGTACGCGCAACGTGTGTACCGCCGCATAGCTCGATGGAGAAATCCTCACGCCCCATCGTCAGCACGCGCACGTCCTCACCGTATTTGGCATCGAACAGTGCACGTGCGCCCAGCGCACGCGCATCGTCGACGCTCATGATACGTGTCGTGACCGGCGTATTGGCACGGATTTCAGCATTGGCAATCTGCTCGACTTCACGCAGCTGCTCCGGCGTCACTGCTTCGAAGTGACTGAAGTCGAAACGCAGATGATCAGGCGTTACCAGTGAGCCCTTCTGCTGAACATGATCGCCCAGCACGCGACGCAGTGCCTCATGCAGCAGGTGAGTGGCAGAGTGGTTGCGACGGATGTCGTCACGACGCAGGTCATCAACGTCAGCCGTAACACTCAGCCCAACGCTTACCGCGCCGTTCTCGACCTGACCGCGATGGAACCACTGGCCTGCCGCGTTCTTGTAGGTATCGGTCACACGGAAGCAGACGCCTTCCGCGACCAGCACCCCGGTGTCACCGACCTGACCGCCCGACTCGGCGTAGAACGGCGTGTGATCCAGTACAACCGTACCTTCCTGCCCGTCCGTCAACTGGTCGCAGTGCTGACCTTCGCTGTCCAGCAGCGCCAGTACCAGGCCTTCGCCTTCCGTATGCTCATAGCCGACAAAATCGGTCTGCGTATCAATATCGATGACAGTCTGCGCATCCGCAGAGAACTTGCTTGCCGCACGCGCACGCGCACGTTGTTCTTCGAGTGCCGCTTCAAACCCTTTCTCATCAAGCACGATGCCACGCTCACGCGCCACGTCTGCGGTCAGATCGTAGGGGAAACCATAGGTATCGTAGAGCTTGAAGATGGTGTCACCCGACAACACGTTGCCGTCGAGCGCCGCAATGGACTCATCCAGCAGCTTCATGCCGTGATCCAACGTACGCTCGAACTGCTCTTCTTCTTTCAGCAGTACCCGCGCGATATGTTCGCTCTGCTTGTGCAGTTCCGGATAGGCCTGCCCCATCTCGGCGTCCAGCGTGGCTACCAGCTTATGGAAGAACGGTTCACGCGCGCCCATCTTGTGACCGTGACGCACGGCACGACGAATGATACGACGCAGCACGTAGCCACGGCCTTCATTGCCCGGCATAACGCCATCACTGATCAGGAAGGAGCATGAACGGATATGGTCGGCGATAACGCGCAGTGACGGCTGATTGATATCGGCCTGTCCGGTCAGCTCAGCAGCAGCCTTGAGCAGATTCTGGAACAGGTCGATTTCATAGTTGGAATGCACGCCCTGCATGACAGCAGCGATGCGCTCAAGCCCCATCCCCGTGTCGATGGACGGACGCGGCAGCGGATTCAGGTTGCCGGATTCATCGCGATCGTACTGCATGAACACGAGGTTCCAGATCTCGATATAACGGTCGCCGTCTTCATCAGGAGAACCAGGAGGACCACCCGCTACGTCAGGGCCGTGGTCGTAGAAGATCTCGGAGCTAGGGCCACACGGACCGGTATCACCCATCTGCCAGAAGTTATCTTCCTCAAGGCGCGTTAGGCGGTCTGCCGGTACACCGATCTCATTGATCCAGATGTCGGCGGCTTCGTCGTCAGTGACGTGTACCGTTACCCAAAGGCGATCTTTTGGCAGTTTCAGTACATCTGTCAAGAACGTCCATGCGAACCCAATGACTTCACGCTTGAAATAGTCACCAAAGCTGAAGTTACCCAGCATCTCAAAAAACGTGTGGTGACGCGCGGTGTAGCCAACGTTGTCGAGGTCGTTGTGCTTACCGCCGGCACGGACACAACGCTGCGCCGAGGTGGCACGTACGTACGGGCGTTTTTCCTGACCGAGGAAAACGTTCTTAAACGGCACCATACCCGCGTTCACGAACAGCAACGTCGGATCATTGTTGGGAATCAGGGAGCTGGAATGGACTTCGGTATGACCATGCTGCTTGAAGAATTCAAGAAACGCCTGGCGTATATCTGCGCTTTTCATGTATACCCTGCCGGTAATGAGAATTGCCGCATGACGATGACACTGCCACCGCACTACCATGTCGTACCATTTCATGCAGAAATAGTTTGCGAGTAGGCGATTTTGCCACAGAAAGCATGCACGATTGTAGTGAGTATACCCCCATCAAGGCCCTAATGAAGAGTCCCTGATGCAACAAAAAATACCAATAATCACAGACAAGTTCATCTTGCAGGCGTTTTTTGCAACACTGAGGCAGATTAATTGTCCATTTCCGGCGACCATGCGCAGGAAAGTGCGTGGCGTGTCTGGTCACCATCGAATCCCCTTCCCGCCAGAAAGCGCTGTCGTTTTGCCTTTTCACGCAGATCATTGCCCGGTGCAGAAAATCGAGCAGCAAGTGCCTCGCAGGCCAGCGCATACCAATCCGCATCTGCTGCCTGCAGCGCCGCACGAGCGGCGGCCCCCTCAATACCCTTCAACATTAATTCATTAAGGATGCGACACGGGCCGTGGCGACGCGATATCCGACTGCGCACAAACACCTCGGCAAAGCGTGTGTCGGATTGAAGGCCTTGCTGCTGGAGACTGTCAATTACGGACTCAATCAGCGCCCCATCCTCTGTGCGACGCCCTAGGCGGTCGTGCAACTCAGCAACACTGTAATCACGGCGCGCGAGCAGCCCGACGGCATATTCCATCAGTGTCGTCACCGTTTGCGGTGCCATCTCAGAGGACCGCCGCCAAGGTGATGAACGCTTTTCCATTTTCAACCTCCTTTATCTATTTCCTTACCGCCCGATTTCAGTCTGTTTTTTTGTAACCCGGTCAGGCTCAGCCGTTCAGCAAGACTGATCAAGATACAAAAAAGCCGATGAGGCATAACACCCCATCGGCTTCGAATTACGTCAGTACTGATCAGGCCAGATCGTCGTCGCTCTTTTCCTGCACTTCGACGTCGGCTTCTGCTTTAGCAGCATCGGCACTGTGAGGCTCTGAGGTTTGCAGCAGCTGAGCACGCACCTGATCTTCGATCTCTTTCATAATGTCGAGGTGATCTTCCAGATATTGCGCCGCATTGGCTTTACCTTGGCCAATCTTGTCACCGTTGTAGCTGTACCATGCGCCCGCTTTGTTGATAAGACCGCACTGTACGCCCAGATCAATGACTTCGCCGGCATGGTAGATACCGCGACCATACATGATCTGGAATTCGGTCTGGCGGAAAGGCGGTGCCACCTTGTTTTTCACAACCTTGACGCGTGTTTCGTTGCCCACGACTTCGTCACCCTGCTTGACAGAGCCGATGCGGCGGATATCGAGGCGTACGCTGGCGTAGAACTTCAGCGCGTTACCACCCGTCGTAGTTTCCGGGTTGCCAAACATAACGCCGATCTTCATACGGATCTGGTTGACGAACATGACCAAGCAGTTGGCGTTTTTGATATGCCCAGTGATCTTACGCAACGCCTGAGACATCAGGCGTGCCTGCAGACCTACATGAGCGTCACCCATTTCACCTTCGATTTCGGCACGGGGTGTCAGCGCGGCAACGGAGTCGACGATGATGACATCAACGCTACCCGAACGGACCAGCATGTCACAGATTTCGAGCGCCTGTTCACCGGTATCGGGCTGCGAGACCAGCAGGTCGTCGAGGTTAACGCCCAGCTTAGCCGCGTAACTCGGATCCAGTGCATGCTCGGCGTCGATGAAGGCACAGGTCTTGCCCTGCTTTTGCGCCTGTGCAATGACGGACAGAGTGATGGTGGTCTTACCGGAAGATTCCGGCCCGAAGATTTCGATGATACGGCCATAAGGCAGACCACCGATGCCCAGTGCGATATCCAGACCCAGCGAGCCTGTGGAAACCGACGGCATAACGGTACTCGGCGCTTCGCCCAGGCGCATGACCGCGCCCTTGCCAAACTGGCGTTCGATCTGAGAGAGCGCTGCGTTTAGCGCCTTGGTGCGATTTTCGTCTTGAGCCATGAGTATGTTCCGTTTCAAAAAATGGTTCCGGTACTGGGCGTGCCAGCCCACCTGCCTTCATCGTCAAATGTGGTAAAGGACTTGACGGTTGGAAATTCAAAGCCCCTTGCCCCAGCTGACAAAGGAGTGCGGGCAGCCGACTGCCCATGACACCCCACGGAGCTTGTGACGTGTGTATATATACAGTGGTATTATAGGGACACGCTTTCTCATTGCAATGCAGAGTCGTACTTTTCTTTCATTGCCGAAGCAATATCCGGCTCCTCCTGCAGCAACAACGCCAGCCAAGAACGCAGTCCCTTTAAGGCCGCCAGCACACTGGCCTGACGCACCTGAACGCGATCACCCTCAAAATGGAAACAGTGCGCAAATGCCGTGTCGCCATCACCCCATGCCATCCATACCGTGCCCACAGGCTTCTGTTCGCTGCCGCCATCCGGGCCAGCCACACCGCTCACGGCCACGCCCAGCTTGGCGCCACTGACTCGGCAGCCTCCCGTGACCATTTCCTCGACGACGACTTGGCTGACCGCCCCCTGTGCGCGCAGGCTATCGGCGCTGACATTAACCATCCGCTGCTTGGCGTCATTAGAATAGGTCACGAAGCCACTTTCGAACCAACGCGAGCTGCCGGGAATATCCGTAATTGCACCCGCCACCTGACCTCCCGTGCAGGACTCCACGGTTGTAACGACAATACCCAACTGTCGCGCCAAATGCCCCACTTCTTCCGCTACCTGCATGATCTGGGCCTTCATGATCACTGCTCCTTGCCGATGCCTTGCTGCAGCCTGACCGAATCGTGACTTCTATCCCTAGACAAGCGCCGAGAGTACGAAGCACGCACGCGATCATGTTACCCTTACGGGCTTGGTCAGCCTGCAAATAAAATCCGTCAGTAATGCGAGTGTTCACGATAGCATAACCATCGACGGCAATCTGACCGCAGCGACCACTGTCCGTTCACGGACACGCCACCTTCTTCCACTTGTCAATGTCCAGGCAATAGCACGCTCATGACTTCAAACGCGACACGCCAGCATACGCCAATGATGGCACAGTACCTGAAGATCAAACGAGAACATCCCGACGTTCTGCTGTTCTATCGCATGGGGGATTTCTATGAGCTGTTCTTCGATGATGCCAAACGGGCAGCCGAACTGCTGGATATTACCCTGACCGCTCGCGGTCAATCGGCAGGCAACCCCATTCCAATGGCTGGCGTGCCCTACCACAGCGTAGAATCCTATCTGGCTCGCCTAGTTCGCCTTGGCGTTTCCGTTGCCATCTGCGAACAGATCGGCGACCCAGCGACCAGCAAGGGCCCTGTCGAACGCAAGGTCGTTCGCATTGTGACCCCGGGCACGCTGCACGATGAAGCACTGCTGGATGCGCGGCGCGACAACCTGCTGGTCGCTTTGTGCTGCCACCCTAAACCGCGCACACACGAACCGCAGTGGGGTATCGCTTGGCTGGAAGTGGCCAGTGGCCGTTTCGGTGCTCTCGAAGTGGACGGCGACGGAGAAATGCTGGCCGAGCTGCAGCGCCTATCGCCTGCCGAGCTGCTGGTCCCTGAATCGCTGACACTGCCGGAGTCGATCGACGGTATGCCAGGCCTGCGTCACATGAGCGACTGGCACTTCGATCACGACACCGCTCACCGCCTTGTCTGCGATCAGCTCAAGGTCAATGCATTGGACGGCTTCGGTGCGGGACACTTCGTTCATGGCGTCTGTGCGGCAGGGGCTCTGCTGAACTATGCACGCGATACTCAGCGCGCAGCGTTGCCGCACGTCAATGCACTCGAAATAGAACAACGCAACGATGCGGTCGTCATTGATGCTGCCAGCCGGCGCAATCTTGAGATAGATACCAATCTATCAGGCACGGCGGACAATACGCTCGCCAGCGTACTCGACTCGACACTGACCGCCATGGGGGCTCGTAAACTGCGCCGCTGGCTCAATCGCCCCCTTCGTCAGCAGCAACAGGTCCATGCTCGCCAGCAGGCCGTGCAGCGTCTGATTGACAGCGATCTGCTGACAGAGCTGAGCACTCCGATGAAGCAGATCGGCGACGTCGAGCGCATTCTGGCCCGTGTAGCACTGCGCAGCGCGCGTCCTCGCGACTTGGCCCGCCTACGTGACGCCCTCGTGGCACTGCCCGAAGTAGCGGCGCTACTGAAGCCCATTCCCGATGGCAGCCTACTGGACACTCTGCGCAAGCACATCATTGCGTACCCGCAGTTACAGGACACACTAACGCGCGCTATCATCGACACCCCGCCCGCCGTGATACGTGACGGGGGCGTCATCAAAGAAGGCTTCGACAAGGAGCTGGACGAGCTGCGTGATCTGCACGAACATGCCGGCGACTACCTCGTGCGACTCGAAACCCGAGAGCGCGAGCGTACCGGCCTGTCCAACCTCAAGGTGGGCTACAACCGCGTTCACGGCTACTTCATTGAGCTCCCACGCAGTCAGGCACAGAGTGCTCCCGTCGAATATATCCGCCGCCAAACGCTCAAGAATGCCGAGCGCTTCATCATTCCCGAACTGAAAGAGTTTGAGGACAAGGTGCTTTCAGCCCGCGCCCGCGCGCTGGCCCGCGAAAAGCTGCTGTATGAAGAGCTGCTCGATACGCTCAACGCTTATCTGAATCTGCTGTCGGCAACAGGACAGGCCCTGGCCAGCCTTGACGTATTGATGAGCTTTGCCGAGCGTGCAATCGCACTCGATATGACCTGCCCAACGCTGTCTACAGCCCCCGGCATCGACATCCGAGATGGACGCCATCCGGTCGTCGAACATGTCTCATCGCACCCCTTCGTACCCAACGATCTGCGTTTTGACGATACCCTGCGCATGCACGTCATTACTGGCCCCAACATGGGGGGTAAATCGACGTTCATGCGCCAGAATGCTCTGATCGTGCTGATGGCCTATACTGGCAGCTTCGTACCTGCAAGCCATGCCATCATCGGCCCTATCGACCGCATCTTCACCCGTATCGGCTCGTCAGATGACCTTGCCGGAGGCCGCTCGACCTTCATGGTCGAAATGACCGAAACGGCCAACATTCTTCACAATGCCACAGAATACAGTTTGGTATTGATGGATGAAATCGGTCGCGGCACCAGTACGTTCGATGGCCTATCGCTGGCGTGGGCATCTGCCGAAGCGCTGGCTCAGCGACGCGCATTCACCCTGTTCGCGACGCACTACTTTGAAATGACTGCGCTGGAGCAGCAGATCACCGGTGTTGGCAACCTGCACCTGACCGCCACTGAACACGACGAAGGAATCGCCTTCATGCACCGCGTCGAACCCGGCCCGGCAAGCCAGAGCTACGGTCTTCAGGTCGCTCAGCTCGCAGGCGTTCCACGCAGCGTCATCGAGCGAGCACGCTTCCGGCTGGCGCAGCTGGAAAGCGGTTCTGGTTTACCCGCCGCAACAACAACGGCTATGCATGTACAAGAGCCCACGCCTCAGCAGAATGACCTCTTCACAGCAGAGCCCCATCCTGCTGTGATCGCGCTGACGGAACTGGACGTGGACGATCTGACCCCACGCCAAGCACTGGACGCGCTCTATGCGCTCAAGGCACGGCTATAAAGAACTCCCTATAGCCAAATATGAAGGTCGCTCGGCATGCTCGAGAGTAGCGGAGCGACCGTTTAGGAACAGAGATACCCGCTTCTGGGCGTATCCTGCATATGCAAATATGGACAGCTCTGACTGATTCCCGTCAGAGCACAAGGACCGTCATCATGGCATTTGTAGTTACTGAAAACTGTATTCGCTGCAAGTACACGGACTGCGTTGAAGTCTGCCCGGTAGACTGCTTCCGCGAAGGGCCGAACTTCCTAGTCATTCATCCTGATGAATGCATCGACTGCGCACTGTGTGAACCAGAGTGCCCTGCCAAGGCGATCTTCTCGGAAGATGAAGTGCCCGAAGACCAGCAATCCTTCATTGCGCTGAACGGCGAGCTGGCCGAAATATGGCCCAGCATCACCGAGCGCCGCGATCCGCTGGCAGACGCAGCGCAGTGGGACGGTAAACCCGACAAGCTGCAATATCTGGAACGTTAAGGCTTTTCCAAGTGCGCATTTCGGCTCTACCGACGTGTGCACTTGCCTCCCCCGTTTTCTCTCGTAAGCCAAACAGCCCGCCGTGTCCGCTATAAAAAAGCAGCTTCAACATGCCTGCTTGAAAGCCCCCAGAAGAAAAAGCACATATACAACCAATCCAAACGTACGCAGCCCCAAACAAGACAGGCACGCATTCAATGCCTTATCAAATCAATAAGCACAGGCAAGAAGATAGGCAACGCCCACGCTGCCCTACTGACGCCTGACGCCATTCATCACAACCGTTATCTGCACGCCCTTACTATACATTCAACTTGGCTGTTGGCTGTTGGCTGTTGGCTGTTGGCTGTTGGCTGTTGGCTGTTGGCTGTTGGCTGTTGGCTGTTGGCAGGTGGCAGGTGGCAGGTGGCAGGTGGCAGGTGGCAGGTGGCAGGTGGCAGGTGGCAGGTGGCAGGTGGCAGGTGGCAGGTGGCAGGTGGCAGGTGGCAGGTGGCAGGTGGCAGGTGGCAGGTGGCAGGTGGCAGGTGGCAGGTGGCAGGTGGCACAGAATCTCACCTTTATTTATTTCTGCAAAGTCCATAACGCAAAACCCCGCCTTCCCAAAGGGAAGACGGGGTTCATTACAACTGTCGTGCCAGACTTAGCGGCAGCTAGCCACCACTACGCCTGTAGCAGCTTACTGCTGGCCTTTGATTTCTTTACGGCCATTGTAAGGTGCTTTAGCGCCCAGCTGGCTTTCGATAACCAGCAGACGGTTGTATTTAGCAACACGGTCGCTGCGAGACAGAGAACCCGTTTTGATCTGGCCTGCAGAAGTACCAACCGCCAGGTCAGCGATGAAGGTATCTTCAGTTTCACCACTGCGGTGAGAGATAACAGTGGTGTAGCCTGCATCGTGAGCCATTTTGATCGCTTCCAGAGTTTCGGTCAGAGAACCGATCTGGTTGAATTTGATCAGGATGGAGTTAGCGATGCCTTTTTCGATACCTTCTTTCAGGATCTTGGTGTTGGTTACGAACAGGTCGTCACCTACCAGCTGGATTTTGTTGCCCAGTTTTTCAGTCAGGACTTTCCAGCCTGCCCAGTCACCTTCGTCCAGACCATCTTCGATGGAAACGACCGGGTACTGTTCAGTCAGATCAGACAGGAAGTTAACGAAGCCTTCGGAATCGAAGGATTTGTTTTCGCCAGCCAGGACGTATTTGCCGTCTTTGTAGAATTCAGAAGCAGCGCAGTCCAGAGCCAGAGTAACGTCTGTGCCCAGAGTGTAGCCAGCGTTGGCAACAGCCTGTTTGATGTCAGCCAGCGCTTCAGCGTTGGAACCCAGGTTCGGCGCGAAGCCACCTTCGTCACCAACAGAAGTTGCCAGGCCTTTGCCAGACAGTACTTTTTTCAGGGAATGGAATACTTCAGCGCCGCAACGCAGGGCTTCACGGAAGTTTTTAGCGCCAACCGGCTGAACCATGAATTCCTGGATGTCGACGTTGTTATCAGCGTGCTCACCACCGTTCATGATGTTCATCATCGGAACAGGCATGCTGAATTTGCCCGGCTGACCGTACAGTTCTGCAACGTATTCGTACAGTTCAACGCCTTTGTCGATAGCAGTTGCTTTAGCAACAGCCAGAGACACTGCCAGAATGGCGTTGGCGCCCAGGTTTTCTTTGTTTTCGGTGCCGTCGAGTTCGAGCATTTTGGCATCGATTGCTTTCTGGTCAGCAGCGTCCTGACCGATCAGCGCGTCACGGATTTTGGTGTTGACCGCTTCAACGGCTTTCAGGACACCTTTACCCAGGTAACGGGATTTGTCACCGTCACGCAGCTCGAGGGCTTCGCGGGAACCAGTGGATGCACCAGACGGCGCACAAGCAGTGGCACGTGCGCCACTCTTGAGGACGACTTCTGCATAGACAGTGGGGTTACCACGGGAGTCGAGCACTTCCAATCCACGAATATCGGCGATTTGTGCCATTACAACGCATCCTCATGATTCATACACGGCCCGAGGGCCGCAAGGTTGACTAACGCCTCGTACGCCAGCGGCGTGCGCGACGCAATGAAATTGGCAGGGCTGTCTATTCGACGACACTCACCCGCCCAAGACCATGATCTTACTATGGCCTTACCTTAGCGGGGATGATACCCCCAAACACCTCGGAAGCGCTACGTCGCGACGACTGACCGCACGCATCGCAGCACTTCAATAGTTCGATTACGCTATATCCAGCGTAGGAAAGCCTTTGACTAGATCATCCAGCGCCTTGACCTGAGCCAAGAATGCAGGCAGCTGCGCCAGCGGCAGCGCACACGGACCATCGCACAACGCATGATCCGGGTCAGGGTGGGTTTCAAGGAACAGTCCCGCCAGACCGATAGCAACACCGGCACGCGCCAGCTCGGCTACCTGTTGGCGACGCCCATCAGCACTATCGGCACGTCCACCCGGACGCTGCAGAGAGTGTGTAACGTCAAAAATGACGGGCGCATTCATCGCCTTCATCTCACCGAAGCCAAGCATGTCGACGATCAAATTGTTATACCCAAAGCAGGAACCGCGCTCACACAGCAGCACTTTATCGTTGCCCGCCTCTTCACATTTGCGAATGATGTGGCGCATTTCATGCGGCGCGAGGAACTGCGGCTTCTTGACGTTGATGACCGCACCGGTTTTGGCCATTGCCACAACCAGATCGGTCTGCCGCGCCAGAAATGCCGGCAGCTGGATAACATCGCAAACTTCGGCAGCCGCCTCGGCCTGCCACGTTTCATGAACGTCCGTCAGCACGGGCACACCGTAGCGGGACTTGATGTCCGCCAGCATGGTCAGCCCTTTTTCCAGCCCCGGCCCACGGTAGCTATTGATAGAGCTACGGTTGGCTTTGTCGAAGCTGGCTTTGAAAACGTAGGGCATACCCAACGCACTGGTCGCCTCAACGAAAGCACTGGCGATCTCATCCGCCAGTTCGGCCGACTCCAGTACGTTCATGCCCGCAAACAGCGTCAAAGGCTGGTCGTTGCCGACCTTGCGCCCGCCGATATCAATAATGCGTCCCGTGCCTGACATAGCTTACTGCTCCTGAGCTTGCGCCTGACGCGCCTGGCGATGTGCCAGTGCTGCGTTGATGAAGCCGGTGAACAGCGGATGACCGTCGCGCGGCGTGGACGTGAATTCCGGATGGAACTGACACGCCACAAACCACGGGTGATCCGGCAGTTCGACCATTTCTACCAGTGAATTATCGACGCTGCGGCCGGAGAATACCAAGCCCGCTTTTTCGAGATCGGCCACGAACTGATCGTTGATCTCATAACGGTGGCGATGACGTTCGACGATTTCCGCTGCGCCGTAAACTTCACGTGCCTTGGAACCGTCCTTCAGCAGACAGGTCTGTGCGCCAAGACGCATAGTGCCGCCCAGATCGGAATTCTCTGTACGCTCTTCGATCTTACCTTCTGGCGTGATCCACTCTGTGATCAGACCAACGACCGGGTGCTGAGTTTCAAACGAGAACTCGGTCGACGTTGCATCGGTCCAGCCCGCCACGTGGCGCGCAAATTCGATAACCGCCACCTGCATACCAAGGCAGATACCCAGATACGGAATCTTGTTCTCACGGGCGTAACGCGCTGCGGCGATCTTGCCTTCGACGCCGCGCTCACCAAAGCCACCCGGAATCAAGATAGCGTCTTTACCTTCAAGACGTTCCAGGCCGGTGCGTTCCAGTTCTTCGGAATCGATATAGTCAATGTTGACCTTGACGCGCGTATGGATGCCCGCGTGGATGAGCGCTTCATTGAGCGACTTGTAGGCATCCAGCAGTTCCATGTACTTACCGACCATCGCAATATTGACGGTCTTCAGCGGATTCAGCTTGGCGTCCAGCACCTTGACCCACTCACCCAGATCCGGCTCGGCGGCCTCAAGGCGCAGCTTGTCACAGATGATGTCGTCCAGTCCCTGCTCGCGCAGCATCAGCGGAATACGATAGATGGTATCGGCATCCTGCAGCGGAATGACAGCACGTTCTTCAACGTTGGTGAACAGGGCGATCTTGCGACGTTCGGATTCTTCGATCTCAACTTCGCTACGGCACAGCAGGATATCCGGCTGAATACCAATGGAGCGCAGCTCCTTGACGCTGTGCTGAGTCGGCTTGGTCTTGGTTTCACCCGCCGTACGAATGTAGGGCACCAGTGTCAGGTGCATGAACAGGGTGCGATTGCTGCCCAGCTGTGCACGCATCTGGCGGATAGATTCGAGGAACGGCAGCGATTCGATATCACCGACCGTACCGCCGATCTCGACCAGCGCGACGTCGTAGCCTTCACCGCCCGCGATCACGCGACGCTTGATTTCATCGGTGATGTGCGGAATGACCTGAACGGTGCCGCCCAGATAGTCACCGCGGCGCTCTTTGCGCAGCACGTGTTCGTAGACACGACCAGTAGTGAAGCTGTTACGGCGAGTCATGCGCGAGCGAATGAAACGTTCGTAGTGACCGAGGTCGAGGTCGGTTTCAGCGCCATCCTCCGTTACGAACACTTCACCATGCTGGAAAGGACTCATGGTGCCCGGATCGACGTTGATGTAGGGGTCGAGCTTGAGAATCGTTACCTTGAGGCCGCGCGCTTCCAGAATAGCCGCAAGCGAGGCCGCAGCGATGCCCTTGCCAAGAGAGGACACAACACCACCGGTCACGAAGATATAACGCGTCATGGAAAACCCTGTCAGGTCTGTCCCGCCGAAGAACGGGGAGTGTAAATAAGGAAACACGGATACGCTGCCCAACTCGTGAGCAACGCAGCACCTCGCCATCATGGCACTGCAAAGCGGCCACATACCCGAAAGGGCGTGCAGCACATAAACTTCGAAAAGCCAGTAATGCGTAGGCGATCAGGCCTGCCGGATAGGCTGTTACCGATGACGACCACCGGTAGCGAATGCGGGCCTTGGATGGGGCATCAGAATAACAGAAACGCTAGCGGTGCTCAATTCATGGAATAGCGCAAAATAGCCCTACCGCCATAATGCACCATTGCATGTCGGCCCGCTTGCCACGTCACAGGCCGGACAGTGTACACTTAGCGTTTTGCTTGGACACGCACGGCACAGCGCCTTATGCCGCCAAGCGGGTGCGCTCAGCGCACCCGCACCTTACCTTGCGACGATGCGCCTCCCTTTCACGAGATTTACATAGATGACGTTCAAACCCTTGCTTCACCGGCTAGTCAATTCCCCCTATCTGGATCTCATTGGCGTTACGATCGTCGTCGCGGGCAGCCTATCGCTGCATTACCACTTGGATCGCGTGACCCACACCCTGTCTCTGCTCGGCTGCGTTTCGATCCTCTCGACCTCAATGTCGCTGATGTCGACGCGTTTGGTGTCTCGTCAAAAGAACCTCGGCAACGTCATCGGCGTATTCACGGCGCTGTCGAGCGCCGTCATCGACTTCCTGCTGGGCATCCGCTCTGCGTGGCTGACCTACCCTATTTCGATGCTAGCCAACCTGCTGGCGGCACTGAAGTGGCAGCGTGGCGTCAAGGTACGCAGTTATGACACGCTCTACTGGATCATCCTCATGGCAAGCATGCTGCTAGGGGCGTTGCTGACCTGGCTGGGAGCGCGCCTTGCCAGCACAGACACCTTCAACAACATCGTCGCATGGTGTGGCCTGCAGCCCTCTGGACCAATCACAATGTCGACCAGTCTGTTCGTAACGACTTCGCTCATCACCGGCTTTGCCTTCGTCAGCAATACGGCCAATATCCTCAAGTATGAAGAGACATGGCTGACGTGGATGTGCTACAACCTCACACGCTTGTTTCAATCGCTGCTGACGCTCAACATCGCCAACGCCATCAAATACATCTTCTATATATTCAACGCGGTCATCACCTTTATCGACTGGCGTCTGAGCAGAGCGCCGTCATCGGCAGTGCAGGAGCACACGCCACATGACCCGCAACACTGACGGCATTTCGCAGCGTTCGAAGGCACCCATACGCACTACCTCACCATCCTCTCAGGGGAAGCTATGCTGAGTCGTCTGAGCCTCAAACTGTTCGTGACTATTCTGATGGTCAATGTGCTGATCAGCGGCGTGATCTACTTCTCCGTAGCACGCAGCATCGACCAAGGCTTCATTGAATACATCAAGCGCGGCCAGCAGCAGCAAATCGAGGCGCTCAGCAACGTAGTCATCGACCGCTGGGAGCGCAACGGCCGCAACTGGCGTTGGCTCTACGATAAGCGCGCTTGGGGGCAGGTACTGTCCTCCTCGCTGGAAACGCTCGACGAAGCCTCTAACGAAGCCGCCATTGCCACACCTTTTTCTGATCCTCGCCAATTCATTCTGCTGGACATCACGGGCGACCGTCTGGCCGGCGCTCAGGTCGATTCCGTGCCACTGTTGCGCGCCCCGATTCGCGGCCATGACGGCACGCTGATTGCCATTTTGGGCTACCGTGCGCCCGAACGCGTTCTTTCCACGCTGGATCGTTTCTTCCTCAACAACCAGTTGCGTAACCTCGCCATCATCCTGCTGGCGCTACTGCCGGCCTCATTGATTCTTGCGGCAGGGCTAGCACTGTGGTTAGGGCGCCGCGCTCGCGTGATGGCCTTGGCCGCGCAGGCGCTGACGCTGGGCGACTACTGCGTACGCCTACCGACCCACGGGCAGGACGAACTATCGCGCCTCTCCAATGATATCAACACGCTGGCACGCACACTGGAACACAACCGTGAGGCGCGCCAGCGCTGGGGCGCAGACATTGCGCATGAGCTGCGCACACCACTGGCTGTCATGCGCGGCGAGCTTGAGGCGATGCAGGACGGCGTACGCCCTATGAACGCCAAGAACCTGCATTCACTGAGCCAAGAAGTCGAACTGCTCAATCGCCTAATCGACGACCTACGCTTATTGGCTCAGTCCGACACCCACACACTGGATGCCCCATTCGAGCACCTCAACCTGAGCGAGCAGCTGGCAACACAGATGGAAGAGCGCCGCTATTCGGTAGAGAAAGCAGGCCTGACCCTGACCACCGACATTGCGCCCAATGCCTATATCGAAGGAGCGCCTTATCGCCTGCGCCAACTGTGGCGCAACCTACTCGACAATGCCATTGCTTACACCGATGCACCGGGCGAGATTCATGTATCCCTTACTCTTAAGGCAAAAGAAGTCGTCGTCGTGTGGCAGGATTCTCCGCCCGGAGTTCCCGAAGACATGCTGGAACGCCTAACCGAGCGCCTGTTCCGCCTCGAAGCGTCGCGCAACCGCCGCAGTGGTGGCAGTGGCCTGGGGCTATCGATCGTGCGTGCACTGGTATCGCTGCACAACGGAACGCTTCAGCCCTCCACCTCACCTTTAGGTGGGCTAATGTGGACCATTCGCTTGCCTAGAGCGCGGCATTAGGATTCAATCGGTAACAATTCGTTGAACCATTCCAGTGGGATACAGTCAATATGCTGTTATCCCAGCTGATTCATCGCGTGATCCCGATCATGCATTTTCGATCTGCAGCATGATTACGGAAAGAAAAAAGGTATTCGGGCCAATGTCGTGCTGTCGCGGGCTGCGCTACGGCCACCGAGGCAGCGATCACGCGAGGCCCAATCATCACAGTAGCGAGGAATACGCGTGAGCCACATACTCATCGTTGAAGACGAGCCTAAGATTGCCGAGCTGATTGCCGATTACCTGCACAGCAACAGCTACACCACGACCCATATCGACCATGGCGATCAGGTACTTCCCTGGCTTGAAGACAACCGTCCCGACTTGGTGCTGCTGGATGTCATGCTGCCCGGTATGGACGGACTGGCGCTGTGCCGCGAAATCCGCCAGCGCTCCGAACACATCGGGATCATCATGCTGACAGCACGCGTCGAAGAGATCGACCGTTTGCTCGGCCTGGAGATCGGTGCCGACGACTACATCTGTAAACCGTTCAGCCCCCGTGAAGTACTGGCCCGCACTAAGGCCCTGCTGCGCCGCATTTCTCAGATCACGCCCCCCGACGCCGAAGATGATGCCTCATGCCCGCTGGTACTCGACCACACCGGTTGGCGCGCACTGGCCAACGGTAAGGACCTTGGCCTGACTGCCATCGAATTCCAGCTGCTGAGCGTTATGATGCAGACACCGGGACGCATCTATTCCCGCGAACAATTGATGGAACAGATGTATCGCGACCATCGCATTGTGTCCGAGCGCACCGTGGACAGCCACATTAAGAAACTGCGCAAAAAGATCGCCGATGTATGGCCGGATCGCGACATCATTCATTCCGTTTACGGCGTAGGCTACAAATACAGCCCCGACGAATGACCCGCATATTGGTATGAAGAAAGGTGCCTTTGCCTCAGACACATGAGCTGACCAAAGGCACCTTTCTTTACGCTTCACCTTTGCCTCCCTCACGCAGCTACCCTAGCCGCAACTCGATCATCACTCGACTGACACCTTCTTCTTTGTCATTACCCGCCCAAGATACACACGAAACAGCGCTTATTTCCTGCGACTCAAGCAGACCTTGCTCTTAGGCAATCCTCACTACACGCTTTTGCACTATGCCACGCGATTTGCAATGAAGTTTCCCACTTAGGGTGTCGACAACCCTTTGCGGATCATTACACTTGTAGCGCGATGGATGCTCACCGGCTAGCGAGCATCACGATTCTCCGAACCTTTTGTCACAAGGCAAACGCATGAACCTCAGCAATTTCAGCATCGACGGCAGCTCTATGGAAACGCTGCTGCACTACGGGTTTCAGCTCGTAACGGCTGTCATCACACTGGCCATTGGGTGGTGGATCATCGGTATGATCACGCGTGGCATTCAACGCCTGATGAACATCCGTAGCATCGACCCGACTCTGCAAGGTTTCGTGACCAGCGTGCTCGGCATTGCCCTCAAGATCATGCTGATCATCAGCGTGGCCTCCATGGTTGGCATCGCCACCACCTCTTTCGTTGCCGTACTGGGTGCAGCGAGCTTGGCGGTCGGTATGGCACTTCAAGGCAGCTTGGGCAACTTCGCCGGCGGCGTCATGATCCTGCTGTTCCGTCCGTTCAAGGTCGGCGACAATATTGTGGCTTCTGGCGTAGAAGGCGCCGTACAGCGCATCGACATCTTCCACACCATCCTGCGCACTACGGACAACCGCATCATCTACGTTCCGAACGGCACACTGTCCAATCAGGTGGTCACCAATACGTCTCATGAAGCACGCCGCCGTACGGCCATCAGCGTCCTGATCGACTACGAAGACGATATCGACAAAGCACGCGAGATCATGCTGCAGCTGGCACGCGAAGAAGAACGTGTCCTGAAGGAACCGGCACCGTCCGTGTTCGTTGCCGCATTGAACGATGCCAACGTCAAGCTGACACTGCTGGTATGGAGTAAAACCAGCGACGCCAGCAATATGTCGCCGGTCTTCTCTGAAGCCGTCGTCAAGGCACTGCGCGCCGCCGGCTTCCGCCTGGGCGTGAATACACGCAACAGTCTCTGATCAGACTCGCAGCATCCTGAGCGGGGCGTTCCACATCGGTTGTAATGTGGAACGCCCCGCTCTTTTATTACCCGTTCAATGACGTTAGCGTCAAAATCCATTGGAACTGCACGGAATATCCCCTTTTCGACGTTTTATCACGTTTGCCAATCGCCGCCCTTCACGCCACAATGACGCCCCTCCAATGCCGTAATATATTCATTACGTTACAACCGCATCGCACTCGAACCAGGCGCGGCAAACACGGCCTTGCCTCTTCTTGCTGCGACAGCGCAAAGGGATTTTATTCATGTCCGCTGCTTACACATTGCTTCGTCGCACCTGCATCGTCCTGCCCATGCTGCTAAGCTTGGCAGCTTGCAGCCATGACACACCGCCTACGAAGGCTCAGGTACAGCAGGCCATGGAGAATAGCGCCAATGACTTCGTTCAGCAGGCCTACCTAGATGCCCTTCAGGCGCACGACCTTGCCAGCGTTCGCAATATCATCAGCCAAACAGACTATGCCATTACGGTGACGGACGTAGCGAAATGTGTAGCCGACAACACCGAAGAAGACACCAGCTCGCACTGGCAGTGCCATGTCAAAGGCGATATCACACTGAACGGCCACCATTACCCCATTGACCATGACATCGACTTCTACCACAACCTTGATGAACGTACGTGGCAGATGAACCGCTAGACACTTTTTCGCCCCCATCTTTACAGCGACAGGCCAAATCACTACATGACGCGTCTGTCGCTGCGCCCCATTCCTCGGCTACGCTACTCCTGTGTACTCATGCCTTGTCACACAGGAGCTGCTCATGACACTGCCCCGTCTACTACGTCCCCTTCACATGCTACTGGCAACGGTCTCTTCCGCTGTTCTGCTCATCACTGGCTGCACCGGTGCCCCCAAGGGAACACATCCGATCCCCGAGCTGGATCTCCAGCGCCACCTTGGCACTTGGTATGAAATCGCCCGTTTCGATCACCGCTTTGAACGCGGCCTTGAGTGCGTCACTGCTCAGTATTCGCTGCGCGATGACGGCATGATCCGTGTCATCAACCGTGGCCGCAATGCACAGAGTGGCGAGTGGAAAGAGGCTGAAGGCAAGGCTGCCCCGCTGAACACGCCGCCCGATGGCCAACTGAAGGTATCGTTCTTCGGCCCATTCTATAGCGGCTATAACATCTTGGTGCTGGACGATGATTACCACTATGCACTGGTGGTCGGCCCAAACCGCCACTACCTCTGGATACTGTCAAGAACGCCCACTCTGGATGAAACGCGCTTTGATGCACTGGTCGCCATTGCCAGCGCACAGGGCTTCGATACATCCGCGTTGATGCGTATCCCGCAAGATAGTGCCCATTGCACCGCCTTATAATGGCTTTGGACTACAGTCGGCGTTCGGTTTATGGCATGATGCGCGGTCATTGATGCATTACATAGCCGTGTCCAGTATGAACAGAGAAGCCTTGGTGCCGCTCTGATATACTGCGTTTTTCTATTTAGATACGGCACGAATCCTGCATATTTCCGTGATGGGTCGGAGTGCATTCCGCACCGTCACTACATGAACTCGTGTTTTATTTCGCCACTGATCGACGCTTTCACTGACGGTTCAAGCCGCCCGTGAAGCGGCAGTGCTAGGCTGGAAGCTACTTCATGTCAGAAACAACGTCGACACCCCATCCGTTGGTCATCAACGATCTGCACAAAAGCTATGGCACGAACGAGGTGCTGCGTGGCGTATCCCTGACCGCTCGCAAGGGAGACGTGATCACACTTATCGGCTCGTCCGGCTCGGGCAAAAGTACATTCCTGCGCTGCATGAACCTGCTGGAATGCCCTGATGCAGGCGATGTCATCGTGCACGGTGAACCCGTCCAGTTCACTACCCGCCGCGGAAAACGCACCATTGCCAACCCTCAGCAGATCCAGCGTATCCGTGCACGCCTGTCGATGGTATTCCAGAACTTCAATCTGTGGTCGCACATGACGCTGCTGCGCAATGTGACCGAGGCACCGATCCATGTACTGGGCGTGCCTAAAAAAGAGGCTGAAGAGAAAGCCATGGCCCTGCTTGCACGTGTCGGCCTGGCAGAGCGGGCACACTATTACCCCAACCAGCTGTCCGGCGGCCAGCAGCAGCGCGGTGCGATTGCCCGTGCACTGGCCATGGAACCAGAAGTAATGCTGTTCGATGAGCCGACATCGGCTCTCGACCCTGAGCTGGTCGGCGATGTGCTTGGCGTCATGCGCGACCTCGCCGCCGAAGGGCGCACGATGGTCGTCGTCACCCACGAGATGGACTTCGCCCGCGACGTATCCAGCCAAGTGGTATTCCTGAACCAAGGCCAGATCGAAGAAGCCGGAACGCCCGCGCAGATCTTCGACAATCCGACGTCACTGCGCTTGCAGCAGTTCCTGACGCCGTCACGCCGCTGATTTACGGAGGCTCTGACGAGAGGACGCCATGGAAAATCACACGCTACAGTCCATCACTGACGCCGTTAAGGCATTCTTCGATTTCAACGGCTATAGCCACCTGCTGCTGTCTGGTGGTTTGCTTGCTCTCTCGCTGGGGGTGCTGTCGCTGATCGTCGCCATTGTGCTAGGACTGCTGTCCGCCAGCGCACGTATTTCGGACAACCGCACACTGCGCATCATTTCGACGATCTACACCACCATCACCCGCAGCATCCCCGATCTCATCCTGTTGCTGCTGATTTACTATGGCATGCAGGCCGTGATCAACGTGACCGCAGACAAAGTGCTTGAGTGGACCGACAACCGCGTCGACTTGCAGTGCACGCTGGATCCGTTCATGTCAGGCGTCATTGCCATCGGGTTGATCTTCGGTGCGTACATGTCCGAGACATTCCGCGGCGCTTTCCAATCCGTGAATGCCGGTCAGATTGAAGCCGCCCAGGCCTATGGCATGAGCAAATGGCAGGTATTCAGCCGCATCAGAATGCCATTGATGATGCGCCACGCGCTGCCCGGGATCGCCAACAACTGGATGGTGTTGTCGAAAACAACAGCGCTGGTATCGCTTATCAGCCTCCACGATATCGTGTTTTACGCCAACGAAGCCGGTAAAAGCTTTCACGCGCCCTTCCGCTTCCTGACCCCCGTTTTGATCGGCTACCTGCTGATCGCCATGATTTCGGAAGTCGTCCTGAAGTGGCTCGAACGCCGTTACAACACAGGATTCAAGGACGCCGCATGAACGATACGACTTCGCTTTCCTATACTCTGGCGCATTTGCTGCACGATCTAACGGGCATCAAATCACTGTCCGCCGAAAATCTGAGCCTGTACTGGCCCGGTTTCGTGACCACTATCCAGCTGACGTTTATCTCGCTGATCCTTGGACTGTGCTTAGCACTGGCCTTTGCATTGATCCGTGCCATGCGCGTTCCGTTCGTGCATCGCCCCGTAGCCGTCTTCACTTATCTCTTCCGCAGTACGCCGCTGCTGATCCAGCTGTACCTGATCTATTACGGACTGGGCCAAATCCAGACCGATAGTCAGTTGTGGCATACCCTGATTGGCTCGCCGTTCTGGCTGGCGATTACCGCCTTCATGCTTAACACGGCGGCCTATACGACCGAAATCATCTACGGCGCCATAAAGACAACACCCAAGGGTGAAATCGAAGCAGCCCATGCCTATGGCATGAGCCCACGCAAGACGATGCTTCGGGTCGTGCTGCCAAACGCGTTCCGTCGTGCTCTGCCCGCCTACGGCAACGAAGTGATCTTCATGCTGCATGCCACGGCGATCGCCAGTGTGGTCACGCTGACCGACATCACAGGTGCCGCCATTCAGGTGCTGTTCAACACGTATGATGGCTTCACGCCTTTCGTTACGGCCGCCGTGTTCTACATGGTATTGAGCTTTGCCCTGCAGGCACTGTTCCGACGACTGGAAAGAAAGCTGCTGATCCATACCCAGCCAGCTTCCGCGTAACGACTGCGTATATTCCTATGAAGGAAACACAATCATGACACTCTTCAGGAAAGCCGTGGCCGCCATCAGCGTGACTGCTGCCTGCTTGGGAGCGCTTCCGGGTCACGCGATCGCGGCCAACGAACGGGTGCGTCTGATCCTCAACATTCCTTACGAGCCGTTCGAATTCCGCAACAAGGACGGCGAGCTGGCAGGATTCGACATCGACCTCGGCAATGCCATGTGCGCACAGGCCAAGCTGTCGTGCAGCTGGAGCGAACAGGGCTGGGAATCACTGCTTCCCAGCCTGATGACCCGCAAAGCCGATGCCATCATGTCAGGCATGACCATCAGTGATGATCGCCGCGAGCAGGTGCTGTTTTCCGATCCTTACCTGATCCAGCCTTCGGGCTGGTTCGCCCCTGTAGATTCACCGCTGAGCAACGTGACGACGGACACCCTGCGCCATCAGCGCATCGGTGTGCAACGCGGTTCCTCTCAGGATCGCTATGCCACCGACTTATATGGCCAGCACAACGATATCCGCCGCTATGCCAGCGCTGACGATGCCGTCAACGATCTGATGGCCAGCCGACTCGACATCACCCTGTTCGACTATCCCACTGGACAAAGCGCACTGCTTGAGGCCAGCCCGGGCCGTTTCAGGCTGGTAGGCGCCAAAATTCAGGATGAACGCTATTTCAACGATGGGTTCGGTATCGCCTTCAGGAAGCGCGATCAGGCGCTGGCCGAGCGGTTCAACCGAGCGCTGGCCGAGCTCAAGGAAAACGGTACGTACCAAAAGCTGGTCGACAAGTATTTCCCTGAAACACCGCAGTAAGTAGGCAGCACGTGTTCAGACCTGCGGGCAGCTCGCGCCTTTCCACTGCCCTTGTTATTACGCCGTTCCGGTACGCAAAGATTTCAACATGACGCGACGATTCCTCACTGTTCTCATGGCTGCGTTCAGCATTGCAGTCGCTTCGAATCAGGCGGCACAGGCCCGCAACAGCAACGACGTCACGCTGGCGATAGAACTTTATCCCCCTTTTTCCTACCGCCTGCCGGATGGTTCACTGGATGGCTTTGAAATACAGCTGGGCAACCTGCTGTGCGAACGCGCAGGCCTGCACTGCACTTGGTCCGACCAGAGCTGGGACGCTCTCATTCCCGGCCTGATGATGCGTAAGTACGACGCCATCCTGTCTTCGATGAGCGTCACACCCGAGCGTGCCCAGCAAGTGCTGTTCTCTCACCCGTACTACAACACGGCGCATATCTGGGTCGTGGCACGCAACAGTACGCTTGACCCCACGAACATGGCCCAAATGAAGGGCAAGGTCATTGGCGTGCAGCGCGGCACGACCCGCGATGACTATGTGACGCGCTTCTACGGCAGCACCGCCACTATCCGTCGCTACGTTGCCGAGCAAGACATCAGCAATGATATGCGCAGCGGCCGCTTGGATGCAGCGCTGGTCGATATGCTCACCAGCCGCGACACCTTCCGCCTTCAGGATGCCGATTCACTCTACCGTCAGGCAGCAGCACCGATCAGCAAACCGCTTGATGTCTTCGGCCCCGGTATTGCTATGGCGTTCCGTCCGCGCGACAAGGCGCTTGCCGAACGCTTCAATGCTGCCATTGATGAAGTGTACAGAGACGGCAGCATCCGCCCCATCATGGACAAGTACATCGGCATGGACATTCTCGTTCACGGTGATGACGTGCAGGATGCAAAATAGCCCGACAGCACGGTAACTGACATTTCGCACAACAAAAAAGGGCCCCTTCAGGGGCCCTTTTTCCATAGGCAGTCTGGCGATATAGCGGTCAGGGTTGCTTGTGCTGCTGTTCCTGATCCTTTATCCATCGCTGCATCTGTTCAACCTGATGCTGCTGAGAATCAACAATATCCTTAGCCAGCGCCCTCATTTCAGGTGCAGTGCCATACTGCAACTCCACCTTGGCCATGTCGATCGCTCCTTGGTGGTGAGCAACCATGGCACGCGCAAAATCCACATCAGCATTACCGGTGTACGTGATATCCATCGCCTTATGCATGGACATTCCCGCGTCCTTAAGCGCCTTTGTAGACGGTGCGCGCTGTGCCTGAACGACTGTAGACGTTCGAGCATGATCATGCATCGGCATGGACTCTGCCATCGCAGCGGTACCCGTACCGATTACTAGTAGAGCCGACCCCAAAACCAGTGCATGATGAAGTGAACGCATGAAGCACCTCCCTGTGCAATCAAGCGATACGGTCTACCGTGCTATCCGCTCAGACGGCAGCAGCAGACGTGGATTTTTCTTCAGATGCCGGAATTTCATGACGACGCGGCAAGTCCGGGCCACGACGCAGACAGGTAATACCGGCAGCTTTGTTGGCAAACGTGACCATGTCGATCAGGTCTTCGCGTGTCATGGAAGCAATGCCTTTGGAAGACGCGAACTTGTGCTCAGAAAGCCAGCACAGTACGGCAGCTTGGAAGGTGTCACCGGCACCCACGGCATCAACGACTTCGACCGGAATAGTCGGAACGTCAAAGCGAGTGCTTGAAGTGAAGATCGTCACACCTTTGGAACCGCGCGTCACCATGACCAAGTTAGTGCGGCCTTTCAGCCAGCGTTCGGCCATGACACCACCATCTGCATCGCCGTACAGCAGAGACAGATCCTCGTCACTGACCTTGATAACGTCAGCATAGCGGGCAAACGCATCGACCTGTTTCTGCCAACGCTGCAGATCCGGCTCGATGGTCAGGCGGACGTTCGGGTCGAGGGTGACCAGACGGTCTTTGCCTTCGCGTTCCAGCAGCTCAAGCAGCGTTTCAGAAGTCGGCGATACAACCAAGGAGTAAGACCCTACGTGAATCGCGTGAACGTCCGTAGGCAGCGGCTCCAGGTGTTCTACACGCAGGGCGCTGTCCGGGCCTTGCTTGTGATAGAACGAGTACTGAGGCATACCGCAGGAAGACACTGCAACCATCGACAGCGTCGTCGGGTTGTCCATGCGAATCAGGAAGCGTGTGTCCACACCTTCACGACGCATGATGTTGTGCAGGCGTTCACCCAAGAAGTCGTTAGACAGACCGGTGAACAGCGCGGCGCGGCGTTCGAGGCGCGCCAGACCCACTGCAACGTTGTAAGGAGAACCGCCAGCTACGGCTTCGAAGTGTACATGGGGAGTATCTTCGCTTGCTCGTGCGCGGTCAGCAAAGAAATCGAACAGCGCTTCGCCACAAATAAGAAACATGTCAGCCTCATTGCTCAAGGTGCACTACGGGCACAGGGCGTCCCGTGGAGTCGGTTTAATGATCTTAACGCGGACTGTGTCCACTGGCGAGATGGTGAGGCCATGAATATTGGCTGAAATCATTAACCATTAGTCGATAGTCAGGCTCATCATCTTCCGCGAGAAGGCAGCACTCCATGCCGATGCCCTTGAAAACAGGGCGCTGGACACAGTACCGTACCGTCCATTCCTGCTGCTCGTTATCGGCCACAGGCCGTTAGGCTGCAGAATCCTTCCTCTCGTCACTTAGCATGACGCGCCCTATCGTCTTAGAAAAGGCGACCAATGGATACCCATCATAAGGTCTCATGGCGCATTGCTACCACAAATGGTCTCAATGATCATGTAAGCGACTTTTAATGCCACGTTCACGTTACCTTAAGCAAAAGGCATATGGACGAAGCGTATGGCGAGGCGTACATTACGCGAAATCATACGGGAGAGCTCGGCACCACATCACAGACGTTGCGAACAGATGTGAGCGAGAATCGACGACGGGATGAAAATGCAGGAAGAAAAGAAGCCCTCTTGGCACTCGACGATCACTGGATCATCGACTGCAAGAGGATTTAAAGCGCCCTTGGAGAGGCGATGAGGCAACTGCATACGCTCTACCGCTGACTCGTGTGGACAGCACGTCTTACGGTAGACCCCATACCGTAGGTCAGGAAACCCAAGGTATCGTTGGCAGCATCATGCAACCGGCCCTGTGGGCATGATGCAGCAAGCATGCGGCGCATGCTTACGCCAAGTGTACGCAGTATTATGACGGGGTTGTGGATACCGACCCCAGTCCCCGTATGCTTGAGCTAGACTACGATAAGGCTACAAGCGAAAAGTTTCCAGATGGACACCGAGAGGTACTCCCACCCAGCCCCGCGACACTCTGTCACTTCCATCTCGTTAACACCGCACAGGGAGTCAGATACCGCACATTGTTCCCAAACTTAACAGTAACATGGAATTAGACTAAAGAACCATGCCCACTAGTACAGGTTGAGTCTTACCTACGCAGTAAGGTTTGCCACCCCCCCATCTATACGTACCAGATACTCTCCTCGCATTACCATCAGACACTGCAGTATCTCTTCACGCCTACAGCACTGTCGCCTTCTGATCGCAAGCATGCCGACATTCCTTATCGAGCCTCACACGCTGGGCCTCTCACGTCCATTCATCACGCATCATCACACTGCTATCGACTGTAGGTCACCTGACATGCCAGCACACAACACCACAAAAAAAAGCGCACCCCAATGGGCACGCCTTTCTGCGCTACACATATAGCCTGTAGCACGCCAACGGGCTGCCTTACAGTAGCGTCTTGATCGCTTTTTCCAGACGCATCATGCCGTCTTCGATATCTTTCGGTTCGATGATCAGCGACGGGGCAAAGCGCAACACGTCCGTACCCGCCACCAGCATCATCAGCTGCTGATCCATAGCTGCCTTCATGACATCACGAGCACGCCCTTTCAGCGCTCCTTTCAGCTCAGCGCCCAGTAGCAGCCCTGCGCCACGCACATCACTGAAGATGTCGTACTGCTGGTTTAGGCGCTCCAAGTGTTCACGGAACAGGCGAGAACGCTCAGCCACACCTTCCAGCACTTCCGGCGTAGCAATGCAGGACACCGCCGCATAGCCTACTGCTGCTGCCAGCGGGTTACCCCCGTAGGTGGAACCGTGCACGCCCGGCTGGAACGCTTCGGCCACGTCAGACGTGGTCAACATCGCAGCCAGCGGAAAACCGCCGCCAATCGCCTTGGCAGAGGTCAGAATGTCCGGCACAACGTCGTACTGCATGTAGGCGTACAGATCACCCGTGCGCCCCATACCACACTGCACCTCATCGAAAATCAGCAGCGCATCGTGTTCGTCGCACAGCTGACGCAGACCTTCCAGAAACGCCTGCGTTGCCGGGCGCACACCACCTTCCCCCTGCACCGGCTCAACGACCACCGCACAGGTCTTGTCGTTGATCAGAGCACGGGCGCTTTCCAGATCATTGAACACGCCGTGTTCTATGCCGGCCGGTTTTGGACCGAAACCGTTGGAGTACTTCTCCTGCCCGCCGACACTGACGGTGAAGAAAGAGCGGCCGTGGAAGGACTGACGGAACGAGACGATACCGTACTTGTCTTCGCCGAAGCGGTCGTGAGCATAGCGGCGCGCCAGCTTAAAGGCCGCTTCGTTTGCCTCTGTACCGGACTGGCACAGGAACACCTTGTCGGCAAAGGTCAGATCGACCAGTGCGCGCGCCAGTTTCAGCGCAGGTTCGTTGGTAAAGACATTGGAAACATGCCAGACCTTATCTGCCTGAGTCTTCAGCGCCTCAAGCAGTTCAGGATGAGCATGTCCCAACGCATTGACCGCGATACCGCCTGCAAAATCAACGTATTCGTTATCGTCCTGATCCCATACTCGACTACCTTTTCCTCGCACAATGATGGCGTCCTGGGGCGCATATGTGGGGATCATGTAGGTATCAAAGTCTTGGCGTGAAGGTGTCCTGCTCATTGTTGTTCCTAATTTTCTATCGTTGAGGAGAGCGTGCCTTGCCCCAAAGCCTCAAGGCATCGCGTCTTTCAGTATGCCTATCGCATCTGCGAAAGACGACCCATAAGCGGCCCAGCAGCCGATAAAACATCGGAGCAGGCGCCCATAGCGCCGCTGCCACGGCCGTGCTCTCGATAGCGTCGGCTGCGCTGCTGCGTTATGCTTTTCCCTACCGTTGATCGGGTAAGCGTATATGCACCCGTCCCGCTAGGACGTACATGATCGCTACAAACATCAACACGATGCGGCATGTTCACTACATTAATATATGGTAAAAGATCTCGGTGACCTATGGCACGGTGCCCTTTCAACCACTGATGAGGTAACTGGCTTACCAATGCTCGTTTCAATCCTGGACAACGATTTCTACAAGTTCACGATGCAGAACGCGGTCGTGAAACTGTTTCCCAACGCATGGACTCGCTACCAGTTCATCAACCGTGGTCAGCACCGCTTTCCCGCTGGCTTCGCCGACCGTCTACGCCACGCGGTAGAAGGCATGTCGCGTCTGGCACTCACTGCCGACGAACGCCGCTTCCTCGAACAGACCTGCCCTTATCTCGATCCGTCCTATCACGATTTCCTGCAAGGCTTCCGCTACGACCCGTCCGAAGTCAAGATAGAGCAGAAAGGCGAAGACCTCGAAGTCGTCATCGAAGGCCTGTGGTACCGCACCATTCTCTGGGAAGTGCCGATCATGGCCCTGATCAGCGAACTCTGGTTCCAGATGGAAGGCCAAGACCGCGACAGCGATGAAGTATCGCTGGCCCGCACCCATCAGAAGATCGAGCACTATCGCCAGATGGGCATCAAAGTGGCCGACTTCGGTACTCGTCGCCGCTATTCTTATGACTTCCATGACAAAGTCGTCAGCACGCTGACGGAATACGGTCAGGAAACCTTTACTGGCACCAGCAACGTCTACTTGGCCTATCGCCACGGCATCAAGCCGCTGGGGACGCATGCGCACGAGTGGTTCATGTTCCATGGGGCCAAATACGGCTTCAAGATGGCCAACAGCATGGCGATGAACAACTGGGTTCAGGTCTATCGCGGCGATCTGGGCATCGCGCTGACGGACACGTTCACGACTGACATCTTCTTCGACAATTTCGACAAAATGTTGGCCAAGCTGTTTGACGGCCTGCGCCACGACAGCGGCGATCCCATTGTGTTCGCACAGAAAGCCATCGAGCACTACAAGAAGATGGGCATCGACCCGCGTACGAAAACCATTGTGTTCTCGGACGCACTCGACCCCGACAAAGTCGACCGTATCGTCGAGTTCTGCCGCGATAAGATTGGGATGTCGTTCGGGATCGGCACCAACTTCACCAACGATGTCGGCCTGAAGTCGATGAACATGGTCGTCAAAATGATGGATACCCGCCCTGACCTCAGCGATGATTGGCTGCCGGTCGTGAAGCTGTCGGATATTAGAGAGAAGAATACGGGGACGCCGGAAATGATCCGGTTGGCACGCGAAGTACTGTCGCTGCCCAACTGATCCGGCAACGTGTGGATATGTCTGCGCGCCTGATGGTGGTCTTTATCATTGAGGCATCTTTCTTTGCAGTGAATGCCTCAAGAATGACAATCAGGCGCGTCGGCGTTCTGGCAAAGCGTCGGTGGAAGCTCCGTCCGATACAGAAGCACTGCCGGATGCAGAAGCCGTCGGCGAGTGAGTGGGCGCATTTTCCGGCCCTACTGCGCGCACATTTGATACGCGCCGCGCATCGACAAACGCCTTCATCAGTCCAGCCAGTTGTTCAAGGCTAATGGACACGCGCTCGACCTTCTTCTGCCCTTCCCACAGTACGTCGATGATCGGTTGGTCATGGTTGTAGTCCAACCCAACGATGCGCCCACAGCGTTGCTCACGCCCATCGCGCAGCGTCACACCTAATAAATGGTGGATGTCGTCCATCCCCAGCGCCGGTTTACGATAATAAGCCATGTGATATCCCCACCTGTCCCTGTTCGCTAGGGCTTAGACCATTGCGCATGGCTCGCCCGCTAACGTCATACATTCCATATTTATGGCAGAAAGCGTTGAACACAAGAGCGGTCGTTTTCACTCTTCAACACATCGTGCCTTTTCATCCCTTATGGCGATTGCATCGAAATATACCCAATGCAGACCCTCTTAATCGGCAGAAAGCCCTATATCGCACACTACTCATATTAGTTTAACATGCTTTGTTTGATACATTCTTTGCCCGTTGTCAACATTGACCGGCTTTTAACGCGAAATTTCATATAACGTGACGCATGCAACGGAATATGGGGCGATCACACATTATTATTGACACAGTGTAATAGCCTTTCGCATTGCCGCATGCCTTTCACCTCGCAAAACCGCTATATTTTGGTCGAACGAACTTTCGGCTTAGACAACGTCCATTACCGCGGAGATATCGAACGTGATGCGTCCCTCAGCGTTACAGAAGTTCATGGATCAGCTGCCTTCCCAGATCGAACGTCACCGCAGTGCGCTGCTCGTCATTGATGTTCAGTCGGACTTCATGGCCGGTGGGCCGCTCGCCTGCGCCGATGGCGAAGATATCCTGCCTCCGCTGGCGCAACTGATGGACGCTGATCTGTTCGACCATGTCGTGGCAACGCAGGACTGGCATCCCCGCGATCACGTATCGTTCATTAGCCAGCACCCGGATCACCATCCATTCGATCTGATACAACTGCACGGGCATGAGCAAGTACTGTGGCCCGATCACTGTGTGATGAACACGCCGGGAGCGGCACTGCATGAGGCTATCGACTGGCGCTATGCAGATTTGATCCTGCGTAAGGGATTCGATACCTACGTCGATTCCTATAGTGCCTTCCGTCACAACGTCAATCAGCGCGGTGAGCGCAGGGCCACGGGGCTAGCCGGTTGGCTGCACGACGCAGGTGTCACCGATCTCTATTTGTGCGGTCTGGCGCGCGACGTCTGTGTCCTGTGGAGTGCGCAGGACGCAGCAGATGAAGGATTCAACGTTCACCTGCTATGGCCTCTGACCCGCCCCGTCTCCTATGATACCAATAAGGCGACACTGGCAGCGTTGGCGAAGCGCCAGATCAAAATACTAGGACAGGCCGTCTGCCAGTAGCGACGCGTTCAATCTGCACAGTCCATACAGATCAACCGCAAGGAATATGCTCTTGCGATCGGGGTCATCGACGAGAGGTAACGTCGGCACGCCTTCCATTTCATAACGACAAAAGACGGGTTCGATGAAGATTCTCATTCTTGGCGCAGGTCAGGTCGGCGGTTCGCTGGCCGAGCACCTGGCAGGCGAAGCCAACAACATTACCGTCGTAGATACCGATCAGCAGCGCCTGCGCACGCTGCATGCCCGACTCGACATCCAGACCCTGCAGGGACACGGCGCTCACCCGTCCACGCTCAGCCAGGCGGGCTGCGAATCTGCGGACATGCTGATCGCCGTGACCAACAACGACGAAATCAACATGGTGGCGTGCCAGGTCGCCTATAGCCTGTTCCGCACACCGACCCGTATCGCTCGTGTGCGTTCGGGCGCCTACCTGACGTATCGCGAACTGTTCCGCGATGAAAACATTCCGATCGACGTGCTAATCAGCCCCGAGCAGCTCGTGACCACCCATATCCGACGCCTGATCGAATACCCGGGCGCACTGCAGGTCATCGACTTTGCGGACGGGCTAGCGCAGCTGGTGGCGGTCAAGGCCTATCGTGGCGGCCCAATGATCGGCAAGCCGCTGCGCCAGCTACACGAACTCACCGGCGGACTGGACAGCCGCGTGACCGCAATCTACCGCAATGATCACCCTTTCATTCCTACCGGCGATACACTGATCCAAGACAACGATGAGCTGTTCTTTATCGCGGCTCACCAAGATATTCGCAGCGTGATGGGCCGCATGCGCCACGCTGACCGCAACGTGCGCCACGTCATTATTGCGGGCGGTGGCCGCATTGGCGAGCGGTTGGCACTAACGCTGGAAGCAACCCACCGGGTCAAAATCATTGAGCAGCTGGACGAACGCTGCCACTTCCTCGCTGAACGGCTTGACAGCACGGTCATCCTGCACGGCAGTGCCACCGACAAGCAGTTGCTGACCGACGAGAATATCGACGAGTGCGATATCTATTGCGCGCTGACCAACGATGATGAAGTGAATATCATGTCGTGCATGCTGGCCAAGCAGCTGGGGGCACGCAAGGTGCTGGCACTGATCAATAACGGCGCCTACGTTGATCTGGTGCAGGGCGGCGTCATCGATATCGCCATTTCACCGGCCCAGTCCACTATCAATGGCCTGTTGGCGCACGTGCGTCAGGGCGATACGGTCAACGTACACTCGTTGCGCCGCGGCGCCGCGGAAGCGGTAGAGATCGTCGCTCACGGCGATGCGCATACCTCGTTGGTAGTGGGGCGTAGTATTGATGACATCGACTGGCCACCAGACGTCACGGTCGGTGCCATCGTGCGCAATGGGGAAGTACTGATCTCCACAGGCGAGCTGCATATCGAACACGATGATCATGTGATCCTACTGATGATCGACAAGCGGCGGATGTCGGCTGTAGAACACCTGTTCCGTGAACGTCAGCGGGGATGGCTAAGCTGATGACCTGACAGGCCTTTGCGGCATCGGCACCGATACCGCAAAGGCAAAGGCCTCCTTCACTCTGGTGCTGGAATAAAAAGCGCTCTTCTCATCGTCCTTTCCCATGCGCCGCCACCGGCTTGATCATATGGTCAGTGCATCCCACGTTGATACACCTATGTCGACAACACACTAACATCCACCCTTCATTTAAAGGTTAAGAGCCTGTTTTATAACCTGAGTGATTGCTGTTCCCCTTCTACAACATTTATCCTTTTTACAATAAAAGTTTTCTACCGCAATTTTGTGATTTGAAGTCCCTTCAATGACATGGGTATTGAGGTTACGAAATATGCTGTAAAGTGGTGCCACACACGTGCAACATCATGATAATAGAATGTTTTATTTAAGGTTAACGACAGCAATATAACCATCATATTGACTATTAAAAACGCTTATCACCCCCCCTATTATTAATTTATATGCAATTCATAACCTATATTATCGAACCGATTTTTTATGATTTTCCCTATATAAAAAAGCCGAAGACGGTTAGGTCCTCGGCCTTTTTTATAGCTCATCGTGATGTGTAAACGTGCTTACAGCAGGTTATCCAGCACTTTTACATCCAACGATTCGAGCTTGCCTTCCAGCGCTTCGATCAGTGCCTTGAAGTGTTCCTGCTCCTGGTGGCGTTCCAGTGCGTCGGCATCGTTCCAGCGTTCCAGCATGTAGTAGCAACGCTCGTTTTCCTGATCGTGATGCAGTGCGTAGTCTTCGCAGCCATCATCGATACGGGACGGTGCAACGACCTTGCGCAGTGCTTCTTCAACCTGTGCTACGGATTCCGGTTTGGCCACGAATGTGGCAATGACTCCAACGGCCATATCTCTTCTCCTAACAATGACTGAAGTACTGTTGAGTACCTAACCACCCGCATGCGGGTAACTTCCATGGTGAAGGGCTGATAGGAATCAGTCGACTTCGAATAAGGGGACACTGTCGTTGCCTGTGCGCTGCCATGCCAGCAAGCGCTGCATAGCCTCCGTCGGTGCTTGAAGGCGATGATGCACGCGACTGGCAGCATAGCAGTCGTTGAAAGTATCGAAATAATCATCCAGCAGCTGGCTGGCGTCCACGTCACCGGCCATCTTCAGCAGTTCTGCTGCCACTTCAGCTGTGCAGAGGTGGCTTTCTGATGCCGGCGTGCGCAGCTTGTAGCGCGTCAGTCGATCGGTGTGCAGGGGTAATATCGGCAGCGAAGCCAGATAAACGCTCTGGCGGAACATACGACGCGCCTGTCGCCAAGTGCCATCTAGGATGATGAAGACGGGTATCTGCTCCCCTTCCACTGCCGGCTGCCGCACAATACGGTCAGCATAGTCGGGTTGATCGTCGGGAAAGATCAGAAAAGGCCGATAGCGATTCGACGCCAACAGTGCGAGCAACTCGTCATCAGGCTCGGTGCGTGACCATTGGAAGATGCGCGTACTCGGCAACACATCCTTGATCAGACGCCCGGTGTTGGTGGGCTTGTAAGCTTCATGCGGGTGCATGATCAGCCAAACTTCGGCACGCGCCGTTGCCGTCACCTGATAAGGACACAGGCAGTTCAGACGTGGCAGCATGCAGGCATCACAGCGGTCGGCAAAGCTGCCGCGCGCACGAAAGAGTCTGCGTTCGATACCGTTTTCATCAATGAAGGTTGTAGCGTCGGAGCGATGCTTGCGACTCACGTCGATGTTTCCCTGAATGGCGCAATCGGATATTGGTTCGCCATTATGCAGGATGAAGCCCTCAAACATGAAGTCGCATTATAAAAGGTGGGGTCTCTTCATGCGCGCAGCGTTATCGGTATAATGCCGACTTTTCACGTGGGCGAGATGCCATCCATGTCTTCCGATTCTTCCTCTGTGCCCATTCTTTATCAGGACGATGCGCTGGTCATCGTTTACAAGCCCGCTGGGGCGCTGGTGCATCGCAGCCCGCTGGCCGCGCATGCGACACGCATTCTGATGACGGAACTGCGCGACCAGCTGGGGCAGTGGGTCTACCCGGTGCATCGCCTTGATCGTCCTACGGAAGGCGTGATGGTCTTCGCCCTATCGTCTGCGCACGCGTCAACACTGTGCGAGGCGTTTGCCGAACATCGCGTGGAAAAGCGCTATCTGGCCATCGTGCGCGGCCATGCCCCAGAGACCTTGCGCATCGACCGCCCGCTGCGAGAAGAAGATGGCAAGCGTCCAAAAGCAGAATGCCCCGCCATGCCCGCACAGACGGATGTCACGCGCTTAGCGACTGCCTCTCTGGACGTTGCCATCGACCGCTATCCGACGTCGCGCTATGCACTGGTGGAGGCTAGCCCGCTGACGGGGCGTCGCCATCAGATCCGCCGCCACCTCAGTGGCATCGGCCACCCCATCATCGGTGATGCCAAGCACGGCAAAGGCGTTCACAACCGCTATTTCAAAAACACGTTCTTTGCCGAGTGGGAAGGCGATACTCGTCTGCTATTGGCCTCCACATACCTGTCTTTGCCTCACCCGGTGACCGGCAGGATGCTAACGGTATCGGCACCGCTTTCCAGCGACTTCGGCGCTCTGCTTGATCATCTGGGCTGGCAGACCTATCAGCCCGTGACTCAGGTCACTATAGCGTCATCGCCTTGAGGCTCCCTGCTTAGGCCCGCCTCGCCCCATTCTTAGTACTCAGGACAATGCTCATGTCAGACCGCGATGCCATGACCTCGGCCACCGATGAACGGCCAGCGTATACCAGTGACGATGCCGACTTCCGCTTCGGTGGCATCCAGCGCCTCTACGGCCGCCAGAGCTTTGATGCGTTCACCCGTGCCCACGTTGTAGTTGTGGGCGTTGGCGGGGTCGGCAGCTGGACCGTAGAGGCGCTTGCCCGCAGCGGAGTCGGCACGCTAACGCTGATCGACCTCGATGATGCCTGCGTCTCCAACATCAACCGCCAGCTTCATGCACTAGATGGCACGATCGGACGCCCCAAGGTACAGATCCTTGCCGAACGAGCTCGCCTCATCAACCCAGGGATGCGGATCAACACCGTAGAAGGATTCGTCACACCCACCAATATCGATGAACGCATTCCTGCCGATGCCGACCACGTTGTCGATGCCATTGACAGTGTCATCGCCAAGACGGAGCTGATTGCATGGTGCAAGCGGCGCAAGATCGGCCTGACCGTCACGGGGGGCGCAGGAGGCCTCATCGACCCGACCCGCGTGGAGATTCGCGACCTGACCCGCACCGAGCATGACCCGCTACTAGCCAAGGTGCGCGCCCGCCTGCGCCGCGAACATGGCTATAGCCGCAACCTCAAGCGTCGCTTCAGCATCAGTTGCGTCTGCTCAACCGAACAACGCCGCTATCCCGATATGACCGGTGCGGTCTGCATGCAGAAGCCTGGCGCAGGTAATGCCACGCGAATGGACTGCGCGGCAGGTTACGGCGCTGCCACCTTCCTGACCGGCACGTTCGGCTTCGTTGCTGCGGCTCATGTCATGGAATGCCTCGAACGACGTGCACAGCGCTCGACTGCGCCAGAATGACGCCGAGCGTCATACGCGGCCATGACGACCATCGGCAGCTGTATCACCGATAACGGTCAGCAAGGGCCGGTAAGTGCAAAATCGGTAAGTGCAGAAGAAAAAGAAGGCCCGCTTCAGTGATTGAAGCGGGCCTTCTTCGATTCACTACCTATTAAGCACAGCGGCAGACACTGTTCATATAGTGAGCATCAAGCACCACGACACTGCGCGCCATCGTTCAAAGCGCTGAAGTCAAAGCGCCTTCCTTAACGAACGTTCACATGAAGGCAAGACGCCCTTCACCCACTAGCCGCGCTTACGCAGCAGCACGATACCGAGCAGCCAGCAGGCAATAATCGGTGCGAGTACGGCCCATAGCGGCGAGAAGTGAAACAGTACGGACGACGGTGCCAGTAGGTCCTGGGTATATTTGAAGATCAGCCCCGCCACGATGCCGTAAAAGATACGCGTACCGGCCGCGACCGTGCGTAACGGCCCGAAGACGAACGATGCCGCCACCAGCAGCAAACCGGCCAACGCCAGTGGTTGCAGCGCCTTCTGCCAGAAGTTCAACCACGCCGAATGGCTGTCGGTACCCTGATCGTCCATGTAGCGGCCATAGCGCCACAGGTCACCGATCGACTGAGTTTCGGGGTCCATCAGCACCAGCGTAAGAAACTCCGGCGAGAAAGCCGTATCCCAGCGAGCACTGTCCGCGCTGTTCGTTTGCACCTGCTGCTCACTCAAGTGCGTTTCCTTGACGGCATGCAATGTCCACTGCTGCTGTGCGGCATCCCAGCTGGCCGAGTCTGCATGCGTCACGGAAGTTAGCGTGTGGCCATCAAAGATGAAGCGCGTAACGTCAAGTACCGTATTGTCGGAGCGAATCGTACCGAAGCGGTAGATATCGCCGCCTTCGGTCTGCCAACCGCCGCTCTGCGACATAGCCCCAATGCCTTTGAGTCGCTCAAGGCGATAGGCGGTAGCGCTCTGCTCCGAGAGAGGCACAACCCATTCACCAATCGCCATCGTGATGCCGATCACCAGCAGCAGCGGTTTCATCGCACCCCATACGATGCGCGTCAGCGACCGGCCTGCGGCACGGATCGCCGTCAGCTCATTGCTGGACGCCATGCCACCTAATCCCAACAGCCCCCCCAGCAAAACGCCAACGGGAATGTAGCCATAGAAGCGCCACGGCAGACGCATCGCCTGATAAGCCAGCATCTGCAAAGGGCCATAATCCTTGCTGGCATCCCCCAGTTCGTTGATGAAACTGAGCAGGAAATCCAGCGACAACAGCGTGACCTGTACGATCAACATCGCCCACAGCACATTGCGGGCGATATAGCGGTCAAAACGGTCGAACATCAGCGGGCTCCCTTATGACCGAACGTACGTTTCACCAGCCAGATACCTAAGATCAAAAATCCCAAGTGAATAGGCCACATGCCAACATCGGCGGGCCAACGGCTGTTGCCGATCAAGCTCTTCGCCGTCAGCAGCAAGCTAAGGTAGGCAATGTGCAGGATGATCGCGGGCAGGATGCGACCGAAACGGCCATGACGTGGATCCACTTTCGACAGCGACATCGCCAGTAGGGTCAGAATTGGCACCATGATCGCCAGCGACCAGCGCCACTGCAGCTCGGCTCGCATCTTGCGGTCATGACTGCCCCACAGCTGAGCGGAAGGCATCGCATCCATTTCGCTCACTTCCAGCGCCTGCAGGTTGTCCTCAATCTTCGTCGAGTAACTGGCGAAGGTCAGGCGTTCGGCATCCATACGCCCTGCTTCAACGCTGTAGCGCTCGCCACTGTCCAATACTAGGTAGCGCGCACCCGTCTTCTCGTCGCGCACCTGATAGGCGTGATCAGCCTTGATGACCACCTCGGCCGGTGCACCCTTGGTACGCTGCGGCTCGGACACGAAAATATCGTTGAGCTGGCTGTTACCGTGGCTCATGCTGGCGGCATATACCGTGCGCCCTCCCACGTTCTGGAAGCGTCCAGCAGACAGTATGCTGAAATCAGCGTGCTGCTGCTGTTCGAACAGGGCTTCGGAAATCTGCTGCTTGCCGAGCGGCCCTAGCCACAGGCTGCACAGCGCGACGATGACAGCCACAACGGCACCGGGCCACAGCGATACACGCAGCACCTTCATCGGGCTAACGCCGCAGGCCCGCAGCACGGTCATCTCACTGTTCATATACAGCTGACCGTAGGCCAGCAGAATGCCCAAGAAAAACGCCAGCGGCAGTATCAGCTCTAGAAAACCCGGCATCTGATACATCACAAGACGACCGACCAACCCCAGCGGCAGCTCGCCCGACGCGGCGGCTGACATATAACGAATGATGCGACTGCCCATGATGACCAATAGCAATACCACCGCTACGGCCAGCATCGTCAGTACGATCTCGCGGATAAGATAACGAAAGACAACCACGCGCTCGTTTCTCCCTAATCCCCACTGTCTGACCGGGCTCCTGAGCAAGACCCGTTTTCATCAGTGCGGAACATGTTCATAAAACCGGCCGTTCGCATTCCTTATCGAACAGGAAATACGCGTATCGACACCGACATTGACGTCTTTCACCCTAGACGCAGTACGTGCCTTTCAGCAACAAACGGCTAAATTCATTGAAGTTGACGGCACTTCAACACTCGCTGAATCACAATGTCATCGCGGTGCGCGAAGCATGGTACTGGAATGCTGCACACGTTGCGATGCTGGCAGCATCAAGCACGGCAACCCGCCATCGTAACAGATGCACGCCGGAAAGCCCCTAACGAGGAATAGCGATATACCATTGAAAGCCGTCACTCAGCGTATATAGGCGGCCTCTCATTTCTTTCGCTGCCGCCACAGAAGATACCCTATGTGACTGCGGCATTAGCATTTGGTTTAGAAAGGATAAGGCAATATTGCACACTGTGCCTCGCCGGTGCGGGCCCGCACATGTTGATGTCAACTTATGTGCCGTATGCGTAGGGCCATCATATGACCTTCGCCTTTTTATTCATCACCTCTTCACCGTATCCAAGGTGCTCTTTCTTATTACTTACTCCCGCTTTACTCCAGCGAGAATGTAAAACGCTCGCCCTCTGGGCAGAAACGTTCATCATCCCTCTTGATCTGTTCCATTAAATCAACCAGCCGGTCGAAATCGCGCCCCAGTACGTCTTTTGAAACAGCATGATCCTTCCAGACGATATGAATGGGGCGTTCTAGGTCATACCCTAAGCGATCAAGAAAAGCATGGTAGTTGTAGCCATAACCCACGCCAAAATCTATCTGGCTGGCCACTTGCACATACACGTCCTTCTCTTTTTCGATCGCCTTGCCTTCGATAATAGCAATGCTCATGTCATTCCCCCTTTCTGCCTTCATTGTTAACAATTAGCGTGCCGTTTACGCGTCCTTGCATGACGGTATACCTACACCACGTCGCCATAGCTGACAGCACGTTTACGCCCTATAACAATGGGTCTATTCGTGCCAATGCGCGCACTCCGCTTACCCACCCGTGCCACGTACCCTTCACGTCGCGCCATGATGTGGCGATCAAGCGCATTCGATACAGCCATACGTCACGCGCTCATTCGCCGTTTATCTCGGGGTGCCGCACGCGTTGGATAAATGCTAAGGTTTATTCAATGACAATCGTCCCCATCTAAGACCCTAACGGCCGCTGAGAGCACCGTCATTGCGCCGAGTCTGCGTCATTGGCGCACTACCCTAGAGTCACTGTCTCAGGCCACTCTCGTCACCCCTACGATTCATCGGAGCTTTCTATGCTTTTCACCACGGTTACCGCTCTTGATCAGTCAGCGCTGGACTGCTTGATCCTGCCCGTTTTTGATACCGATACACCGTCTTCTCTCGTACAGGAACTCGACAGTGCTACTGATGGCCGTCTGCTGGCACCTATCGCGCGGGGCGATTTCAAGGCCAAGGCGGGCAAAACCCTGCTGCGCAGCGATCTGTCCGGCCTATCACTGACGCACGTACTGCTGGTAGGCGCAGGCAAACCGGACACGTTTTCGATGGACGCTCTGCAGAAGCTGCTGAGTGCCGCTTTTGCTGCCGTGTCCGAACTATCAGCAAAACGTGTTGGGGTCGCCAGTGAAGGGCTGACCAATGAAAAATTGGACACCGAAAGCGTTGCCCGTGCCGTCGCGGAACATGCGCTGCGCGCGGCTTACCGTTTCACCGCCTGCAAAACGGGCGATCAACCCAAGGTTGCACTCGAGTCCGTCGTCTTGATCGCTAGCGCGGAGGCCAAGGCCGCTGCCGAACAGGGGCTGTCCGTGGGCAGTGCGTACGGCGAAGGCATCAATTTTGCCCGCGAACTGGCTAACCTGCCGGGCAACCTCTGCACGCCCGCCTACCTTGCCGACCAAGCACAGGCACTGGCCGCCGATAGCGCGCTGACCACCACCATTCTGGGTGAAGAGCAACTGCGCGAACTGGGCGCTGGCGCACTGTTGGCAGTGGGCCAAGGCAGCGAGCAGGAATCACGCCTGATCGTGATGGAATACCGCGGGGGTGCCGAAAGCGACGCGCCGCACGTACTGGTCGGCAAAGGCATCACCTTCGATACGGGGGGTATCTCACTCAAACCAGGTGCCGACATGGACGAGATGCGCTACGACATGGGCGGTGCTGCCAGCGTACTGGGAACATTCAAGGCTCTGCTGGCGCTGAAACCGCACATCAATGTGGTGGGTATCATCGCGACCGCTGAAAATATGCCTGACGGCAAGGCCCTTAAGCCGGGCGACATCATCACTACGCTCAATGGCATGACCGTCGAGGTACTGAACACCGATGCGGAAGGCCGCCTAGTACTGTGCGATGCGCTTGCCTATGCCGAACGCTTTGCTCCCGCCAGCGTCGTCGACATTGCCACGCTGACAGGCGCCTGCATCATCGCGCTGGGCGACCACGCTTCCGGTCTGTACGCTAACGATGACGCACTGGCCCAGTCGCTGCGCAATGCAGCTGACGCCAGCTGGGATCGCGTTTGGCAGATGCCGCTGTGGGACGACTATCAGTCTCAGTTAGATTCTAACTTCGCCGACATTGCCAATATCGGCGGCCGCAAAGGCGGCTCCATCACAGCGGCCTGCTTCCTGTCTCGCTTTGCCAAATATCCATGGGCGCACTTGGATGTCGCGGGTACGGCTTGGCACGGCAAACAAGGGGCAACGGGACGCCCGGTCGGCCTACTGACCCGCTATCTGCTGCAACAGGCCAACGCCTGAGCAGCCTGGGCCTACCCTGATGTCAGGGTAGGCTCTCCATTCTATCGACGAACGCTGTTCGGCTCCGGCCAAGCAGCATTCATTTCAGGAGAAATCGACATGGCGGTCGTTCTCGACAACGAACCAGCAGCGCCACGTGATACTCCCGTGCTACTCGTGACCGGCGGTGGACGCGGTATCGGTGCCGCTACGGCACGACTGGCCGCTCAGCGTGGCTACCGCGTCGTGTTCAGCTATCGTCAGGATGAAGTTTCTGCGCAACGTGTGCTGGAAGACATCCAGCGCGACGGCGGCGATGCCATCGCCGTGCGGGCCGATATGGCCGACGAACAGCAGATCATCGCCCTGTTCGATGCAGCGATGCTGCAGTACGGACGCCTGGATGTGCTGATCAACAATGCGGGCATTGTGGACACCGCCATGCCGCTGCGCGAGATGAGCGCACAACGTATTCAGCGCATGATGACCATCAACGTGGTGGGCGTCATGCTGTGCTGCCGAGAAGCGGTCAAACGAATGTCGACCCGCAGTGGCGGGCACGGTGGCGCAATCGTCAATGTCGGTTCCGCCGCCGCACACCGCGGTAGCCCGAACGAATACGTCGACTACGCCGCCTCTAAGGGAGCTATCGACAGTCTGACCGAAGGATTATCCAAGGAGCTGGCAGCCGACGGCATCCGCGTCAATACCGTACGCCCCGGTGTTATCGACACACTGATTCATGTCGAGGGTGGACGCCCCGACAAGGCACGTCAGGCGGAAGGACGTATTCCTATGGGACGCGCAGGACAGCCTGAGGAAATTGCCCATGCGCTGCTGTGGCTGGCCTCAAGCGAAGCCTCGTTCACTACCGGCGCAATACTGGACGTAGACGGCGGCGTTTAAGTCACCAGTCAAGCAGCTCATACCGGCATGTTTCATCACTGCGATTGCCCGCGGCAACGATGCTGGCCATTCCGCCATTCTTACCACGCACAAATTCCTACTATAAAACAGGAGCCAGAGATGACTGACACTACTCGCAAGGTCATGCTGATCACCGGCGGCAGCCGCGGCATCGGTGCCGCCACTGCTCGCATCGCTGCCGAACGCGGCTATCTGGTGGCCTTCAGCTACCGCAGCAACCAGCAGGAAGCTGACCGCGTATTGGCCGATCTATTGCGCATCAACGGCCCAGATTCTGCACTGGCACTGCAGGCCGATGTCAGCGTCGAAGCCGATGTGGTCGGCATGGTGCAAAAGACGATCGAGCACTTCGGTCGTCTCGACGTTTTGGTCAACAGCGCTGGTATCGTCGATCAGGTCGCACGCATCGACGAGATGAGCGGTGAACGTCTTGAACGCATGCTGCGCATCAACTCCTTCGGCACCATGATCTGCATCCGCGAAGCCGTGAAGCATATGGCGACGCGCCACGGTGGTCATGGCGGTGCCATCGTTAACGTCGGTTCCATCGCCTCCAAGCTGGGCTGTGAGAACGAATTCGTCGACTATGCCGCGTCCAAGGGCGCGATCGACAGTCTGACCGAGGGCCTGTCGAAAGAGCTAGGCCCTGATCGCATCCGCATCAATACGGTGCGACCGGGCGTCATCGCCACCGACATTCATGCCAGCGGCGGTAACGGCGAAAAAGTGGCCGAAGCAGCAAACTTCACCCCGTTAGGCCGTGCCGGCCGCCCAGAAGAAGTGGCCTACGGCATCCTATGGCTGGCCTCCGATGAAGCCTCCTTTGTGACCGGCGCCCTGCTCGATATCGACGGCGGCGTGTAAGTCACGTATCCTGCGCGCTGTTTTCCTGAGGGAAGCAGCGCCTTCTTCTCTCATCGCCCATCATTCACGCAGCGGCAGCCCCTTCCCATGACAAACGTCGACTTCTACATCCTGTCCGATACCACTGCGGATGCCCGCACAGCGTTTGCCTGCCGCCTCGTCGACACCATTTTGCACAAGCAGTACCGCGTGCATATCCACGTTGACGATGCCGATACCGCCAGCCTGATCGACGAACAGCTGTGGCAGTTTCGTCCTGACAGCTATGCACCGCATATGCGCTTGGATGCCCCGATCGAACCACAGCCGCCCGTCACCATCGGCCACGGTGATGAAGCACCGGAACCCGGCATCGACGTACTGCTCAACCTTGCACTCGACATTCCCGACTGGTTTTCACGCTTCGACCGCGTGGCCGAGATCATCTGCCAGCGTCAGGACATCCTCAATGCCAAGCGCGAGTGCTGGCAAACGTATAAGAAGCGCGGCTACCCCGTGAAGAGCCACGATATGCGCAAGTCTCACCCCTAGGTACAAAACCACCCTGACTGCTTGCAAATAGCGCTCCCTCAAGATAACGGTATACATGAACCGTAGAAGCCAAACGCAGTGACAAACGCGCCATAGCTGTGCGCGCAGCCCTTACAGCGTTATAATTCCCCATCTTTCGTTTTTTGCTGACCGGACGAGCTGCCCTACATGGAACAGATGGACAAGACGTATCACCCCGACCGTATCGAAACCCGTTGGTATCAGAAGTGGGAAGCAGACAACTGCTTCGCCCCCAGCGGTTCCGGCACCCCCTACTCCATCATGATCCCGCCGCCCAACGTGACGGGCAGCCTGCACATGGGGCACGCCTTCCAGGATACCCTGATGGATACCCTGATCCGCTGGAAGCGCATGCAGGGCCATAACACTCTGTGGCAGATCGGTACCGACCACGCGGGTATCGCCACCCAAATGCTGGTCGAGCGCAAGCTGGCCAACGAAACCGGCCAGACACGCCACGACCTCGGCCGCGAAGCGTTCACTGATAAGATCTGGGAATGGAAGAACGAGTCTGGTGGCAACATCACCCGTCAGCTGCGCCGCTTGGGCGCCAGCCTCGACTGGTCGCGCGAATGCTTCACGATGGACGACAACTTCAGCCGTGCGGTCAAGGAAGTGTTCGTACGCCTGTATGAAGAAGACCTGATCTATCGCGGCAAGCGTCTGGTCAACTGGGACCCGGCACTGCTGACCGCCATTTCCGATTTGGAAGTGGAAAACGTCGACGAGCAAGGGTCCATGTGGTACCTGCGCTATCCGCTGGCCGATGGCGAGAAGACCGCTGACGGCAAGGATTACGTCGTCATCGCGACTACGCGTCCCGAAACCGTACTGGGGGACACCTTTATTGCGGTCAACCCCGAAGACGAACGCTACCAGCACCTCGTCGGCAAGGACGTCATCCTGCCAATCCTGAATCGCCGCATTCCAATCGTCGCCGACGATTACGTTGAGCGCGAGTTCGGTACGGGCTGCATGAAGATGACACCCGCACACGACTTTAACGACTACGAAGCCGGCAAGCGCAACGATAGCGTCCTGATCAACATCATGACGCCGCAGGCCACTATTCGTGAAGAAGCGGAAGTCTTCGGCTACGACAACCGCCCGTCCGATCGTTTCGATGGCAAGATGCCGAGCGACTACGTCGGCCTGACCCGCGAAGAGGCGCGTAGCAAGCTCGTAGCCGACTTTGACGCAATGGGGCTGCTCGAGAAGATCGAACCGCATGCACTGAAAGTACCGCGCGGCGACCGTTCAGGCGTCATCATTGAACCGATGCTGACTGACCAATGGTTCGTGGCCGTTGAAACGCTGGCCAAACCGGCCATCGAAGCGGTTGAAAATGGCGACATCCAGTTCGTGCCGAAGAACTACGAAAACATGTACTTCGCTTGGATGCGCGATCTGCAGGACTGGTGCATTTCTCGCCAGCTGTGGTGGGGTCACCGTATTCCGGCGTGGTTCGATGCCGACGGCAACATCTATGTGGCCCGCGATGAAGAAGAAGTCCGCAGCAAGTACGGCCTGAGCGCCGACGTTGCACTGCATCAGGACAATGACGTACTCGACACCTGGTTCAGCTCCGCACTGTGGACGTTCGGCACACTGGGCTGGCCGGAACAGACGCCTGAACTGGCCACGTTCCATCCGTCTAGCACACTGGTCACCGGCTTCGACATCATCTTCTTCTGGGTCGCACGCATGATCATGATGACCCTGAAGTTCACAGGTCAGGTGCCGTTCAAGACCGTCTATGTGCACGGTCTGGTGCGCGATGGTCAAGGCCAGAAGATGTCCAAGTCGAAAGGGAACGTGCTCGACCCGATCGACCTGATCGACGGCATCGACCTCGAAACGCTGGTCGACAAGCGCACCGGCAACATGATGCAGCCGCAGAAAGCCAAGGCGATCGCCAAAGCCACGCGCAAAGAATTCCCAGAAGGCATTGAGTCCCACGGGACAGACGCGCTGCGCTACACCTTCCTGTCTCAGGCGACGACTGGCCGCGACATCAAGTTCGACATGGGTCGTCTGGACGGCTACCGCAACTTCTGCAACAAGCTGTGGAACGCTGCTCGCTACGTCCTTTCCAATACCGAAGGTCAGGACTGTGGTCAGCACGGTGAAGATGTCGAGCTGACCCTGGCGGACCGCTTCATCATTGCTCGCCTGCAGCAGACCGAACAGGAAGTAACGCGCGCACTCGACACCTACCGCTTCGACTTGGCTTCTCATGCCCTGTACGAGTTCGTCTGGAACGAATACTGCGACTGGTATCTTGAGCTGTCCAAACCGGTCCTGTGGGACGAAACCGCTCCGGCAGCACGTCTGCGCGGTACGCGTCGTACGCTGGTTCGCGTGCTGGAAACCATCCTGCGCATGGCGCATCCGATGATTCCGTTCATCACCGAAGAAATCTGGCAGCGCGTTGCACCGCTGACAGGCAAGGTGATTGATGAGCACACCACGATCATGAACCAGCCGTGGCCGGTCGCAAATGCGGAGCTGGTCGATGAGCAGGCCATCGCTGATATCGAGTGGCTGAAACAGGTCATCGTGGCTATCCGTAACATCCGCGGCGAAATGAACATCGCTCCAGGCAAGGCGCTGCCGATCTTCATGGCGCGTGGTGATGACGAAGACCGTCGTCGCACAGCGGAAAACGAGCGCGTACTGCTGAAACTCGCCAAGCTGGAAGACATCACGTTCCGTGATGCCGACACCATGCCTGCCACGGCCATGCAATACGTCGGCGGCTTGGAAGTGCATGTTCCGCTGGCGGGCCTGATCGACAAGGATGCCGAACTGGCGCGCCTTGCGAAACAGCGCGAACAGCACCAGAAAGTTATCGACGGCATCGAACGCAAGCTTTCTAACGAAAGCTTCGTGGCCAAGGCCCCGGCTGCCGTCGTCGACAAGGAACGTGCACGTCTTGAGGAAGCTAAGGCGGCTATCGTACTGCTGGATGAACAGCAGGAACGTCTGGCAAGCCTCTAAATCTCACGCTTCCTTGCTGTATCGAACGCCACACCTCTGGGTGTGGCGTTTTTCCATTCATTAACGGGCCATTTATAAAACACTGTTTCTTGACTACCGTCTGGATTACACTTCCGGCCTTCAATCACTACTTTCATTCAGGACTCTGGTATGGAGTTTCGCTATATTGTGCCGTTCAACCTGCTTGGCCTTTTGCTGCTGGGTAGCTGGCTGGCACCTATCACATCGCCCCTCTGGGACACACTGGACAACGCTATCTTCTGGCACCTCAATGCGTGGGTGACACCAGACCATCCGCTGTTCGTCCATCTGCTCAGCCTTGCCAGCGTCCGCCTGTTCGACTCGTTCATTCTGGGCACCATGATGGTGCTGTTTCTTATCTGCGCACTGTGCGACCGACGCGCAAAAGGCCAGCGAATTGCCAAATGGCTGTCCGCAGGAATCCTGATGCTGGCCATTGCGGGGGTTGCCACGCTGCTGATCCATGACGTCATGACCTACGAGCGTGCCAGCCCGACTGTCTTCCACCCGGAAGCGCACATGCTTCACACGCTGACACACCTGCCAGTCAAGGACATTGCGCCTGACAGCTTCCCGGGCGATCACGGTGTGATGGCAATGATCTTTGCTGCTTTTATGCTGCGCTTTGCCCCACGTGCAGGCGGTATCGCCGCCGTCATTCTGGCCCTTATCATCACGGCACCGCGCCTAATGGCAGGCGCCCACTGGTTCAGCGATGTCTATATGGGATCACTGACTATGACGCTACTGATGACACCGTGGGTGCTGTTTTCTCCGCTGCCAGCACTGCTGCAGCGCTGGTTTTCCCCGCACATCAATGCCCTGTGGCAGCGTCTCTTTTCGCGCTAGGCATCCGTTTGAACCCCGTATGCTGACGTTGCCGCATTTCTTTCGCTTACTTGATACGAGTCGACCTTTCTGATGACCACGATACGCAAGATCCTATTGCTCAACGTGATCGGCCTGCTGATCCTGTTTTCCTGGTGGCAGACAGCCGTACCGATCTGGCCGTGGCTGGATAGCCAAATCTTCTGGGGCTTCAATCACACACTGACGACAGAGCCCTCGCCGTGGGTCAACCTGCTGGGCGTGCTTAACTGTCGCTATTTCGACATGGCAACGTTCTGTGCCCTCGGGCTGGTACTGTGGATTCAGGTATTGAATGAATCCCATCCTCAGCGCTACCGCCGCTGGGCCGTCATCACCTTCATCATGATGATATCGATGCTGATTATTGCCCTGCTGACACACCTGCAACCTTACCACCACGCCAGCCCGACCATCGAATACGCCAAGCAGGGCCTGAACCCGCTGTCGGTGGAACAGATCGTTCACTTTGATACCAAATCAGAGTCAAGCAGCAGCTTCCCGGGCGATCATGGTCTGGTCATGATGATCTTTGCCGCCTTCATGCTGCGCTTCGGCACCCGTGGTTTCGGCCTCGCCAGCGTTATCCTCGTCATTCTGCTGTCGTTCCCCCGCATCATGGTCGGCGCACACTGGTTCGAAGACGTCTATATGGGATCGCTGTCGATCGCACTGATCATACTGCCGTGGCTGCTGATGACATGCCCAATCGTCAAGGTAGGCGATATGCTGATGCGCGTACTGTTTGCTGGCAAAATCGACCACCACTAAGCCACGACTCACCTCGCACTGATACTGCACGGCGAGGAACGCACTCAGACAACAAGGCCACACGTTCATCACGTTGCCCTGAAGACAAAAAAGCCACGCGAGTACTCGCGTGGCTTTTTCATTCAACGGTGACTAACGCCCCAACGACCAGCTATCACACAACGGCAGGGGCTCGCTCGCACCTTGCTGCGCAACTTACTCGGGAATGCGCAGTGTCTGTCCCGGATAGATCTTGTCAGGATGGCTCAGCATTGGACGGTTGGCTTCGAAAATATCCGTATAGCGGTTGCCCTGCCCTTTGCCATAGACACCCTCAGCGATCTTCCACAGCGTGTCGCCTTCCTTGACCGTGTAGAAGCGCGGTTCCGCAGCGCCTTGTTGAGCGGCTTCAACCTTCAGATCATCGGTGTTGACGCGTGCCACGCCGTGGGCGTTACCGACCGCCATCACGACCTTCTCAAGCGTTGCCTGATCCGCTACGCTGCCGCTCAGAGTGACCTGATCACCCTCAATGGCAATCTGTACGTTCTGCGAGCCCAGCTGATATTTATCCAGCTCCTGCTTGAGCGCTTCTGCAGAAGGCCCTTGCACTTCGCCTGCCTGCGCTTCCGTTGCGCCCGTCAGTTTCTTGCCCACTGATTTCACGAAATCAAAGAATCCCATTCCACATCTCCTTGTGTGAGGACCACTGCAAATACCGAGGCGATCGCAATAACCAACGCTCGCCCGCGCTTATCTGTCAGTGTAGCCGTGATACAGGAATGCTCCAGCCAGGACACCTGGACTGGAGCATTCATAACAGCGGAAACGTGCGGTTCTATCAGTGAACGTCTTCACCGGCCGCAACGGCACGACACTCGTTCAGCTTGGCGACGCTCACCGTAGCCAGCGTGAAGACACCGATACAGCAGATCCAGATCAAATAGCACATAAGGATACCTGTTCTATAAAGGCCCGGTGGTTAGCCACAGAAGACTGCCCGCTAACCATCGGAAACGACGCATTAATAAAGGGAGTGGCTCTCTTCGTTGATATGCTCAACGGTGATACGACGCCACATCTTGACGTAGCACCACGTGGTGTAAGCCAGAATGATCGGGGTCATCACCAGTGCCACCCAGAACATGATCGACAGCGTCAGCGCACTGGAAGTGGCATCCCACAGCGTCAGACTTGCTGACGGCATCAGGCTAGACGGCATGACAAACGGGAACATCACCACTCCCGCTGTCGCAATCACACCTGCCAGCATCAACCCACTGGTCACGAATGCCAGACCTGCACGCTGACGACGCGCCAGCCCCATGGTCAGGCTCATCGCAATCAGCGCTACCGCCGGTGCAATCCATACCCAACCCGGCGCGCCTTCCAGCCAGCCCTTGGTCACGACCGTCTTGTGTGTCAGTTGCAGGATGCCGCTCTTGTCACCGATCTCGGCCAACTGGTAGCCCATTCCGGTCGATGCCATCCATACGCCCGCGATCAAGAACAGCACGATCAGCAGCGGCGTCAACCACAGCACCAGACAGCGTGCACGATCGGCGACTGTGTGATCAGCGCGCGCCATCAGCCATACTGCCCCGTGAATCGACAGCATGATAACGGAAATCACGCCGCACAGCAGCGCGAACGGATTCAGCAGTCCAAACAGGTTGCCATAGTAGTGAGCACGCATCAGCGTATCGACTTCGAACGGCACGCCCTGCAGCAGGTTACCGAAGGCCACCCCGAACACCAGCGAAGGTACGAAACTGCCGACCCAGATCAGTCGGTCCCAGTTGTTGCGCCAGCGCGTAGACTCAATCTTAGAGCGATAGTCAAAACCTACTGGGCGGAAGAACAAACCAAACAGCACCAATAGAATCGCGAAGTAGAAGCCGGAGAACGCGATGGAGTACACCAGCGGCCATGCAGCGAACAGCGCCCCGCCCGCCGTAATCAGCCAGACCTGGTTGCCATCCCAGTGGGGGGCAATGGTATTGATGACCACGCGACGTTCCTGGTCGGTCTTACCCACGATCGGCATGACCATGGCCGTACCCATATCCATGCCGTCTGCGATGGCCCACCCGATCAGCAGTACGCCGACCAGCACCCACCAGACCAGCTTCAGGAATTCATAGTCGAGCATGAAAGGTTCCCTTGATGGAGAGCTTCGGCTTTCCGAAGCTTGAATATCCTGTTGTGCCTGACCCGCCGCCATCGAAGGCGGCGGTCTCAGGCCTCCCTATCCGTTTATCACGCCGCCTTTTCGAAATGATAGCGGCCAGTGTGCAGTGAAGACGGTCCTTTGCGAGCAAACTTCACCATCAACCACACTTCGACGATCAGCAGCGCCGTATAGAAAAGGAAGAAGCAAGCCAGTGAAATGACCAAATCCCATACCGTCAGACTGGACGCGGCCTGGAACGTCGGCAGGATACCGCCAATGGCCCACGGCTGACGCCCATACTCGGCAACGAACCAGCCTGTTTCAACGGCAATCCACGGCAGTGGAATAGCCAGCAGGCACAGCATAAGGAAGCGTGGATACTGCTGGAAACGCTGCTTAAAGGTGATCCACAGGGCACCCAGCATGACCAAGAACATCAGCACGCCACACAACACCATAATGCGGAAGCTGAAGAACAGTGGCAGTGAGTTCGGGATGCTGTCCTTAGCCGCCAGCGAAATCTGCTCTGGCGTTGCATTCACGACATCCTGCGTATAGCGCTGCAGCAGCATGCCGTAGCCGATATCAGCCGCATGCTGATCGAAGATCGCCCGCGTTTCGGCAGAAGTATCGCCGCTACGCATCTTGATCAGGGCATCCAGTCCTTTAGCACCGGACACAATGCGCGCTTCGTTATCGCTGACGATGTCACGCAGCCCCTTTACTTCCGTATCCAGAGAGCGCGTGGCGATCAGCCCCATCACGTATGGAATTTTCAGCGCGTACTCGGTCTCTTGCTTTTCTTGGTTCGGAATACCGAACACCGTGAAAGCTGCCGGAGCCTTCTCGGTATGCCACTCCCCTTCGATGGCCGCCAGCTTGTACGGCTGGGCGTCTTTGAGTTCATAGCCCGACTCATCGCCAAACATCATGACACCCAGTACGGCACAGGTACCGAACACTGCCGCCATCGAGAAAGAACGCTTGGCAAACGCCACATCGCGATTCTTAAGCAGGTACCAAGCGCTGATTCCCAGCACGAAGATGGCCCCTGTCACATAGCCCGCCATGGCCGTGTGCACGAATTTAACCTGCGCGACCGGGTTCAGAAGCACATCGAGGAAGTTGGTCATCTCCATGCGCATGGTATCAGGGTTGAAATGAGCCCCAACCGGGTTCTGCATCCAGCCATTAGCGACCAGAATCCACAGCGCAGAGAAGTTCGACCCCAGTGCCACCAGCCACGTCACCGTCAGGTGCTGGTACTTGCTGAGACGATCCCAGCCGAAGAAGAACAGCCCAACAAACGTGGATTCCAAGAAGAACGCCACCAGCCCTTCAATGGCCAGCGGAGCACCGAAGATATCGCCTACATAGTGAGAGTAGTACGACCAGTTGGTGCCGAACTGAAATTCCATGGTCAGACCCGTTGTTACCCCAAGCGCAAAGTTAATACCGAACAACTTGCCCCAGAAACGAGTCATATCACGGTAGATCTGCTTGCCCGTGACCACATAGGTGGTCTCCATGATGGCCAACAGTACGGCCAGTCCCAGCGTCAGCGGAACGAACAAAAAGTGATAGAGTGCCGTTGCCGCGAATTGCCATCGCGACAGCGCCACCAGTGTTTCGGATATCATGTCGAGGCCTTGATAGTGGATGGAGACGTGATTGGGATAAAAATCGGTAAGGGATATCGGCATTTTGCGAAGTTTGCTTGAACAAACCCACGCAAAATAGGCGGGAATCATTTTTCCCCACCCTTGCGGTAGGAAAAACATGACAAATTGTCGCACTAATGTGACACAATCGCGCAGGCCTAGCAGAACAGCGTCAGGTCGATCTGTTGCGTCGATAGATATTTTTCATGAAGAAGACTGAACTTTTTCCACAATTCGGCATGACAAATCGAACGCTGTTTTCTATAGTGGCCGTATGTGTTGGATATGGCGTTTATATTTGCCATGTCGTGTGCGTCCGCCGAAAGCCTTAATCAGCTGGCGCATACAGACACAAAACGCTATCTTCCTAGCTAGCGTGTGCTGTTGGATACGCTATGCACGTATCTCTATATGAAAGGGATGGGCATCAATGCCCTGGGGCAAGGAGAAAACCATGAAATCCGTTAATGTACTGGCAGCCGCTATCCTCGCTGGCTCAGCACTCATCGGTACTCAGCAGGCAATGGCCTACACTGCTGGCGACCTGTACTTCCGTGGCGACTTCACTCGCACGGATACCACTGGCAAAGCTGCTGCGAAAGACGGCCAAGGCGAACGCCTTGATCTGGGTACAGACCGCAGCTCTTCTGCAGCGCTGGGTTGGGTTATCGCTGACAAATTCGGCGTTGAATTCAACAGCTCCACTGAATCCCTGCGTCTGGGCAACGGTGTAAAAGGTGATGACGGTGCCTTGGGCTCCAAATATCATCCGTACACCCTGGTAGCTAACTGGTTCCCGCTCGGCGGTACTGGTTCCCAGGTTCAGCCGTACGTTGGTGTAGGTGCTAGCTACTACACGTTCTCCAACCGTGCTGCTGACAACCTGCCGAAAGACAAATGGGCTCCGACTGCACAGGCTGGTGTCGATTTCTTCCTGACCAAATGGCTGGCGGTCAACGGCTACGTTCAGTACTCTCGCCTGCGTGTTGATGACCAAGGCACTGGTGCTGATCAGTACGAATACAAGATCGACCCGCTTACCGTTGGTGCTGGTCTGACCTTCCGCTTCTAATCATTATCGCTGCTGCAACAGCGATACGGTCTGAAGTGTCAAAAGCGCTGCCTTCGGGTGGCGCTTTTGTATATTGAGACGCTGCGCCGCGACAAGGGTTCCATCATTCTTTCTATCGACCGCTTCTGGCTTCTCTGCATAGGCTATCGCACTCGATACCGCCGCTAATGACTATGTCATTCGATGGCACTATGTTGCCATTCCCGCTGCGGTGACTTTTCTTTAAACACCTTTACATTCCATCATCACTTTTTCCTATTGTGCGTCCATCACGCCTTTCCCTGTTTCGCTTTACCGCTCTCACTCCCCTTGGCATCGGCCCTGCGTAGAATGTGACGCAACGTAACGCAATGAAAAGCGACTACAAAAACGTCGCATGCGACATTGCGCCGCATGACAAACGGGAACACGATGCGGTTAAAGTGGTCGCCGACATGACAAGCGCGCCGATAGCCTTGTCACACAGTGGACGGCTCCACTGTGCCTACTCAATCAGGGAATCCCCTTCATGATGAAACGTTCCGCCCTTGCCTTGGCCGCAACGGCTGCGCTGTGCAGCTTTTCCTCTGCCGTTTTCGCCTATGGTGCCGAAGACTTCTGGGTACGCGCAGGTGCCGTTCGCGTTCAGCCGACCGGCAGCGACAACCATCTGAACGGTAACGATATCAAGATCGACAACAAGCAGACGGGGGCCGCTTTCACCGTAGGCTATCGCTTTACCGATACGTTCGGCGTCGAACTGCTGGGCGCTCCGGAAAGCTTCAAACATGACGTAATGCTGAATGGCGAAAAAGGCGCTGTCGTCGACCTGCTGCCGCCGACACTAACGGCACAGTACTACCCGCTGGGCGGCACTGACTCCCAAGTTCAGCCGTACATCGGTGCGGGCGTCAACTACACCCGCTTCACCAACACCCACGTTGGCGACACCGAATATCCAAAACTCGTGATGGAACACACGTGGGGCTATGCTCTGCAGGCTGGCATCGACTTCAACATCAGCGAACACTGGGGCGCCAACCTTGGTGTGTGGTACATGGACATTGATGCCAAGTCCCACCTCGAAGACAAAAATGGCGCTACGATCGGCAGCGAAACAACCCTGCACATCGATCCTATCGTCAGCATGGCCGGCATCACCTATCGCTTCTAATCCCGTGCTACTGCGCATCCGCGAAGCCTATGCCAGCGTCAAAAAAGCCAGCCCCAGAAAGGGCTGGCTTTTTATGTATATGGCAAACGCTTGCGCATGCTCATTACCAATGGAGGTGGTCAGAAGTCATCATACGATCGCCCTCAACACCAAGTGTTCCTGATGCACCAAAACCCATAAAAAAAGGCCTTAACTCGGGTCGCACGGTAGCTATCAGCGCATTGACAGGTCACATATAGCATAAAGCGCACCATGACGAACGCGTCCCCATTCATACCTTTCCACCCGCTAGATGACGTAGCGCATCCTATGCTTTCAACGAGAGGGGTAGACTCGCAGCACACTCTCAGCAGCACCTCTATGCCACTCATATGTTGACGACCGCCAATCAGGCTGGCTCGGCATCTTCGATTGCAGCGGGTCGAGCCAATGCTCTGTGAGTTATACCGCATCAGCACTGGCCAGCAGCACCTCTATGTCACTCACATGTCGATGAATGCCAATCAGGCTGGCTCGGCATCTTCGATTGCAGCGGGTCGTACCAATGCTCTGTGAGTTATACCGCATCAGCACTAGCCAGCAGCACCTCTATATCGCTCACATGTCGATGAATGCCAATCAGGCTGGCTCGGCATCTTCGATTGCAGCGGGTCGTACCAATGCTCTGTGAGTTATACCGCATCAGCACTAGCCAGTAGCACCTCTATGCCACTCATATGTTGACGACCGCCAATCAGGCTGGCCTAAGCATCTTCAATTACGGGTGGTCAAGCCAATGCTCTGTGAGTTATACCGCGTCAGCACCGCCCAGCAGCACATCTATTTCGCGCAATACACCAATAACCGGCATGCGTGCCCCGTTGCTATACCCTTTCAGGTAAAGTTCTGCAGCCGGGGCAATTTGTGACCCTTGGGGCAACGGTAGACGTTGGTCGATGAGCACCTTCAGCCGTGCGACCAGTACGAAGCGCAACCACTGTGGCATGGTCAGGGTATCGATACAGAAGGGTTCTCGACTGGCCATAGCGGCGGCATCGGGTTCATCCTGACGCCACATGCTACCAGCACGCATGGCCGCTTCAAGGCGTGCCAGTGCATCACTCAATTCTAGGTATATCGCCATTGGCGCTTCTCCTGTCATGATGGCCGCAATCGTACAGCCATGTGTATCCAAAGGCCGCAGATCGTACCGCATTTTCGGGTGCGCTGCCCGCATGGCAATCAGTAAAGCACTGGTTATCCACACCGGCAGCGCGCTTTTCGCTCATTCACAGAAAACCTGCGCGAGCCTGTGGAAAAGCCCGGGAAAAGACTGGCAACACGCGGTCTGATGCGGGCTATAGGCATTTGTTCAATTATTGAACAGCACTTAAAATTCACAGTAATGCCAGAACGGTGCCTCTTCAATAGATCACCGCCCCCGCTGGCGAGTAGGATGATATGCTTTATCTTTCTTCTGCTGACAGATGAGTAGTCGCCCATGTCCTCGGTATCCACCCTGTCTGATCTGTTCGATCATGCCAAACTGCCCTTTCGTATCTATCACCTTGGGCGTCGCGTCATGCCATGTTCGCGCGCGCACTTCCGCGCTTTCGAAGAAGAGAAGATCGCGTGGGAATCGCCCTTTAAGGGGGAAGCACGCCTTGCTCTGGTCATTGATGATCCTGATGGACAGGTCGATCAGAGCCGTATCTGGTGTCTGGCCCTTCCATTGGATGAACAAGGCCAGCTGCAGCCCGCTGCACGCGATGCGTTTTTGCGTCGCTTGCTGGAAGCAGGACTTGAGGCCAGCCTACACAGTGAAGAAGACGGTCAGCACGATCCGATGAAGGACAATCCGCTGGCGTATGCACCGGACATGATGGCCCGCGCCATGCTGCATGCGTGGCTGTGCCATGACAATGGCCTGCCACTGAGCGAAGCGGCCCAGCACGTTGCACGCTATATCGCAGCCCCAACAGCCGATGATGCGCCTGAGTGGTCAGACCTCAGTGTTCAGGGCATTGCCGACTGGACGGTCCAGCTGACGACCGAAGACAAGGTTCTACTGGCGACGCAGCTGCCACAGCTGGAAGATCATGTCGTTAGTGCGCTGTGCCAATGTCTGGAACACACGCCCTTCCAACATGAAGCGCTTGCAGCAGCGCTACGGACACGTACAACTTCAGATGAACCACTACGCCCGCTCGGGCTGCGCGCGGTTATTGGCACGCAAACAGAAACGGCACGCCAGTGGCTGGATACACTGCTAACACAGACACCAAGCGTTGAGGCGCTGGCAATTGTCAGTCTACGGGGCTGGCAACACCTCGAACACGCCGAACGCCTACCGGTGTTTTTGGAGGCGCTGGCCGCCCATCCTGACATTAACCTGCGCGACTCGCTGCGAGATCTGGCGCTGATTCCACGCCTGCGCTTGCCGGTCATCATGGCACTTCAGCAGGCCTCTCCGGCATCAGCATTGGGTCGCCGCCTCAGCGAAATGGGGCTGGGCCGCTATTAATCACAGACATCTTTCTGACGCCATGACGAGCCCTAAAAGGGCCTGCATAAGCGGCATATAAGATACACAAGATAATTTTTATGTCGTCATGATGTAATCACCCATCGGTTTTATCAAAAGCCCATGCTATATATGACGCATGGGCTTTTTTATGATCAATAATGATAACAAGACATCCCCTTGGGGGCATTGACTTTTAAATACCGCTCACACGCATTATAAATATATACAACCGATAATTATTTTTCTTATCAATGACGCATAAATTCCAATTAAGTCAATTAGCTATAAGCCGATATACCCAAAACCATTCAGAGCGTAAAAGCATAGTCCATTTGTCTAATATCACATCATCATAAAATGGACTATTTGACACATTATCGCCATATCAAGGCTAACAATAGTGACTAAATAGTCTACCCCTTACTAAAGACTACTGGTCATTAAAATCGTAACGAGGCTTTATAAGTGATGTGGTCATCACTTTAAACCACTCGACATTCAACTTGGCCCTGACGGATAGGACAGCATCTGGCAGGCCAAGGGCTCTTCAGGAGGAGCATCATGCAAACATCCGCAACGACACAGCCCGCTCGCCAACACAAAGACCCCAGCTGGTGGCGCCATGCGGTCATCTATCAGATCTACCCGCGCTCCTTTGCCGACTCTGACGGCGATGGTATCGGTGATCTGCAAGGGATCCGCGATCGCATGGACTATCTGGCACGCTTGGGCGTAGATGCGCTCTGGCTGTCGCCTTTCTACCGCTCCCCTCAGGCCGATGCGGGCTATGACGTAGCGGACTACCGTGATGTCGATCCTCTCTTCGGCGATCTGGACGAATTCGACAAGATGCTGTCGCGTGCGCATCAGTCCGGCCTGAAAGTGATCGTGGATTTGGTGCCTAACCATACGTCCGATGAACACGTGTGGTTCAAGGAAGCACTGGCCTCTCCAGTCGGCAGCGCAGCCCGCGATCGCTATATGTTCCGCACGGGCAAAGGCGAAAACGGCGAACTGCCCCCCAACAACTGGGAAAGTCTGTTCGGCGGCAGCGCTTGGACACGCATCGAAGGTACCGATCAATGGTACCTGCACATGTTCGACGTCAAGCAGGCCGACCTGAACTGGCGCAACCCGGAAGTGCGTGAAGAATTCATCCGTACGCTGCGCTTCTGGCTGGATCGTGGTGTCGATGGCTTCCGCGTCGACGTGGCACACGGTCTGATCAAGAAAGAAGGTCTGCCCGACAACGAAGAGAAACAGGGTGTCGAAGGTGTCGATATCGACGGTCACCACGGCCCAATGTGGGATCAGGAAGACGTCCACGAGATCTATCGTGAATGGCGCAAGGTGCTGAACGAATACGACGGTGAACGCACCATGGTCGCGGAAGCGTGGGTACCCACCCCGCGTATGGCGCGCTTCATCCGCGCTGATGAAATGTGTCAGGCCTTCAACTTCCCGTATCTGATGACGCCGTGGAACGCCTCGTCCTATCGCAATATTATCCAGCGCTCGCTGGACGAATTCAGCAAGGTAGGCGCGCCGTCGACATGGGTCATGTCCAACCACGATGTTACACGCCACACTTCACGTCTAGGCATCTCCAAACCGGGTACCGTGCTGCAAGGTCTAAGCCTGCACACCGAACAACCAGATGAAGTATTGGGTCTGCGCCGTGCACGCGCCAGCATCTTCATGACACTGGGCCTGCCGGGCAGCGCGTACATCTACCAGGGTGAAGAGCTGGGGCTGCCGGAAAATACCACGATGGACGACCGTTTCCGCCAAGATCCAACCTACTTCCGCACTAATGGCAAGGACGTTGGCCGCGATGGCTGCCGTGTACCGCTGCCGTGGAAAGCCAAGGCACCGGCTTATGGCTTCGGCCCTGCGGACAGCACCAACACTTGGCTGCCGCAACCGGACAGCTTTGCGCGCTACGCGATCGACGTCGAAGAAAAAGACCCGTTCTCCACCTTGGCACTGTACCGCCGCGTACTGAAACTGCGTCAGTGGTACGACCTCGGCAACGGTGACGTGGAATGGCTGGAAGGCCCGAACGAAGACGTACTGATGTTCCGCAACAAGGACATCATCGCCGTCATCAACATGGGTGAACAGACCGTACCGCTTCCCGAGCTGCAGATCGTCGCACAGAGCCTGCCGGAAATAATGAATGGCCTGCTGCCAGGCAATTCCGCTGTCTGGATGTATGCGCATAAACGCTGATTAGAGCGCGGCATTGACTGTCCTGTGCAGATGACCTGTTCTTGCTAACAGAGAAATAAAAAGCTGCCTACCGTCCAACGGTGGGCAGCTTTTTTATGCCTCGCGTCTTGAGAAACATCACGGCATACACGCACTGAGGTCTATACCGCGTCATAAGAAGGGCAAGGCACTCCGCATCAGAACTCAAACAAAATGCGTCTATAAATACATCACCGCGAGGCAATCGCTCTATTGGAAAGGAAAAGCACGGTTCTATGTTAGAAACGCGAGCTTGTAATTGCATGGCCGCTTAAACAGCTATCTCAGCGCAATTCCATCAAGCAACAACACAACCGGTATCAAAAAGAGCAAGTTCATAAATACGCCACGGCTAAAGTGGCTCCAAGCTCCCTCTTCCACCTAACAAGCCCTTCCCCATCTAACAAGCCCTTCTCTATCTAAAAAAGAGGGACGACGCCATCCAAATCGATAGAAGCGTGTTCGAAAAGAAGCCATGCCGTACGCGACCATCAGAAAGGAGTGTGCCTCGCTCAGCCACAAGTACACGTCTGAAAATGGGTCGTAGATGGCACAAAAATGACCGCTGCCGTGTGCCTAAGCGGTGATAGAAGTACTTGACGCATAGGGGAAACGACAATAGGACGGCACGTCAGGATGTTACGACGTCGCCGTCATACGATAGAGAGGCTTCCTGCAATAGCGGGGTGATGGGATCGGGCTGGTTGAGAGGCTCGGGGCTACCCAGAAAATGTGGCTGACGTGGCCACAGGTACAAGTCCCATAGCGTCTTAATTCGCGCCCACTCTTCGCGCAGCAACAATGTACTGTCGCGGATTTCGCCCGGTGCCGCACAGCCATAGGCATCGATACCTTCATGGCGAGCGATTAACAGGGCACGTGGTAGATGCCAACGCTGCGACACTAGCACAGCCTGGCCGATGCCGAACACGCGATGAGCGCGAATCAAGGTATCGAAGGTGCTAAAACCGGCGTAGTCACGCGTCATTGTGCTGGCAGGAATGCCCCGCGCACGCAAGGCTTTCCACATCGTCACGGGTTCGTTGTACTGCATGGTGCGGTTGTCACCAGAAAGCAGCAGCAGCTCGGTACGCCCACTATAGAAAAGCGCGGCAGCCACATCCAGACGACCTTGATAGTACGGATTAGGAGCACCGTTCCGCAGTCGATGCGAGGTGCCAAAGACGATAGCGACCTGCGATAGCGGGCAGAGCTGGGGAGAGTCGATGATGCGGTCGCGCGTGATGTACTGCATCCAGAGTGACAGACTGACCACGCCTGCACTTGCGGCGAGCACAACGGCACTGCACCAGAAGAACAGTCGGCTGAGAACACGAAGCATCAGATCGCGTGCAGCACGTGGCGGCATATGACACTCCTTGTCCGAAGAAGAACATCCCTTGTCCGAAGAAGAACGGCGGCCAAGGTCGTCAGAACATGCCCAGTTCCAGCCGAGCCTCTTCACTCATCATTTCACGCGACCACGGAGGATCGAACACGATCTCGACGTGCACCTTGCTGAGCTGCGGCGCACCCAGAATCTTATGGCGGGCATCGGCAGCAATGACATCGCCCATGCCGCAGCCCGGTGCGGTCAGCGTCATACGAATATTGACCATTCGCTCGCCGGTCAGCAACGTATTGATACGACAGCCGTAGACCAACCCCAGTTCCACGATATCAACAGGGATCTCGGGGTCATAGCAGGTGCGCAACTGTTCCCACACGAAGGCTTCCAGTGCCGCGTCGTCGGCATCGGCCGGCAGTGTCGGGCGCGGTATGGCAGGCAGCCCTACCGCATCACGCTGATCCCCTTCGAGCAAATACAGTCGGCCCGCATGCGCCAGACTGATCGACGTACCGCGCGCCTGCATGACCTCGACCTCCGCCCCGCTTTCCAACGTTACGGTCTTGCCAAACGGGATCGAGATCACGTCCGTATCACGGGAAAGCGTCAAGCGCTGCCCTTTTTGAAGCTCAGCAGTCACGGTAGCCAGTATCTCCTGCGGGAATTTAGTGCAAGCATGATGCCGTAAAGGGGCCCGCAACGTCGAGCCTACCTCATATGCAATGGACGTTAGCGCTGACTACCCACGCACCATATCGATGACGCGACGCAATGCGCTGACGAAGGTGTCGATCTCAGCAGGCGTGTTGTACAGCGCAAACGAGGCACGGCAGGTTGCTTCAAGCCCAAAGCGTCGCAACACAGGCTGGGCGCAATGGTGACCGGTACGGATGGCTACGCCCAGTTGGTCGATCAGTAGCCCGATGTCTTGGGCGTGCGCGCCGTCGACGACGAACGAGATCACACCCGCTTTATGCTCAGCGTTACCGATAATTCTCAGGCCGTCGATGGTTTGAAGCTGTTCGGTTGCATTGAGCAGCAGGTGCTGTTCCCAATCGCTGATAACGTCCAGCCCGTAGCGTTCGACCCACTGCAGGGCGCGATCGAACCCGATGGCTTCGGCAATGGCCGGTGTACCTGCTTCGAACTTGTGAGGAGGATCGGCAAAGGTGGTGCCTCGATCAAAGCTGACGCGCTTGATCATTTCGCCACCGCCCTGCCACGGCGGCAACTGTTCCAACCAATCCAGTCGGCCATATAGCGCACCGATGCCGGTGGGCCCGTAAACCTTGTGTGCAGAAAACGCATAGAAATCGACATCCAATGCCTGCACGTCGACCGGCTGATGCGGCGCCGCCTGCGCACCGTCGACGACAATGGCAGCACCACGTTCATGGGCAATGCGTGCCAGCTCGGCAACCGGGTTGATCGTACCCAATGCGTTGGACACATGGGTAACGGCAACCAGTTTGGTGCGCTCGCTGAACAGGGCGCGATAGGCCGCCATGTCCAGTTCGCCCTGTTCGGTCACCGGAATGACGCGAATCACGATACCGTGGGTATCCGCCAGCAGTTGCCACGGCACGATATTGGCGTGGTGCTCCATTTCAGAAACGATGACTTCATCACCCGGTCGCATCTCAGAACGTACGAACACGTTGGCGACTAGGTTGAGCGATTCGGTGGCACCGCGAGTGAACACGATCTCACGACTGTCAGCAGCATTCAGGAAGCGCTGGACGTGCTTACGTGCGTTTTCAAACGCTTGAGTGGCCTCTTCGGCAAGACTGTGAATGCCCCGGTGGATGTTGGCATTCATGCGGTGGTAGTAGTCATCCATCGCATCCAGCACGGTCTGCGGTGTCTGCGTAGTCGCTGCATTGTCGAGGTAGACCAGCGGGCGATTATCATGCAGACGTCGTCCCAGAATCGGGAACTCCTGCCGAACGTGGTCGACGTCCAGAATGGGATGCTGTTCGGTGAAATCGTGAATCTGCATGATGCCTGTCCCCGTGATATCAGATTGCGGCATGGACCTTCGGGTCACCATTAACGTAAGACGCCCCTTGCCCCGACGTAGCGCGGGCAAGGGGACAAGAGGCCATCAGTCCAACAGATCGACCAGATCTGCTAGGTTGAAACGCCCGGGCAGTTCGCCCGCCACCAGATGCTCGACGCGTTGGGCAACAGCGGGCAGATGCGTGGCCTGCAACACTTCACCGGCAAACGCCAGCGTTAGCATGGCACGCGCCATTTCCTTATCGATGCCGCGTGCGCGCAGGGCGAACAGCGCATCCTGATCAAGCTGCCCCGTGGTCGCCCCGTGCGAACATTGCACGTCGTCCGCGTAGATTTCGAGTTCAGGTTTGGTGTCAATCTCAGCACGATCTGACAGCAACAAGTTGGCGTTGCTCTGATAGCCACGCACCTGCTGGGCATCACGCTTGATATAGACACGACCGTTGAAGATACCCCGTGCGCGCCCCCCAAGGATGCCCTTGTAGTTCTCGTTGGAGAACGTACGCGGCACGTTGTGGTTGACCACAGTGTGGTTGTCCAGCACCTGACGGCCCTGACCGAAGAACAGCCCCCAGTAATCAGACTGCGCATTCTCGCCGTTCAGTTCAGTGCACAGGTCGTTACGGGCCAGAGCGCCCCCCAGTGTGAGCGAGTAGGATGCGAAGTGGGCATCGCGTGCCTGATCGACCCGAACGTTACCAATGCGCACGTCCTGCTGACTCTGCTCCTGCAGCATATAGTGACGCAGGTGGGCACCGTCTTCGAGATGGATCTCGGTAACAACGTTGGTCAAGTTGGCCGCGTCGCCAAGGCTGACATAGTGTTCCAGCACGCTGGCCTGCGATTGACGCTCAGCACGAATAACGACGCGCGGCTGGATTGCCAACGGCGTATCGTGCTGACGAGATACGAACAACAGCTCGATCGGCCGTTCAACAACGCAGCCTGCGTTTAGCGTTAGTACTGCGCCGTCCGTGACAAAGGCTTGGTTCAGTGCCGTAAAGGGCGTGCGCTGTTCATCGACCAGCGAGAACAGATCAGCGGGCACGTCGCCGGAAACCAACATTGATGACAGCGGCGTCAGCTGCACACCCTCCGGCAAAGCATCGATACGCGAGTGCGCCGCCGAGAACTGTCCATCAATAAACACCAGCCGATGGGTGTCATGGTTCAGCGCCACGCTGCCCACATTCACGTCGGCAACGGCGTCTACCGCAGGCAGTGCATAATCGGTATCAGCAATACGGCGCAGATCAAGGTACTTCCACGCTTCGTGACGCCGGGTGGGAAAACCGACGTCGAGGAAATGTGCCAGCCCGCGCTGACGCTGGGCCGCCAGCGCATCGCCACGCACGCTCAGTGCATCGAAACGTGCCTGCCAAGCGTTATGGGCAACATCGCTCATGCCTGCCCCCCTTCGACCACGCCTTCGTAGCCGGTCTTTTCAAGCTGCTGCGCCAGTGTGTGGTCGCCGGATTTGACGATCCGACCATCGACTAGCACGTGTACTTGGTCGGGCACGATGTAGTCGAGCAGACGCTGATAGTGCGTCACCATCAGGATCGAACGCTGGCCATCGCGCAGCGAGTTAACCCCTTCAGAGACCACGCGCAGCGCGTCGATATCAAGCCCGGAGTCGATCTCGTCAAGCAGTGCCAGTTTCGGTTCCAGCACCAGCATCTGCAGGATTTCGTTGCGCTTTTTCTCACCACCGGAGAAACCTTCGTTCACAGCACGCTGCAAGAAGGAGCTGTCCATCTTCATTTCAGCCAACTTGGCGCGAATCAGCTTCATGAATTCCGGTGCCGGAATTTCGCCGAGGCCTTCCGCTTCGCGCTTGGCATTGAGCGCGGCGCGCAGCAGATAGATGTTCTTGACCCCCGGAATCTCGACCGGGTACTGGAAGCCCATCAGCAGCCCAGCACGGGCACGCTCTTCGACATCCATTTCAAGCAGATCCTGACCATCGAACAGAATGCTGCCTTCGGTCACTTCATACCCGTCCTTGCCCGCCAGCACGGAGGACAGTGTGGACTTACCCGCCCCATTGGGGCCCATGATGGCGTGCACCTCGCCCGGCCGGATAGTCAGGTCGATTCCTTTGAGAATCGGTTTGTCATCGATGGTCGCGTGCAGGTTCTTGATCTCGAGCATGGTAGAAAATCCTTGATGATCCGGTCTGCGAAGGCGCTCGCCCCCGCGTCTATCTAAACGTGTGCGGGTCGGATTAACCGACCGATCCTTCCAGCGTGACGCTCAGCAGCGCTTCTGCCTCGACGGCGAACTCCATCGGCAGCTCCTGGAAGACATCCTTGCAGAAGCCATTGACGATCATGCTGACGGCGTCTTCTTCGCTGATGCCGCGCTGACGGCAGTAGAACAGCTGGTCATCACCGATCTTGGAGGTCGTGGCCTCATGCTCGATGGTCGCACTGGCGTTGGCGATTTCCTGATACGGGAACGTATGCGCCCCACAGCGGTCGCCGATCAACAGCGAGTCACACTGGGTGAAGTTGCGCGCATTGGCCGCTCGCGGCGCTACCTTTACCAGTCCACGATAGGACTGATCCGAACGCCCTGCTGCAATCCCTTTCGAAATGATCGTCGAACGGGTGTCTTTACCGATATGGATCATCTTGGTGCCGGTATCGGCCTGCTGGCGTCCGTTAGTCACTGCAACGGAATAAAATTCACCGCGTGAACCGTCGCCGGTCAACAAGCAAGACGGGTACTTCCAAGTGATGGCGGATCCTGTCTCGACCTGCGTCCAGCTAATGCGCGAACGGTCGCCTCGGCAATCGCCACGCTTGGTCACGAAGTTGTAGATACCGCCCTTGCCGTTTTCATCGCCCGGATACCAGTTCTGCACCGTGGAATACTTGATATAAGCATCTTCCAGAGCCACCAGTTCGACGACGGCAGCGTGCAGCTGATTCTCATCGCGCATCGGCGCAGTACAGCCTTCCAGATAGGAGACTTGAGCACGCTTGTCACAGATGATCAGCGTGCGCTCGAACTGTCCCGTATTGGCGGCGTTGATGCGGAAATAGGTCGACAGCTCCATCGGACAAGCCACGCCTTCTGGCACGTACACGAACGACCCATCAGTGAAGACAGCCGAGTTGAGTGCAGTGAAAAAGTTGTCGCCCTGCGGCACGACAGAGCCGAGGTACTGGCGTACTAGGTCAGGATGTTCGCGCACCGCTTCTGAAATGGAACAGAAGATGACACCCGCTTCCTTGAGCTTTTCACGGAAGGTTGTGGTCACGGAAACGGAGTCGAATACCGCATCGACGGCCACACCGGCCAACGCCGCTCGCTCGTGCAGCGGAATGCCCAGCTTCTCGTAAGTTTCGAGCAGCTTGGGATCCACTTCATCAAGGCTCTTGGGCGCATCATCCTTTGCTTTCGGTGCGCTGTAGTAGGAGATGGCCTGATAGTCGATATCCGGATAGTCGAGGTGCGCCCAGCTCGGCGCCTCCATCGTCTGCCACAGCCGATAAGCGTCGAGACGCCAGCTCAGCAGCCATTCCGGCTCGCCCTTCTTCTTCGAGATGAAGGCGATGACCTCTTCGTTCAGACCCGGTGGCAGCGTGTCACTCTCAATGTCGGTAATGAACCCTTGAGTGTACTCGCGCCGTTGGCCGAGTTTTTCCATCTCTTCGGTCGCCATCGTTCTGTCTCTCCTTGACGGACATGCGCTGTCCGCTTGATGCAATGGGGGCTTCTGGCCGTCAATGACGTCAGCGTGTATCACGCTTACGCTGCGGCGCGTCGGTTGCCAGCAGTGAAACACTGCGTGGAGGGGTCAGATGCAACGGTTCTGGACGAGCCAGCTGTGCCAACGTCACACTCTCCAGCAAGGCATGAATGGCCTGCGATACGCGCTGCCAGTTATCACCTACTTGGCAGTGTGCAGCAATATCGCACTGCTGGTCGCTGTGGCTGCAGCTCGTCATCGCTACCGGCCCTTCGATGGCGGCGATGATATCGCTGGCTCGAATGTCTTCCGGCGCAGCGGCCAGCAGGTATCCCCCCTGGGCGCCTCGCCGCGAATGTAGAAGTCCGGCCCGCAGCAAGAGTTTGAGCGTCTTGCTGACCGTCGGGTGCGGCAGCCCGGTATACTGGGCGATCTCGGTCGCCGCCATCGGCTTGCCCGGCTCACGCGCCATCTGAGCCATGATCACACCTGCGTAATCGCAGAGCTTGGATAACTTCAGCATGTCAGATGTCCTGGTGCGCGGCAGTATAAATCAGGTACTAGTCTAGTCCTATTTAAAGGCGCTGAGAAGCAATGGCCCTGATAGAAAACCCTTATATCCCACTGTTAATGCAGGCCTAAGCCATGCCCGCCGAAGCGGGCATGACCACGTCGATCGTCACCCTGATTCGGCAAGCACGGCTCGCATCTTCACCAGTGCATCCTTCAGCGGTTCAAGGTGATTAGTCATGGCTTCCAGCTGCTCATAGGCGAAACGCTGCGCGCCATCGTACGACTCCAGCAGCCCGCATTCTGCACTCTGCTGTGCAGCGCTCATAGCGGCCTGCATCGCGCCATCGTCAGCCCCTTTCGCCACGATGTAGTCGGCCATACGTGACAGCGCTTCAGCAAGGTGCTGTGCGCAGGTATCCAGTGCGGCCGCCGACGGCAACGCCGCCTCAGGCCGGTGTACCCGCAGCGCGGTCAGATAGCCCAACAGCGCGTGAAGCTGAGCATGGAGCTGATGACCGGCCACCGTCAGCACGGCGACACTGCGATAAGGCACCTGATCCAGATTCGACAGCAGCGAAACCAGTGCGGCGTCACTCTGGCGTGCGTCCTGCCGTGCGGCCAGCAGAGACGGCGTTTCCTGCCGCCCCTGCGTGTACTGATCGATCAGCACGGTCAGGTAGCGCGCCATATGGCTGAGCGCCGCCGCCACTTTTGGCTCAAGGCGGGCATTTTTCCAGTCCGGCAAGATGAAGCAGACAGCAGCGCTCGCGATCAGCGTTCCCAGCAGCGTATCTAACAGACGCGGCATGATCAGTGTGAAGCTGTTGCCAACCTGATTGAAGCAGCACAGCACCATCAGCGTGATGGCACAGGTCGCCAGCGCATAGTGCTTCTGTCGCAACAGAAAGAACAGCACCCCAGCGATCACCGCCATTCCGGACTGCAGCTCAGGAATCGGGAATAGGCGCAGCATCGCCCAGCCCATGAACAATCCTGCTAGCGTTCCCATGATGCGCTGGCGCAGTGCCTTGTGCGTCGCGCCAAAGCTTGGCCGACAGACAAACACCGTGGTCAGCATGATCCAATACCCTTGCGAGGGGTCGAGCCACTGGATCAGCAGATAGCCGGTGACCAGCGCACAGGACAAGCGCACCGCGTGGCGGAAGGTCGGGTTGAGTGGTGTCAGCAGCAGCTTGAAACGCGTCCACAACATGCGGGGAGCACTGACCGCGGACAGCACGGCATAGGGCGGAGCTTCGCGGGCCTCTCTCGCCACATCCGGCAACTGTGCCAGTTCTTCTTCCAGCGCTGACAGATTGTCGATCAGACGTTTGAGGACTTGGTGAGCCCCTTTCCGTCGCTGCGGCACGTCACGCCATTCGGACGCAGGATCAACATAGTCCCATGCGCTCACCAGATCGCCATGCGCACGCGTACGTTGGTCGGAAGCCACACGCGCGCGTTCAGGTTGATGCAGCACGGCCGCCAGCGAGCAACATGCTTCGCCTTGCAAGCGCATGAGGTGCTGACAGCGGAACAGGACATCGCTGTGATAGAAGGCGCTGACAAGCACATCACGCGAATGATGAGAGGAGCTAGCGCGCTCGAAGAGCCGCTCCGCCCGTTCCAGTAGCAGCTGGTCACGTGCGGCACGCACTGAATTGCGCGAGGTGCTCAGCGTCTGCTTCACACTGTCGTAGGATAGGGCGAAGGACTGCACCAACGTTCCGTGAAGTTCTGCCAGCTGACGCTCACGATGACGCATGTCCATCCCTTTGACCGGAATGAACTGCTCAGAGCGCAGGATCATGTAGCGCCCCAATTGGGTGTACAGCAGGCTGAGATGACGCGGCAAGCCGCGGCGATGAGCGATGATCTGCACGCCAAGCGACAGCAGGCCATAGCCTAGAGCACCTGCCAGCAACAGCGAACCATCGCGCCAGAAGGGCACCACGCTACCCGCCTGCCGCTGATCGATGGTGATCATGCTGTAGAGCGCCAGTACCAGCATCGCCGACATCATGGTGTTGAAGCGTCCACCGACGCCGCCAAACAGCGTAATAATGAACGTCGACGCCCCCAGTCCAATGGCAAACAGCCATGGATGAGGCATCAGCAGTTCGATAGCGATTGCCGCGATGGCAAAACTGATCAGCGTGAGCAGCAGCGAGACAATACGCTGCCGGGGGCGTTCATCACGTTCGGCCAAGCCGCAGGCGATGATACCCAGAAAGAGTGGAATGCAGCGCGCCATCTGCCCGCACAGGCCGCACACGACCATTGCCAGCGACATGGCGGCCAATACGCAGAGGCTCTGCCAGAAATCATCATGGGCACGCCAGTAGCGTGCCCACTTCGCAAGCACCTGGTACAGCGATCGACTGCCCAGAACCTTGAGTACATCCATGCGAATTACATTCCCCTCGAAGCAGGGCCCCAGCCATGAGGCCTGCTTGCCGGGGCAGCGCGCTTATCCTTTGAACGGATTGCGCAAGATAATGGTTTCAAGACGGTCAGGCCCCGTCGAAATGATATCGATGGGTGCACCCACTTCCGCTTCAAGGAAACGGATATAGGCACGTGCATTTTCCGGCAGCTCGTCCAGCGAGCGTACGCCCAGCGTGGATTCCTGCCAGCCCTGCAGTTCTTCGTAAACCGGTTCGATTGCCTCAAAGCCTTCGTAGTCAACCGGCGTCGATACCAACTCGCCGTCCTGGGTGCGGTAGCCGGTGCAAACACGGATGACTTCCATGCCATCCAGTACGTCCAGTTTGGTCAGACACAGGCCAGAAATCGAGTTGATCTGTACGGCACGACGCAGTGCAACGGCATCAAACCAGCCGCAGCGGCGCGGACGTCCAGTGTTCGAACCAAACTCGTGACCACGTTCAGCCAGACGCTGGCCCTGATCATCGAACAGCTCGGTCGGGAACGGACCCGATCCCACACGCGTGGTGTACGCCTTGGTGATCCCCAGTACGTAGTCTAGGTACAGCGGCCCGAAGCCAGAACCAGTAGCCGTACCGCCAGCCGTGGTATTGGAGCTGGTTACGAACGGATAGGTACCATGGTCGATATCGAGCAACGACCCCTGCGCGCCTTCAAACAGAATCGGTTTGCCCTGTTCACGCAGCGAATGCACCAGGCTGACGGTGTCGCAGACCATCGGTTTCAGCTCTTCAGCCAGCGCCATGCACTGATCCAGCGTCTCCTGAAAGTCGACTTCAGGCGCACCGTGGTACTGAGTGAGGACAAAATTATGATACCTGAGTATTTCTTTCAACTTTTCAGCGAAACGTTCACGATGATACAAATCGCCCAGACGAACACCGCGACGCGCCACCTTGTCTTCATACGCTGGCCCGATACCGCGCCCAGTCGTACCAATCTTATCGTCGCCACGAGCACGTTCACGCGCCTGATCAAGCGCAATGTGATACGGCAGAATCAGCGGACACGCCGGAGACAGACGCAGACGTTCGCGCACGGGCACGCCACCGGATTCCAGCTCTGCCATTTCGCCCAGCAGAGCATCCGGCGACAGCACGACACCGTTACCGATGATGCAGGTGACGTTTTCATGCAGGATACCGGAAGGGATCAGGCGCAGAATGGTCTTCTTGCCGTCGATAACCAGCGTATGGCCCGCATTGTGGCCCCCCTGGAATCGCACGACGGCGGCTACGGATTCTGTAAGTAGGTCAACGACCTTACCCTTGCCTTCATCGCCCCACTGCGTACCGAGAACAACAACGTTCTTGCCCATGTCCATAGTGCTCGCTTGTGTCAGTGCGCCATTGCGCAGGTTTCGCTTTACGGATCTTCGCGCGTGTTGTCACTTGATCCCGTCGGACGCCTACCTTGCCCGCTCTTTCCACCGGGCACGCCTCGCCTCACTCATGATGCGCTGGCTCGCCGATCATTGAGAAGGAGCAGCAGTACAGGCGTCAGCAGACCGTAATGGCTACGATCCGATCATGTCTTGTCGTCAAACGCAGATATGCCGACAGAGGTGAGGCTGTCGGCATATCGGTATTGCTTATCGGGTAGAGGTATCCGTACAGGGTACGACTATCCACTCTCCGCCACGCTGAATCAGCATCCTGTTGCAGCGGTGCGCCTCAGGCCCGGTTTCTTGCCCGGGCAGCGCTTCGATAACCCGTTCACCGGCTGCGCGAAGTTCATTGATGAGATCGTTGAGCTCCGCGCCCTCCTCGACGGGTGCCCAAATGCCATCGTTGGGCGGCGTCTGCTCATCAAGCCGCGCCAGCAGCTTAAGCTCCAGCGTGCAGCCCGTCGCTGGGCGTGCTCGCCCGAAGGCCTTGCCTGCGTGATCGTAACGGCCACCGCGCGCCACGGCTTGGCCGAACTCCGGCACGTAGGCCGCAAAGACGACACCAGTGTGGTATTCATAGCCACGCAGCTCGCCCAGATCGAAATAGAGCGTCACTTCGGGGTAGGCATAACTCAGCGCCTGTGCCAGCGCCTGTAAGTCCTGAATAGCCACACGCACGGACTCGGGAGCGTCCTCGAACGTCTTAGCGGCCTGCGCCAGCACATCGACCCCGCCGTTCAGGCGCGGCAATGCACTCAGCATGCGCAGGATGTCTTCAGACAGGGTCACACCCTCAAGCAGTGCGTCCACTTCCGCCAGCGACTTACGTTCCAGAGCTTCGAACAGTGCGGCTTCGGTTTCGGCATCCAGCCCCGCGGATTTCACCAACCCACGGTACACACCGATATGGCCGAAGGCCAAATGGATGCGACGCGCACCGGCCTGCTCAAGGCTTGCCAGCACCAAGCGAACAATTTCAAGGTCTGCTTCCAGTCCGGCATAGCCGAACAGCTCCAGCCCGACCTGAACGGGACTGCGGCCCCCCTGATGCGGATCGGGCGTTGCGCGCAGCACGTGCGAGCAATAGCAGAGACGCGCAGGCCCTTCACGGTGCAGCGAGTGGGCATCCATGCGCGCCACCTGCGGCGTAACGTCGGCACTGATCCCCATTGTACGGCCACTAATGCGGTCGATCAGCTTGAAGGTCTGCAGGTCAAGGTCGCTGCCGGTACCGGTCAGAAGGGATTCGAGAAATTCGACGGGAGGAGGTACTACGAGGTCATAACCCCAACTGTTGTAGAGGTCGAGCAGTGCGCGGCGCAAGGATTCCATGCGCATCGCCTGAGGCGGTAACACCTCATCGATACCGTCAGGCAGAAGCCATCGATTGGCCTTATTCATTGTTCTGGACGCCCTAAATGAAGATGATGTGACACAGCATCATGGCAGTGCGGGAATGACCGTTGTGCAGTTCGACTCATCACCCGTTCATGATGATCGAAACACACGCGACAGACCTGAGGCAAACCTGATCGACTGACAAACGTCACCGTTCGAGCCGCTGCCCCGCTTCGCATAGTGCTGCCATAAAGAAACCGCCGACATGAAAAACCCGGGCACGGCGGCCCGGGATTTATGAGTCTAACACGACGGACGCTGCATTCAATCCTTGCAGCTTGTACCCCGTTCCGTCAACGCCCTGCTTTGATCCAGCGTATCAGATCATCTTCTGGCCCTAGCACCAGCACGCCATTGCCGTGCTGCATGCCTTCTCGCCAAGTCTTCAACCCCTGATAGAAGCGGAAGAAGGTCGGATTGCGCGTAAAGGCATCGTTGTAACGGGCAGCAATCTCAGCGTCGGTTGCACCGCGGGCTGTTTCAGCATTCTCGTGTGCCGTCGCCAGCAGCATCGCCTTACGGCGCTCAGCGTCCGCCCGCACCTGATCAGCCATATCTTGACCGTCAGAGGTCGCGGTGGTGGCATCATGCTGCCATGCTGCCGTCATTTTCTGCTCAACGTCAGCTACGCGTGCGTCCGGCAGTGTGATGCGACGGAACGCGACGCCGGTAACGGTTACGCCAAGCGTGTCATGAAGGCGACTGTCCAACACGCTGCGTACAGCCTGCAGGGCCTGATCCTGACGTGAAGTCGACAGGTCTGCTAACGTCAGATGACTCATCTGCTCAGTAAGCTGAGTCGCGACGGTCTGCATCAGTTCATGCGCTACCTTATTCTCATCGCCCTTGCGCGCACTGTCATAGCGTTCCGGCGAATCGATCTGCCAAGTCGCCACAAGGTCGCCCAGAATTTCCTCACCCGAGGACAGCACAAAGGTGCGCCCATCCAGCAGGCTGGTTTGCATACGCTTGTCGAACAGCACCACCTTGTCGACAATCGGCAGCTTAACGTGCAGGCCCGGTGCCAGATGACCATCGACGACCCGCTCAAAGCGTCGTTGGATACCGGTTTGCTGCTCGCTCACAACAAAGAAACTGGTACTGGCCAACCACGCCAGCATGGCCATCAGCGCGATCAGCACAAGTGATTTATTGCTGGGCATTACTGACGCCCCTCCTTGAGACTGCGGTCGTAATGACGCTCGCCGCTATCGCGGTCACTGCGGGCGGCGTCGCGTGGAGCCGTCTGAGCCTTAGCTGCAGGCGTTCCCGGCAGAGAGGCATGCCCACTGGCAGACGTTTCGCTGAGGTGTGGCGGCAGCAAAGGCGGTGGCCCCACTGGTGCAGGAGCGCCGGCAGGCGGCACCGACACGGCGGTGTTGTCGCTCTGTGTATTAACGGTGCGGATACCCGGTGCCGCCATGATGGCGCGGACGGCATCCAAATACAGGCGATCGCGAGTCACCTCAGGAGCGCGCTCATAGGTGTGCAGTACCGCCATGTACTGAGCAATGTCACTGCGTGCCCGCGCGATGGCAGTATCGTGATAGGCCCGCGATTCTTCCTGAAGCTGGTGCGCTTCACGCTCGGCCTGTGCGATCAGCTGATCGCGCTGCGTTTCGGCCTCCTGAATTGTGGCCTTGGCCTGCTGGCGCGCCTGCTCAGCAGCCTTCATGGCGGCTTCAACGGACTTGGGCACCGCCACTTCTTCGATGCGTATGTCGCGCAGTTCGGTACCGGTCAGCTGACCCGGAAACGCTGTCTGCAAAGCACTGCTGATCGCACTGCTCGTCGCAGTACGCTCACCGCTCAGCAGTTCATCTAACGGATGTGACGACACCACATGGCTGACCGCGGTATCAAGCGCGCTCTGCAGCATCTGTTCGGGATGTTCAACATTGCGGACGTAATCGACTGCCGACACAATGCGATAGCTTGCACGGACATGCAGCGTGACAAGATTGCCATCCTGGGTCAGCTGCTGGCGGCGAGTAACCAGCCAGTGGTCTTGACCAACGTTGACGCGTGTGACGCGATCAATCAGCGAAGGATTCCAGTGAATGCCGGATGCCACGGTGTTCTGATAGCGCCCCTGCCGCATCACGACGCCGACTTGGCCATCGCTGACCGTATAAACGCCAGCGCCCAGCCATACCAGAGCCGCGATACCGAGAATGGCACCCGGCAACACGAAAGCGTTGCCCTTACGGGAAGGCGGTGTATTCGGGTCGCGCGGGCCGCCAGAACGACGCTTGCCCGTCAGCGTACGCCATACCCGCTTGGCGACTTCGTCAAGATCAGGAGGCCGCTGAGAAGGGCGCTGCCGCCCCCCACGCCACGGATCGTGTTCAGGACGTCCCTGCGGTGCACCAGCGTTGCCGCCGCCATCCTGCGGCCGGGGATCATCACCCTTATCCTTGCCACCTTCACCAGGTGCCTTCCACGCCATATTTCTTCTCTCCACTGGCCTTTGCAGCACGATGCCCCGCCCACGGCGGAAAACATCCAGAACACAGGCCCTTGCATCGTTACGGGAAAGGTTCACCGATACCCATATCGGTGAACCTTTCGATAGATGGAGCACAGCATAGTGCCGCGCCGGCAGCAAGAGAACTGCCTTTGGTCAGACGGAAGAGGCGGCCCGCAACGCAGGCCGCCTCTGACTTACCAAGGATCCTGATCAGCCATTTCCGGCAGATAGCGATGCGGGTCTTCCCCAGCCTTCGACAACAGCTGCAGAAAATCGCGCCGCGGCAGACGGATACTCAGCATGATCTGCCCTTGTTCATCGAACTCTTCGCTCTGCACCGCGTCCTGAGCATAGAGCTGCGCACGCAGTGCCCCCTGATCGGGGCGCAGCGTCACACTCATGTCCACGACATCAATGGCCAAACGTTCGGACAACGCCTGACGCAGTTCATCGAACCCCGTCTGTTCGCGCGCCGATAGCCAGACGGCCGACGGTTCTTGCAGCCCATTGCGGTCGATGCGAGGTTCACTGCCCAGTCGGTCGATCTTGTTCATGACCATCAAGCGCGGCACGTTGTCCGCACCGATCTCGGCCAGCACATTCTCGACCTGCTCAATGTTAGCGTCGCGCTCAGGGTCTGCAGCATCCACAACATGGAGCAGCAGATCAGACTGCGCGGCTTCTTCGAGCGTGGCATGGAATGCTTCGACCAGCTTGTGCGGCAGATGACGAATGAATCCTACGGTATCGGCCAGCACAATCGGACCAACGTCCGCGATGTCGAGACGACGCAGCGTAGGATCAAGCGTAGCGAACAGCTGGTCAGCCGCATACACATCAGACGCCGTCAGCGCGTTGAACAGCGTCGACTTACCGGCGTTGGTGTAGCCCACCAGTGATACCGAGGGTATCTCGGCGCGCGAACGCGCCCGTCGGTTCTGCTCACGCTGCTTACGCACGCGCTCAAGACGCTTGTGAATCGACTTAATGCGCGCTCTCAAGAGACGTCGGTCGGTTTCGAGCTGGGTTTCCCCTGGCCCGCGCAGACCAATCCCGCCTTTCTGGCGCTCAAGGTGCGTCCAACCACGTACCAGACGCGTCGACATGTACTCGAGCTGAGCAAGCTCGACCTGCAACTTACCCTCGTGGGTACGCGCACGCTGAGCAAAGATGTCGAGGATCAGACCGGTACGGTCGAGAACGCGGCAAGAGAGCGCCCTTTCGAGGTTACGCTCTTGGGAAGGTGACAACGCGTGGTTGAAGATGACGATTTCGGCTTCGTGCTCAAGCACAGCAGCCTTTATCTCTTCAACCTTGCCTTCACCGATAAATGTCTTGGGATGGGCGAGCCGACGCGTGCCTTCGATAAGGACAGCCGGCTCGGCACCTGCAGAGCGAACAAGTTCCAGCAATTCAGCCGGATCTTCCGCATCTCGACCATTCTGGAAATCAATATGAACCAGAACCGCCGTTTCTCCCGATTCGGGACGTTCGAAAAACAATCAGCGCCTCGCGATCAATTATCCTGGTGTTGATGTTGATGCTGGCTGGCCTGGAAGTTCGGATCCTGAGCGGGCAAACGCACATTGCGAGAAGGTACAACCGTCGAGATGGCATGTTTGTAGACCATCTGGCTGACCGTGTTACGCAGCAGGATAACGAACTGATCGAACGATTCGATCTGCCCTTGCAGCTTGATGCCGTTTACCAGAAAGATGGAAACGGGAATGCGCTCCTTGCGGAGAATGTTCAGGTACGGATCTTGTAATGACTGTCCTTTGGACATGGATGTTCTCCGAAATAAAAGCCACGCGAGGTGGGGTCTTGTAAGCTCAGATACATGATACATGATACATGCAAAATGTTACAGTTTGCTAACGTTCATCTTACCTGAAACCTGTTCCTGACAACGCGATATCAGCGTGACAGCTGCCCCACTTGTACGACACTCGACCAGAACGCTTCATATTCTTGCCAAGCATTTCACAAGTGTACGCTATCTATGGACATCTCGCACCGTTTTCAACAGATGAGAAACAGCGTCGGATGCCGTCATGTCACACCAAGTAAGCGGTGTTTTCCAACTGCGTAACCACGTTATTTGGCGTTTCGCCAATTGACGGGTTGCCGCAATGGATTTGTCCCGAAATGCAGCGAAATCATCCTGCCCTTCTAGGTAGGCCCACGCCTGACGATAGCCCACACTGCGCATAGACGGCATATCCGCCGTTAGGTCGCCGCGCGCCCTCAAGGCTTCGACTTCCTCGATAAATCCTTGATTCAGCATCTCGTCGAAACGCACTTCGATGCGCTGATGCAGTACCGAGCGTTCCGCAGGGGCCAACGCCAGCGTCTGCACTCGCCACGGCAGAGGCTGGCGCTGCTGCTCTTGCCAGAAGTCGGTCAACGTACGTCCTGTCTGATGATAGACCTCTAGTGCGCGCAGCGTGCGCTGAGGGTCGTTGGGATGAATTCGCGCCCCCGACTCAGGATCAACTCGTTTCAGCTCGGCATGCAGGGCTAGCAGCCCTTCACATTCCAAACGTTCTGCCAGCGCCTGCCGAACCTCGGGTGACGTCGCAGGCAGGTTGGTATTGCCCTCCAGCAGCGTCTTGAAATACAGCATGGTGCCACCGACCAGCAGCGGCGTGCGCCCAGCAGCGAGAATATCGTCAATCTCGCGAATGGCATCGCGACGAAATTCACCCGTCGAATAGCCTTCCGAAGGATCACGGATGTCAATAAGACGGTGAGGAACCTGCCGAAGTTCCTCAGCGGTGGGCTTGGCCGTCCCGATGTTCATATCACGATAGACCATTGCGGAATCGACACTGATGACGTCGCCTTCGCCTTCGGCATGCAGAATGGAGGCCGCAGCCGTCTTGCCCGAGGCCGTCGGCCCCAGAATGAAGACCACCCGAGGGCGGTCGTCGTGAGTCACACTCATAGAATCTCTCTTGCCAGCAACGGATACACTCCGCCACCTCTGATCATGGCGCTGCCCGATACGCCGCTAGGCTTCGCCATGGAAATGAATGGGCGACTACTGCCCACGCAGGAACAATTTGTCCAGATCTTTCATTGACAGCGTCGTCCACGTCGGACGCCCGTGATTGCACTGCCCGCTGCGCTCAGTAATTTCCATATCACGCAGCAAGGCGTTCATCTCGTTGAGGGTCAGGTGACGATTAGCGCGTACGCTGCCGTGACATGCCATCGTAGACAGGATCTCGTTCAAGCGCGCCTGAATGCGATCGGAACGACCAAACTTTTCCAGCTCATCCAACATGTCGCGAATCAGTGGCTCGACATCTTCCTGACCGCTACGCCCAATCAGCAGAGTCGGTATCTGGCGTACCAGCAGCGTTTCAGGACCGGCCGCATCCAGCTCGACACCGAGACGCACAAAAGCATCCTGCTCCTGCATAGCCAGTTCAACCTGCGCCTCGCTGACCGCTATTGATACGGGAACCAGCAGTGGCTGAGCACTGACCTGCCCCGCATCGTACTGCTGCTTGAGACGCTCGTAGGTGATGCGTTCGTGGGCGGCATGCATGTCTACAATCACCATGCCTTCCGCAGTCTGCGACAGGATATAGACACCGTGCAGCTGTGCCACGGCATAGCCCAGTGGCGGCGCAGTAGTGGCATCATCCTCTGGAAGACGCGGGACTGTAGTAACGCCTTGCGACTGCGACTGCGACTGCGACTGCGACTGCGACTGCGACTGCGACTGCGACTGCGACTGCGACTGCGACTGCGACTGCGACTGCGACTGCGACTGCGACTGCGACTGCGACTGCGACTGCGACTGCGACTGCGACTGCGACTGCGGGATCATGCGATCATCGGCATCCGTCATGTCCAGCGGCACTGAAGCCTTCTGCAATGCTACTGGCATTGCTACAGGGGGTACTGAGCCACTGCCCGCCGTGCTTACGCGCTGTGGTGACAGTAGCTGCGCTTCCTGCTCGCGCGGATGCAATGCACGGTAGCCGTCCATAAACTCTTTGATACGCTCTGCCGCCGGACGAGGCTCATTGCTTGTGCGCGCGGCACTACCACTCCCTCCCGTCCCGCTGCTCAATGAAGGCGAGGTATCGCGCGGCGCCAACCCAAAGGCCTGCTGCTGAGGCGCGCGCTCGGTTTCGCGTGCGGCACCACTGGGGGCCGTCAGGATTTCACCTGTCGCCGGATCGACGCGCTCGGTGGAGGGTTCCTCTTCGGCACGTTTCGCCCCAGCACGCGTATCAGCCAATGCACGGTGAAGACTGGAAAACAGGAAGTCGTGTACCAGGCGCGAATCGCGGAAACGCACTTCATGCTTGGTCGGGTGCACGTTGACATCGACGACGTGAGGATCAAGTTCCAGATACAGCACGAAGATCGGATGACGCCCGTTATACAGCACATCGCGGTAGGCCTGACGAATGGCATGCGCCACCAGCCGGTCGCGAATAACACGGCCGTTGACGAAGAAGTACTGCTGGTCTGCCTGCGCGCGGGTGTGCGTGGGCGCGCCGACCCAGCCCCACAGGCGCAGCCCGGTAGCTTCAGCATCAACCTGCAGGGCGTTCTGCATCATGTCCTTGCCCAGCAGAGCCGCAACACGCGCTTCGCAGGCGGTCGGGTGGTCAGCAGGCCGCAGATGGTGCAATACCTTCTGGTTGTGCTGCAATCGCCAACCGATATCGAAGCGCGACAGCGCTAGACGACGGAACGTTTCTTCAACATGACCAAATTCGGTTTTTTCCGTACGCAGGAACTTGCGGCGGGCGGGCGTATTGAAGAACAGATCCCGGATCAGCAACGACGTACCGCGGGGATGAGGCGCTGGCGTCACGCGTGAGACCATCTCGCGCCCTTCGGCACAGACGCGCCAGCCCTGAGTCGGCACATCGGTCACGTTTGAGAACAGCTCAAGGCGCGATACGGAACTGATCGCCGCCAGTGCCTCACCGCGAAACCCCAGACTTTCCACCCCTTCCAGATCATCAAGGGTGTTGATCTTGCTAGTGGCATGGCGGGACAGCGCCAGCGGCATATCGTCAGGCTGGATACCCGAACCGTTGTCACGCACGCGGATCAACCGCGTGCCACCAGCTTCCAGTTCGATGTCGATTGAGGTAGCACCGGCGTCGATTGAGTTTTCGACCACTTCCTTGAGCACTGAAGCCGGGCGTTCAACCACCTCACCCGCCGCGATCTGGTTCGCCAGTCGCGGCGAAAGAATATGAATTCGAGAACTTTGAGCGTCACTCATGGCAGTTTCAGCACCTGTCCAACGTTGACCTGATCCCGTTTAAGCGCATTGAGCCGCTTCAACGTCGCGATATCCGTCCCATAGGCAGCAGCAATGCTGCTTAGCGTTTCACCCGTACTAACCCGGTGGCGTCCGCTGACACCACTGACGTTCGTGCTGCCAACAGTGGCGCTCGGCGCACGCGCTGCCACGGGCGCAGCAGAGGTCGGGCGTGCAGCACTGGAGGCCAGCCCTGTTCCGGGCGGTGGATGACGCCGGAAGTAGTGCTGGATACCCGTCGAAATCGCCGTTGCCAGCTTCTGCTGATGCGCAGGGGTCTGCAGCAAGCGGGCTTCCGCCGGTGTGGTAATAAAGCCGGTTTCGACCAGCAGCGAAGGAATATCGGGCGACTTCAGCACCACAAAGCCAGCCTGCTCTACACTGCCTTTGTGCAGCCGGTTGAAACTCCCGATCTGCTTGATGACATCGTTACCGACACTCAGCGAGGCATTGACAGTCGCCGTCATGCTGAGGTCGAGCAGCACGCCGCGCAGCATTTCATCCTTATCTTCGAGACTGAGATCACCGCCCACGCCGCCAATCAAATCGGCGCTGTTTTCGGACTGTGCCAGCCAGCGGGCCGTTTCGGAGGTCGCACCATGCTGCGATAGCGCGAATACCGATGAACCGCGCGGCGTCGTGGAACGCGCGGCATCCGCATGAATCGACACAAACAGATCAGCATGGTGACGCCGCGCAAAGGCGCTGCGATCACGCAATGGCAGGAAGACATCACTGTTGCGCGTCAACACGGCTTGAAAGCCCGGCGTGGCATCCAGCGTGGCCTTCAGGCGTCGGGCAATCGCCAGCACCACATCCTTTTCATGCACGCCCCCGCTACCACCGGCACCGGGGTCTTTACCACCGTGACCGGGATCGATCACGACGATGATATTGCGCCCTCTGCCGATTCGCGCATTGGCCACCTGCTGAGCCGCCACATCGGGAGCCGCCGGTGTTTCTGCTTGACGCCGTGCGTTGGCCGCCTGCTGCTGCACGATATCATTGATAGGATCACGCTTGACCGTTGAAGGGTGATCGTCAGCCAACTGGCGCGCGGCCGAACCGGCACGCTGTAAGTCAACGACGACGCGACTGCCCTTACGCCCCGCGGCGGGCCCCATCGGGAACTGGCTATATATCACCGGCTGCGCTAAGTCGACGACCAAGCGCAGATGATGCCCGTCACGCGCGGCCCAGCGTACATTGCGGAACAGCGCCTCGCGCTGGGCGGTGCCGTTCAGGTTGGCTTTGACCTGCGTATTGTCGAAGTCCACTACCAACCGATCGGGCTTCTCAAGCGTAAAGACCCGGTAAGGCACATCCTGCGATAGATCGAAGACCACGCGCGTAGTGCCGTCCTGCGTCCATGTCCGCATGCCCTGCAGCTCGGCGGCCAGCACCGAGGGTGCCACCAGCACCAACAGGCACAGCAATGCCCAGTGCCAGAGCCGCCTCACGGCAATACCTCGATATCGGTGACGGTGGCCCGCAACCGCACCAGCGCCTGCTCACCCGATACCGAATGAGCGGCCACATCGGCAATGCGTCCCGGCAGGTCAAGCGTCAGCGTAACGACCAAATCCGGCGTCGGCAGCTCGCCCTCGCCCATCGACGGCCACTCAATGATGTTGAGACTGCCCTCTTCGAACAGCTCACGCGCGCCCATAAAGGCCAACTCTTCAGGATCCCCTAAACGATAGAGATCGAAATGATGAATGCGCTGCCCGTTAACGTCGTAAGGTTCAAGCAGGGTATAGGTTGGGCTCTTAACTGCACCGTCGTGCCCAGCTCCGCGCAGAATGCCGCGTGTCAGAGTCGTCTTGCCCGCGCCCAGATCGCCTTCCAGCCAGATATGGCCCTGCCAGCGCAGCGCTTCGCCCAGATAGCGTCCCAATCGAATCTGGCTATCTTCATCGGGCAGTCTGAAACGCTGCCATTGTTGCTGTGTCGTCATCACTATCCACTCAACCTGCAGAATCAGGATTCACCCGGCGACGCGCATGGTCTGCCAGGTCGCTTGCCAACAGCCCCCGCTGCCCGCCCTCTCGTGCCGCATCGTCGGCGGCCTGCGCATGCACTAGCACACCTATGCTGGCCGCATCGAACGCGGACAGCCCCTGTGCCCAAAGCCCTGCAATCATGCCGCCCAGCACATCACCCATACCGCCAGAGGCCATGCCCGGATTGCCATAGGGACACAGCGCCAACTGCTGCGGGGTATCTCCCCCGATGACCAGCGTGCCGTTACCTTTCAGCACCACGATTCCCCCCCATGTCTGCCACAGCGCACGTGCGGCACCCAAGCGATCAGCCTGAATATCGGCGGCCGAACAGTCCAGCAGCATGGCGGCCTCCCCGGGATGGGGGGTCAGAATCCAGTCGTCACGGCGCTCGCCAGCCGCCATGCGCTTCAACAGATGAAGCCCATCGGCATCAATCAGGCAGGGCCCTTGGCGGCCCAACACCGCGTCAAATAGCCCCTCGCCCCACGCCTGCTGACCCAACCCCGGCCCGACCGCCACTACGTCCGCCTGTGCCAATAGCCCACTGATGTCATGCGCATTGCGTACGCCACGCACCATCACCTCAGGACAGCGCACCAGCGCGGGGGCAATATGCGCGGTGTCCGTTGCCAGACTGACTTTACCGGCACCGACGCGAGCGGCAGCCTCAGCGCTCAAAATGGTCGAGCCGCCAAAGCCCTGCTGTCCACCGACCACCAGCAGCTGACCACAGTGCCCTTTATGGGTACTGGGACGGCGGGCGGGCAGATGACGTGCGCGATCGCTATCATGCAACACCCACCCGCTCCATTCCGCCTGCATGCGCCACTGATCGTCCACACCCAAGGCTGCAAAGACGACGTCGCCCGCATGATCGGGACCCATTCCGGTAAACAGTCCGGGCTTGCGGGTAATGAACGTTACCGTCACGTCAGCCTGCACGATGGGCTGACCAGCACCAGTATCACACTGCAGGCCCGACGGTAGGTCCAGCGCCAGCACAGGCATGCCGGCGGCATTGATTGCATCAATCGCGGCGCCATAAGCACCGTCGACCTGCCCGCGTACGCCCGTGCCCAACAGCGCATCAACGATCAGATCAGCCTCGGCCAGCGATGCAGCCGAAGCCTCGAACGTCACGCCTTCGGCGCGCGCCAGAGCGACAGCTTCAGCCGCTTCACCCTTAAGTTCCGCGGGCGGCACCAGCGCCCAAACCTGCGCCGACAGTCCCGCACGCCGGGCAAGCGCCGCCACAACATAGCCATCACCGGCGTTGTTACCGCCGCCACAGACAATCACCAGTCGACGCGCATGCGCCCAGCGCTGCCTTGCCACGTCAAAGGCGCGACGGCCCGCGCGGTGCATTAACCCGAACGCCCCCGCCATACGGCAGGCGATCGCATCCAGCGCGCGTCCTTGCTCGGCGGTATACAGCCGCCGCGACAGTGGCTGTTCTTCAAGCGGTAGGGAAGCCGTCGGCACCGTGGGCCGCTGACTGTTTGCGGGAGTACTCATGACGCAGCTCCTGAAGGAAAGGCCTAATATTCATGATGAGCATCATACCTTAACGCCTGCCGGGATGCGGTCATTGCGCAACCACTGTTACCCGTTGTCATCGACAGGCAATCCTCATCTTCGTTCAGTGTTCCTGCCATGCTGAAGCCACGCCACACTTTCAGGTACCATGAGCGTTTTTCTGGCTATGGTTGCTGACGCCCATGAGTACACCGCCCTCTCCTGACACGCCCGACATGGCCGCGCTGGCCGAACAGATCAAGCTTTGGGGCCGCGAACTAGGCTTTCAGCAAGTGGGCATCACGGATGTCGATCTGGGCGAGCATGCCGAGCGCCATCGACGCTGGCTGGCCGCTGGCTATCACGGCGAAATGGATTACATGGCACGCCACGGCGAGCTACGGACGCGTCCCGAACTGCTGGTCGAAGGTACCCAGCGCATCATCGTCGTGCGTATGAACTACCTGCCCCCCGAAGTCGAAACCACCAAAGTACTGAGCCAGCCCAGCAAAGCCTACATTTCGCGCTACGCGCTCGGGCGTGACTATCACAAGGTGATCCGCAAGCGCCTGTCAACACTGGCTAAACAGATCGAAAAGGCGGTCGGCCCGTTCGGCCATCGTGCCTTCGTCGACTCTGCTCCCGTGCTCGAACGGGGCCTTGCTCAGAAAGCGGGGCTGGGCTGGACTGGCAAAAATTCGCTGATTCTCCACCCCAAGGCCGGTTCGCTGTTCTTTCTAGGCGAACTGTTCACCGACCTGCCGCTGCCCATCGACAAGCCGTACGACAAGATCCACTGCGGGAAATGCCAGCGTTGCCGTGACATGTGCCCGACCCAAGCCATCGTCGACGATCAGGTGGTCGACGCACGACGCTGCATCTCGTACCTCACCATTGAACTGAATGGCCCGATCCCGGAAGAACTTCGTTCGATGATGGGTAATCGCGTATACGGCTGCGACGACTGCCAGCTGGTCTGCCCATTCACCCGCTTTGCCAAGGCCAGTCAGGAAGACGACTTCGCTCCTCGTCACGACCTTGACCGTACCGATCTACTGACCCTGTTTAACTGGAGTGAAGATGACTTCCTCGACCGCACGGCAGGCAGCCCCATTCGCCGCATTGGCTATGAAAAATGGCTGCGCAACATGGCCGTCGGGCTGGGCAATGCCCCGTATTCTGCCGAGGTCGTAGCCGCACTGGAAGCGCGTCTCGATTACCCTTCAGCGCTCGTACAGGAACACGTACGCTGGGCGCTCGATCAGCAGCAACACCGCCAGAGTGCCCTGATCACCGTATCGCCCGCCGACTAACTGCGCGCTATCACACCGAGTGGCGACACACGGCCTCACGCGCGATTACAGCGCGAGGAAGTGCTCACGGTAGTAGGTCAGCTCAGCGATAGATTCCTGAATATCATCCAGCGCCTGATGGGTGGCCTTTTTCTTGAAGCCGCCCAAAATCGACGGTTTCCAGCGACGCGCCAGCTCTTTCAGCGTCGAGACATCCAGATTGCGGTAGTGGAAGAAAGAAGCCAGCTCGGGCATTTCACTGTTCAGAAAGCGGCGATCCTGATGCACGCTGTTGCCACACATCGGCGATACGCCCGCGTCAACGTACTGACGCAGAAATTCTAGCGTCATCTGTTCCGCCTGCGCGGTATTGACGGCGCTTTCGCGCACGCGCTTCACCAGACCCGAACCGGTATGCGTGCGCGTGTTCCACTCGTCCATGTTTTCCAGCAGCTCGTCTGGCTGGTGCACAGCGATGACCGGCCCTTGCTCGATGACATTCAGGTCGCTGTCCGTGACGATCGTAGCGACTTCGATAATGCGTTCATGCTCTGGATCAAGCCCCGTCATTTCCAGATCAATCCAGATCAAGCGATCTGCCATTGCAGCCTGCTGGCTCATACGTGATGTCCTAGATAAAGAAGAAAGAAGGTAATGAAGGCAAACGGTCTCTCAGAAACGACCATGATAGCGTGACGCGCCCACGGTATCGAACCCCATTACCCACCAGAGCAGAAACCTACTCGCAGCAGTCGACCATCATAGGAATCGCAGTCTGGCAGTGTTCATGGCATGATGCAGGGTCTGAACGCACGGCGATCAACGCCATTGCGCGTCGATACGGCGCGCGCTCGGCTACGCTGATACGTAGCATCATCGTTCCTTTTCATTCGAGTAGTGAGGTTGTTCATTCATGGCGGGCCGCAAACTGACACGTCAACAGCGCTGGCGCATCGACAAGATCCAAGCAGAACGCAATCGCCGCGCCGACAAGAAAGAGGCCGCCCTCGATGAAGAGGCGATGGGGCCCGAGCACCGCGGCCGCGTGATCGCGCATTTTGGCCGTACGCTCGAAGTGGAGGGGATGGAAGAAGAAGCGGTTGCAGGCAAGCGGTTTCGCTGTCACCAGCGTGCCAATCTGGAATCGTTGGTCACTGGCGATATCGTCAGCTGGCGTGAACTGAAAGATGGACTGGGCGTTGTGGTCGGCCGCTTCGATCGTCATTCAACGCTGGAACGCCCCGATGCCCGCGGCATCCTCAAGCCGGTAGCCGCCAACATCGACCGTATCCTGATCGTGGTAGCCGTCGAGCCGGTGCCGTTCGCCAACCTGATCGACCGCTATCTGGTCGCCGCCGAAGCCACGGGCATCACACCGGCGTTGGTCATCAACAAGACCGACCTACCCGCCGATCCAGAACTCGATACGCTCAAGGCACGCTATCAGCGACTGGGCTACGACGTGCTGCCCGCCTCCGTTCGTCAACAACATGGCCTAGACGTACTGCGCGAGGCGTTGAAAGACCTCACTACCGTGTTCGTCGGCCAATCGGGCGTGGGCAAATCATCATTGATCAATACCCTACTGCCCAGTGAAGACATCCGCGTCGGCGCACTGTCTGAAGACAGCCGCAAGGGAACGCACACCACCACCACCGCGCGGCTGTACCACTTCCCCGCCGGCGGTGATCTGATCGACTCTCCGGGGATCCGTGAATTCGGACTTGGCCACCTGACCGAACAGCAGGTGACCGATGGTTTCGTCGAATTTCGCCCGTTTCTGGGACACTGCCGCTTTCGCGACTGTATGCACCGCGAAGAACCCGGCTGTGCTCTGCGCGAAGCGGTCGCGGAAGGCAAAATCGACCTGGCCCGTTTCGAAAGCTACCAGCGCATCGTCCACTCGCTGACAGCCTCCTGAATCAATGCTCTCCGGCCACCATGGAAGTCATTGTCTGCGCCACGCGCTCAATGGCTTCCAGTGCCGCCCGCGACAGCTGACGTCGCGGCGGAATGCACAGCGCCAGCGATAAGCTACGCCGCTGACTGCCCTTAAAAGGCACAAAGGCAATCTGCCTGCTGGCCAGATCAGGCATCACGTCCAGAAGACTCAGCACCCCCACCGCCGCCCCTTCACGAATCAGCGTACGCATCAGACGGATATTATCGCAGCTCGACAGCTGGTGCGGATCAATCCCGTGACGGCTATACAGTGTTGCCGCTGCATCGCTGACGATCAGCGGCGCCGCAGGCAGCATCTGGCGCTCATCCAGCACCGCGCTTAGCGAAATGCTTTTGCGCCCCGCCATCGGATGATCGACGGCCATCGCAATTCCCAGTGGCACGTCGATCAGCGTGTGCACGGCCAGCGACGAGCTTTCCTTGGGATCGAGCAAAATACCGAAATCGACCTCCCCCGACTCGATCTTCTCGACGATACGATGGTTGTCCTCAACGTGCAGCTCGAACACCATCTCAGGCAGTTCCTGCCCGAGCGCGGCCAACGCGTGCGCTAGCGGACCTTCACTCGCGGCGTCAATCATCGCGATATCCACACGACCACGGCTGACACCTTTCAGGTCGTCGATACGCTCGCAGGAGCGCATGAATTCCTTCTGCCAGCGCATGATATCGTCGAACAACAGCTCTCCGGCCGCCGTCAGTCGCAACCCCGAAGGCAGGCGATCGAACAGCGGCACCTCAAGCGACTCCTCAACGCTCAGAATCTGCCGATTGATGGCAGATGCCGAGATGCCCAGCGAGTCAGCGGCCTTGCGCAGACTGCCGTGGCGGGCCACTTCAATGAAATAGCGAGAAAAACGGGAAAAGGGAAACATGACGACGGCTCTGAGTCTTCTCTGAACGGCCTACTAAAGGCAGCGATAAACCGCCAATGATCGCACATTCGCTGCATATCCTGAAAGAAATACTGCATTTCCTGACAAGCATAGCCCCGCTGATACACCGAACATCACCGACGGCGCAGCCCCCCCCTTGCGGCTATCACTCTTTCAGGGAAGGTCGGCACCACATCCGCTAGACCACCGATCACTCTACTCACCGTGCGCCACTATCATCAGTCATCGCTGCGCTGACGCGACACACCGTTGAACAGCAGATTCAACAGCACCGCTACCAAGCAGCTCGTACCAATACTAGAGCTCATCAACACACGCACCCATTCGGGGAAATGAGCATAGAAGTTCGGCATCATGACCGGCACCAAGCCCATTACCAGCGATGCGGCTACGATCACCAGATTCATGCTGTTGCGCTCATAGTCGACGCGCCCCAGCGTACGGATACCGCTAGCGGCAACCGTACCGAACAGCAGTACGCCGCCGCCACCCAGTACCGGCAACGGAATGGAAGCCGCCACCTGCCCCCAAAAAGGCAACAGCCCCAGCACGACCAGCAGCGCCCCACCAGCCGCCACCACAAAGCGACTCTTAACGCCTGTGATCGCGATCAGTCCGATATTCTGAATGAAGACGCTCTGCGAGAACGAACCAAAGATCGGTGATAGTGCGCTCGATAGCATGTCGGCACGCAGCCCATTAGCGATGCGCGGCGCGTCCATGCGTGTTCCAACGACCTCCCCTGCGGCCAGCAGCCCGGCGGTGGTCTCAGCCAGCAACACCACCATAATCAATGTCATTGACAGAATCGCACTGATATCGAACTGCGGCAGCCCAAAAGCGAATAGTGCCGGTAGCGCCACCCAAGCACTGCCATCCGAAACGAAAGTGACCTTGCCGCAGGCCCATGCGATCAGATAGCCACACACCATGCCCAATAAGATCGCCAATGGTCGTACCGCGGGCGGCGCAAGGCGCTGGATCAACAGCACAATCACCAGTGTCAGCATGCCCAGCCCGATATTGCTCATGCTGCCCGCGTCAGGGCCATACCCGCCCATCAGCCAACTGATCGCAACAGGTACCAGCGACAACCCAATCACCGTGACTACGCTGCCAGACACGACGGGCGGAAACAGCCTGACAATCTGGGCAAAACATGGTGCCAGCAAGAATCCCAACACTGACGACACTATGATGGCACCGAAGATCACCGGCAGGCTGCACCCACCGCTCAGCAAACTGAGCATGGTTGCCACACCAGTGAACGATACCCCCTGCACTAGCGGCAAGCGCACACCGATGCGCCAGATACCCAGACTCTGTAGCAGCGTCGCCAGCCCACTGACGAACAGCGCCGCTGTTACCAGCGCGGCAGTTTCCACCTGAGACAGATGAGCAGCAGGCCCGATGATCAGTGGTGGCGCAATGATCCCGCAGTACATGGTCAGGATGTGTTGAATACCGTAGGCCAGCGTCTTACCGCCGCCTAGGCGGGTATCTTCGGGTGGCACCACGAATGAGGAAGAAGTGGAAGGTGACGTCATAGGGGTTAGCCCACCTTGTGATGATCGAGAGAAAGCAGTCATGCGCGCCATTGCTTTCTATTGAAGCGTTACAGCACGCGGTATTGAGTGGAACGACAACGCAGTGCCCGCTTGATATCGACACTGCTTCACAGAAGTGGGCGACGCACAAAGACGACATTTTTACTGCGCATCCTATGTGCAGCTATCGCCTCGTATTGTGCTCATTCCGACCACAAATGTGCATTATTTATTTCAAAGCGAAACGATTGTTATAGTAATCCCGCATTCAATAACAAAAGGAAAACACCATGTCATTCGAGTACCAACGCGTCAACTTCAGCGAAAATCACGAACTTAACTACCTGCTGCGCCGTATCGGCAAGCGTCAGACCCAGCAGAACCGTGATACGGTCGTTACACTCGGGAAATCGCTCAAAAAAGCACTCAAAGTGCGCACGCTGACTCATCAGCAGTTCATTCCCTTCCTGCGCGGCAAACGCGCGCTGCTGAAATAACTGTCACCTCGAACCTCACCGATAGAGGCCACTCGGCACTCTGACACGAAGGTCATTTCATGTTCCATGATCCCTTGAACAGAAAAGGCCTCCCTGTTGCAGGAGGCCTTTTTTCGTCATACGGGCATGATCATGCTCACGATGCGTCAGTGCGTCGGCACAGCGAACAGCCCCAGCGATAGCAGGAACAGTACCCACATTGCCGGATGGATTTCCTTCCATTTACCACACGCCACCTTGACCACTACATACGACAGCATGCCGAACACAATACCGTGTGTGATCGAGTAGGTCAGCGGAATCATGATCATGGCCAAAAAGGCCGGAATCCCAACTTCCAGATTACGCCAGTCCACTTCACCGATCGACGACGCCATAAAGACACCGACCATGACCAGTGCCGGTGCCGTCGCCAGCGAAGGCACCAGCTGCAACAGCGGCGATAGGAACAGGAACGGCAGGAACAGCAGCGCGCAGACAATCGCGACAATCCCGGTTTTACCCCCTTGGCTGACCCCCGCGGCAGATTCAACGAACGCGTTGGCGGAACTGGTGCCCAGCGGGGCAGAGATCAGTGCCGAGAAAGCATCGACCATCATGGAACGCTTGAGGTTACGCGGTTCACCGTTTTCATCAAGCAGATTGCCCGCCTGACAGACGCTCATGAACGTCGAGAGCGCATCAAAGAAGGTGGTGAACAGCACCACGAAGATGAACGGCACATAGCTATACTGAAGAGCCCCGAAGATATCGACGATATCCGACCAGTGCGCGGCTTTGAAGCGCTCGAACGACGGCATCGAGATAATCTCGGTGTAGTTGACGAGTGTCTTGGAGCTTTCGGTGATCGCCGTGAAGTGGGTGTCATCGAACCAGCGACCGACCGGAATGGCCAGAATCGTGGTCAGAGCAATCCCCAGCACCAACGCGCCCGGCACCTTGCGAACAACGCAACCGATAGTGATGGCAAGCCCGATAAGAAAGACGACCAGAGAAGGAGAGATTTCACCCATGCCTACGATAGTGGCTGGGTTGGAGACGACCAGCCCAGCATTCTTGAGGCCGATCAAGGTGACGAACAATCCGATACCGCTACCGACCCCATAGCGCAATGAAGCGGGAATGGCTTCGATCACATATTTGCGCGCGTTAAACAGCGCCAACAGCAGGAACAGCACGCCGGCCCAGAATACACAACCCAACGCGATCGGCAGCGGCATGCCATGCCCGATGACCATCGTGTAGGTGAAGAGCGCGTTGAGCCCCATACCGGGCGCAACCAAGATAGGGTTCTTGGCGTAAAGCCCCATCGCCAGACAGCCGAAGGCACTGATCAGTACCGTTGCGGTCAGCGCCTGATCGAACGGTATGTTTGCCTGGTGTAGGATGTTCGGGTTAACAGCAATGATATACATTGCCGCCAGAAAGGTACTGGCCCCTGCGATGATCTCGCGCCGTAGGGTACTTCCCTGAGCCTTGATACCAAAATATCGCTCAAGCACGCGCATACTCCAATTGCTGTCTGGTCGTTGGAACGATATATGGCCCGCGTGCTGTAATGAGCAGGCAGGCCATACACCGAGCGATCCTGCGGGCAGACACCCTTTTCGATCCGGGGTAGACTACTCGGCCCGTGCAGTATACCCGTTACAGAACAAAGAGACGACAACTGTTGTCAGGTCTTTATATTCCCTCTATAGAGCATGCTAGTTTCATGCCATGCTGCTCCGTTATCTTACCGATACTGCCCGCTCACGAGGCCATAGGGAGATTCGCACCATGTCCGATGCACTGACCGCCCCCTTGCTTCCACTTGTCGTCAGCACCGAACAGCTGGACGCCCATCGCCACAGTGAACGCGTGGTGATCATTGACGTACCGACCCAACCCGAGCGCTACCTTCACGCCCATATTCCGGGTGCCTACGTGCTCGACTACACGCTGCTGTTCAATGGACGAGCACCGACGCCCGCCGCAGCCCCGGACGACACCGTCATTGCCACCCTACTGTCCAGCCTTGGCATCACAACGGATACGCATGTCGTCGCTTATGATGATGAAGGCGGTGGCTGGGCGTCTCGCCTGCTGTGGACGCTGGCATTGGTCGGGCACAAGCATTATTCCCTGCTGGACGGTGGCCTACATGCTTGGCGGGCCGATCGCCGCCCTATTGAGACGACACCGTCACTGCCCACACGCGCCCACTATATAATCGAAGGGCGCAACGAAGACGTTGCTACCAACGCCGAAGCACTGCTGGCGACACCGGAAGCCTTCACGATTTGGGACGCTCGCTCGCCAGAAGAGTATCGCGGTGAGCTTGGCCAGTCGCCCCGCTTGGGCCATATGCCGGATGCTATCAACGTAGACTGGCGCCTGCTGTTCGACACCGATAACGCCTACCGCCTGCGCCCCAAAGACGAGCTGAAGGCGCTGCTGGAACGCTACGGCCTAACGCCCGATCGCCAAATCGTAGCGCACTGCCAGAGCCATCATCGCAGCAGCCTAGCCTGGCTGGTGGGTCAGTACCTAGGCTATCCTCGACTCAGCGCCTATCCCGGCGCATGGCTTGAATGGGGCAGTCGCACGGACACGCCGATCACGTGCTGAACGCACCCCAGCCACATCCTTCAACGCCGCCCGCTACTTTTTCGTACACGCCTAATAGCGAACATGAGCGGGCCGCACCAGATTGAATCAGCGTCAGCGCTCAGCCATGCGACGACGCCCCCTGCCCTCACTCTAGGAATCGCCCGTGAAAGCAGACATGCTCTTTTCACTCTGCCAATACCCCTTGCCTCACCATCTGATCACACGCTTGACTGGCTGGCTGGCAGATAACCAGACGCCGTGGCTGAAGGACATGCTAATTCGTCGCTTCATCCGCATGTACGATGTGGACATGCAGCAAGCCGCCGAGCCGTCCCCCACCGCTTATGCCAACTTCAATGCGTTCTTTACGCGCGCACTCAAGGAAGAGGCTCGTCCTGTTCAACAGGGGCTGATATCACCAGCCGACGGCGTACTGTCCCAGTTTGGTACCATCGAACAGGGCGAGATGATTCAGGCTAAAGGACAGTACTACACCCTAACCAGCCTGCTGGGCGGGGATGAAGACGAAGCACGTTCCTACGCCAATGGCAGCTTTGCCACCGTCTACCTTTCACCTAGCGATTACCATCGCGTTCATATGCCGTGCCAAGGCACGCTGCGCGCCACCTGCTACATTCCCGGCCGCCTGTTCTCGGTCAACCAGGCGACTACGGCACATGTCAGCGAACTGTTTGCGCGCAATGAACGTTTGGTATGCCACTTCGATACACCCTATGGCCCGATGGCACTGGTACTGGTAGGCGCCATGATCGTCGCCGGCATCGAAACCGTCTGGCAGGGGCGCTATCAACCTGCCCACCCACAGCATGCCACGCGCCAGCAGTTCGAAGCAGGTGAGGTCACGCTGAACAAAGGGGATGAAATGGGGCGCTTCTACCTAGGCTCCACCGTAGTGGCCTGTTTCAGCGAGACGTTCGATTTCAGCGCGTGTTCGAAAGACATGAAGGTACAGATGGGGCAGACGCTTGATGCGGCTGATGCGGCTGATGCGGCTGATGCGGCTGATGCGGCTGATGCGGCTGATGCGGCTGATGCGGCTGATGCGGCTGATGCGGCTGATGCGGCTGATGCGGCTGATTCGGCTGATTCGGCTGATTCGGCTGATTCGGCTGATTCGGCTGATTCGGCTGATTCGGCTGATTCGGCTGATTCGGCTGATTCGGCTGATTCGGCTGATTCGGCTGATTCGGATGATTCGGATGATTCGGATGATTCGGATGATTCGGATGATTCGGATGATTCGGATGATTCGGATGATTCGGATGATGAAGATGATGAAGATGATGAAGATGATGAAGATGATGAAGATGATGAAGATGATGAAGATGATGACAGCAGAGACGATTCTCGCTTCTGATGCACCTTTTTTTCTTATCGAGGCCTAGGCGGTTGTCATGATTCAGCCGCCACTGCCGATGATATAGAAACAAGAAAGGCATCCCGAGGGATGCCCTTCTTCTCGTAACACAAGAAGACTCACGGCCAAAGCCGTGAGCCGTCAGGCATTACTTGTTGTCAACCGGAGCGATTTCTACGCGACGGTTTTCAGCACGACCAGCTTTGGTTTTGTTGGAAGCAACCGGGCGAGTCATACCGTAACCTTCCGCAGTAACGCGTTCCTGACCTACGCCCTGGCTAACCAGGAAGCGCATGACGGAGTTCGCACGCTCTTTGGACAGTTTCATGTTGTAAGCAGCAGAACCGGTAGCATCGGTGTGACCTTCAACGCGAATGCGAACATTCGGGTTAGCTACCAGACGCTGTGCAACAACGCTCAGGGTCTGCTGGGAATCAGCTGTCAGTTCGTAAGAGTCGAACTTGAAGTGGATGTCGTGGAGAACCAGGTTAGCCGGGCAACCCAGAGCATTCACTTTGACGCCAGCCGGAGTATCCGGGCACTGATCCTGGAAGTCCGGTACGCCATCACCGTCGGAATCCAGCGGGCAGCCTTTAGCGTCTACCGCTACACCAGCCGGAGTACCCGGGCACTGGTCGAGGTAGTCCGGTACGCCGTCACCGTCGGAATCCAGCGGGCAGCCCTGTGCGTCAACTGCAACACCTGCCGGAGTACCCGGGCACTGGTCGCGATCGTCCGGTACGCCGTCGCCGTCGGAATCGGCTACGCCGGTTTCCGGGGATTTGCACAGCAGAGCTGCTGCAGTAGCACCACCCACAGCACCAACAGCTGCGCCAGTGCCTTCGTGACTGCCGCCGCTGCTAACGCCGTAGCCAAGGCCGCCGCCGATCAGAGCGCCAGCGACGCCACAAACGACTTTGTTCTGATACCAGTGAGGTGCTTCGGCACCATTCGGGGAATGATTAGTGCTGGCACAGCCGGAAAGGCTCATGACCAGTGCAGACCCCAGCAATAAGCCAGTCGCAGATTTGTTCATGCAAGACTCCTTCTTGATACAACGCTTCGCGGCTGTGTGCCTGTGAAGCGGTTCCGATTGTAGGCAACCTGCTAGCCTGGAACTCCCTCTTACGCGCCAGGAACAAACCACCCCGGAAGCGTGTCCATGCTAATGTGCGGCCATGAAACTACTCTAGTGCCTTTATTCTGCAATGCCATGAATCAGCGAAGATTCATTGGCGATGCAGTGCACCGAAGTGCCTCAAGCTCATGAATGATGCTATATCCGAACAGCGTTTTCAATCGCTGTTTACCACATCATAGTCCATTATAAATGGTATGCTTCATCTTTTTCATGGCGCCGTAACACAGGTTCTTTTCCTCTGTGATGCCTACAGCACACATCACAGAGGATGATAGACCCTATCCTGCAGTTACGCACGTATGAACCCGTCTGCTTTCGCTTATCTTTCTCAATTGTTTCGTATTGATTTTATCGTTACAGATCATGTCCCCGACGTGCATCGCCCATGCCATTGCGGAAAAACATCGTCTTTTCATGGAACTTTATGCGCATTGAGTGACGCAACGTAGCGTTTTACACGTGTAAGAGCCCCCCCTCTGCCGACACAACCTTGCTTTACCCTACCGTCATCCCAGCCCTTTTCTTTCCTATATCGCACTACTGTTCGTCTTTTTCTTGCCCTTCATTTACAAAAAAACACCCCAACGCAAAGCGCTGGGGTGTTCTGTTGCGACCACTATAGTATTGCTAGCGGAACGGCATCACTGTTTCTGTTGCGGTGCATCGTCCGAATGTAGGTCTTCTTCGAACTGCTCATGCGTGGACTTGCGGTTACCCCACAGTCGGTGCTGAGCAGAGGCAATCATGTAGTAGAACGCCGGTACGAAGACACTAGCCAACAGCATGACGCACAGCATACCGCCCACCACGGTGGTCCCGATATGGTGACTGTTGGTGTCACCAGCACCCGAGGCCAGCATCAGCGGCAGCGTACCGAAGATGAACGCCAGCGAAGTCATGATGATTGGGCGGAAACGCAGGTGAGCAGCTTCGAGGGCGGCTTCACGAATGCTAAGGCCGCGCTCCTTGCGCACCAACTCCGCGAACTCGACGATCATGATCGCGTTCTTCGCGGCAAGCCCCACGACCACCAAGAAGCCAATCTGAACGTACACGCTGACCTCAAGGCCACGCATCCATACAGCCAGTACAGCACCTAGGAAAGCAAACGGCACAGAGGTCATGACCGCCAGCGGCATCGCCCAGCTTTCATACTGTGCAGCCAAGATCAGGAATACCATCACCAGCCCGAAGACGATGGCCAGTGCGGCAGCACTACCCGCATGCGTTTCCTGATAGGACGTATCCGTCCATGACATGCCCCAGTCGCGTCCCAGCGTATCACGCACCACGTCGTTCATGGCATTCAGCGCGTCGATGGAGCTATAGCCCGGCGCCGAGCTACCTTGGAACAGCGCCCCTGTCGTCACATTGATACGCGTCACGTTGACAGGCGCCGTCGTACGTTCAAGCGACGCCACTTCGGACAGCGGAATCAGCTTGCCACTGCTGCTGGACACGTAGATACGGTTCAGGTCTTCAGGCGACTGGCGGTATTCGCCATCGTTCTGCACGTAGACGCGATAGTTGCGGTTCTGGTACGTGAAGAAGTTGACGAAGCTGTTACCCAGCGTGCCTGACAGCGTGTCCTGAATGGTGCTCAGTTCAATGCCATAGGCCGTAGCCTTTTCCTGGTCAATGTGCAGGCGATAGCTGGGCACGTTAACGTCGAACGACGTGCGTACACCGGCCAGCTCAGGCCGCTTAGCAGCGGCTGCCATCACTTTCAGGGAAGCCTGATACAGCTGTTCAGAGGACGCCCCGTTGTACGGCTGCAGATAGCCGGAGAAGCCCCCCATCGACGACAATCCGATGATCGGCGGCATGTTCACCGCAAAGACCATACCGCCCTTCACCTGCTGCCCCGCACCCATGATTTTGCCGAGCAACTGAGTCGACGTTTCTGAACGCTCGCTCCACGGCTTCAGAGTGATGAAGAACGCCCCACGCGCCGTATTGGTGGACGAGGTCGTCAGATCGTACCCCACTATCTCTGTCACATACTGAATGGAAGGGTCTTTCCGCAGAATTGCGGCAACCTGATCCATATACTGCTCGGTACGCGCCAGTGACGATGCACTCGGCATTATGACCGGCGCCATAACCATCCCTTGGTCGGTCGTCGGTACCAACGTGCTGGGGTTGCGTTCGTAGATGAGCACTGCCGCAAGGCTGACCGCTACCAGAATGGCAAGCGAAACAAACCAAGCACGAATGGCGGCACGCACCAAGAACATGTACAGATGTGTGACCTTGTCGAAGACCTTGTTGAAGATATCCAGCGGCTTATGCAGCACACGGGCAATAGCATTGCCCTTCTCTTCACTGACGTGACGGATCAGCAGAACGCATAGTGCCGGTGTCAGGGTCAGAGCCACGACCGCGGAAATAGCCACCGAAATGGCGATGGTTACCGCGAACTGCTTGTACATCATCCCCGTCAGCCCACCGAGGAAGCCTACCGGCACGAAGACGGATGCCATAATGAACGCCGTCGCGACAACAGGGCCGCTTACTTCGCGCATTGCCTCGACAGTCGCTCTGAAGATCGAGAGCTTCTTGTCTTCCGCCATCAAGCGTTCAACGTTTTCGACCACCAGAATGGCGTCATCCACCACGATCCCGATCGCCAGTATCATCCCAAATAGAGACAGCAAGTTGATCGAGAAGTCTAGGGCATACATCCCTGCAAACGTCCCGATGACCGCAATTGGCACCACGGACATGGCAATGACCATGACGCGCCAGTTCTGCAGGAAGATAAAGACGATGATCGCCACCAAGATCAGCGCTTCTACGAAGGTATGGATAACCGATTCGATCGACGCGTTGATAAACAGCGTAGTGTCGTAGGGGATGGAATAGCTCATGCCTTCCGGAAAGTGCTGGGAAAGCTCGGCCATCCGTGCCTTAACGGCATTAACCGTCGATACCGCATTACTACCCGGCTGCTGCTGAACCATGATGGGCGCCATACCCCCACCATTCATTTTCGACAGCACAGCATAGGAAGAAGAACCCAACTCAATGCGAGCAACGTCTCCCAAACGCAGCGTACTACCATCGCTATTGGTGCGCAGGATGATATTACGGAACTGGTCCGCCGTATTGAAACGCCCACCAGCACTGATGGTATAGGTGAACGGTGCGGCTGTTCCCTGTGGCGTTGCCGCAAGGTTACCCGCCGGAACTGCTTTGTTCTGGTAGGTAATCGCCGTCTTGACCTCGGCAGGCGTCAGGCTGTACTGAGCCAGCTTGCTCGGGTCAAGCCAGATACGCATAGCGAACTCGCTGTTCCCCAATACGGCGGCATCCCCTACCCCAGAAATCTGCTTGAGAGAATCCGTCAGATTGATGGCGGCATAGTTCTGCAGATAGGTACGGTCGTATGCCCCTGTCGGAGACGTCAGCGCCACCAGCATCAGCATGCTGCCAGACTTCAGATCGACCTGAACCCCTTGCGCCTGCACTTCGCTGGGCAGAGAGGCCAGTGCCTGCTGCACGCGGTTGTTGACGTTGATGGTATCAGTGTTGCCGTCAGACCCTACGGCAAAGGACACACTCATCTGCATGACACCCGAGTCGGTACTCGTGGACGTCATGTAGAGCATGTTCTCGACACCGTTGATCTGCTGCGCCAGGGGGGCTGCAACGGTTTCCGCCACCGTCTCGGCATTGGCGCCGGGATAGGTAGCGGTGATGCTGACCGACGGCGGTACTACATCTGGATACTGCGCGATCGGCAGTATCCTCATCGCCATGGCTCCGATCAGCGTAATGATGACCGAGAGCACCGTGGCGAAGATCGGTCTCTGAATGAAGAACCTGGATATATTCATGCTTTACGCCCCACTGTTCTGGCCAGCCTCAGCGCTGGAAGAACTGTCTTGTGCGTTAGCGTCATGATCACCGCTCCACGGCTGCGGATCGACGGTCATGCCTTCACTCAGGCTGCCTGGATCGCTGAAAACCACACGGTCACCCGATGCCAGCCCTTCGTCGATGATCTGCCAGTTGCCAGCCTGATCGCCCAGTTTGACCAAACGCCCTTGCAGGTGATTGTTCTGATCCAGCACCAGCACCTGCGGTCCCATCAACCCCTGTTTAACAGCAATTTGAGGAACAGCGAAGGCGTTGAAGCGCACCATATTCTGCAGATGAACGCGAACGAACTGCCCGGGCAGGAACAGATGCTGCGGGTTGCTAAAGCTAGCGCGCGCTTCGACAGTACTGGTGCCTTGATCAACATTGCTGCCTAAGAAGTCCAGCTTGCCCACCAGATTAGAGGCGGCATCGCCGGAAATACCTGGGAATTCAAGCACAGCCTGAACATCAGGCACTCCGGCACGACCGATCTGCTGGCGAAGCTGGAAGGCATCGCGTTGAGGCAGCTGGAAGCGCACTTCGAGTGGATCAACAGGCGTCACGGTTGTCAGCTCGGTGTTGGCCGTCATGACCGTGCCGATGTTGACTTCGTTGAGCCCCGCTTGCCCAGCTGTCGGTGCACGGACCTCGGTGTAGTCGAGGTTGATGCGAGCGCTGTCAAGTGCGGCCTTGGTCTGCTGAACACTGGCCAGAGAGGTGGCAAGCGTGTTGCGTGCACTGTCGCGCGACTGCTGACTGATCGCCCCTTTCTGGAACAGGGTTTCGTAACGCTGATTGTCGCGGCGAGCGTTCTCATACGTTGCCTGAGCGCTGGCTAGGTTAGCCTGCGCCTGCGCCAGCTCTGCTTTATAAGGGGCCTGCTCAATGACGTATAACAGCTGTCCGGGACGAACCTGCTCGCCCGGTTTATAGTGCTGCGACTCCAGACGCCCACTGACACGCGCGACGATGCTTACGGCGGCATCGCTACGAATCATAGCGGGATAGCGTTTGTCGAGCGGGATGTTGCGTCGACTGACCTGGGCTACTTCAGCCTTGGCAGCCGGTGCTTTCTGAGCGCTTTCCCCATTTGCTGAGGCAGCTTTACCTGCAGAAGAGCCTTCGCTACATCCGGTACCCATCAGGACCAGAGTGGCGGCAAGACCCCACATGACAGGCTTGTAACGGCTAATTTCGATCATGTTGATGGTAATCCTGAACTGGCCTTATCAACGCCTGTCGTGTCGACGGCAGGGCAGATGGCACGCGTGGTGAAGGATGCACCCGAGTTTAGATGCAAACATGTATGTATGTAAACGTTGATAATCACGTTATGATGTGAGCAAGAAGGCGATTTGCCATTTCATTTCTTCTATATCGACAGACGACGCTAACGCTCATGGCTAGACGTACCAAGGCTGAATGCGAAGCCACCCGTAACGCCCTGCTGGACGCAGCAGAGGCTGTATTTCTCGAACAGGGCGTATCTCGCACCTCTCTTGAACAGATTGCGCGCCATGCAGGCATGACGCGCGGCGCACTCTATTGGCACTTCAAAGACAAGGACGCGCTGTTTGACGCCGTGCATCAGCGCGCCCAAGTAACCTCAGAAGAGCTGCTTGAACAGCTCTCCAGTGTCAGCGACCACAGCAATCCGCTAGAAGCGCTACGCGAAAATTTTCGTCAGGTCTTCAAGGTGCTGTCGCAACCTCGCGTGCAACGCGTGCACACCATTTTGCTGTTCCGTCGCGAGTTCTATGACCAGATCACGACGGGAGGCAACACGCGCGATATCACACTGGAATGCCTCAGCCGACTGACGCAGACACTGGAACGCATGCAGAAGGCCGGCTATGTATTGACCTGCCCGCCCGACATTGCCGCGCGCGCCATCCACTCGGCCACGTCTGGACTGATCCATGAGTGGCTGCGTGCACCCGATAGCTTCAACCTATGCGACGAGGGCGGACGCGTGATGGATTGGATACTAGACAGCCTACTGCCAGCGTCTCGCCTACCACCCTCATCTTCAGCGTGAGGCATCCCAATACGCCATGTGGTCCCGGATATCGGCGGCCATATGGCCCTCCTCAAGCAGGCGACGACGCAGGAACCGCTCTGTACGTCGCCTCAACTGGCAGATGCGAGATTCACTGACGCCCAGACGTTCGCCTAATTGACGCAACGTCATCTGTTGAAAATAGTACCCTTCCAATACTATCCGCAATCTTTCCGGCAGTTCGTCGATCGCATGCCCTAGTGCTGCCCGTACATTCTCTCGCTGATACAATCGCTCGGGTGAGTCACTCAGGCAGCGACTATCGCAGTGATATGCTGCGCCTTCCTCTTCGATACCCTCCCCCTCATAAGACAGCAGCTGGCCATTCTGTACATCGTCACGCAGCTGGTGGTAAGTCACCGATGGCATTCTTAACGATGAAGCCACTTCCACGCCCTTTGCTGCCCGCCCCAGCCGCTGCTCAAGACGCTGCTGCTCGCGTTCGATCTGACGCATGTCGTGACGCACGCTACGTGGCAGCCAGTCCCGTTCGCGCAGAGCATCCAGCATACTGCCGCGGATGCGCTGTGCCGCATAGGTATCAAACGAAGCCCCCTGCAGAGGATCATAGCGCTGACGGGCATCCAGCAAACCAACGGCACCGGCTTGAATCAGGTCGTCGATCTCGATTGTGGCTGGAAGATGTAGGCGAGCCTGCAGGGCATAGGCAATGCAGCGCACTAGGGTCATCTTCTGCCGCCAGTAAGTGCGCGTCGAGGCATTGGTAGCTGCGGCACTAGAGTGCGGATGGCGGGGTAGCATGCAGGAGGTGGATGACATAAAACGACCCTCTAAACTCGATATGGGTCATCATTTTCATAAAGAAACACCCTGCCAAAGCCATGCCACGTCCTGCCAACAGCCCCTTCATGGCGCAACGCGCCCTATAAAGTACCGCACCGGTGTCGGGCTTATGCTGTGCCGAACGATATTTGCGCCATGACGCGGCGGTAGCACACCTTCGGAACGGGTCTCCCCCTCATTCTTTTATCAATCTTAAACAGGCTTTTATTTCCTAAAGAAACACGCCCATAACCTTCAGTTAGTCGAGACAACGCCGTCTATGTCACTGAAGATAAATGTGCTCGCAGCGCCTTGCAGAAAATCCTCTTGCGCCACTAGGCATTTTCAGGCCCGTTCATTGCACGTACAATGCGCGATGGAAAACGCCGCCCGCCCGTCGGTAAACGTGCGTTCCTGCGATATCTACAACACTTTTCCTACACGCTGCTTTTCAGGAAGGCCGGTCACATGCGCGCCAGTCAATTACACCTCGCGACATTGAAAGAAACTCCCGCTGACGCAGAAGTCGTCAGCCATCAGCTCATGCTGCGTGCGGGCATGATCCGCAAGCTGGCTTCGGGGCTTTATACCTGGCTGCCACTGGGTCTGCGCACCCTGCGTAAAGTAGAACGCATCGTTCGCGAAGAAATGGATCGCGCGGGCGCTCAAGAACTGCTGATGCCGTGCATTCAGCCGGGCGAGCTGTGGCAGGAATCCGGTCGCTGGGAACAGTACGGCCCTGAACTGCTGCGCGTAAAAGACCGCCATCACCGCGATTTCTGTGTCGGCCCGACGCATGAAGAAGTTATCACTGATTTGGTGCGTCGCGAGCTGAATTCTTACAAGCAGCTGCCGATTACCTTCTATCAGGTACAAACCAAATTCCGTGATGAAATTCGCCCGCGCTTCGGTGTTATGCGTGGCCGCGAGTTCATTATGAAGGACGCGTATTCTTTCCACCTCGATCAGGCCTCGCTTGAAGCGACCTATCAGGTGATGTTTGACGCGTACAGCCGTATTTTCAACCGTCTGGGCCTGAACTTCCGCCCAGTCATCGCCGATACCGGCTCCATCGGCGGCGAAGCGTCACACGAATTCCACGTACTGGCGCAGTCCGGCGAAGACGCTATCGTGTTTTCTACCGAGTCCGACTATGCCGCCAACATGGAAAAAGCCGAAGCGCTGGCACCGACCACAGAACGCGCAGCAGCGACTCAGGATTTGACGCAAGTCGATACCCCAGACAGCCGCACGATCGACGAACTGGTCAGCCATCACGGCGTACCGATCACATCAACGGTCAAAACGCTGATCGTTCAAGGGACAGAAGGCGGTCTAGTCGCCCTGCTGGTGCGCGGCGATCATGAACTCAATGAGATCAAAGCCGCTCATCTGCCGGAAGTGGCTGACCCGCTAGTGATGGCAAGCGATGAAGAAGTGCGCGATGCCATCGGTGCCGGTTTCGGTTCCCTCGGCCCGATCGGACTCGACATGCCCATCATCGCTGACCACTCTGTTGCCGTTATGAGCGACTTCGCGGCCGGTGCCAACGTCGATGGTCAGCACTTCTTCGGTATTAACTGGGAACGCGATCTGCCGCTGCCTAAAGTCGCCGATATCCGCAACGTAGTCGAAGGCGATCCGTCTCCTGATGGCAAGGGCTCGCTGTCCATCGCACGCGGCATTGAAGTAGGCCACATCTTCCAGCTGGGCGATAAATACAGCAAAGCGCTGAACGCAACCGTGCTCAATGATCAGGGCCAAGCCTCCGTTATGACCATGGGCTGCTATGGCATCGGTATTTCGCGCGTGGTGGCAGCCGCTATTGAGCAGAACAACGATGCCTCCGGCATCATCTGGCCAGAAGCGATCGCACCGTTCACCGTGGCGATTGTGCCGATGAACGCACACCGTTCAGAACGCGTGCGCGACGCCTCAGAAGCGCTTTATCAGCAGCTGACCGCTGCCGGTTTTGACGTGCTGCTGGACGACCGCGACCTGCGCCCAGGCAACAAATTCGCCGATCTGGAACTGATGGGCATTCCGCACCGCATCGTGGTAGGTGACCGCGGTCTGGATCAAGGTGCGCTGGAATATAAGGGCCGTCGTGACGAAGCGCCGACGATGGTGCCGGAACAGGATATCGCGAACTTCCTGAACGAACGCGCCAGCTAAGCCGCGTTCTGCACCGTGTCCGCAAGGCCCACCGGCGTTCTGCCGCGTGGGCCTTGTCATGTCCGCTGTACGGTCGTGCGTATCATCGCGGATGCCTGTCGCTACAGCGGTGTTTTCCCTATCATCATGCTTTTGTCATCATGAAGCGCGCTGAGGTTCAGCGGCTTCACGCTCGAAACGGAGGCCCCATTGCCTGATGTCCCTGTGAATGCGGCCCAGCGCTGGCTGCGCAACCTTCGTTTTTACACTCGTCCACGGATGCTACTGATACTGATTCTGAGCGCCGTGGCCGGTCAGCAGTACCCGCTACTGTTCACCACGCTGCAGGCATGGTTTCACGATGCTAGCGTCGATGTTGCCACCGTGACTCAGCTGACCTGGATCGGGGCCCTGTTCTCGCTCAAGTTTCTGTGGGCGCCGCTGCTGGACAATGTCCGGCTACCACTGCTGCACCGTCTGCTCGGCAAGCGGCGCAGCTGGCTACTGCTATGCGAAGTCGGCATCATCATCGGCCTGGCCGGAATGGCCTTCCACGACCCTAACAGCTCGCGCCTACTGCTTATCCTCTATGCGTTGGTCACGGCCTTTTCCGCTGCCACGCACGATATCGCTCTGGACGCCTACCGCATCGAACTGTCTTCGGCCCCCGATGAACAGACCGCCCTCGCCTCGACCTACATCATCGGCTACCGGCTGGGGATGCTAGTGGGCGGCGCAGGTGCACTCATCATAGGGGCTCAATTCGGCTGGTCAGCAGCGTATTTTGTCATGGCGCTGATCACAGCCGTCGGCCTGTTGGCGGTACTGCTGAGCAAGCCGCCCCATGAAACCATTACCACTGATGAGCTGCTGCCTAAACAGGTCGAGCGCTTGAAAGACAAGCCGTCTTTCTATCGCGCCCTAGCATTTCTCTATAGTGCGCTGATACAACCCTTGGTGGAGTTCTTCTGCCGTTACAAGGGATTAGGGGTGCTGTTGCTGGCAATGATCTGCGTCTATCGACTCAGTGACCAGACCATGGGCAGCCTAGCAATGCCGCTCTATCAGAACGCGGGCTTCAGTGCCGCGCAGATCGGCAGCGTCAGCAAAGTATTTGGTGTACTGATGACACTGCTGGGCGGCATCGTTGGCAGCCTGCTAACATCGCGCTATGGCGTGTTCCGCCTATTGGTCGTAGGCACGCTACTCGCCAGCGTGACCAACCTGATGTACATATTGGTCGCTCTGAGCGGAACGGAAGCCACCATGCACTACATCGCACCGGGTGGTGCACTGGGAAGTCTGGCGGCCGGTGTCATTGCGATGCTGATTCCGCTGGCCGACCTGTTGCATGCCTTAGGTGTGACGCCACTTATGCTGCTGGCGACCACCATTGCGGCAGACAACCTTGCCAGCGGAATCGCGGGCACGGTGCTGGTCGGCTTCTTTGCCTCGCTGACATCGCGCCACTACACGGCAACGCAAGCCGCGCTGTTCAGCTCGCTGATGACTCTGCCCGGCAAACTGCTGGGAGGCTTCATCGGTCTGTATGTCGATCTCTACGGCTATCCGATCTCATTCTTCATGTCGACACTGATTGGCCTGCCAGCACTACTACTGGCTATTGCGGTCTACATTGTGGCGCGCCCTATCCAACAGCGCTCTCAGCAGGAAGATGACGATTAGCAACACATCACTGCCGTGAATCGTTCCATGCCGTCATCCGCCACTAGCGTTGGGGGCATGGAACGCTATTCTATTCATCTATCGGTGCATCATCAGTACGGACAGCAGGCATTGCGCCCAGCCATCCACCTTTTTTTGAACCGCAACCCTTGCCAGGAGATCAATGGGTTTTCATCTCTTCCGCTCACGACACGCGTTCGAGCACGAACACCGCTCACGCCCTTCCGCCCGCATCCGTCTAGAACGCGACGGCCATGCTCATATCCGCCGCATGGCAGCAGCCATCGAAAGTGTGCCATGGACCAACACCCTGCTGAGCTTGCTATGGTTTGGCGGCCCCGTCACCATCGCGGGCGCACTGGGCGGTTATTATCTTGGCTATGGGCACCTACCAACAATGGCCAACTTGATCTTCTTTTTCTTCTTTGCCGTACTGACAGGGACGTCGGGGATCATCTCCACCATTTTGAACAACTATCGCCGCGCGGGCCGCTATCGTCGCGCGGCTCAACGAATCGCCCGGGTGATGTCAGCACTGCCCGATATCATCCACGCGACGCGCAACCTGAGCGTGGAAGGTCTAGAAGGAGAAGCCCGCCAGCGTGAAGCCGCCACGCTACTGCTGCGTCGTCCTGACCTTTCCCCAGCGGGGCTAGAGCTGGCAGCACAGGAGCTGCTGGGGGATGAAACGCATGCCCGCTTGCTGGTCGATATCGACGTCTATCGACGGCAGGGGCTCTTCGCGCGTATTCAGGACCTATACGACGAACATCATGACACGCTGAGCGCTCAGCTGTCCGCGCTGGACGAACTGGCACCCGAAGCCGCCAGCTTGTTGCGTGATCGCTTTCAGGGACGCGCCCCCCAGCTGTACGACGGTGTGCCCCGGCCACCCAACTTCATCGAGAATATTCTGGCGGCCATTGAAGAAGACGATGATCTGCTGATGACGATGAAGGACGTCGAGGCCATGCTGGTGTTGGCCTTCGAACTGATCAATGGCCGCGAGCTGCCCACGCTGATGTTCGAGTATAAAGGGCAGTGGCGACGTGCGCGTATGCTCGACACGCTGGAACGCGCACGTTCTCGCTACCGTATCGCACAGGCCACGGGGCTCTCGCGCCTGCGCACGCTATCGTCTTATCTAGCAGAGCAGGAAGATACGCTGGTTGAAGATACCCCGGTCGGGCTGCGCAGCGACGTGTTGCTGGAACGTACCCGCGAGGCCATGGACGACCTTGCCCAGCGCATCCACCAACAGGCCGATCACGTCGAAGCGCACCGGCACGATATCGAGACACACCAGCAACTGCGCACCAGCGCTCGCACGCTGTCCAATGCAATGCGTCTGTTCCGACACATGCGCCACGGCTACGAGCAGACCGGTCGCCATCATGCTCAGCTGCTACGGCTGAGCGAACGCTGGGACAAACACAGCGAAGAAACACCACGTTTGCACCTCAAGGGAACTCGCCCGGGGCTACGCATCCGCGAAGACAGCATTGCGCTCGATGATCACGACAAGGCCACCTTTCATCGTCAGCTACTGGCCTTTCTGGATACCGATGTGCTGCCACGGCTGAACCGCGAGACACCTCGTGCGTTCACCGCCGACACCGCCAAGCGGCTAGCGATAGAGATTGCCGTCATTCTGGAGCCGATGGTGCATCTATCACACCCCGAGGTGCAGCGTGCCATCTATGCCACACATGCTGCCGACTTCAGCCCCATCGAACCTCACCTGTCAGGAGCCTCTAAGGCGGCGCTCGGCGCAGCGCTGGTCAGCGAGGTACGCGATGACCTTTCCCGCAGCGCTGAATCGCTGGCCCTTGCACTGGTACGCCACTACCGTATCGAGCTGGAAGACGACACGATTGACTTCCTTCATCGGCACTATGGCGCACGCCGCAACATGCTGACACTGGTGTCGAAGCACGACGAACGCCAGCGTCGCCCCGTCAGCCTGCTGTCCCAAGGGCTGCCGTCAATCGGCCCCCCCTCTCGGTTATGGTATCGCGCCCTAGTGCGTGCCCGGCAAGTTCTGGGATAGCGCAATGCGGCAGGGTCAACAATGGAATTCACCGCCGCTATACTGTATGGATCATCATGAGTAAGATAAGTGCATCGCTCATAGTGCTCCTCTGTCACAGCACGCCCGAAATATCGCTTAGCCGTGCGGCCCAACACGCGACACGGCAACCCAAAAATGCCGTTATCCGCAGAATACGCGGCAACGGCCAACCCTCTTAACGGATAGCAATACTTTATCGCTCGAACCTGCGCCCCGCCTTGCCAGGAACGGCGCTATACCGCTTGATCAAGGACACGGACGTTGATTCTGTACATTGCCGAAAAGCCCAGTGTTGGGCGCGCCGTTGCAGACGTACTGCCCAAGCCTCATCAGAAGGGAGACGGCTTCATCCGAGTCGCGAATGGCGACGTCGTCACGTGGTGCATCGGTCATCTGTTGGAACAGGCCGAACCAGAAGCCTATGATCCTGCTTACAAGAAGTGGAAGAAAGAACACCTTCCCATCGTGCCCACCGAATGGAAGCAGCACGTCAAAAGCCAGACGCGCAAACAGTTCAACACCGTTAAGAAACTGATCAAGGAAGCCGATCAACTGGTCAATATGGGCGACCCCGATCGTGTCGGTCAGATTTTGGTGGACGAGGTCATCAACTACTCGGGGATCAGCAAGACCAAGCGCGAAGCCACCCTGCGTTGTCTGGTCAATGACATGAACCCGGCCGCCATCAAGAAGGCGCTCAACACACTGCGCAAGAACACTGAGTTTATTCCGCTGGCCACCTCCGCACTGGCAAGGGCAAGGGCTGACTGGCTCTACGGCATCAACATGACTCGCCTCTGCACGCTGCTGGGCCAGAGCGCCGGTTACAACGGCATACTGTCCATCGGGCGCGTACAGACCCCCGTGCTGGGGCTGGTCGTGCATCGAGACCGCGAAATCGAACACTTCGTCTCCAAGCCATTTTATGACGTGCTGGTCACGCTGCGCACCGCGGCGGGCGAGTCTTTCATCGCCAAATGGAAACCTAGCGCTGCCTGCCAGCCTTACATGGACGATGAAAACCGAATGCTCTCACGAAAGCTGGCGGAGTTCGTTCTGGGCAAGGTGAAAGGCAAGGAAGGTCTTATCAAGGCCGTCAAGCGCGACAGGAAACAGCAGGCCGCACCGCTGCCTTACAACCTATCGGCTCTTCAGATCGATGCATCGAAACGCTTCAACCTGAACGCTCAGAAAACGCTGGACATATGCCAGCAGCTCTATGAACGCCACAAGCTCATCACCTATCCGCGTTCAGACTGTCGCTACCTGCCAAAGGATCACTACCACGAGCGCCAGACGGTCACCCAGTCGATCGCTCAAACGGCAACAACGCTGGCGAAAGCCGTGCAAAATGCCAACCTCAGCCTCAAGAGCAAGGCCTGGAACGATGCCAAGATCAGCGCGCACCATGCCATTATCCCCACGTCTCGGGCCATGGCTGCCGAGCGACTCACTCAAGACGAAAGCAATGTCTATGCTTTGGTTGCCCGTCAGTATCTGATGCAGTTCTATCCGCCCTTCGAATATGCGGAGCACCAGATCGACAGCGAGATAGAGGGAGGCTTATTCATCGCTCGCCAGACCTCTGTTATTGCCGAGGGATGGAAAGCTCTGCTGCCACCACAGAAGCATGCCGGACAAGGCTCGGAAGCGGGAGCACCCGCCCTGCCTGACGTGACGGCGGGCGATCCCGTGACGTGCACTGACGGTAAAGTCGATGAAAAGCAGACCACGCCCCCCAAACGCTTTACCGATGCCACCCTGCTGGCCGCTATGACGGGGATCGCACGTTTCGTATCAGACCCCGAGGTGAAAAAGGTACTCCGAGAGACCGACGGTCTAGGCACAGAAGCCACCCGTGCAGGAATCATTGAGCTGCTGTTTAAGCGCCAGTTTCTGATCAAGAAAGGCAAGGAAATCCACTCAACGGAAATCGGCCGTCAGCTTGTCGGCAGCCTGCCAGAACGCATGGTGGCGCCCGACATGACGGCACACTGGGAGTCCCAGCTTGAAGCCATCAGTGAAAAGCAGATGCGTTACGGACAGTTTATGCAGCCGCTGACGGAAGGGCTGAATACCCTGATTGCTGAAGTCGGACACAGCAACTTCTCCGCACTGCGCGGCATGGGTAAAAAAACCGTAAGAAAAGCTCGGAGAACCACCCGAAAGAAATGAGTCGTTGAGCCGTTGAGCCGTTGAGCCGTTGAGCCGTTGAGCCGTTGAGCCGTTGAGCCGTTGAGCCGTTGAGCCGTTGAGCCGTTGAGCCGTTGAGCCGTTGAGCCGTTGAGCAGGGGCATTTCATCATACAATGCCGCCCTACTGACAACAGTGTGCTTCATAAATGAAGCATGTTCGGTGCTTGACCGGGCGGCCATCGTCTATGAACGCTTCACCGTTCAGCGCCGGTATTCTTGTTGAACTCTGCGTGCTGATCGGTGGTGACGAGTGCTGCTTCCAAGGCCTATCGTCGACAGTTTTGCGCAAGCCATCATTAATTTCCCTCTCCTTTCAGTCAGCTACCGCTCCCACCGTTCAAACCTTCGGCTTTCACCAGTACGAGACGTATCGGATTGACTGAGAACACGCCCCATTTGCACAAAGCCGCACCTCTAAAAGTTATCGATCGGGCATAGACCAATAGACAACATTCCAGCCTCATCAATAAGTTGTAATCGATCTTCTGTTATTTCCCACGAATGGTAGATTGGAAATGTGACAGAGCATGCACGATCGGAACAACGTCGCTGACCAAGCCATCTTCCTGTGCACCTGCTCTGACCCTTATAGAATCTCCAGGAGTTCTGCTCATGAAAAAGCATGTAGTTCGATACTACCTGACTTTCAGTGCCATGCTGTTGTTGTTCTACATCGCACTTGGGTCCTGTTTCGTACTGTTCCAGTCATTCTTGAGTGACGAGTTGCACCTCTCTGCGCCACAGATCGGCACGGTCTACACCTTCATTGCCTTTGTCGCTTTGTTCTGTGCGCCGTTGTTCGGGGCATGGCAGGACATGCTGGGTAACTCCAAAAAACTGCTGGGCATCATCGGTATCGGGCTAGTCCTCTGCTTCCCCATTCTGGGCATGCTGATGGTCTACGTGTACCACCATGTAGCCTTCTTGCCTGCAGCCATCATCGCCGGTCTCTATTTCGGGACCATGATCCAAAGCGGTGTAGGTACGGTCGAAAGCTACTGCGAACAAGCGACTCGCCACCTCGGCGCTTTCGAATATGGTCGCGCACGCTTCTGGGCGCCAATCGGCTGCGCCAGTGCCACGGCACTGAGCGGCTATCTGCTGAAGATCAACCCGTATTTCTGCTTCTGGGTCTCCAGCATCAGCGGTGTACTGTTCCTGCTCGTGCTGTTCTCGTTCAGCGCCAAAGATCTGGAACCAGAACGCAAGGAAACTATCGCTGAAGTCGAAGCACAGGCCACAGGTTCTTTCAAAGACACCTTCATGCTGCTGCGCAGCACCACCTTCTGGGCACTGATCTCATTTTTGTTCATTGCCACCGGTGGTTTCATGCTGTTCGACCAGCAATTCCCTCTTTTCTATGCCTCGCTGTTCCCTGCCGACATGGCGAACGAAGGTGCACAGCGCGCCAGTATGATTTTGAGTGTTCAGATGATCGGCGAAGCCATCATGACGCTGCTGCTGCCGTCACTGGTCAACAAGATCGGCGCACGCAACGGCCTGCTGCTGGGCGGACTGGTGATGGCCCTACGCATCTTCCTGATCAGTATGACGCTTCACCTGCCGCGTGAAATTCAACCGTACTGGGCTGGCGCACTGAAACTGCTGCAAGCCGTCGAAGTGCCGATTCTGATCATCTCGACCTTCAAATATATCTCTAGGCACTTCGCCGAACGCTTCACAGCCACGATCTACCTGCTGTCGTTCCAGTGTTCTCAGCAGGTCTCCACAATCTTCCTGTCCTCACTGCTCGGCCTCAGCTACAAAAGCTCGCTCGGCTATACCGGCACCTACACGCTGATGGCAATCGTCATTCTGGCCTTTACCATTCTGGCCACCTTCACGCTGCCACGTCGCGGGCAGTCTTCTATCGCAGGTAACGCCACGACCACGGCTGCTGCCTCACAGGCCTGATATTCAAGCGCGTTATCATATCGAATATCACCGTATCCATTCGCTTCGGCGGATGGATGCGTTTATTCACATCACTCATTCGTTATTCACCGATGTGTTATATTTGCCGTAATTATCAATCGCGTGAAATTCCATGCCTTTATTTTTTACATGCACGCCGTGAATATCACTGACGCTTCTTTTCAGGCGCTAAAAGTCCCCGCTTGTAATACGGTGCCGCCCCCCTCGGCAATCGTATGACACTCGCATTTCTACCCCCGTTATAACGAAGAGCATTCCTCTATGCCCACACGTGCAGTTCGATACTATCTGACGCTTAGCGCTCTCATACTGTTGTTCTCCATATCGCTCGGTTCGAGCTTCATTATGTTTCAGTCCCTTCTGAGGATCGGAATTCAATTGGATACCGCTCAGATATCGATCATATATATCGCTATTGCCTTCATTGCGCTGTTTTGCGCCCCCGTTTTCGGTGTCTGGCAAGGCATGCTGGGCACATCCAGAAAGCTGCTGGCCATTATTGGCATCGGGCTGGTACTGACCACATCAATACTCGGCGTACTTTTCGTAGTGGTTGCTAAATTCTCTTTCGTACTGGCAGTGGCAATTGCAGGCCTCTACTTCGGCACCATCATCCAAAGCGGTGTAGGTACGGTCGAGAGCTACTGCGAGCAGGCTACACGACGTTTGGGCTATTTCGAGTACGGCCAAGTACGTTTGTGGGCGCCGCTGGGCGTATCTACTGCCACGGTCATGAGCGGCTTTTGGCTGACCGTCAATCCCTATATCTGTTTCTGGGTTTCCAGCGTTAGCGGCTTTCTATTCTTACTTGCGCTGATGACGCTGGATACGACACCACTGGAGCGAGTCGAAGAGACATCCGCCGCACTGCTCAAGAAAAAAAGCCCGCTAGAGTATATCCGGGCACTGGTGGGTAACTTCAAATTCTGGCGCCTAGCCAGCTATCTCTTTATCGTTAGCAGCGGTTCCATGCTGTTCGATCAGCAGTACCCGATCTTCTTTTCTAAACTGTTCGAAGTACCTGAAGTGGGTATGAAGACGGCCGGTGCAATCTTGTTCGTTCAAATGTTAATGGAAGCCGCTTGCAGCATATTCTTACCGTTCATCATCAATAAGACGGGCGCACGTAACGGGCTCTTGATCGCTGGGGCCATCATGGGCATCCGTATTCTCACGATCAGCCTGACGGCTTATATCCCGGCAAGCTACCAAATCTATTGGGCCGGTGGGCTGAAACTGCTGCAAGCTATCGAGATTCCGCTGCTGATCCTCTCGACGTTCAAGTACATTGCTCAGCACTTTGAAGAACGCTTTACGGCCACCGTCTTTCTGATTGGCTTCCAGTGCTCGCAGCAGGTCTCCACTATCTTCCTGTCGTCGCTGATCGGGCTGAGCTACAAAACATCGCTGGGCTATACCGGCACCTATGCACTGATGGCACTTGTCATCCTTGCCCTCACGTTCTTGGCGATCTTCACTCTGCCACGCCGTACTTCTTACTCACAGGACAACGTCGAAGCGATAGCCGCATCGTAAGCGTCGCCGCCATATCGGTAGTTGCCACGAAGAGCCCGTTCCTCCGGACGGGCCTTTTCTATACCTATAGCATTTATACCCACAAAATGATAATGATTTTCATTTGCATTAAACATGTTTAAGATAGCAACTCCATCCTGCCTACGGGGAGTCTGCAATGCCTACGCCGTTCGTCCATCGTGCACCACTTTCGCTAGCCTCTGCGCTCATACTTGCTCTTGCGACCCAGCACGCGCAGGCCGCCATGTCTATCCAACCCGTCGTGAAGGACATGCCTGCAACCGAAAAGCCCTATCAGCTGGTATATGTGGGAGACGATGCATCGGTACAGCCGAACCTTCGCCACTCAGTCTATGCCGCATCGTTCGGCTCGACATCAGGCAAGGCCGGGGAAGACCGCCTCAATTCGGATGACCCACAGCTGCCGCTGAGCGAGCGCTTTGCCATCGAAGGCTATGCTCGCTTCATTCAGATCAAGGACGATGGCAGCGTGACGCGCTGGGACGTCAAGGACTACCCCGCTGTGGCCAGCGCGGGAGAAAATAAACACGGCTCACCGCAGGACTTTGCCACCTTCATCCAGCACTACAATACGCCTGCCGCCAAACCACTTAGCGTGCTCAACTACCTTCAGCCGCTGCACTCTATCGACTACAACACTGGCAAGCTGATGGGACAGCAAACCTTCATCGGTCGCTACGTGGTATGGGACATGACAAAACCGACCACCGCGCAGAGTGGATACGGCGCGCTGACAGCCGACAATGTGCGGGTCAATGCGGGATCGGTTTTCAACAACTGGAAGGAAGTGCGCGTTCGCCAAGCCAAATTCAGCAGTGATGGCGACCAAATCTATGGCGTTGTGCGATCAGAGGAGGAAGACCCCGGCAGCAAAGAATTCAAGGCAGATCTGACCTACTTCCCCACCCGTGATCTGTTCCAAAACACAGCACTTGAACGGAAGACCATCAAGAATGCTTCCAGCGGTCATGCGCTCTTCATGGCGAACAATGTCATCTACACCGGCGGACGTGACTTCCGCAAGGTTGATGAGGTCACTGGCAAGGTGACACGCTATGCACTACCCAAAGGGATGGATTTCGGCGAAGGATCGCCCGCTTTTCTCAATATGATCGTCGATGACACACATCACCGACTGTATGCCGTCAACAGCCGCGATATCGACCCCGAAGAAACGGGAGCCAAAAACTATCAGGAATACCTGAGCAAGTTTGCTGATTTTGCCAAGGCGCATCGCCACGGGCTGTACGTGTTTGATATCAGACCCGATAACAGCCTTGTGCTGGCTCACTATCAACCGATGGTGCAGCCCATCGAACTGGTACTGACCCGCGATCAGAAGACCCTGTTCGTCAACGATCGCATGGCACGCACGGTCAATGCCTATGATGCCCAGTCACTGCGTCCGCAAGGTTCGGTTGAAACAACCTGCCACAACAGCAATCTGGCACAAGGGGAAGGCAACGCGCTGTACGTGACCAGCGTATACACCTACCAGCTGCATTTGATCGGCGCTGGCAACCGTGACTGCAACAGTATCAGCAAGATTTCGTACGACCTGCAGTGAGTGATCCTCTTCTCGCACGCTAGCGAGACACGCACAGGCAGCGAATGCTCTGAAAATGGGTTCGCCCTCGCCTGTGCGTTTTTTTATGCGCCATTCTCTTGTGTATTGCACTGACCGCACGGTCTCGGACAATACGGCCATGACCATCGCTGAAGCCCCCCTTCTTCTGCCACAAAAGCGCGGCCTGTCATCACGGCAACACTTGCGCCTAGGCAAGAAGATCGCGTGCAGCGCCACCGACCGCCACATACGACAGCGCCGCCCGCAATAGCGGACGGCGCTTGTTCACTTGCCAATCAACTATCGGGTCAATCGATAGCCGTTGCAGTGCAGTGCTGAATCAAAGGGCAGCATCGAAGCGACGTTCGACTTCATCCCAGTTGACCAAGTTCCAGAACGCTTTGATGTAGTCAGGGCGACGGTTCTGGTAGTGCAGATAGTAGGCGTGTTCCCAGACATCCAGACCCAGAATCGGGGTAGCATCGCTGCCACCGAAGGCCTTGGAAGCCAGCGGGCTGTCTTGGTTAGCGGAAGAGGTAACGTCCAGCTTGCCGTCTTTGTTGACGACCAGCCATGCCCAACCGGAACCAAAACGCGTCTTAGCTGCGGCTTCGAATTTCTCTTGGAACGCTTCAAAGCTACCAAACGCGTCGTTAATGGCCGCAGCCACTTTACCGGTCGGTGTCTTGCTAGCGTTCGGCGTCAGTACCGTCCAGAACAGGCTGTGGTTAGCATGGCCACCTACGTTGTTGCGCACGGCGGTCTGCAACTCAGCCGGCACCTTGTCCAGTTTCTGGATCAGCGCTTCCGGAGACAGCGAAGCCAGTTCGGCCGGCAGCTTTTCCAGTGCCGCATTGGCATTGGTGACGTAGGTCTGATGGTGCTTGGTATGGTGAATTTCCATCGTCTGGCGATCGAAATGCGGTTCCAGTGCATCGTATGCGTAAGGCAGTGTCGGCAGCTGATAAGCCATGTTCTGTACTCCTAATCCTTGTGAATATCGAACGGCAACGAAAAAAGGGCCGGTATGCACCGGCCCTTTTCGCCGCATACCTGTCATCAGTGAAGCACACTGCCCAGCGGCAGCTTGCTGATACCTTAGGTATGAGGCTTTTTGCCGCACTTTTCAAGTGCCGCAGTCAGTTTTTTATCATCAACCAGTGTTGCGCAGACCCGCCGCAATACCTGCCATCGTGACCATCAACGCTCGACGCAACGATACTGGAATATCGCCGTTGGCTACACGCTGACGCTGCAGCAATTCAGCCTGCAGACGGTGCAGCGGATCAATGTACGGGTTGCGCACATCAATGGCCTGCTTGATCAGCGGGGCATGTTCGAGCAGCGTCTTCTGACCGGTGATAGTCAGCAGTGCACCGCGCAGCACGGCCAAACGCTCACGCAGCGACTCACCCAGCAGTCGCAGCTCAGGATCGGGCAGCAAGTGCTGTTCGTAGTCGGCAGTGATCGACGGATCGGCCTTCGACAACAGCATTTCCAGCAGGTCGAGATAGGTACCAAAGAACGGCCACTGCGTCATCATTTCCTGCAGCCGTGCCAATCCTTCAGGTGTCTCGATACGCTCGGAGAATGCGGCATCGCTGCCCAGCCATGCCGGCAGCATCAAGCGCGTCTGCGTCCACGCGAAGATCCATGGGATCGCGCGCAGCGTTTCCACCCCACCGCCCTGTTTCTGACGGCGTGCAGGACGGGAGCCGAGCGGCAGCTGGCCCAGCGCGGTTTCCGGCGTGACCGTACGGAAGTACGGTACGAATCCTGGCGTTTCACGGACAACATGCACGTAGACACGGTGGGCCTGCTCGGCCAGACGGTCCATCTCTTCACGCCACTCGGGGCGCGGTGCCGGCGGCGGCAGCAGCGAGGCTTCGAGCACGGAGATCGCGTAGATTTCCATGTTACGAATCGCGACTTCCGGCTGGCCGAACTTGAAGCGAATCATTTCGCCCTGCTCGGTCACACGCAGGCTGCCGTTCACAGAACCCGGCGGCTGCGACAAGATGGCAGCGTGTACCGGACCGCCCCCACGGCCGACGGTACCACCGCGACCGTGGAACAAGGTCAGGTGTACATTGCGGGCGTTGCAGATACTCACCAGCGTTTCTTGAGCGCGGTACTGAGCCCATGCTGCGGCCAGCTGTCCGGCATCCTTAGCGGAGTCAGAATAACCGATCATCACTTCTTGGCGGCCATGAATCAGCGCGCGGTAAGCGGGGATGTCGAGCAGGCGGTCAACAACCTTACCAGACCGATCAAGGTCGGCCAGGGTTTCAAACAGCGGAGCGATCGGCAGGTAAGCGCCACCAGCTTCCTTCATCAGCAGTGCTACGGTCAGCACATCGGAAGGCTGCCCAGCCATCGAGATAACATAGCTGCCCAGTGCTTCACGCGGTTCATGAGCGATGGTCTCGAAGGTGTCCAGCACTTCGCGTGTATCGGCAGAACACTCCCAATGACGCGGAATCAGCGGACGACGGGAACCCAACTCGCGAATCAGGAATTCCTGACGGCGTTCTTCGTCCCAGTCAGCATAGTCTTCGTTCCACAGTGTCTGTACCAGCTCGGCCATCACTTCCGTATGGCGCTCGGAATCCTGGCGGATATCGAGGCGCGACAGCGTCATGCCGAAGCAGGCAACACGGCGCAGCGTATCGAGCAGCGCACCGTTGGCGATACTCGCCATCCCGCACTCGCACAGCGAGGCGTGGCAACGCATCAGCGGTTCCTGCAGATCGGCACGCGTCAGCACCAGTTTTTCACGCGTGACGTAGGCGTCACCGTTCAGCTCAGCCGATAGCGCTTCGCAGGTCGCCTGCATACGCACCATCAGCTTGTCGAGAATGGCGCGATAGGGTTCATTCACCTCACCGGTCTCGGCGAGAATGTCCGCATTGGCCTTCCACATCGACAGCTGGCTGCGCAGCGAGCGCAGGTCGTCCATGTAGAGGCTGGCGGCCATCAGGCGTCCCTGACGCAGCACTTCATGCGTGACCTTAGCGGTCACATTCGGGTTGCCATCACGGTCACCCCCCATCCACGATGCAAAGCGGATCGGTGATGCCGTCAGCGGCAGGCGCTCGCCAATCGTCGTCAGCAGCTGGCGGTCCAAATCACGATAGAAGTCCGGCAGTGCACGCCACAGCGAGTTCTCAATGACGGCAAAGCCACCGCGCGCTTCGTCTACAGGCGTAGGACGCTCACGACGGATCTCATCCGTATGCCAGGCTTGGCGGATCAGTTCTTCAAGGCGCTCGGTCAGGCGGGCACGGCGTTCCGGCTCTTCCTGGCAGGCTTCGAGCTGTCCTAAGCACTGGTCGATCATGTCGTACTTCTTGATCAGCGTCCGGCGCACGACTTCGGTCGGATGAGCGGTCAGGACGAGATCGACCTGCATAGTGGATAGGGTGTCTAGGATGCGCTCCGCGGGAATGCCCTTCTCAAGGATACGGGACAGGAGGCTATCCATGTACGGCTGAGTGCCGGGACGGTAGTCCTCGACGTGGCGAACGTGCGCGCGGTGATGCTGCTCGGCAATGTTGGCCAGGTTGAGGAACTGGTTGAAGGCACGGGTTACCGGCAGCAGCTCGTCTTCGGACAGGTCATGCAGGTTGCGGGCCAAGGCCTTGCGCCCTGCCTCACCGGCATCGCGAGCTGCCTTCGCATCTGCTCGAATATGTTCGATACGCTCGACGAACTTCTCACCGAGATCATCGGCAATCGTTCGCCCCAGCATATCGCCCAATAGGGTCATATTGTCCCGCAGGGACTCTCCGAAATCGTCTCCTACCGACAGCGTGGCCGATGGTGCTGGCGACTGTTCATTGTTCATCTGACTCTCCATGGTCGTGAGCACGGGTCATGTCTGCACTCTCTCTTGTACATGGTTATGAAGTGACTTCCAACCCCACACTCGCTATTCCGCGGTGTCAGCCTGTCGTGGCTCACATCACGCTGCGCTCGCCCGCAGGGGATCGGGACGGCAGACAGCAAAAGACCGCCCCGTGAAAGGCGGTCTTCTTAATCAGCATACTGCTATTTCAGTCTGAACTTAACCTTCAGCGTAAATCCGCGCCTTGGCATCGGCCCAGATACGGTCAAGACGCTCAGGGTCGCGATCGCCTTCGGCATTGAGTGCTGGTTCCATCGCTCGAAACCGTCGCTCGAATTTACGGTTGCCCTGACGCAATGCGTCTTCAGCGTCGATATCGAAGTGGCGACACAAGCTGGCCGTAATGAACAGCAGATCACCCAGTTCATCTTTGATGGCAGCGGAGTCACCCTGCTCAATGGCTTCTTCGACCTCCGCCAGCTCCTCATGCACCTTTTCGATTACGCCACGATGGTCCGGCCAGTCGAAGCCAACCTGCGAGGCGCGCTTCGACAGCTTCTGCGACCGCGACAGCGCTGGCAGCCCGACCGGAATGTCGTCAAGCTGGGAGGCGCGCGTCTGCTCGGCACGCTCATCGCGTTCATCACGTTTGCGCGCTTCCCACATCCGACTGACATCAGCTTGGGTCAGGCTTCGCGCTGGCACGCCTTCACGGCGACTTGCCAGATAGCCGTCAGGGAAGACGTGCGGGTGACGCGACACCATCTTGGCCGTCAGGATGTGAATGACATCATACAGGTCGAAGCGCCCTTCCTCTTCGGCAAACCGTGCGTAATAAACCACCTGAAAGAGTAGGTCACCCAGCTCTTTCGGCAGCTCGTCGTAGGCACGACGCTCGATGGCATCCGCCACTTCATACGCTTCTTCCAGCGTATGCGGCACGATCGTGTCCCATGACTGCTCGACATCCCACGGGCAACCGTACTGCTCGTCGCGCAGCACTCGCATCAGCGTCAACAGATCATCCAGCGTATAGCGCTGTTCAGCCATCGTGCTTTCCTCCCTGACGCAGGCGGCGGACATCGGTCACGTTGCTCAGCTGCTGAACGCGCGAGCAGACCCGGCTCAGCAGTTCGAGCCCTGATACTTCAAGGGTGATGACCAGCCGCGCCATATTTTCATCGTTGGTGCGTGAGTTGACGCCCAGTACGTTGGCCTTCTCGTTGGACAGCACATTAATGACGTCCTTGAGCAAGTTATGGCGGTCCCATGCGATGATTTCGATATCAACGCTGTAGGTTGTCGTCTGCTGACCACCCCACTCGACCTGCACCACACGGTTGGGGTCATCCAACCGCAGCTGCAGAATGTTCGGGCAATCCTCTCGGTGAATGGTGATGCCGCGACCGTGAGTAATGAACCCCGCGATCTGATCGCCCGGCACCGGATGGCAGCAGTTGGCCATCTGGGTCTTGAGATTGCCGACCCCCAGTACCGTGATCTGATCGGCAGCCGCCTTGCCGCCACCGTGACGCGAGCGCGTCAGCAGTTTGTCGAGTTTTTCTTGTGCTTCGTCATCGTCATCACCGTCGCCGAACAGCTGCTGCGCCTGAGACAGCACCTGACCGATGCGCAGATCACCTGCACCGATGGCCGCATACATGTCGTCAGGCGTGGTGTAGTTGACCGCTTCGGCCAACCGCTCAAGGTCGAGGCCTTCGAGCGCCAGACGATGGAATTCCTTCTCAAGCAGTACACGGCCTTCTTGGACGTTCTGATCACGGTCCTGCTGTTTAAACCAAGCCTGAATCTTCGAGCGCGCGCGCGAAGTGCGCACGTAGCCAAGGCTCGAGGTCAGCCAGTCGCGGCTCGGGCCGCCCTGACTAGAGGTCAGAATTTCAACCTGCTGGCCAGTCGACAGCGGATAGGTCAGCGGCACAATACGCCCGTTGACCTTGGCCCCACGGCAACGGTGACCAATTTCGGTGTGCACGCGATAGGCAAAGTCGATGGGCGTTGCACTGCGCGGCAGGTCAATGACGTGACCGTCCGGCGTAAAGACATAGATGCGATCTTCGGCAATATCTGAGGCAAGATCGGTTTTGAAGTCACTCGACTCGCCCACCTCGTCCTGCCATTCGAGGACGTGACGCATCCACGCAATCTTCTGCTCGTAGCCACTGCTACGCGAGTTGAGATCGGTACCCTTGTAGCGCCAGTGCGCACATACCCCCAGCTCAGCATCATCGTGCATGGCAAAGGTGCGAATCTGGATTTCGAGCACCTTATTCTGCGGGCCAAGTACGGCCGTATGCAGCGACTGATAACCATTGGGTTTGGGGTTGGCGATGTAATCGTCGAATTCATGCGGGATGTGGTGCCAGCGTGAGTGAACCACGCCCAGCACGGTGTAGCAGTCAGACACGCGCGGCACTAGCACCCTGACGGCACGCACGTCGTAGACCTGACTGAAGTCGATCTTCTTGCGCTGCATTTTGCGCCAGATCGAGTAGATATGCTTGGCACGCCCATCGATATCAAACTTCTGAATGCCCTGCTCGCGCAGCAGTTCAGCCAGCGTTTTTTTCACTTCATCGATATAGCCAGTGCGATCAAGGCGCTTTTCCGCCAGCTGGCGGGCAACGGCCTTGTAGTCGGCGGTGTGCAGGTAGCGGAATGCCAGATCTTCTAGCTCCCACTTGATCTGCCCAACGCCCAGTCGGTGCGCCAACGGAGCGTAGATATCGAAGACTTCACGCGCGAGCCGCTGCTGCTTCTCTTCAGGATCGTTACGCACCTGACGCAACATCGCTGTACGCTCAACGATCTTGATCAGTGCAACGCGCACATCGTCAATCAGCGTCACCAGCATGCGCCGGATATTGTCCTGCTGGTTGTACTGAGTCAGACCTTCGTTGATCTGACGCTGGCTGATGGCCGCCATGCGCTGCACGCCGTCAATCAACCCGGCCACTTCGTGACCGAACTGCTCTTCGACTTTTTCGATCGGCAGGATGCCTTTGCGCACGCCGCGATACAGCACGGCGGCCATCAACGCCGGCTGGTCAAGGTGCAGACCGGCCAGTATGTCGGCCATTTCAAGCCCGATGGAAAAGCTTTCGCCGATATTGCGCCACGACGGGTATTCTTTGGCCGCATTGAGGGCGTGGTCTTCGGCCATGCGACAGGCGGCGACCATGGCGCTACGATCCTTGAGCGCAACACGCTGCTCAAGACCGGCGACCCATCGTTCGATATCGACGCGTCCATCCGGAAGCAATGGCTGGTCTTCACGCACTTTCACCATGACTGGAGCCTCCCTCCGCCTATCAGGCTTGCTTGTCCAGAAGCGGCGCTGCCGACGTGAAAAACGACCGCAGCGCGACATCCTTAATCAGGTTTTCGCGGGGGCTTCTGTACCCCGCTGTTTCATGCTTAGCATCGGGCGCAAAGCCCCGACGGCCATACTCAACGGTAGCTTACCGACGCTCGAAAACGGCCAGCGTTTCCAGATGTGCCGTCTGCGGGAACATGTCTACGACGGCAGCATGCGTCAGTCGATAGCCGCCCTTAGCCAGCTGCGCGGCATCGCGCGCCAGCGTTGCCGGATTGCACGACACATACGCAATAGATGAGACAGGCCGTTTGGCCAGCTGTTCGCATACAGCACGAGCCCCGTCGCGCGGGGGATCAAGCACCACGGCTTGATAGTCACCCTGTACCGGAACGCGCGTCAGGTCAGCGGTCGCCGCAGTGACGCCGTCTAGACCATTACGCTGAGCGTTGTCGAGCAGTCGCTCAACCATGACCTGCTGGCCTTCCAACGCATGAACCTTCGCGCCCATGGCCGCCAGTCCCAATGAGAAGTTGCCCACTCCCGCGAACAAATCCAATACGGCCGTACCGGCATGCGGCGCCAACCATTCAAGCGTCGTGCTGACCAGTTGACGGTTTACATCACGGTTGACTTGGAAGAAGTCGCCCGGCTGGAATCCTAGCGTCAGAGAACGATTGGCCACATTCAGCTGGTAGGACAGGTCCGTAGCACCTTCCAATGCCACCTGTTCCCCCTTGCCACGCACAAACATGACATGCACATCGTGGGCGTCACCAAAGGCCGTCCACAGTGCTTCATCGTCAGGCTGATCGCGCAGCTGGCGTACCACGATACATCGTGCGTTGTCAGCTTCGAGCAGTTCAATGTGCCCTACCTGACGCGGCGCTTCAAGCTGCTCGATGAGTGCATGCAAAGGCTGCAATAAACGTTCCAGTGAGGGCGCGAGCACCGGGCACATGGTGATGCCACAAACGCGGTCGCTGCGATGGCGACGGTAACCCAGCAGACGATTGCCCTGGCGATCGACATTGACCCCGAGCCGGGCACGACGCCGATAACCGTAGGGGGTACTGGTCAGCGCCTGCTGTGGGTCGATGCTCAATCCTTCGCGCTCGAAATGCTCAACCAACACCTGTCGCTTGTGAGCCAGCTGAGCGTCGGGGGCAAGGTGCTGCAACGCACAGCCCCCGCACACTCCAAAATGGGTGCAGGCAGGTTCGATACGATCAGGAGAGGATGTGGTGCGAGCGATGACGTGCGCTTCGTCGAAGCGGCCTCGCTGGTGGTGGATACGGACATTGACCTGTTCGCCCGGCAATGCCTGGTCGACGAACACGGTCTTGCCCGATGGCGCGCGGGCTATGCCACGGCCATCATGCCCCAGCCGCTCAATAGTGAGCGACAGGACAGAATCATCGTGCTGCACTGAATCGGCAGCGACACCCGGTGGTGCAGACACCACCGGGGTTTGAGGTGCGCGAATGGCGCGCGGTTTTACCTTGCGCGGCGGACGCCGCTGACCAAGACTCATGCTATGAACTCCACGTGATACCCGTTAAATGTGGCACGCATTTGTCCGAGTACAGCAGCCTTCCGACTCGCGTCTCAATGGCTTACCGTGTCCTCGGTGCGATCATTCGTGCTCGCTGTGATCGCATTCGCAGCCGTGACCGAACAGAGCGGCATCCATCAGGCCGGCATTCTGTGCGTCAACGATGGTTTTCTTCAGGCTGCTAGTAGCATCTGCAATGCCGAAGTGCAGTGCACGAGACAGCAGTGACGCACCGACAACAGCGGCACTGACGCCACCGATGGCAGCAGCGGCTTCAGCACTGCGACTTGCCAAGCCGCCATGAACGTGAACCGTCAGTTCGCGTTCGCAAGCGAAGTCGATCGCATTGGCCAGAGCTTCATAGGCCAGTTCGCGTTCGTCGCCTTCGGCATAAGCAAACGGACGGCTGTCAATCAGGACACCGTCAGCACCCGAACGATAAGCCTGCTCGATAGTCGACATGGTCGGAGAGACAGCGATAAACAGCTCGTTGACGCGCGCTTTCAGGCGTTCGCCTGCCTGCGGGCTGTCCAGCGCGCACAGCGGCAGACACAGACGTTCAATGCGACCGTGCGGCAGATTCTGTACACCATCAGCGGCGTTGATACGCAGCTCAAGACGGTTGCCCAGCATCGGGGTCAGCATTGCCAGCGCTTCGGCCGCATGGCCGCGCGTGGAGTGCGTGATGCTGATGAAGTCGGCGCCATTATCGAGCGCGTCGATGCAGGTACCGACCAGCGCACGGCGCCAGGACAGTGTCGCTTCACCCGCACCGGTACGACCGAGCGGCAGGATCGGGTCGATATCGATACCCAGTTGAATGCGCAGCGGTGTAGTCATTCCGATTCTCCTTGAAAAGAAGCATGAAATAGTCAGTCAGCGGCAGCCTTGCTCTGCTGCCGTTGAGTGTACAACTGTTGCATCAGCATACGGGAGCGCAAGGGTGTCTCACCCAGTAACGGCGATAATGCCGCTCGGGTCAACCACTTGGCGACACCGGCCAGCCCTGCCGCCTCCCAGTCACCGTGCGCCAGCAGATTGAGTGTTCTTCCCTCACAGCCCTTCTGCCCTTCCGCCACGGCGCGAAAACGACGGGCGTGAGACAGATAAACATAGTGGCAGTGGGGGTCGAGTGGCTGCTCAGTTTCGGTCAGAAAGACCGGTTCGGCATCCAGCTCGGTCAGCAGAGTGATCTCGAAGCGTCTTAGCGCCGCCGCACGTTCGGCGGGGCGTGTCAGTGCCGGCAAGAGGCCACCATAATGGACAAAGACGCGTTCGACGGGAAGCTCTCGCGGCAGGCAGCGCACCATAATTTCATGGGCATACAGTGCGCAGATTACGCCTTCACCGGCCAGCAAAGTCGGCGAGCCAGAAGCTTCGATCATATTGAGCGTCTTCAGCTCTCGCCGCCCCGACCATGTCACCTGCAACGGCATGAAGGGCTGCAGGATGCCCCGCGCACGGCCACGTGGCCGCTGTACGCCCCGAGCGACAGCGCGTACAAGGCCATGATCGAGCGTCAGCATATCCACCAGCGCACTGGTTTCGCGATAGGGACGCCGATGCAGCAAATAGGCAGGTTGCGGTTGCATGTCCGAAGCCTCTGACTGGCGGTCTGCCAAGATAGCACTATCCTTGCAGGCCCCCAGTCTTCACGCCAGAAGGGATCAGTCGAGATCGTAGCCCAAGCTTTTCAGCGCGCGTTCGTCATCCGACCAGCCACGCTTGACCTTGACCCACAGGCGAAGCATGACCTTGCTATCAAACAGACGCTCCATGTCGATGCGCGCTTCCTGACCGATACGCTTCAGGCGACTGCCCTGTTCACCGATCAGGATCTTCTTCTGACCTTCGCGTTCGACCAGCAACAGTGCGTCGATGTGCACAACCGGATCACCGGTACGCGTCGAGACTTTTTCTTGGAAGCGCTCAATTTCGACGGTCAGACGGTAAGGCAACTCGTCGCCCAGCTGGCGCATGACCTTCTCGCGGACCAGTTCGGACGCCATGAAACGCTGGCTGCGGTCAGTGATCTGATCTTCGGGGAAGTAAAACGGCCCTTCCGGCAGGAAGCTTGCAATCTGTCGTTCGAGCGCTTCGACCCCAGTACCCAGACGGGCAGAGATCGGCAGAATCGCAGCGAAATCACGCTTCTTGGCCAGCTCTTCCAATGCCGGTAGCAGAGACGCCTTGTCTTCTACCCAATCGACTTTGTTAACGGCCAGAATGACAGGCGCCTTCACATGCTCAAGGCGGGAGAGCACGATATCGTCCTCTTCCGTCCAGCGCATGCGGTCAACGATGAAGACAACCGCATCAACGTCACGCAGTGCCTGCGTAGCCGCTTGGTTCATAAACTGGTTGATCGCGCGATTGCGATCTTTCTTCATTACATGCATCCCAGGCGTGTCGACGTAGACCGCCTGCACGCCGCCTTCAGTCTTGACCCCCATCACCTGATGGCGCGTGGTCTGAGGACGACGCGAGGTGATCGAAATCTTCTGACCGAGGATACGGTTCATCAGCGTCGACTTGCCCACATTCGGGCGGCCGACGATAGCGACGAAACCGCAGTGCAGTGTGTTATCCATGTTCATCGATGATGAGACATCATGGTCGTGCATGTGTGATTCAGCTCCGGATCTTTGCGTCAAGCATGGTAAGGGCCTGCTCGGCTGCGTGCTGCTCGGCGTAGCGTCGACTGCTGCCACGGCCCTTGGCCGTGAGATCCAGCGCATCGATATAGCAGGTGACCGTAAAGGTCTGATCGTGCGCATCCCCGTCTACGTTGACGACAGCATATTGGGGAAGCGACCATTGGCGCGCCTGCAGTGCTTCCTGCAAACGTGTCTTGGGGTCTTTCAGTGTGTCCTGCAAATCCAGCCCATCCAGACGTGTCTGGTACCAGCGCAGAATGCAGGGACGAACGGCATCCATACCGCCATCAAGGTAGATCGCTCCGATCACGGCTTCCATCGCGTCTGCCAGAATCGATTCACGGCGATGGCCGCCGCTCTTCATTTCACCGGCACCTAGGCGCAGATATTCGCCCAAATCGAACTCACGCGCGACCTCGGCCAAGGTCTTGCCCTTAACCAGACGTGCGCGCAGGCGCGACAGCTGCCCTTCCCGAGCACTCGGGAACTTGCGGAACAGCGCTTCGCCAATGACGAAGTTGACGATGGAATCCCCGAGAAATTCGAGGCGTTCGTTATTCTTGCTGCCCACACTGCGGTGTGTCAGTGCCAGCTCAAGGTGGGCAATGGTCTTGAAGGTGTATCCAAGACGCTGGCTGACTTTATCCAGAGATTGGCTCACGAGTCTTTCATCTTTGCTGAGGCATGAGCGAGGCGACGCTATCGCCTCTGTTCCTGCACATGCATGTCGTAAACAAGGCGCTGCCTGCTAGCGTTATGCACTCAGTATGGCGCATGTTGCGACGCATCACAGCCCCTATCTCTTCACTTGTGTGATGCGAGCGCCATTCCCATCGCTACCGAGCGTTCAACCGGTCACTGTCGACTTAGTGAACGCCGCGGACAGCCGAAAAGTCAGGCAGGCCGCCGCTCCAGTGCATCCAGACGGCGAAGGTGCGCCCCACGATATTCTCTTCCGGCACGAACCCCCAGAACCGGCTGTCCTGAGAGTTGTCGCGGTTGTCGCCCATCGCAAAATAGCGGCCTTCCGGCACGACGATGTCCCACGGGCCCTGAATCTTGGTTTCAAGCTCGCCATCACGGAAACGGGCTGTCGGGTTAACGTACAGGTCGTGCTCAACGCCGCCCAGCGTTTCGTGCCACAGCTGGTTGTAGGGATCATCCGGTGCTTGTGCGGCTACCAGCGTTTTGGGCACTTCCTGACCGTTGATGGTCAGCGTGCGGTTCTCGTAGTGGATACGATCACCCGGTACGCCGACCACACGCTTGATGAAGTGCTGGGATGGATCGACCGGATAGCGGAAGACGATCACATCGCCGCGCTGCGGCATGCCCACCGGCAGAATCTTGGTGTTCAACACCGGCAGGCGAAGCCCATAGGCAAACTTGTTGACGGCAATGAAGTCGCCGATCTTCAGCGTTGGCAGCATCGAGCCGGACGGAATCTGGAACGGTTCGACCACGAACGAGCGAATCGCTACAACGACAAACAGCACCGGAAACAGCGAGCGCGGAAGATCGATATACCACGGCTGAGGTGCAGACGGGTCTTCACCGCGCGCCTTACGGCGGCGGCGCAGTACGAAACGATCCAGTCCCCAGACGATGGCCGAGAGCAGCAGGACCAGCACCAGTATCAGAGTCAAATCCATTGTATGAGATCATCCATTCGTGATCGGCGGCACTCGCCAGCGACCTCTGTCACTCGCTGGTCTTGAGTACGGCCAGGAAAGCATCCTGTGGAATCTCGACGCGTCCGACCTGCTTCATGCGCTTCTTACCTTCCTTCTGTTTCTGAAGCAGTTTCTTCTTACGCGAGACGTCACCACCGTAGCACTTCGCCGTAACGTTTTTGCGCAGCGCTTTAACGGTAGCACGTGCAACGACCTGCCCACCGATAGCCGCCTGAATCGCCACGTCGAACATCTGACGCGGAATGACTTCCTTCATCTTCTCGACGAGGATACGGCCGCGTGAATGCGCATGGTCGCGGTGAATGATGATAGCCAACGCGTCGACGCGTTCGCCGTTGATCAGCACGTCGAGACGCACCAGCTTGGCCGCTTCGAAATGCTCGAAGCTGTAGTCCAGCGAGGCGTAGCCCTTACTGATCGACTTCAGGCGGTCGAAGAAGTCCATTACCACTTCGCTCATCGGCATGTGGTAGACCAGCTGCATCTGCTGACCCAGCACCTGCATGTCGAGCTGCACACCGCGGCGGTTGACGCATTCAGTGATGACGTTACCGACATATTCCTGCGGCACCAGAATAGTGGCACGCACAATCGGCTCGCGCATTTCATCGACGCGCGCCATATCGGGCAGCTTCGAAGGGTTGGAGATGTATTCGATTTCGCCGCTGTTGAGCGCCAATTCATAATTCACGGTCGGCGCCGTGGTCAACAGGTCGAGGTTGTATTCACGCTCCAGACGCTCTTGAACGATCTCCATGTGGAGCGTTCCGAGGAAGCCGACGCGGAAGCCGAAGCCCAGTGCATCGGAGTTTTCCGGCACGTACTCAAGCGAGGCATCGTTGAGTGCCAGCTTCGCCAGCGCATCGCGGAAGTCTTCGTAGTCATCTGAGCCAAGGGGGAACATCCCCGCATAGACCTGCGGCTGGACTTTCTGGAAGCCCGGCAGGCGCTCGACGCTCGGCGTGCTCGCATGCGTGATCGTATCCCCGACCGGCGCACCGTGGATATCCTTGATACCGGCGACAACGAAACCCACTTCGCCTGCACGCAGGATGTCGGTTTCAGTGCGCTTCGGCGTGAAGATACCGATCGCCGTAACATCCCAGTGGCGTCCGGTGGATTTCATCATAATGCGGTCGCCCTTGCGCAGCGTACCGTCGAACACGCGCACCAAAGAGACGACGCCCAGATAGTTGTCGAACCAAGAGTCGATGATCAACGCTTGCAGGTCGGCATCACGATTGCCCTTGGGCGAGGGAATGTCACGCACCAAACGTTCAAGCAGCGCTTCCATGCCGAGGCCGCTCTTCGCGGAAACTTGGCAGGCATCGGTCGCATCAAGGCCGATAATCTCTTCGATTTCCTGACCCACTTTAGCCGGATCAGCCTGCGGCAGGTCCATCTTGTTCAGTACAGGCAGGACTTCAAGCCCTTGCTCGATGGCGGTATAGCAGTTCGCGACCGACTGGGCTTCGACACCCTGTGCGGCATCCACCACCAAAAGCGCCCCTTCACAGGCATACAGCGAGCGCGACACCTCGTACGAGAAGTCGACGTGTCCCGGCGTGTCGATGAAGTTGAGCTGATAGGTGTTACCGTCCTGCGCCGTGTAGTTCAGCGTGACGGACTGGGCCTTGATCGTGATACCGCGCTCGCGCTCGATATCCATCGAATCAAGCACCTGCTCCTTGAGCTCACGATCGGAGAGGCCCCCACACAGCTGGATGATACGGTCAGCCAGCGTGGATTTACCGTGGTCGATGTGGGCGATGATGGAGAAGTTTCGAATGAAGTCCAGAGAAGTCGGACCTGACTCAGCCGTCATAAAGTGATTCCGTGCGTTGCAACGCATTCAAAAAACATCGCTTTCTCATCACGATAGCGCACGCTGCATGGTGGGTATCGAACGAGAAAGCCATGAGAAGATAGAGATTCACATCAAAAGGATGCTGTCGGTAAAGATTATCACGAAACGGGAGTGCAGCGCGAAACATCCACGCACTGTCATCACCTAATTCATCTGTGCTCTCGCTCGCGTTAGGGTGCCATTGCGCCCCGCTCTTCACCCGATCTGACGAGGCTCAGGTTCCAACACAATGCCGAAGCGTGCTTCAACCTGTTGCCGGATACGTTCGGCCAGCGCCATCAGAGCGGTGGCATCACCACCGCCACGATTGACCAATACCAGTGCTTGGCGGTCGTGAACGCCCACTGTACCGTACGTGCACCCTTTAAAACCGCACTGGTCGATCAGCCATGCGGCCGGCACCTTCACCTCGGTATCGCTAACCGTGAAATGAGGCATTGATGCATGCTGCTCCAACAGGCGCTCAGCGTGTGCGCGTGCAATCACGGGATTCTTGAAAAAACTTCCCGCATTGCCCAGCTTGCGTGGGTCAGGCAGTTTCTCACGCCGCACGGCACTGACGGCCGCCGCGACCTCGGCCGGCGTGCACGGCAACGTCACGCGCGCGGCCAAATCACCGTACGCGAGCTTAGGTTCGGCCTGACGGTGTACGATCAGTTCGATCGCCGTAATCAAACAGCGACCCGCCAATGCATGCTTAAAGATACTGTCACGATAGCCAAAAGCCGCTTCACGTGCCGGAATCACGGTTTCAGTACCGTCGAAATGCAGTACATGGATAGCGTCAATGACGTCGGCCAGTTCAACGCCGTAGGCACCGATGTTCTGGACCGGTGCCGCGCCACAACGCCCCGGAATCAGAGCGAGGTTCTCGATACCCCACAGCCCATGCTCAGCCGTTTCGACCACCAATGCAGGCCAATCAACACCCGCTTCAGCGTAGACACGCACGGTATCCTGCGCACCTTCGTCGTAGCGCACAGTTGTCATCGACGGCACGATTACCAGCCCCGGCACAAAAGGGGCCAGTATGACGTTGCTGCCACCGCCCAGCACAGTAATGGAGAGTGACCGCTGCTGCGCTTCGGCCAGCACGGCCTTGCACTCATCGACCGTGGTGGGAGCGGCGAACCATTCCGCTTTGGACACGAAGCCCAGCGTATTGTGCTCCGTCAGCGAGACATTGGCGCGGATCAGCGTCATGCAGCGCCCTCCAAGCGTTTGCGGATATCGTCCAGCAGCCGATCACAGGCCTTGTTGACCAGCGTATAAACGCGGCGGAAACCTTCTTCCCCACCGTAGTAGGGGTCGGGCACTTCGCGGGTCGGTGAATGCGGGTCAAAGTCGAGCAGCAGCGAAATGCGTGCCGTCGCGTTCTTGGGTGCTCGGGCCTTGATGGTCTTGAGGTTGCGCATGTCCATGGCGATGACATAGTCAAAGCGGCTGTAATCGGCTCCCGACAACTTACGTGCCCGCAACCCTGACAGGTCAATCCCCTGTGTTGCGGCGTAGGCAATCGCACGTTCGTCAGGCGGGTTGCCGATGTGCCAGCTGCCCGTACCGCAGGAGTCGATCAGTATCGCGTCATCTAGCCCCGCCTCCTTGACCTTGCGTCGAAAGATACCCTCCGCCGTTGGTGAGCGGCAGATGTTTCCGAGGCAGACGAAAAGGACGGCGATTTTATGCGTTTTCATAAGGCATTCCAGACGTTCAAGGCTATTCAGTAAAAGCTATTCGGTAACGGAACGAGCTGCCCAAGCCTGACGCACTCGTTCAAGATCTTCTTGGGTATCGACCCCAGCCGGATAGGCCACAGGTGACAGCCCTACATGAATGGCATAGCCGTGGTACAGCGCGCGCAGCTGCTCAAGCTGTTCAATCATTTCCAGCGGCGACACGGACAGCGCCGCGTAGTCGGTCAAAAACGAAGCACGGTAAGCGTACAACCCAATATGCCGCAGCCACGGCACTTCCGTAGCGGGCAGTGCTCCCTGCGGACGGGTGAACACGTCTGCAGCAAAGCTGTCGCGAGGCCACGCAATCGGAGCACGCGAAAAATACAACGCCTGTTCCTGGTGGTCGCGTACCACTTTGACCACACTGGCACGCGCAAGTGTCTCGATATCGTCGATAGGCTCGGCCAGCGTCGCAATCGCAACGGCAGGACGTGCAATCAATGCTTCAGCCACCTGATTGATCAATGCAGGCGGCAGCAGCGGTTCGTCGCCCTGCACATTGACGATGCAAGTGTCCGGCGACAGCGACAGCTGAGCCACCACTTCGGCTAGACGCGAAGTGCCATTGGGATGATCGGGCGAGGTGCGGATCACCTCGGCGCCGAAACCGCGAGCCGCGGCTTCCACCCGTTCATCGTCGGTTGCGATGATGACCCGCGAGGCGTTCGATGCGCAGGCCTGCTGCCAGACGCGCTCGACCATCGGCGCTCCGGCGATATCGGCCAGCGGCTTGCCCGGCAAACGCGACGAGTTATAGCGGGCCGGAATCACTACCATGAACTCACTGCTCACGCGTCGCGTTCCTCTTGCTCAGCGGCGGCCAGTGTTGCCGCGGGATCGACAGGCGCAGGCTTGCCCAGCTTTTCTTCGACGCTCAGGTGACGGGCTTCCTCCACCAGCATCACAGGAATGCCATCGCGTACCGGATAAGCCAGCCCACTCTGTCGGCAGACCAGTTCCTGGCGTTCACGGTCAAACGTCAGTGTGCCCTGGCATTCTGGGCAGACCAGCATTGCAAGCAGTTCCTTGTCCATCTGTGCTGTTCCTCATGGGTAAATCGGGGCCGACCAGAGAAGGTCAGCAGGAAGGGATCATCGAGGGGCCAGTTCGGCCAGACGCTGCTGCAAAAATAGCACGAAAGCGGCCGAAGGCTCAGCGTCAACGTCCAGCGCCCAGCACTGTTCCGTCGCGAAGGACTGACATTTGACAGCATCCTTGGCCGTCATCACGATGGGGCGCTCATCGCTAAAGCGCAGATCATCAGCCGTGAACGTGTGGTGATCCGCAAAAGGATGAGGCTCAGCAACAATGCCCAGCGACGCCAGCGTGGTGAAGAATCGCTCGGGGTGACCGATACCCGCCACGGCATGCACCCCCTGTTGAAAGCGAGCGTCATCACACGCTGTGCGCTCGCCCGTCTGGAGGTGGCGCAAACAGCGTGGCGCCAGTGTCATGGAAAAGCGGTGGGCCGATGCTAGGTCACCGCTCTGCTGGAGATGAACCAGCGCATCCTCACCACCGTTGACCATCACAGCGTCAATGCTGCTCAAACGCGACAGCGGCTCACGCAGCGGCCCGCAGGGCAGGCAGTGCCGATTACCGAAACCTCGCGTGCCATCAACCACCACCAGTTCGACGTCGCGGGCCAGCGCATAGTGCTGTAAGCCGTCGTCGCTGATGATGAGGTCACAGCCTTCCGCGACCAGCAGGTCGACCGCAGCAGGACGATCAGGCGCTACGGCCACTGGCACGCCGCTCTGCTGCGCCAGCATCACCGGTTCGTCTCCCGCTTCGGCAGGCGAGCTGTCTGGCGTAACGCGTAGCGGATAGTGTGCCGCCTTGCCGCCATAGCCACGTGAGACAATGCCCGGTTGCCAGCCCTGTTCGCGCAGGTAGTGCGCCAACCAGGCCACCAGCGGTGATTTACCGGTGCCGCCCACGCTCAGGTTACCGACCACAAGGGTAGGCACCGGCGTCTGCTGTCGATAGCGGCGCTGCTGCAATCGACGGGTGACGATGCGGCGATACAGGCATTCCAATGGGCGCAGCGCCCACAGGGCCCCACCGTCGCGCCGATACCACGCGCGCTCCAGCCACTGGCTCAGGCTCATACGGCAGGCGTCTCTTCAGCGGACTGCTGTGCCGAGAACTGCACCTGATGAAGGGCAGCATAGGCACCGCCTTTTGCCAGCAGATCGGCATGCGTGCCTTCTTCAACGACACGCCCCTGCTCAATCACGATAATGCGATCGGCCTTTTCGATCGTGGACAGGCGGTGTGCGATGACAAATGTCGTGCGCCCTTTGCAAACCTCTTCCAGCGCTCGCTGAATATAACGTTCAGATTCAGTATCGAGTGCCGATGTGGCTTCGTCGAGAATCAGCAGCGGCGAGTCACGATAGATGGCACGTGCAATCGCCAGACGCTGGCGCTGCCCACCGGACAAGCGCAGGCCATTATCACCGATGGGCGTTTCATAGCCTTCTGGCAGTTGCATGATGAAGCCGTCGGCATAGGCCGCTTTGGCGGCCCGAATGGCGCGTTCACGGTCGGGGGCTTCATCGCCGTAAGCAATGTTGTCCAGCACTGAGCAGTTGAACAGAATGACGTTCTGATTCACCAACGAAATATGCTGGCGCAGCGAATGCAACGCATAGTCGGTCAGCGGTACGCCGTCCAGCAGGATCTGCCCTTCGGTGGGATCGTAGAAACGCGGCAGCATGTTCACCAGCGTGCTCTTGCCGCCACCAGAATGCCCTACCAGCGCCACCATTTCACCTTGGCGAGCATGCAGGTTGATGTGATCAAGCGCGGGGGCCAGCGTGGTATCTTCCGCCTCATAGCGGAATACAACGTTGTCAAAACGCACGTCGCCCTTGACGGTGTCCGGTGCGTAAGTGCCACTGTCCCGTTCCTTGTCATGGTCGATGATTTCAAAGATTTCCTGCGCCGCCGTCAGCCCTTTCTGGATATCGCCGTTAACTTCCGTCAGCGACTTGACCGGCTTGGACATCAGCGAAGCGGCGGTGATAAAACTCACGAACTCACCCGACGTCATTCCGTTCATCAGCGTCGGCGACAGCGCCAGCCAGAACAGAAACGCCATTGCCAGTGCCACCAGCGTCTGAATGACCGGTGCACTGATGGCCTTCGTCAGTGTCTGCTTCATGCTCTGCACGCGGTTGTATTCACTGACGCGCGCGAAACGATCGTACTCGTGCTTCTCGGCATTGTGCGTGCGCACCACGCGATAGCCGTTCAGCACCTCGCTGGCCACGTGAGTGACTTCACCAACGGAATGCTGAATGCGCTTCGACAGCACACGGAAACGCTTGCTGACGAAATTGACGATCAAAGCGATAAACGGCATCACGACTAAGAAGACCATCGTCAACCGCCAGTTCAGCCACAGCATGCTGCCGAACAGCGCCAGTACCTGACAGCCCTCTTCCAAGATCGTCTTCAACGAGTTGGTGGAGGCACTGGTCACCTGCTCGACGTGATAGGTTACGCGGGACACCAGATGGCCGGACGAATGACGATCGAAATAGCGCGCGGGCAGGCGCAGCATGTTGCCAAAGACCTCGGTACGCAGCGTATTGACCAGCTTGCGCGACACGTACTCCATACCGTACGTTCCCATGAAGGAGCCGAGGCCGCGTGCGGCGAAGATGATGACAACCGCCAGCGGCAGCATCAACCTCATGGATGTCTGCAGGGATTCTTTATGAATGCTGTCGACCAGCCAGCCCATCATGCGGGCCAGCGCCGCATTGGATGCGCCGTAGACGACGAAGCCAATCAGCGCGGCAGCAATTCCAGTAGGATACCGGTATACGTAGGTCAGCAGACGACGGTACAGTGTCCAGTTGGAAGGTGTACTCAATGCTTTCTCCAGCGCTTACACGCTTTCATGTTCAAAAGTGAAGGGGCAGTCTACCTCAAAGCCTTCGGATCACGACAGTCTGATGACTGCGCTGTGTGTCGATACTGACATTGCCCTCCGGCAGGAAGCGCACCGTGATCGCACCTGTTTCTGCGGTATTCCACTGCTTCGCGCCCACCTCACGCACACGCTCAATGGTCTGGTACGCTGGGTGATGATAGCGGTTGGCATAGCCGGTGCTGTACAGCATGACGACAGGGCGAGTACGTACTAGCAGTGCTCGCGAGTTGCTGCCGTGACTACCATGATGGCCCGCAACCCACACGCTTATCGGCTGATCGAAGGCGCTCAATAGCCATTGCTCAACCTGCGCTGAAGCGTCCCCTGTGAATAACGCCCGCCCTACGTGTCCTTCGACCAGCAGTACACAGGAACGATCGTTTTCGCTGGAAGGTAACGGTTGATCCGAGCGCGGCCACAGAAAGCGAAAGCGCACGCCATCCACCACCCACGACTGCCCCGCACGGCACAGCGTCAGTGCAGGAGGATGCCCCAACAAGGCATCGTCAGTGGTCAGTGCCGGCATCGCCCATGGCGCCCGCCACCGGCCAACATGGTGGTACTGACGTAGCGAAGGTATCCCGCCAGAGTGATCCAGATCACCGTGGCTGACGATGACGCCATCGAACGCCTGCCTAGCAGGCCACACCTCGTCAATAGCGCGCCGCCCCGAACGGCTCTGCGGCCCGGTATCGAACAGATAGCGGTGCCGATGCGTACGCAGCTCGACCAGCTGCCCCTGCCCTACATCCAGCACGGTCACCTCGAACATCCCTTCGTTTGGACATGGCGCCGACGCTCGCCCAAACGCCAGCAGTACACTGCCTAACAGTAGAATGCCACGCCAGCGCCACGTACAGCATGGCAGCATGCTCACCACCGCGACCACCATCATCGCCGTTCCAATTGCCGTGGCCGCCTCAGGGTCAACAAGCCGCGAAGGGCAATACTGCGCAGCACTATTAAGCAGTGAGCACAGCGGCGCCAGCAGGCGATCGAACAGCCACCAGCAGCCATGGGCAGCTGACGGACACGGCCAAGCACACAGCGCCCCGATCATACCAAGCGGCATCAAAATCAGTGATATCCATGGAATAGCGATCAGATTGGCAGGAAAGGCGAGCGGTGCCCAGCGCCCCATCATGACCAGCAACGCCCCTTCCATCAAAAGCGTGATCGCACCGTGACAATAAAGCAGTCGCCACAGCGACGGTGCAGTCTGCCGGTGCGGGTGCATGACGTACAACCCCGCGACCGCCCCAAAAGAAAGCCACACACCGGGCATCAGCAACGACCACGGCATAATCAGCAGCACGGCCAGCAACGCCAGCCACCACAGCTGCCAACGCGAAGGCCGCCAGCGGCTCGTGAACGCCAGTACCCACGGCAGAAGCGCAACGCAGGCGCGCGCGGCAGGCGCTCCACCTTGTGCCAGCACGGCATACCCGATCCCCACCAAAGCCGCCCCTGCACGAGGTGCTGTGGCCCGTCGATAACGGGTAGGCCATACACGCCGCATGCCCCACCGTGCCAGTGCCGCCCAGAAGCCAACGGCAAGCGTGACATGCGAGCCGGACACCACTACAAGGTGCGTTGTTCCCGTATCGTTGAACAGCTGCCAGTCCGCGTCATCAAATGCACTGCCATCGCCCACGATCATGCCTTTCAGCCACCGCTGCGCCGATGCGGAAACGCCGCTGGTTTCGATCTGCCGGCGCAGCCACGCCGCCGGCTGCCATCCGGCTTCCGACAAACGCTGAGGTGCAGGATGAGCTAGCACACGGCCGATACCCCCGATTCCTTGGCGCCGTACTCGCCATACCGTGTCCCACTGCCCCGGATTAGCCAGCCCATGCGGAGGTCTAAGGCGCACGGCAAGCCGCCATCGCTCACCTTCAGCCACGATCACCGTTGAAGGCAACGACAGCTGGAGGCGATCCAACCGCGTACAGTCTCCTGCTACGGCCAGCGGATGACACTGTTCAACACTGAACAGAGCACTTCTTAATCCCCCACGGTCGTGCAACGCCAGCACCTTCCCTTCAACACGCAATGGCTGATTCAGGAGCACTTCTGCCAACACCGACTGCCGTGCATGATGCCCGTTCAGCATAACGATCACGCAGCACAGCGTCGTCAGGCAGCCCAGCACGCTACGTCGCCACAGCCAGCCACCACCGTTCAACACGATGATTACCCATGCCACCCACCACAGCCACTTAGGCCCCAGTAACGCCACCCACAGACAGCAGGCCGCCGCACAGGTCACTGGCATCAACGGCACATGACGACACATCGGCCGCACTGTTCTTAGCACCACCCGTACACAGCACAACAACAAGTGACACCTCATGGCTCCATTCCTTTATCCCCCTTCCCATAGGGCATCGGATGACGTGCCCCCCAGTTGAGGTGACTCGGCTCGCGACCGCGATAAAAAGCGCAGCAAGGCTAGAAGGCAGAAGGCAGAAGGCAGAAGGCAGAAGGCAGAAGGCAGAAGGCAGAAGGCAGAAGGCAGAAGGCAGAAGGCAGAAGGCAGAAGGCAGAAGGCAGAAGGCAGAAGGCAGAAGGCAGAAGGCAGAAGGCAGAAGGCAGAAGGCAGAAGGCAGAAGGCAGAAGGCAGAAGGCAGAAGGCAGAAGGCAGAAGGCAGAAGGCAGAAGGCAGAAGGCAGAAGGCAGAAGGCAGAAGGCAGAAGATTGGACGCCCCCTCACTCGGCTAATGCAAGCGCCTTGGCGAATATTATTCGGCGCTGTTATTACGAACCTAGCCAAAACAACAAAGGAGCCTGATGTAGGCTCCTTTTCGGTACCGCGTGTGCAAAAACAGCCTAGCTGCCGCTGATTACGCTTCTTCCACCAGCTGTCCTTCGATCAGTCGCAGTACGCGGTCCTGATGGCAGGCCACGGTCATGTCGTGGGTCACGATCACGAAAGCACAGCGACTGCTGCGGGCGATATCGTCCAGTAGGGCCAGCACATGGCTCGCGGTCTGCTGGTCGAGGTTCCCGGTTGGTTCATCCATCAGTACTAGGCTGGGATCGGTCACCAGTGCACGCGCAATTGCGACACGCTGACGCTCCCCCCCCGACAGCTCACCGGGCTTGTGGCTGCCACGATGCGCCATGCCGACGCGATCGAGTAGCGCCAACGCACGTTCGTTGGCCTGACGGCGCGACTGTCCACGAATCATCAGCGGAATCGCCACATTCTCACAGGCGGTGAACTCAGCCAGCAGATGGTGGAACTGGTAGACGAACCCGATATGGCTGTTGCGGAACGTCCCGATGGCCGCTTCGCCCATGCCACTCAACGACTGGCCATCGACGACCACTTCACCGGAGGTCGGGTGATCCAGCCCACCCAACAGGTTGAGCAATGTCGTTTTACCGGAACCGGAGCTGCCCACCACGGCGACACGCTCCCCCGCCCGCACCTGCAATTGAAGCTGGTCCAGTACGGTAATGTCCTGCGGCCCTTCACGGTAGATACGCGTCAGTGCGCGGCATTCAAGCATCACATCATTCATAGCGCAGCACCTCTGCAGGTTGAACGCGTGACGCACGCCACGCCGGATACAGGGTCGACAGGAAACTCAGTGCAAAGGCCACACAGACGACCACGCCCACGTCTGACCATTCAAGGCGCGACGGCAGATAGCTGATGAAGTACACCTTCGGATCGAGGAACTGTACGCCGGTCACGTTCTGAATCCACGCGACGATATCGGACACCGATAACGCCAGCGCAATGCCGAAGATCACGCCCAGCACGATCCCCACGATACCGATGGTCAGTCCCTGCACGATGAAGATACGCATGATGGTGCCCGGTGTGGCTCCCAACGTACGCAGAATCGCGATATCAGCATGTTTGTCCGTGACCACCATGACCAGCGTCGAGACAATATTGAACGCGGCCACGGCCACAATCACCATCAGCAGCAGACCAATCAGGTGTTTTTCCATCTGTATGGCTTGGAACAGGTTGCCCTGCGAGTAGGTCCAGTCCAGCGCGTAGTAGGCCGCGTACTGCGGGTTCTGCATCAGCGCCGTCGAAAAATCGTGAGCAATGAACAGATCATCCAGTTTCAGACGGATGCCTTGGGGGCCATCAAGACGCGCCAGCGCCTGCATGTCGCCGAGGCTGGCATAGGCGAGGTTGCCGTCGATCTGCGCCCCAACTTTAAAGATACCGCTGACCGTGAAGGCACGCATGCGAGGGAAAACCCCCCCTGGCGTTACCGATGCTTCAGGCACCAGCAGCGTGACGCGATCACCAACACCAACGCCTAACTGACGCGCCAGCAGTTCGCCCAACACCACGTTCCACTGTCCTTTCTGCAGCGTGTCCAGCGAGCCTGCTGTCATATGATCGCGGATGATCGACACCTGCGACTCATAAGCCGGGTCAATACCGATCACCTGTGCGCCTTGGTTATAACCGTAGGCAGTGAACATGCCTTGCTGTTCAACATACGGCGCCGCCCCCTGCACATGCGGCATAGCCCGCAGCTGGTCGGCCAGCGTCTGCCACGACCGAATGCCGACACTGCTATCGCGCAGCTGCACCTTGGTGTGCGGCACCATACCCAGAATGCGGGAACGAAGCTCGTTGTCGAAGCCGTTCATCACCGACAGCACCAGAATCAGCACGGTGACGCCGAGCGTCAGCCCCAGCATGGAGGTCATCGAGATGAACGATATGAAATGATTACGCCGCTTGGCCCGCGTATAGCGCAAGCCTATGAAAAAGGGAATGCGATCCAGCAACATACGAAGGCTATCCTCGGAAAGGCCCATGTGATGCCATGCGAGCAGTGACTCTACCCGCTGACCAGGGCTGTACCATACATCATGAACCTCGTGCCGTCATGAAACGACACGGGGCATTCGCTTATGAATAGAACGTGCACTGGCCGCGAAGTTCGATACCGTGCCGACCACCGTACATAAAGCAAAAGGGAAGCGCAGATTTCTGCGCTTCCCTCAGCAATGGTCGGCACTTACAGCCACGGGGTGTTACCGCAGCTTACTCGGTGCGGCTCAGCTCTTCCTGACGCGCCTGTTCAAGCGTAGCCATATCAATGACGAAGCGGTACTTCACGTCGCCTTTGATCATGCGTTCGTAGCCTTCGTTGATATGGCGGATATCAAGCATCTCGATATCGCAGGTAATGTCATGCTCGGCACAGAAATCCAGCAGCTCTTGGGTTTCAGGAATACCGCCGATCAGCGAGCCCACCACCGCGCGACGTTTCATCACCAGATTGGCTGCATGCAGTGCCGGTTCGATCGGTTCGATCAGGCCGACCAAGATATGAACACCATCGTATTTCAGCGTTGCCAGATACGGGTTGAGGTCGTGCTGAACCGGTACGGTATCGAGCAGGAAGTCGAAGCGATCAGCCGCGGCCTGCATCTGTGCCTCATCGGTAGAGACGATGACGTGATCGGCGCCTTGCGCAAAAGCTTCTTCAGCTTTCTTTGCCGAACGGGTAAACAGCGTGACTTCGGCACCCAGCGCCTTCGCCAGCTTGACCCCCATGTGGCCCAGACCACCCATGCCGATAACACCTACTTTGTGCCCTTCACCCACGTTGAAGTGGCGCAGCGGTGACCACGTAGTGATCCCCGCACACAAAATCGGCGCAGTGGCCGGCAGATCGGCACCTTCCGGAACGTGCAGCACGAAGTGGCGATCGACAACGATATGGTTGGAATAGCCCCCCTGCGTTGCTGTGCCATCGTGACGATCTACGGCACCGTAGGTCATGGTCGGGAATTCTGCACAGTACTGCTCAAGCCCGTCATGGCAGGCATCACAGCACTGGCAGGAATCAACCATACAGCCCACGCCGACATGTTCACCTACACGGAAATCGGTCACGTTGCGGCCTACGGCCGTCACTTCACCGATAATCTCGTGCCCCGGTACCATCGGGTACTGACTGCCACCCCATTCGTCGCGTACCTGATGGATGTCGGAGTGACATACGCCGCAGTAAAGGATCCTGATGACGACATCGTCTTCCCGCGGCTCGCGTCGTTCGAACGAGAAAGGCGCAAGAGGAGACGTTGATGACTGGGCGGCATAACCGAATGCTTGGCTCATGAGGACATCCTTAATCCAATAAAAATGGAGCGGAACGGCTCGGCATCGACACAGGCCACGTGCCGTTGCGCGATGCTCGCCATGCGGCGACACACGCAGACATGCAGAGCGTTCCAGCGGGCTGGCAGTATAAGCGTCACACTGCTGTCACCCTACCGATATTGCTGCTGAAAGATCACACAATCCTGTCGATAACCGAGCAAATTGCCCGCCCACCGACCCTATTGTCATGCTCAATTCTGTCTCATAATGATGAAATTGCACATGACAGCCTGGGTACGCGCACATTAACCTGTACTTTTAAACACCACGCCATTGTTCACAGAGCGCATTGCCCCCCACATGCACGATCCTGCTACCACGTGCAGACGCTACTGAAAGCGCATACAAAAGGCGTCGACGGATAGGGTAAGATGCCTACCTTATGCTACCGCTACGTTACTCAGGGATAACATCATGCAGATGGCTCTGACACGCATGCAGCAGCTCATTCGAGCGCTGTCGCCCGCCCCCGGGTATACCCCCACTGATCTGCCTGGGGTCACACTGCTGTACTCCGAGCACGACGTGGCTCGCACACCACTGATGTACAGCCCCAGCATTACGGTGATCGTACAAGGCACCAAGATTGGTCACCTCGGCACGCACCGTGTGTTCTACGGCGAAGGGCACTATCTGGTGCAGACCCTGCCCGTACCGTTCGAGTGCGAAACCTTTGCCTCGCCCGATGCGCCGATGATGGGGGTTTCCATCGCCCTGCGCCCCGAGTTGATGAGCGACATTCTAGTACGCCTGAGCGATATCACACCGGCTCACCCCACTGTCCGCCCCACCGCACCGATGAGCGCCGTGCACCTCGACAACCATATGGCAGATAATGTCATCCGCCTGCTGGAGTGCCTGCACGATCCCATCCTGCAAGCGGTCGTCGGCCAGTCCCGGGTGATTGAGGTCATTCTGGATGTGCTGCGCGGCGAGCAAGGGCATGCCATTCAGGCTCTACTGCATCATCAAGGGCCGTTCTCACGCCTGACCAAAGCCTTGCAGTACCTGCACGCACATTACGAAGAGCCGCTCAACATCCAGACACTGGCCTGCCACGTCAACATGAGCGCCTCAACCCTCCATCATCAGTTCAAGCGCCTGATCTGCACATCACCGTTGCAGTACCTCAAGCAGATACGGCTACTGAAAGCCCGTATGCTACTGAGCCAAGATCGCCTGCCGGTCAGCCATGTAGCAGAGGCCGTCGGCTACAAGAGCCCTTCGCAGTTTAGTCGCGAATATAAGCGCTACTTCGGCGTACCGCCCAACGACGACCGCCAATCCGCAGGGTCTGCCGTTCGTCCCGGCCTCTAGCCACACCAAGCACGCTCGCCATAAGGATACGGATATTGTTATGGCTCCCCTTGCGCCTCTGCCTTGAACGTGACAGGCTGCAACCCACAGCAAATATAACGGTATAAGGTGGATTCGTATGACATCGCCCTCGGATATGGCACTGCAAAAGACGCTTGAAGAAGCATTCGATGCACTTTGCGCGTCGATCGACACCCTGTGTCGCCATGTCGATCGCCACCCACCTCAGCTGTGGTGCCTGCCTTCGGACGGCGGCCAACCCCGCTCGGCAGCGGCCTGGCTGCGCGAGGCGCTGACAGACATGTGGTATCACGACGGGCAGGATGGACGGGCAACACGCAACTATGTCGGAGTAGTGGCTGCCGATGAGGCACTGATGGCGCTTGCCGAAGCAGTCAACCGCGGCAAGGACCACTTCGGTGAAGTGATCACGCAGATCCGTACCGCTCTACCCGCTGACCGGCTGAGCGCCATGCGCGCCGCACTTCCTCTGCGGCCTTCCGCGGTCAACGCACATCTGTGCGATGATGGCCTAGCTCGCCTGCACCTCAAACAGTGCTGGCGGCGCGTACTGATTGCTCCGGCACCCGTCGCGCGCATTCGACTGGCGTGGTACAGCAACGGACGCTCAATTAAGCGCCTAAGCGTACAGGATGCCGAAAGACTGCTGATGCAGCTTGATACCTCTGCCGATCATGTCCGGATCCAATACCGCAAGCTGGCCGCACTACCCAGCGATGAACCACTAGCACAGGTACAGGCGCAAGCACCGCTGATGCGCGCGAATCTGTTCTATGTCGAACCGCTGGATGACGGCCGCCAGCGTCAGGCCATGAACATTGCCATGCCTTTGTTCGTACCGTCTCCCAACGGGCGCCTTCCCCACTGCAACCAGCCGCCTGCCGCCCCGCCCGAGACACGCACTCGCGCTCGCCGCAGCGACTCGCGCATCGACGATGAGCCGTGGCTGCCCAGCATCCGCGTGCACCGCTACCGCTATTGAGCCTCCCCTAGCGATACACGGATATCCATACAGTATCGCCCTTAGTGTTTCTCAGGGGCTTGCAGTACACTGGGGGCATTGCCTATCGACTCACGTACAACCGACGGATCGACATGCCTGACTCAACGCCTGTCTCACCTTTTTCGCCACCCGCTCCCCGCTCCGCTTCCGATACCTGCTATTGGCAACAGCCCCCGGGCAGCGCGGCCCCACTCGCGCTGGCGACACGACTGGCGCAGTCTGCCAAGACACCCTTCATGGTGATCACGCCCGATATGGCGTCGGCTCAGCGGTTGGAAGCCGATCTGCGCTTCTTCTACAGCGATAATGAGCGGCTGCAGACATTTCCCGACTGGGAAACTCTGCCGTATGACACCTTCTCACCGCACCGCGATATCGTCTCGACGCGGCTGCGCGTGATGCGACGCTTGCAGTCGCATCACCCAGACGTGCTGATTGTTCCTGTCAATACACTGATGCAGCGCCTGCCTCCGGTCGACTACGTCGCCGTGCAAGCGCTCAAACTCACGCGCGGCCAGCACCTTGATCGCGAGCAGTTCCGCTTGCAGCTGCACCGCAACGGCTACCGGGCAGTCGAGACCGTCTTCGAGCCGGGCGAGTATGCTTTCCGCGGCGCGCTGATCGACCTCTATCCAACCGGTAGCGATTCGCCACTGCGCATTGATCTGTTCGATGATGAAGTCGACACACTGCGCCGCTTCGATCCCGAAACGCAGCGCTCCAGCGACAGCCTCGACGAAATCGAGCTGCTGCCAGCACATGAATACCCGCTGACGCAGGAGGCCATTGCACGCTTCCGTGAAGGGTTCGAAACGGGGTTCGATGTCGATCCGCGCCAAGTACCGCTCTATCTGGACGCGCTGGAAGGCATTCCCTCTCCGGGCCTTGAGCAGTATCTGCCGCTGTTTTTTGATGAAACCGCCACCCTGTTCGATCACATCGGCAGCGAGGCGCTCGAGATCATGCTGCTGCCGGGCGTTCAGGATGCTGCTCGCCAGCACTGGACCAGCATCCAGGAACGCTATGCAAACTTGGCCGTTGATCGGACGCGCCCGCTACTGCCTCCTGAACGAGCGTTTGTGCCCGCCGACGATCTGTTTGGACTAATCAAGCGCTATCCACGCACCCAGTGGGTCAGCGAACCTCACAAACACGCCCACACCTTTGCCGCGGCACCGCTTCCCGATATCAGCCTTGATGGGCGTAGCCCCAAACCACTGCACCGATTGATGGCGTTTCTGGAACAGCATGTCGGCCCCGATACGCGCCTGCTGTACGTTGCCGAAAGCCGCGGCCGCCTAGAAGCGTTGGAAGAGCAACTGGGCGGACTGGTCACGCATGCGGCACACCTGCCGGGCTGGACAACCTTCATGCAAGAACAGGCGGTGCGCGGTATCACTACCGGCGCGCTGGGTGAAGGTGTCTGGTTACCCGCTGACAAACTGATCGTCATTACCGAAACCGAGCTGTACGGGGACATCGTGCGCCAAAGCCGCCGACGCCAACAGGTGCGTGCGACGGACGATGACGAGTTGGTGATCCGTAGCCTGTCGGAGCTAAAGCCCGGCGCACCGGTCGTTCACCGTGCACACGGGGTCGGACGCTATCTGGGACTGGAAACCATCACTGCAGCGGGTCAGCAGGCGGAGTTCGTGGCGCTCGAATACGCCAACGGTGCCAAGCTGTACGTGCCCGTCGATAGCCTGTCGATGATCTCACGCTATAGTGGTGCGCCCGACGAAGCTGCGCCACTGCACAAGCTGGGCAACGATCAATGGGAGAAGGCACGCCGCAAGGCGGCCGAACGCATCCGCGATACAGCGGCCGAGCTGCTGGACGTGTATGCCCGCCGTGAAGCGCGCGAGGGTTTTGCCTGCCGGCCCCCCGACGATGCCTATGCACGTTTTGCCGCGGCATTCCCGTTCGAGGAAACGCCCGATCAGAAAGCGGCCATTCAGGCCGTCATTCACGACATGACCTCCGTACAGCCGATGGACCGTGTCATCTGCGGTGACGTTGGTTTCGGCAAGACCGAAGTGGCAATGCGCGCAGCGTTCTTGGCCGTCAACTCGGGACGACAAGTCGCCGTACTGGTGCCGACCACACTGCTGGCTCAGCAGCACTACGACAACTTTCGCGACCGCTTCGCGGATACCGCCGTCAACATCGAGATCCTGTCGCGCTTCAAGGCCGGCAAAGCACAGACCGCCGCCCTCGAACGCCTGCGCGAGGGCCAAGCTGACATTGTGATCGGCACGCACAAGCTGCTCGGGCGCGACACCGAATTCAAGGAACTGGGGCTGGTCATCATTGACGAGGAACACCGCTTTGGGGTGGCACAGAAGGAGCGCCTGAAGGCGATGCGCGCCGAAGTGGACATTCTCACCATGACCGCTACCCCCATCCCTCGCACACTGTCGATGGCGATGAGTGGCATGCGCGACCTGTCGATCATCGCCACGCCACCGGCACGCCGCCTGTCGGTCAAAACGTTCATCCAGCAGCGCAATGATGGCGTATTGAAGGAAGCTATCCTGCGTGAAATCCTACGTGGCGGGCAGGTCTACTACCTCCACAACGAGGTCAAAAGCATCGAAGCCGCGGCCGAAAAGCTGGAAGAACTGGTTCCCGAAGCCCGCGTCGGCGTGGCACACGGTCAGCTGGCCGAACGCCAGTTGGAACGCGTAATGAGCGACTTCTACCACAAGCGCTTCAACATTCTGGTCTGCTCAACAATCATCGAAACCGGTATTGACGTGCCCAGCGCCAACACCATCATCATTGAGCGCGCCGATAAGTTCGGGCTGGCACAGCTGCACCAGCTGCGCGGCCGCGTGGGTCGTTCGCACCACCAAGCCTATGCGTACCTACTGACGCCACCGCCGAAGCAGATCACCAGTGATGCTCGCAAGCGTCTTGAAGCCATCAGCCAATCGGAAGATCTGGGGGCCGGTTTCACGCTGGCCAGCCACGATCTGGAAATCCGCGGCGCAGGTGAACTGTTGGGCGAAGAGCAGAGTGGCCAGATCGAGACCATCGGCTATGGCCTGTACATGGACATGCTTGATCGTGCGGTGAAAGCCATTCGTTCGGGGAAAACGCCAAACCTCGAAGCGCCGCTCGAAGAAGAGGTCGAAATCGGACTGGGGCTGCCCGCCCTGATTCCCGACGACTACCTGCCCGATGTTCAGCAGCGTCTGGTGATGTACAAGCGTATCAGTAGCGCCGCTACGGCCGACGCCCTGCGCGAGCTTCAAGTCGAGATGATCGATCGCTTCGGCCTGCTGCCTGACCCGGTCAAGCACCTGTTCCGTCAGGCCGTGTTGCGCCAGCGCGCCGAACGGCTGGGCATCCATCGTCTTGAAGCGGGGCCGGAGCGAGGTCGCCTGATCTTCGGCAGCCAACCGACCATTGACCCGATGACGCTGGTCACGCTGATACAACGCGAACCCCAGCGCTACCGACTCGACGGCGCGCAAACGCTACGCTTCACTGCCGCGATGCCCGATGCAGAAACGCGCTTCAAGGCAATAGAAGCCCTGCTGACACGGCTTGAGCAGAGTCGCAGCGCGGTGAACAGCGACTAACGTCGAAGCCCACATCAGCGCACCAAGCTTGCCAGCTGACGCTTAGTGCGTTAAAACAGCACCCATCAGCACTTGTCGGAGTGCTCCCAGCGACGATGTACCGCGTTCGGGAGCTGAGACCCCCAGAGGGAATCCGTGGAACCTGATCAGATTCGGATCTGCGAAGGAAACAAGCGTGCAACCTGCCCTATGTCTTGCCATTAGTACGGACGACTCACGGGCAGGTTTATCCTAAAGCGCGGTATCACTGCGCCCCCGCACGCCTTTTCCCCTCTCTGAATAACCAGCGTCCCACCGCGTTCCCTTTGCTCTATGCGCTCCGAATCAGCCTGACCTGCCCGCTGATATCGAAGGCAGCCAGGCGCATTGCGGAAAGGAAACATCACCGTGGTAGCGCTCTCCTCTTCATCGACATCATCTCGCTATCAGCGTCAAATGGCCCTCAGCGACTTCGGCCTTGAAGGACAACAGCGCCTGCATGCCGCCCATGTACTGCTGGTCGGTGCGGGCGGCCTAGGGTCAGCGGCGGCCCCTTATTTGGTGGGTGCTGGCATAGGCACGCTGACGCTCGCCGATGACGATCACGTCAGCCTCACCAATCTTCATCGTCAGGTACTGTACAACGAAGCCGACATTGGCCTCTCGAAAGCGAACACGGCCTGCCAGCGGTTGAGCGCCCGCAACGTTGACGTCGACTGCCGCGCTATTGCCTGCCGCCTTGAAGGTTCAGCCCTGCAGGATGCCGTTGCCGCCGCCGATCTTGTACTGGATTGCACCGACAACCTCGCCACCCGTCGCGCTATCAATGCGTGCTGCGTAGCCCTGCAGACACCGTGGATACACGCCAGCGTTGCCCGCCTGCAAGGCCAGCTCACCGTCTTCGCGCCCCCGTTTAGTCACGGCTGCTATCACTGTCTGTTCCCTGAAGAAGCCCCTGCCGCTCCCGGCCCACTGCCCATCCTCGGCCCATTGCCCGGCATCTTCGGGGCCATGCAAGCCCTTGAGGCCATTCGCTGGCTGGTCAACAACGATTCGCCTCTTACCCACACGATCACCTTGTTCGATGGTCAGCATCAGCACTGGCAGACCCTAGAACGTACCGCTCATCCTCACTGCTCTGTCTGTGGAACCCACTCATGACCACCACCATCACGCTCAACGGCGAACCTCGCACGCTGCCTCAAAACCCTCTGACACTGGCAGAGCTGCTCCTCCAGCTTGACGCTACCGCCCCCGGCTATGCCGTCGCACTCAACGGCAAGGTTGTGCCCCGCCAGCACTGGGAACAGCAGACCGTCAGCGGCGGTGATGCCCTGCTGCTGATCCAGCCCATCGCCGGAGGCTAAATGGCCCGCATGCCGCCACCGCGCCACTGCTAACGCTTTCGTTCACCTTCTGTCAGGACTCTTTTGTCATGCTAACCATTGCCGACTGCACGTTTTCTTCCCGCCTACTGATGGGTACGGGTAAATTCGCCACCCCAGCGCTGATGCTGGCCGCGCTGGAAGCCTCCGGCGCTGGGATGGTGACCCTTGCAATGAAGCGAGTGACCGCTACCGCCAACGAAGGCGATGTCTATGCGCCACTTAAGGCCAGCGGCATCCCGCTGCTGCCCAATACATCCGGCGCACGCACCGCCGATGAAGCCGTACTGGCCGCCCAGCTTGCACGCGAAGCGATGAACACACCGTGGATCAAACTGGAGATCCACCCCGATCAACGCTGGCTGCTACCCGACCCCATCGAAACGCTCAAGGCCGCCGAACAGCTGGTCAAGGAAGGCTTTGTCGTCATGCCTTACTGCAGTGCCGATCCGGTGCTATGCAAGCGACTGGAGGACGTCGGCTGCGCCGCAGTCATGCCGTTGGGTGCGCCGATCGGCTCCAATCAGGGGCTGTCTACGCGTGATATGCTGCGCATCATTATTGAGCAAGCACAGGTACCCGTCGTCGTCGACGCGGGTATCGGCCGCCCCAGCCAAGCGGTGGAAGCATTGGAAATGGGCGCCGATGCCGTACTGGTAAATACCGCCATCGCCTCGGCCGCCGATCCCGTGCAGATGGCCCACGCTTTCCGCCTCGCTGTCGAAGCAGGCGAACTGGCACGCTCTAGCCGCCCTGGCGCGGTCACATGGCAGGCACAGGCCTCCAGCCCGCTGACCTCTTTTCTCGACACGCTGAACTGAAGGAGCCTCACTGCATGAGCCGTTCATTTTTCGGTGAGCTGCACCAGCTCGACTGGCAGGACATCACCCTGCGCATCAATGCCATGACGGCAGCCGACGTTCAGCGTGCCCTGACCACCCCATCCCCGGACGCCCATGATCTGATGGCGCTGATCTCACCCGCCGCTGATGGGTTTCTCGAACAGATGGCCCAGCGTGCGCAGGCCCTTAGCCGCCAGCGCTTCGGCAGCACCATTGGCATGTACGTGCCGCTGTACCTGTCAAACATGTGCGCCAACAACTGCAGCTACTGCGGTTTCTCTTCGCACAACAGGATCACCCGCAAAATTCTGAGCGGAGAAGAGATTGAGCGGGAATGCGAGGCGATCAAGGCACTGGGGTTCGATCAGGTCGTAATCGTGACAGGAGAACACCCCAAGAAAGTCGGCATGGCGTACTTCCGCGAGCATCTGCCACGCATTCGCCGCCACTTCAGTCATCTGATGATGGAAGTGCAACCGATGCGAATTGAGGACTACACCGAGCTGCGCACGCTGGGTGTCGATACGGTGCTGGTGTATCAGGAAACCTACCATCCGGCGCTGTACGATCAGCACCACCTCAGCGGCTTCAAGACCGACTTCCAGTGGCGACTGGAAACCCCCGACCGGTTGGGCCTTGCCGGCATGAGCAAGATCGGTCTAGGTGCACTGCTTGGGCTGTCCGCCGATTGGCGCACCGACTGCTTCATGATGACGGAGCACCTACGCTATCTGCGCGAGCGCTATTGGCAGAGCCGCTTCTCGATATCGTTCCCGCGCCTGCGTCCCTGTGAGGGCGGCATCACCCCCGCGGCACTGGTTACTGAACGCCATCTGGTACAGCTCATCTGTGCCTATCGCATCGCATTTCCCGATGTCGAGCTGTCGCTGTCGACCCGCGAATCCGCACGCTTCCGCGACCATGTTGCGCCGCTAGGCATCACCAGCATCAGCGCGTTCTCCCAGACACAACCGGGCGGCTATGCCAATACCCACGATCATCATCTCGAACAGTTCACACCAGACGATCACCGTACCCCCGAGCAGGTCGCCGAGGCCCTGCGCCAGTCAGGGCTACAGCCAGTATGGAAGGATTGGGATGCCGGCTTCGGTCGCCAAGCACCTTCCATACGCTCGTCATCAGACAGCAGCGACACCCTGAGCGAACACCCGCATCCCGTGCGCCACACGCGCCCCGCCACCCACGAGGAGCAGCAGGCATGACCGTCACCTCAACGCTCACACGCCCCCACCTCGACCTATCCCTCTACCTGGTCACGATCAGCCTTGATGAACGTGATGATGATCGCATCGTTGCCACCTGCCAGGCAGCCGTAGAAGGCGGTGCCACGCTGATCCAGCTGCGCGACAAGCACGCCACTACGGAGCAGCGCAGCGCACTCGCGCGCCGCATCATCGACGCCATTGGGCGTGCCGTACCGGTATTGGTCAACGACGATATCAACGCGGCGATAGCGGCTGATGCCGAAGGCGCACATATCGGTCAGGACGACCTGCCCCCCACCGTTGCCCGCCAGCGCCTCGGCCCCGATCGACTGCTGGGGCTAAGCGTCCACAACGATGCCGAGCTGGACTATGCCCTTGCGCAACCCGCAGGTACGCTGGACTACATCGGGCTTGGTGCGGTCTACCCGACCCAGACCAAGGAAGTGAAGGTGCTAGGGATCGACGGTCTACGTCATCTGGCGGCACGCGCACACGCGCACGGCCTGCCTTGCGTAGCGATTGGCGGCATCGGCGGTGAGCGCCTCAGCGACATCGCCACCACCGAAGCCGACGGCATTGCCGTGGTCAGTGCGATCTGCGCCCAGCCCGACCCCGCTGCTGCCGCGAAAGCCCTGCTGACACGTTGGAAACAGGCGCACTAAAAGACTGCTTCATAACCTAAGTGATTGCTTTTGCCCTTTCCAAAGACGGTTTCTACCGCAATGTTGTGGTTTGAAATCCTCCTAATGACATGGGTATTAGCGTTATGAAACATGCTCTAAGCACTGCACAGCCAGACCTCCGTGTCTTGCGGCATATCAACCGCTCGGCACCGCACCACTGGCAAAAACAGAAAAGGCGAGCCTCCGCAATGGAGAGCTCGCCTTTTCTTATCCTCGCCACGGATAGTCCGCTGTGCTACGACGTGCGGCGATGCCGCCGCAGCCTAACCAGTTCACAGCACAAGAGTGCCAGACAGGCCAGCACCAGTGGCAGCAGTACATAGATCGCGCGGTACAGCAGAATGGCCGCCAGCAGTGGTGCTTCACCTACTGAGCCTTTGAAAGCCGACAGAATGATCATCTCAAAGACGCCAAACCCGCCGGGAATATGGCTCAATACACCCGTCGCCAGCGCCAGCAGATACACCATCATGAACGTGGTGAAGGGAATATCGCCCGGAATCAGCAGGTACAGCACAGCCGACGCACAGATGACATCTAGCAGCGTAATCAGCAGCTGCAACGCGGACAGCACCATATTGGGCAGGCGAAACCGCCAGTGCCACAGATGAAACTGACGCGTGAACGGCGTCGGACAGTGCGCAGACCGGCGCGTGGCCAGAATGCCAACCAACAGCAGATAGCCCACCAGCACAGCAATGCCTATGCCAATAACCCAGCTGCGTGACAGGTGCAGTGCCTGCGCGGCCGCATCGACGTGAATCAGCGCCGCAACAGCGGCCAGTGGTGGCAACGCACAGCCCAGCGCTAGACTGACGAATGCCGACATACGCGCCACGTCGGCCGGTTCTATGCCGTGAGGAAAGTAGAGCCGATAACGCACCGCGCCGCCCGACAGCATTGACAGCCCAATCGCATTGCCCACTGCTGATGCGCATACACCCGCCATGACCAGCGCTCTCGACGGCACGCTGACGCCAGCATAGCGCGTCGCCGACCATTCATAGCCCAACAGCATCACATAGCTGCCGACCGCTGCCAGCACGGCCCCCACAATCCACTGTGGCGGCACGGCTATCAGCGCCGCATGCAGTTGGCTCAGATTAATGCTTCTGACCATCGACCAACAGGCATACACCGCGCCGATGAAGATCGCCACGATCAGGGCTACCCCCAGCTGGTGGCGATACTTCATCAGACGGCTCGACAGCTTCGACAGATTGCTCATTGAAAGATAGGCCTCACATTCAAAGTCACGGTCGAAGCGCCCTCACTGCGCACGCTCATGGGCAAGCGCCCTTATAGCCCTTTGGGCGCGAAAATACCCGGCGCGTTGCGCCAATAGCCCTTGTAGTCCATGCCGAAGCCGAACACGTAACGGTCTTCGACTTCCAGACCGCAGAAGTCGGCCTTCAGACCCGGCACGGCCTTGCGATCATGTTTCTTGTCGACCAGCACCGCAGAGGAGACGCTTGCAGCACCCGCTTCGCGGCAGTACTCCAGAATAGCCGCCAGCGTGGCACCTTCATCGAGAATATCGTCGATGACGACCACATGACGTCCTTTCATCGGCCGCTCGGGGGAAACGCGCCAGAACAATTCCCCACCGCTGGTCTTGCCGCGGTAGCGCGTCGCGTGCAGGTAATCGATTTCAAGCGGGAAGCCGAGACGCGTCAGCAAGTGACCCGTCGTGATGAGGCCACCGTTCATGACGCAGAAGCACAGCGGCAATTTGTCACCCAGCACTTCCGTCATGCGCGTCGCCATGGCGTCGAGTGCGGCGTCCACTTCTTCTTGCGTGACCAGACAGTCAGCCTGCGCCATCAGCGCATTCATATCCTGCACGTGGCGATGAGAATCAAAAATCGGATCGTCTTGCATTGCCAGAGTCTTGTTCAAATGTAAGTGGGATACGGCACTACCATGCCGAAAACAGAACACCTGACGAAGCCGGAGCCAGGTCAGGTGACGAGCGAAGCACATGGAGACAGCGGGCGCACCGCCTGAGCAAGCACACTATCGCTGCTGGCGGTATGCCGATGGCGCGGATACACAGTCCTTCGGACACGCGTTTGCCCGGAAGGTTTTCCCGGCGGCACGTTTTCCCTCTGATCCAAAGAAAAGAAGCCTCGTGCCGAACTGAAGTTCACGCATGCCACATGAGAACAAAACGCGCCCCATTCCCGTGCGGCGACTATTCTACCCCATAACGCGCCGTATGCTGCAATTGACTTGCGTGGCAGAATACACTGGATATAATCACAGAGATATTATTTCATCCAAGACGACAAGGCCTGTCATGACGAAACCACTCACTCGTCGCCAGCAGGAAGTCTTTGACTTCATCTGCGAGACGCTCGATACGCTGGGATATCCACCTACACGGGCAGAGATTGCGCGAGCGCTGGGGTTCCGCTCTGCCAACGCCGCCGAAGAACATCTGCGCGCCCTGAAACGCAAGGGCGTGATCGAAATGATCGCGGGCGCGTCACGCGGCATCCGCATCATCAAGCGCGACGAAGCGGCACCGACCGATACGCTGGCCATTGTAGGTCAGGTTGCGGCGGGTAGCCCTATTCTCGCCACCGAACACGTCGACCGCTACTGCCCGCTGTCGCCAGACTTCTTCTCGCCACGCGCGGATTATCTGCTGCGCGTCAAAGGGGTGTCGATGCAAGATGTTGGCATTCTGGATGGCGACCTGCTGGCGGTGCACAAGACGCAGGACGTGCACAACGGCCAAATCGTCGTGGCTCGCCTGGGCGATGACGTAACAGTCAAACGCTTCGAGCGTCAGGGCAATCATGTTCGCCTGATCGCAGAGAACCCGGACTTTGCACCGATTGAGGTGGATGTCACCCGCGATGCGCTGGAAATCGAAGGTATCGGGGTCGGCGTCATCCGCGGCGATCAGGGTCTGCACTGATCCCTCGCGATACGTCTAGCCGTAGATAGGTACACAAAAGGCGGGCAGGCCGTGTGAATCGGCCTGCCCGCCTTTCTTTTATTCTGTGCCGCGCCGATCATGGTGATCATCGGCATGACCTAGGATTCGCCCCCTAGGCACTCCCGCACACTATCTACTGAGCGCGGCTCATCGTGCAACCTGCTTAGAGCATGTTCCATAACGCCAATACCCATGTCATTGAAGGGCCTTCAAACCACAACATTGCGGTAGAAGCCTTCTATTTCAGAAAGGGTAAAAGCGATCACTTAGGTTATGAAACAGTCTTTTATTAATGCACGGTCACCGACTCTTCTTCGTCCTGCTCACTCAGCGTATCGTCACCGTCCCACAGCATCGAACGCGTGATAGCGTGGTCGATCATTTCCCGTGCGACATCGAAGCGGCTTCGCTGCAGCAGCTCCAGCGCCTGCTCGGAAAATCGAATGCTAACCAAAGGAGCTTCATCATCGCTATCGGTAGAACGAAGCACGACCTCACCGTCTGGAAGCTCTACGATCTCGAGAATCGCATTGTCGATCATGAATCACCTCTCATGGTAAAAAAACGACCATAGCGATTAGCGCCATGGTCGTTGTCTGACCACAGGGTACCACGACAGCGCAGCCCGTGCGACAGGCGAGGCGCAAGAATACCGCAGCACCATGCTCGGTGCGTTAGCACCGTGATGCCTTCATATTCCAGTAGATAGGCGCAGATACCCCTACCATTTTCTCGACAGTTCAGCGCTGATACGAATCAAGCCGCGACCTTGTCAGCCAGCGCGGTGATGGCCTGTGCTACCTCGTCGAACGCGACACGCTGATGAGGTGGTGTGGCCGGCTGGAATTCACCCACAACGACCGAGTGTGCTGCGCGGGCCAGCATGGCCTGATCGTTAAGGTCATTGCCGAAGATAATCGCCTGCTCGGGTGCAATCGCCAGCCGATCCAGCGCATTCACCTTATCGGTCTGACCGGGCATCAGATCGAAGCAGTGATCGAAACGGTGGAGCTTTTCGACGACATTGAAGGGCTGAGCACTCAGGTACTCTAACAGCGGTTCCCGCAGCGCCATATCGAGAATCAGGATCTTGTTAACCCCTTGCGCCATCACTGTATCGCGCTCGGCGGGAGGGAACGTGACGTTCAGTGAACGCACATAGTCGTGGAAATCATGCGCGATGGGCGAGAAACCGTACTGCCAGTGACTTTCCACTACATAGGCCGCACGGGCATTATCCAGCCACCCCAGCATGCTTGCCGCACTGTCGGCGTCGAATTTTTCATTGATCATAAACTCGCCGCGCTGCCACGCCATCCCACCATTACACCCCACCATCACAGCGTCATGCAGTTCATCTGGCAGCAGCGGCAGCATATCGCGCACAGGCCGTGCGGAAGCGAAAACCACCTGATAGTGTTCGCGCAGCGCCAACAGCGCCTCGGCGACGGAAGATGAAATCGGTTGCCCCGCCTGACTGATCGTACCGTCGATATCAAAAATAGCGTAACGCATGATTTTCCTTGATAAGTCGTACTGGATGAGAAGGAAGGTAGCCGCCCACGATCGCGCGCTATATTCTCCGTCGGCAACCCTGCATGTGCATAGAGAGCACCATGCGATTGTTTTCCGGCCGCTCAGTGCGCTTGAACGGAAGAGAACGTATTCATGACCATCACCCCTGCCAGAATAAGTACTATACCGATCAGCGCTGCGGCATCCAGCTTCTGCTGGAAAAGTGCCCAACCAATCAGCGTGGTCAGCACTACCCCCAATCCCGCCCAGACGGCGTAGGCAATACCCAGCGGCAAATACCGAAGCGTCAACGACAAGAAATAGAAGGCGCAACCGTACCCCACGACCACCAGCACTGAAGGCCACAAACGCGAAAAACCGTTGCTGGCCTTAAGCGCAGACGTTGCAATCACTTCCGCCACTACGGCAACCACTAGAAACAGCCACCCTTGCATGACGAATGCTCCTTCAGCGATGGTCATAACAGCCCTTTCATACCCTATTACGGTGATACAGGGAATGCGCGTTCACCACTCTAACGCGGTGTGTCTTACATGTTGATGAAGAGAAACTACCCGACACAAACGTTCAAGGCGCTCACCCTAGCGACTTGATAAAGCCGTACGGCAAGCGCCTTGATAAACAGACACCTACGAAGTGCCAAGCCACGTCAGCGGCCCAGCGCCATGTTCTTGAGCGACATCTCAGCAGAAGCGCGATGACTCCCGCAACCCATTGGCCAGCACACGCAATGCGACTAACTGATCTTTGAGCTGCGCTACACGTTCACCCACAGACAGCGTGGTGGCGATTAACCCTACCGTTGCCGGGATGTGCCCCGTACGCCGCTGTTCTAAGCGAAGATACAGCGCATACAACTCACCGTTCGCCGTCAGCAATGCACGCTCCAGCAGACGTCGTTCCTGAAGTGTGTCGGGCAGCGCGTTTAGCATCTGCTGCCACGGCCCAGCGTCGAGCGATTGGGGCGCCGCCAGTTCGGCCACCAGCGCTGCTAGGCTCTGCTCGGCCAATACCAGCGCTCCGGATTCACAGGCCTGCTGCAGCGCCCCGTCCAGCGACAGGGCGTGCGATGCCAACAGCTCAGCATCATACATCAAGCGCTGGGTGCGGCGTGACGGATCAATATCCATCACTTCGCACTCTTAGCCGGCTTACGCTTATCTTCTACAACCCACCGCCCGTCGACGAAAGAGGCGCGCCAGCCGGTAGCCTTACCGTTGTCTTCAGTCATCACGTACTGCTCCTTGCTCTTACGCGAGAAGCGGATCTGTGCGGGACGACCGTCCGGATCGGCCACAGGCGCATCCAGCAGGAAGTGGTATTTTTCAGGCAGCGTTTCGCGATGCGGCTGCAGTTCCAGCACCAACGGTGCCCGCGTTTCACGCTTGCGAGGAAACTGGCTCGCGGCGAGGAACAGGCCACTGGCCCCATCACGCAGGACATAGTGATCCTCCACCTTCTGACAGGCCAGTTCCGGCATCGGAATCGGATCCATCTTCGGCGGTGCCGCTTCACCGCTCTTCAGCAGCTTGCGCGTGTTCTTGCAGTCATCGTTGGTGCAGGCAAAATACTTGCCGAAACGCCCAGCACGCAGCTGCATTTCCGATCCGCACTTATCGCATTCAAGCGTCGGACCTTCATAACCTTTGATGCGGAAGCTGCCGTGTTCGATTTCATACCCGGCACAATCAGGACTGTTACCGCAGACGTGCAGTTTGCGGTGTTCGTCGACCAGATAGCTGTCCATCGCCGTGCCACAAATAGGGCAACGGTGCATGGCGCGCAGTGCATCCGTTTCGGCTTCATCACCGGCATCCGCCGCTACGGCTTCTTCACCTGGCAGCAGGTCAATGGTCTTTTTGCAACGTTCCTTGGGCGGCAGGTTATAACCGGAGCAGCCAAGGAAGACCCCTGTCGATGCCGTACGGATCTGCATATGACGACCGCAGTCCGGGCATTTGATATCGGTATCGACCGGCTGATTGGGGCGCATACCGTCATCGCCGCTGGCCTTGTCGAGCTCGGCCTTAAAATCGCCATAGAACGTATTGAGCAACTGCAGCCAGTCGCGCTGGCCTTCGGCGACACCGTCTAGGCTGCCTTCCATACGCGCGGTAAAGCTGTAATCAAGCAGATCCTGGAAAGACTCGACCAAGCGGTCGGTCACGATTTCGCCCAGCTTCTCGGCGTAGAAACGACGGTTCTCCAGCCGCACGTAGCCGCGATCCTGAATGGTCGAGATGATCGACGCATAAGTGGATGGGCGACCGATGCTGCGTTTTTCCAGCTCCTTGACCAAGCTGGCCTCGGTGTAGCGCGCCGTCGGCTTGGTGAAGTGCTGCTCAGGGTCGAGACCATCCAGCGTCAGCGCCGTGCCTTCTTGGATGTCCGGTAACTGTTGATCTTCCGCACTGCGGCTGCTCGGCGGCAGCACGCGCGTATAACCGTCGAACTTCAGTACGCGGCCGCGCGTACGCAGTGTGTAGCCATCGGCATCTACGGTCAGCGCCGTCGACAGATAGCGCGCAGGCACCATCTGGCAGGCCACGAACTGGCGCCAGATCAACTCGTAGAGGCGTTCCGCGTCACGTTCCATGCCGCTCAGCTGCGAGGTCGCACGCTTCACGTCGGTCGGGCGGATCGCCTCGTGCGCTTCCTGTGCGCCCTGCTTGCTGGAATAGCGCACGGGAGCGTCGGGAAGGTACGCATCGCCATATTCAGCAGCGATATGATCACGCACCTGCTCCACGGCATCCTGTGACAGGTTGGTGGAGTCGGTACGCATATACGTGATATAGCCCGCTTCATACAAGCGCTGAGCCAGCATCATGGTCTTCTTGACCGAAAAGCCTAAGCGACCACTTGCCGCCTGCTGCAACGTCGACGTAATAAAGGGAGCGCCGGGCTTGCTGGACGTCGGGCGGTCTTCACGCTTGGTGATCGCCAGAGTCGCATCGTACAGCCCCGCGATGCGCGACAGTGTCTCTTCTTCGCTAACAGGACGGAACGGCTCACCGTTTTGGCGCACGAGCTCGAAGTTCAGTACGTCGTCCTTGCCATAGCGCAGACGCGCCATGACGTCCCAGAATTCCTCAGGAACGAAGGCACGGATCTCACGTTCTCGCTCAACGATCAGACGCACCGCCACCGACTGCACGCGGCCGGCTGACAATCCGCGGGCCACCTTACCCCACAGCAGCGGCGACAACATGAAGCCCACCACGCGGTCGAGGAAACGCCGTGCCTGCTGGGCGCGGACGCGTGGCATCTGCAACTCGCCCGGCGACTGGAAGGCCTGCTGGATCGCGTTCTTAGTGATCTCGTTGAACACCACACGCCGGAAACGGCCTTCATCACCACCGATGGTCTCGCGAAGGTGCCAAGCAATGGCTTCCCCCTCGCGGTCAAGGTCGGTTGCGAGATAGATAGCGTCGGCCTTGCGGGCCAGACGTTTCAGTTCGTCGACGACTTTTTCCTTGCCCGGCAGAATTTCGTAGTGCGCTTCCCAATCATGATCAGGATCGACGCCCATGCGACGAATCAACTGCTCGTGCTGTTTGCGCAGCTTGTATTCGGCCTTCTGTTCAGGCGACATTTTGCGCGTCAGCGCAGCCTGCTGGCTGCGCTCTGCCGGCGTCGTCGTACGCCGATCATTGCCACCCGTCGGCAGGTCACGGATATGACCTACACTGGACTTCACGATGAACTCGTCGCCCAGATACTTATTGATGGTCTTGGCCTTGGCCGGCGATTCCACGATCACCAGTGACTTACCCATAGCATTCCATCTCTGTGCAGCGCGCTCACCGCGGGATTTCCGCTGCGGCGCATGGGAATAAATGTGCCTACCCTACCCTAGCAGACGTTACGACGCCACCGCGCATCCATCGGCAGACCGACAGCAGAGTTGAGCCCATGTCGCATAAACATTCCACGAGGAACGAATCACTTACTTACGCCTCAAATAGCACGGAACCACTCGAAAAGGTATATCCGGCATGACTTTGACCGCCAACAACGGGTATCATCGCCAGCGCCCGACACATGAAAAGGCGACTAAGGTCGATGAAGACTGTCACGGACGGCTTGCACACCCTTTTCTTGGAGCACACCATATAGATGCGAACAGCCTTTATTGCAACACCTGCCGATATATCCTCGGCTATACATGCTGTTCGCCGATACTGAATCACTGGAGTATCACGATCACTGGAGTACCATGCGTCGCGGACCGAGCCCTGCTCAACGCTCCGTGGCAGGGAAAAGGTGGTACTCTAGGCATCAGCAGCGACGCACATCGGCACACCCCATGCCACCCAGCATAATCCGACTGGGCCGCAGGGGTTGCGACAATATGTGCGTAGGATAGTGAACCTGGTGGCGCGTATCATCGCCCCCGCTCGATGCCAAAAACGTGTAATATTACGACACGCCATTTAGCGCAAAGGAGAAAGACCTGATGCCGCAAGCACAGAAACAACCCGTTCGTCGCACCAAGATTCTGACGACGCTTGGTCCGACCACCGACAAACCTGGCATTCTGGACGCCATGGTCAAAGCCGGTATCGACGTTGTCCGTATCAACTTCTCTCACGGCGACCCGGAAGAACATCGTCAACGCGTAGAATCCGTACGCGCTGCCTCTGCCAAATATGGCCGTCACGTTGCGATCCTCGGTGACCTGCAGGGTCCGAAAATTCGTATCGCACGTTTCAAAGAAGGCGCGGTCAACCTTGAAGTTGGTCAGCCGTTCATCATCGACATGGACCTGGGTCGTACCGATGGTGACGAGCATCAGGTCGGCTGTGACTACAAAGATCTGGCAAAAGACCTGTTCGAAGGCGACGTACTGCTGCTGGACGACGGCCGCCTGGTCTTCGAAGTCACTGGCGTGGCTGCACCGAAAGTACACTGCAAAGTCCTGGTTGGCGGCAAGCTGTCCAACAACAAAGGGATCAACAAGCAGGGCGGCGGTCTGTCCGCTGCGGCACTGACCGAGAAAGACAAGATCGACATGCAGACGGCCATCAAACTGGGCGTCGACTACATCGCGATCTCCTTCCCGCGTTCTGCTGCTGACATGGAATACGCTCGCGAGCTGCTGCACAAGTACTCCGACGACCTCCAGAGCGACATCGGCAAAACCATCGGTCTCGTTGCTAAAGTAGAACGTGCTGAAGCCGTTTCTACCAACGAAATCCTCGACGGCATCATCAAAGCATCTGACGCTGTCATGGTTGCTCGTGGTGACCTGGGTGTTGAAATCGGCGATGCTCGCCTGATCGGCGCACAGAAAAACATGATCAAGCGTGCTCAGATGTACAACACGCCGGTTATCAACGCCACTCAGGCGCTGGAATCCATGATCAACGCTCCGCTGCCGACTCGTGCAGAAGTCATGGACGTAGGTAACGCCGTTCTCGACGGTGCTGACGCTGTCATGTGTTCTGCAGAAACTGCAGCTGGTGACTATCCGGTCGAAACTGTTGAAGCAATGAAACGCGCTATTGCGGGTGCTGAAGCACTGCAGGAAGCTCGTCGCGACAACAACCGTCTGGATTGCACGTTCGACCGTCTGGACGAAACCGTTGCTTACTCTGCAATGTTCGCTGCCAACCACCTGGAAGGCGTTGCAGCCGTAGCTTGCCTGACTGAAACTGGCCACACTCCGCTGGTTGCTTCTCGCATTCGCTCCGACCTGCCGATCGTTGCACTGTCTCCGTCCGATCGTACTCTGTGCCGCATGTCTCTGTACAAAGGCGTAGTACCGGTCAAATTTGATGCTTCCAAATACCCGACTCCGGAAGTTAACCGCGCTGCGGTTGAACTGGTCGAAGAGAAAGGTCTGGGCACCAAAGGCGACTACGTGGTCATCACTCGTGGCGACCACCACTGCGCTCAGGGCACTACCAACAGCATGAAAATCGTCGAAATCGGTGAACACATCGGTTGAGATGATTCAGCTATAGCGGATGCCTCACTGCGGTGAGGTATCTGTCTTGCTGATATCATGTCTGAAAGAAAAGCCGCTCCTTGGTATACCAAGGGCGGCTTTTCTTATATTCAGTGTTCTGTACGGCATCTAAGCGGTGAAAAACTAAGTAGTGTGGTGAAAACTGAGTAGTGAAAACCAACTCAAACCCAGACGCCACCGCAGTTACACAAGCCAGCCTATCACTATCCCGAAGCGGCAAGCTGATCAGGCCATATCAGTACAACCGCCAAGGCCTCAAACGGCTTTGCTGGCGATCAATCCTTTCCGCAGCGCAGTACCACTGTTCAGTGGTCTATCGCAGGCCAGTACGTGAGTGCCGTAAACGCTTTCCATCGCTTGTAAAAAAAGAGCCATCCTTGGCCGTATACTACGTTCCATCCCCCCCTCGTGCGACAGCCACATCCTTGTGCCGGGCCAGACATCATGTCAACTCCCTGCCCCACTGCCGCACACGCGCTTCCTACGCGCATGGCCGACTGGCAACTTCCCAGCGGCCGCCCTGCCTGATATCAGAGATAAGCCCCGAGATCACAAGCCCTGTGGACGACTAATCTCGACATACTGACCGCCCGGGGTACGGGAATAATAGTGACCGTGCTGCACGTAGTAACGACGCCCTTTGTAGTCGAGCGGCGTCATTGACGTGGCCGCATCGGGAGGCGGCGCAACGGTGATGTACTCACTGCCACGATGTTGATAATAGAGGCCATCGAGTAGGTAATAGGTGATACCACCGATCAACAGCGCTTCCGCATCACGCGGCATGCTGTGACGCGGTCCGCCACGGTGCATGGGGCCTGGCGCCGGACCGCGGTCAGGCCCAAAGCCACCTTCGCGAGGACCACCAGGACCACCACGTTCTGGACCTTGGTGATGCATGGGAGGACGCCCTTCCGGTCCATCCGGACGGTGATCGAAAGGCTCTGCCACCGCAATCGCGGGCAGCACCATACTGCACAGTACACCGGCAGCTATCATCTTTTTCATGGGGAGATTCCTGTTCATGTCGTCGGCACAGAAAACGTACTGTGCGCTAACGATTCACCCATTAAGACAAGACGTTATGTATAGCAGTTCCGCCTTGCACAATTTGTCACGATGCCACCTTATTCCCACTAATAAGATACATCTTTACTCCGACCATTTACGGACGGAGACACCCTACCGACATATACACAAAAGCCGCCCTAACGGATAGAGCGGCTCGATACCTATTCGACCAGCGTTAGTCTTTGCTTACTTCCAACGCCATATAGATGATCTGTCGATCTCGAATCACACGCATGGAAATAGCATGGCGACTCGGCAGCGCATCGGCCATGTGGGTCAGCTGAGCAGGCGACGTCACGGCCTGACCGTCGAGCTCGACCAGCACATCGCCAGGCATCAGCCCCGCCTGTGCCGCCATACTACTGTCATCGACCGCCTCAATCCCTACCCCGTGCGCAACGCCCAGCAAAGCCAGTGCCTTGGCATCCAGCACCGACGCCTTAATACCCAAGCGACCACCCGCATGCCGCCCTTGGGGTTGCTCAGCAGGTGAAGCCAGCTTCGCCATTGCATCACCATGCTCGACCAGAGGCACATCAAGCGACACAACGGCCCCTTGCCGCCAAACGTCAAGCGCGAGCTGCTGCCCCGGACGCTGAGCGGCCACGATACGCGGCACGCGATCCACGCTGTCTATCAGCTGACCATTGGCCTTGAGAATGATGTCGCCCGGTCGCACACCGGCCCGTTCCGCAGGGCCTCCGCTGATAACAGAGGCCACCAGCGCCCCTTTCGTTTCACCCCGCCCAAAGGCCCGCGCCAGACGTCCATCCAATGCCTGCAAGGAGACCCCCAGCCATGCTCGATGCACACGGCCATCCTGCTTGAGCTGGTCGGCCACGGATAGCGCCACGTTAGCGGGAATGGCGAACGACAGCCCCATATAGCCACCGCTTCGAGTTAGAATTTGCGAGTTAACCCCCATTACTTCACCGTTCAGGTTTAACAGCGGCCCACCCGAATTACCCGGATTAATGGCGACATCCGTCTGGATGAACGGCACCGTACCGTCCCCGGATAGGTTGCGGTCCGTAGCACTGACAATACCTGCGGTGATCGACTGATCAAAGCCGAACGGTGATCCGATGGCCGCCACCCACTCCCCCGGTTGCAGCTGATCAGAATTACCCAGTGGCAGCACAGGCAGATCGTGCGCCTCCACTTTAAGCAGAGCGATATCCGTACGCTTGTCCGTACCCACCAGACGAGCATCCAGCTCGCGCCGATCGCTGAACTTCACCTTGATGCGCTCGGCACCGTCCACCACATGTGCATTGGTCAGAATATAACCGTCCCGTCCGATGATGAACCCCGACCCTAACGACCGCACCTCATCAAGGGGCCGACGCCAACCGGGGGTAACACCGAACGGGGCCTGATCAAAGAAGCGCCGGAACGGCTCAGGCACATCGGAGAGATCCAGCACCAGCCCATCATCACCCCATGCACCGCGTGCTGCCGAAATATTGACGACGGACGGCGCCGCTCTCTTCATCAAGGACGTGAAGCCCGGCAGCGCAGAGACGGAAGACGAGGAAGGCACAGGGGCCACATCGTCTGCGCTGGCCGACAGCGATGAAAAAGGAACGGACAACAGTACCGCCAGAGGAAGGAATGTGCGTCGAATCGACATCAGAAGAGCTCCCAACAACAGAAAGATGCTCGGAGTCGAGCAGAAAGCGATGTTGACCTCATCTTGCTGCACAGCCGTGCAGCAATCCATTGCATAAAGGATGCTCGGCGGACACCGCCGAACCTGCCACAGCTGAACAAACTTGGCGTCCAGCACCGTGAAGAGATAAGGGCAAGAAGCTGCATCTACAATACGCGGCGCCTTTGAAAGGCCCACCACCTTAAAAGGCTGCCCACCTTCTATTGTCATGCGCCCATCCTCATCACCATGAGCGATGACACGTTATCCTGTAAGCGTGCCCAGCGGCCATATCGACACCATAACGGCGTTCAATCGCTATCAGACAGGCACAAAAAAGCGCGACCGCCCTGAACAGGAACCCATCGCGCTAACATCATCAAGGATTCTTACCCACCGACTGAATCAGCGATTCAGGCCACGCTCGAAATGAAAGCGTGTGGAATCGGTATCCTGCTGCTCACTGTGACCGTTGTAGCGGCGGCTGTGTGATTTCGCACCAGCTTCATCGCCACTCACACTCCAGCTAACAGGGGTCAGATCGCCACCCGCAGCATGTGCGAAGTCAGCGTAGCTTGCCGCCATGGCCTGATTGCCCTGTCCAAAGTAGCCCAGTGTTCCCAGACTATCGCTGCCATTAACGGCCAGCTGCTGAGCGGCGTTGTCCAACACGGCATTATTCGCCTGCAGGGAAGCCGCATCGGGCAGAGCAGCACTGTCATGTCCGCGATAGAACTGCACACCGGAGACCACCATCAAGCTCACGGCCGCAGCAACCGCAGCGCCCCCCATCAGCGAAAGGCCACGACGTTTCTGGCTCCGCACGGGCTGCGCCGGTGCAGCTGCCTCAACGGCGGTATCGCCAAGAGGTGTTTCGTCCTGCTCAATCACGGCCATGACACTTGAGGCAATATCCATATCTACTACGGTATCGCGCTCGCGGCGCAAGGCGCTGCGCATGAGGTGATAGCGGCGCCAGACATCCCCCAACTCAGGGGATTCATCAAGTGTCTTGAGCACGCGACGGAGTTCGAGCTCGTTACCTTCCCCATCCATGATGGCTGACAGGGATTCATGTAACTGCTGAGTCATTTGCAACGCCCTCGGTTCAGAAGCGTAAAAGATCAAGTGTCATGCCATAAGACAGGAAGATCGGGGGAAAGTTTATGCCCATTGTGATCTTGAACTGTCAGAAAGGATATTTCATGCAGATAAAAAGCATGAATGGTTCGGCCATGAGCAAGGGCTGACAGGCCGCCTGCAGAGTGACATCGACACTGCGAATTCATGGTTCAGACCGCACGCCCTTCCAGATAGTTCACCAGCGTTGACGGTCTTTTCACTCGCTCACACGACCATAATGTAACAATTGTCACCAATTCAATGCGTTTCGCACCGTTTTATTTAGGTATAGCCCCCTTCTCAGAAGCGACACAACCCTTTCAGCACCTCGCTTCGAACGAGATTTGGGCAGTATATACCGATGCGACGATGCCGACTGCCTCCAGATACACACTTCTACATAGTGTAAAAATTAGCTAAAAAAATCCCCTGGCATCAAGCAATGCCAGGGGAAGAGGGGTTATTCGGTAACGTACAGCTTATTCGTTAGCGGCCTTATCCTTCGGATAGAGCAGCGCCTGTATACGAGCGTCGACGGCTTCACGCGCTCTAAAGATACGGGAACGTACGGTGCCCACCGGGCACTGCATTACTTCGGCGATATCCTCATAGGATAGGCCCTCCAGCTCGCGCAAGGTAATGGCGGTACGCAGGTCCTCAGTCAGGTTATCGATCGCATCGTAGACGACCGATTCAAGCTGATCACGGGCCATAGCAGACTCTGGCGTTTCCATATCCGCCAGTCGGCCACTGTTGTCTAGTACCTCGGCATCTACGATATCAAGGTCGCTGCTTGGTGGTCGGCGACCACGCGCCACCACATGGTTCTTCGCCGTATTGATGGCGATACGGTACATCCAAGTGTAGAAAGCGCTGTCGTTACGAAACTTCCCCAAGGCACGGTATGCCTTGATGAAGGCTTCCTGAGCGACGTCTTGGACGTCACCGGAATCGTGTACGTAGCGGCTTACTAAACCAATGATCTTGTGCTGGTATTTCCTGACCAGCAGATCGAAAGCGCGGGAATCACCTTTCTGGGCACGTTCGACAAGCTGCTGATCCGTTTCGGTCGTCGCCATGGGCGCACCCCTATTCGCTTGCGTGCTCCTCGGCACGGGTGTCTGACACCCTCGGTATCCATGGCGTGAATGATTTCATACGGTACTCGTTCTAAGACACGCCATGCCTGACCAAGAAGATTCAATTTGACGTGCATCACACCACAAAACAAGGCAGGAAATGATGCAACAATCGGTAAACTTTGGGAAAGACGACTTCTCTACGGTCATGCAACGCTTACGATGACTCTGTTTTCGAGGCGCGCGGCCTTGAAGTATGTCAGCGTCAACATGACGTCACGTCTTTGGCATAAGACATTCCACTGTAATACAAGTTCCATGCTACTATCTCTGTCCTGTGAATCCGGTGCCGACCTTTCATGCCAGCACATCCGGCGCATTGACCGCTCCATGTCATGACGGCACATTAGTCGACTTCCGCACATTGGTCTTGCGGTACTGCGTGGCGACACATGCATTGACACGCGGCAGAAGCATCGCTCGACCAGACCTCCAGGACGCTGTTGCAGATATTATCGAAGGCCTTCCCATGAACGACACCAATAACCCCAATGTGCAGGGCTACACCCTCATCCGTTCACCCGAAGCGCTCAGAGAACGCTATCCTTTGAGCCAGCAGGCCGTTGACCGTATCCAGTCTTATCGAGACACCGTGAAACGCATCCTGGGCGGTGATGATCATCGTCTGCTGGTAGTGGTCGGCCCGTGCTCGCTGCACGACACCGAAGCAGCGCTCGATTACGCTAAACGTTTGGCAGCGCTATCTGCTGCTGTCAGCGATACGCTGTTCATCGTCATGCGCGCCTACTTCGAAAAACCGCGCACAACGGTCGGCTGGAAAGGTCTGATCAACGACCCTCACATGGATGGCAGCTTCGCCGTCGAAGAAGGGCTTGAAAAGGCGCGTTCACTGCTGGTCGAGCTGAGCGAACTCGGCCTGCCGCTGGCCACCGAAGCGCTTGACCCGATCGCAACCCAGTACATCCAAGACTGCATCAGCTGGACCGCCATCGGCGCACGCACGACCGAATCGCAGACGCATCGCGAAATGGCCTCCGGCCTGCCGAGCCCAATCGGCTTCAAGAACGGTACTGATGGCGGCTTCACCGTAGCCATCAATGCGCTGCAGGCTATCTCGCATGCCCACTCGTACCTGAACATCGCACCAAACGGCCAGGTAGCCATCGTGCGCTCCAATGGCAACTGTGGCCATATCGTGCTGCGCGGAGGCAACGGCAAGCCCAACTACGATGCCGAAAGCGTTGCAGCAGCAGAACAGGCACTGGCCAAAGCCAGCATGCCCGCCGATCTGATGGTGGACTGCTCACACGCCAACTCCAGTAAAGATCCGGCCAACCAGCCTGTTGTGCTCGAAGATGTCGTCAAGCAGATCGAACAAGGCAACCGTAGCATCATGGGGGTCATGATCGAGTCCAACATCAACTGGGGCGCTCAGCCGCTGACCTGTGATCTGAGCGCACTGGAATACGGTGTCTCAATTACCGATGGCTGCATCGATTGGTCCACGACCGAAAAATGCCTGTACGACATGGCTGATCGCCTGAAAGGCATTCTGCCCGCGCGTCAGCGTCACGCCTGATTGTGCCGACAAAGAGAAGGCTTTCGGGCCTTCTCTACACATTGCGTCCGTCATCAAACGTGATGTCTGCCTCGCCATTGCCTTGCGCGATGTAGTCGGATAACTCGCACCCTATAGCTAGCGGCCCTTTTTCATAAAACCGCTACAGGTCTCGGCTCGCCAACCTAGGCATGCTTTCAACATAGCAGAACGCCCCGCTCGAAGAGGAACATTCCCTCTCTGAACGGGGCGTTTTTTCTGTGGCCTACCGCCTCTGTCGCTATAGACGCTTTTTTCTATAGAACAGAGGGACGCAGCGAGATGCTGTCTCACTCACCGCCTTTCACGGCAACCTCACTTCCAAACAGCTGACTAGCATCGCTCACAGGGTATCGACCTGCCTCACGCGATCCTCACGGCTTCAGCAAGCGAGGCAGGTGAATCAGGCACGGCCCATGCCCCAGCGTGAAGCGCTCGCTCTGCCCAGCTTGAAGCGCTTCCTGCAGAAAACGGCGTGCCAGCGTGATAGCTTCCAGCCAATCATGTCCTTGGGCTCGCAACGCAGTGATGGCAGAAGACAGCACACAGCCCGTTCCATGCGTGTTGGGCGTGTTTACCCGCGGCAGCGACAGTCGATGCACGTCACCCTGCTCATTGACGAACACATCCAGCGCTAGGCGCCCTTCCATATGGCCGCCTTTGACCAATACCTGACGCGCGCCGCGATCGTGCAGTTCAAGTGCAGCCGATTCCAGCCCTTCTGGCGTCGGTGGGATATCGCGCCCCAGTAGGGCTTCCGCTTCGGCCAGATTAGGGGTGATCAGACTGGCCAACGGCACCAACCGTTCCCATAGCAGGCACTCGGCATCGGCCATCAATAATGCATGGCCTGACGTCGATACCATCACGGGATCAAGCACGATATCGAAGGGCGGGCGACCATCACCCTGTTCCAGCAGACATTCTGCCACGGCCATCACGATATCGGCCTGTCCTAGCATGCCAATCTTAAGCGCATCGACATCAAGGTCTTCGAACACCGCTTCTATTTGCGCTTTGATCATGGCAGGCGCCAGCGGTACAACATCGTTGACCCCCAGCGTATTCTGCGCCACCACCGCCGTAATAGCGCTGGCACCGAACACCTTCAAGGCACGGAAGGTAGAAAGGTCCGCCTGCAGCCCTGCCCCTCCGGTCGGATCAGTGCCCGCGATAGTCATGGCGATCGGGGGACGAGGATCGCAGACGCGCCGCTGAGGGATCATCGACGAAGCTTCGGCCGCAAACACTCGCCCAACTCGCAGCGAGGACAGGATGGTCGACTCTGCTGCCAACGCATACAGCGCGTCCAGAAGACCGGCCATTAGCGCTCCCGGCCCTTGGGCTGACACTGCCGCGCGCTCGGCCGCCAGAGTGAACCATAGCGTAGCGACCAATGCGGCTTCACCAGCATCAACATCCTTCAGGCCCGCCACGGCAGCCATCAACGCACCCAGCATGCAGCCCGCTCCAGTGATACGTGTCAGCAGTGCGTGACCGTGCTGCACCGCCAACACACCATCAGCGGTCACGATCAGATCGGTTTCCCCGCTGATCGCCACTGCTTTGACACCCTGCGCCAGCAGCTGGCGCGCTGCGGGTAGCGCATGACAGGGCTGAACGGTGCTGTCCGTTCCACGCCCACCTTTCCCACCGGCCAGTGCAATTACTTCCGAGGCATTGCCTCGTACGATGGAGGGCGGACAGCGTGCCACCACGGACAGCACCCACTCGGTACGCGGTGCCAGGGCCCCCACAGCAACCGGGTCCAACACCCACGGCAGGTTACTGGCATGCCGCACCTCTATGGCCTGCCGCATGGCATCTGCACGCGAGGCCGAGAAGGTGCCGATGTTGATCAGCATGCCGTTAGCCAGCGCGGCCAGCGCTCGGCACTCGTCGCGATCCACCACCATCAGTGGAGATGCACCGCAGGCCAACAGCGCGTTAGCCGTGACGTTAGTCACCACCTCATTGGTGAGACAGTGCACCAGCGGATGCTGTTGCTGTACCTGCTGCAAGCAGCGCTTCAGGCTACAGCGTGCCTCTTCTGCGACATGAGGATCAGCGACAGCAATCACTTCATCGTCATCCATCATAAGGCGCTACTCCGGTTGATAGAGCTGGCTGCCCTGCGCCTGAAAGCGCTCGGCCTGCTGCTGAAGGCCTACATCGACATCCTGCTGCGGCTTGCTGCCAAAACGTTCGCGCACGTCCTGACTCAGCTTCATCGAACAGAACTTCGGTCCACACATTGAGCAGAAATGCGCAACCTTGGCGGCAGGCTTCGGCAACGTCTCATCATGGAATTCACGCGCCGTGTCAGGGTCGAGACCAAGGTTGAACTGATCTTCCCAGCGGAACTCAAAGCGTGCTTTCGACAGCGCATTGTCGCGGCGCTGCGCGCCGGGATGGCCCTTGGCGAGGTCGGCAGCATGAGCGGCAATGCGGTAGGTGATGATGCCGGTCTTGACGTCATTCTTATCCGGCAACCCCAGGTGTTCCTTAGGCGTGACATAGCAGAGCATGGCACAGCCGTACCAGCCGATCTGCGCTGCACCGATCCCCGAAGTGATATGGTCGTAGCCCGGTGCGATATCGGTGACCAACGGCCCGAGGGTGTAGAACGGCGCTTCGTCACAGCATTCCAGCTGCTTGGTCATATTTTCGTGGATCATCTGCATCGGCACATGCCCCGGCCCCTCGATCATGACCTGAACGTCGTACTCCCAAGCAATCTTGGTCAACTCGCCCAGCGTTTCCAACTCAGCAAACTGCGCCTCATCGTTGGCATCATTGATCGACCCGGGACGCAGACCATCGCCCAGCGAGAAGGCAATGTCGTAAGCCTGCATCAGCTCGCACAGCTCGCGGAAGTGAGTGTAGAGGAAGCTTTCTTGGTGGTGGGCCAGACACCACTGCGCCATGATCGCACCGCCGCGCGAGACGATCCCGGTGGTACGGTCAGCGGTCAGCGGAATATGGTGCAGACGAACACCGGCATGGATGGTCATGTAGTCGACGCCCTGCTCGGCCTGTTCGATGACCGTATCGCGAAACACTTCCCACGTCAGTTCTTCGGCCTTGCCGTTGACCTTCTCAAGCGCCTGATAGAGCGGCACCGTACCGATCGGCACCGGAGAGTTGCGAATGATCCATTCGCGCGTTTCATGAATGTTGCGGCCAGTTGACAGGTCCATGATGGTGTCTGCCCCCCAACGAATGCCCCACGTCATCTTTTCGACTTCTTCGGCAATCGAGGAGGTCAGCGCTGAGTTACCGATGTTGCCGTTGATCTTCACCAGAAAATTGCGGCCGATGATCATCGGCTCGAGTTCAGGGTGATTGATGTTGGCCGGCAAAATGGCACGCCCACGGGCGATTTCATCGCGTACGAACTCTGGTGTAATTTCAGCAGGAATAGTCGCCCCGAAACCGAAGCCTAGGTGCTGTTTGGCCAGCTCGGGGTCGTCCTTGATAGCCGCACGGCGTTGGTTTTCGCGCAGCGCAACGTATTCCATTTCCGGGGTGACGACGCCCTGACGCGCATAGTGCATCTGAGTGACATTAGCCCCGCTTCTGGCACGGCGCGGGCGGCCAATATTGGGGAAACGCAGCGGCGTCAGTGCAGGATCACCAGCACGTTCGCGCCCATAGGCAGAACTCAATCCTTCAAGCAGTTCCGTGTCGTTACGCTCATCGATCCACGCCCGACGTAGCGGTGCCAGCCCTTTGCGGATATCCAGTTCGACGTCGGGATCGGTATACGGACCTGACGTGTCGTACACGCAAATCGGCGGATTGGCGACCTCGTCGCCTTGCATCGTGATCGTGGGCGTCTGGCTGATTTCACGCATGGGCACGCGGATATCAGGACGTGAACCGGTCACGTAGACTTTGCGCGAAGCAGGGAATGGAGCCATGGAAGCGGGGTCAACGGCATCGGGCAACCGCTCTCTGACCGTAGACGCGAAAGCACGTGTGGTCTTATCGGAGGAGGTATTGGGCGTGGTGGAATTGGACGTTGTCATGGTGCCATCTCACAGGATAGGAATCCCGAAGAGCACGCACGAAAGGATGGCGCGGGGCAGTATGAACAGGAGGCGGACGCTCGCTGCAGGACGTGCCGCTGCTTGATCCCTCCGCTGGTACCCTCCCTTACGGGAATTAGCCAGATCAGGTTCAACGGGACCAATGCTCGGCGCCTGTAGCGCTTGCATCATCTCAGCCGGATCTACCGGCACCCCGTCAAGCAGTCGCTGCCAGCCTAGCGCTGACAGCTACGAATTCGTGGGTAGAATGCAGCAAGGCGACGGAGAGTGCAAGCACGACTAAAGGTAAAGGCGGGCCAATAATTCACCATGCCATTCCGCCATTAACACTCATTTGATCAGCCATTTGGCGCCCTATCATTAAATTTTCTTCTTCTTGCTGCTGTTTTCGTTTCAACTTTGATAATTGTTCTGCTTCATAGTCCTCCCGGGAGCAATCAAATCCTTTATCATATGGCACTTGATAAAATGTATTGCTGCCAGAAAAAATCCTCCTATACCTGAAGTAAACAAATGTTTTACTCACAAAGCGCTCGCTTAGATAGCTAGCCACCATAAATCCGGCAACTGAATCATGTATATAGTTATCAATAAAACCATCAATAACAGGATGTAAATACGCATCCATTGCTATATTATCTATAACGTATTTTAACTCTTTCTTTTCAGGATTTTTAAGAACAAAATAGTCTTCAAAAACATGTTTTCTTAAGTTATCATTAGCATCATTTACTAAGCTATTTGCGTAGTCAGATTTTTTTTAAACCATGATTTATCTTGATAGCTAAGTTCTACCTCGTCTTCTGTCGAAAGTTCAGCGTAATGATTATTTTTTACAAGCAAAAAATCTTTATGCTCTGCATTTATTGCTTCATTAGAGACTTTAGTTATTTTTTCTGCCGCATCAAGCCGATTTGAATAAATTGCATCACTGGAAGCGTTAATTTTTGTGATTTCCTCAGGCTCGTAAACCAAAGTAACAGGACTCAGCTCTCCAAGTAGAAAATGCTTTTCCTTGTAAGCATCTGAACGTTTGTTTTTTATTGAATCACGCAACCCTCTGTCTTGATAATGCGCACGAGTAGCGCTAGACATCTGTAAAGAATTTTCTCCCCCTTTGAATCTGCGAAAATATTGTGATATTAACTTTTCCCAATGAGGAGTAACAATTTGGGCGGTTGTTCCTTCCTTTAATGGGAATAAAGAAATATAGGTGTTGAATTCGGAAAGCAACCGAATATCTATCTTATAACTTAATTTTGCGGCTTCACTCGCTTTTTCAAGTTCTAATGGGACGCCTTCAAGGCGTGCTCGACGGTACATTTCTGCTAGAGGAATGCGACTAAGTGTTGAAGTGCCGCTACGTGAAAACCCTTTCCCTTGATCAAAAGGTGCATATCCGCCCCCAACATCAGAATGCGCACCGGGAAAAACAATTTCCTCACAATATTCAGGTAGGCGTTGTCCCTGGTAAACAGAGTCCAATGGGAAACATCTACGCTGTTCATGTGCAGCTACGAAATGAATACATTTCCCTACTTCTTTCGGTATTTGAAGACTACGTGCATCTCCCCACCAATTATGCCCATTAGACCAAACAAACATATCGGCCCAGCCGACAGATGCTACTGTATCAAAAATTCCCATGAAGTCATGAGATACGGGAATACCGCCAAGAGTTAAAGGGCCTTCTTGCTGGTTATAAGACTCTGCATCTAAGCGACAGAGCTTGACTAGCCAATTGAGATAAGCACGCGCTTGCGTGGCTCCGCGAGAAAAACCAAACGTATACAAATGTAACTTATTAAGAGGCAATATATCTGGATTATGCACTCTGGTACCTATGCTTCTTTTAAGCCGTGCGATCCAACTGCAAAGCACTAGAGTGGCATTTTTTTTGTTATCAAGGCGACTATTCTGAAGTACTTCTTTCGTTGAAGTTATAGCTGAAAACAAACAACTATTTGACGCCCATTTGATAGAGCATATTTTTCCATCGTCTTTGAAAGACACTTTTCTTTCTAGCTCTTCTTGTACAAGGCTTATATTTTCTGAAGCATATTTAACTTCTTCATCAGTAATAAGAACACTACTACCAAAGCCCGCATGGTAGTAGCCATATATATAATTTAATAGCTGGGCGATCCCCCATAGTATGCGTCCTTGTCCATAAGTTGCCATTGCTCCACCAGAGATACCATCCCACTGCGTTTGGGCCCAACTCCCTATTTGATCACCAATGTTTGGAAATGCTTTACCAACACCAGGAACATAGATTTTAAAGTGCCGCTCATAAAGAGCTAGATCAGTTTTCCAATCTGTTTCTTTTGGCAAAATACCCGGCACACACCGCCCCGGAAATACATCATACAAACGCGCTACATTACTTTCTTCTTCTGTTTTATTTTCTATTGCATGCCGGTAACTATTGTTAGTACCGTCAAAGAAAACACCTATATAAGCAGGTTTACTGCAAGGCATTTTTTCTTTCTCTGATAATTTTTTATCTTTGTTTTCCTTTAAAATACCCATTTCTTCTTCTGTGAAGAAAAACTTGCCACTAGGATCAGCCGCCTCTTTCCGACATTCACATACTAATATCGACATACCCCCCCTTATTTAGGCTCAATTTTGTTTAACTCTTCCAACCTTTTTAGGCTATGATTATAAATCTCTTCATCCCTGTTTTTTCTATATTGGCGAAAAGCATAATCATCATACCCTTTAAAACCATCTTCTTCTTTATCTCTCAATTTAGTATATTTACTATAAGAATCCCAAGATTCTTTCCATTCATTTTCACTGCGTTCTTTAAAAACTTTATTTCTAAAACGCATAATAGTATCACGCTCATCATCCATTTCTCTTTCCCACAGTTTATGACGAAAAGCAACAGACGGTACAGGCCATCCTTTCACATCACTAGGGAACTCAGGGTTAGTAGGATCAAAATCGGTTGCAATAGCGCGGTACTGCTGATTAGGAAGGAACTGGATCCATAGTAATTGAGCTTTGCCTGGCGCATATTGCGATACAGGCACTTCGACATTGTAATAAAGCGTACCTGTATCACGACGTCGATCATATTCATCTTGGGTGCTTTGCCCTTCTACAGGTATAATATCAGGCTCAACCTCCAAGCTAACCTTTAAACCTTCGTGCCATTCATAAGGCAAGAGATAACAACACATCTGCCCACCAGCACCATACGCCATTGCCTCTTGAGCAGGTGAACGATTTTTAAAGTTATTAGGTTGAATAACCTGAAAGCTCGCTATGTTTTTATCCGTATAATTAATACCAGTAACAGATGCAGTGGTGGTACGTTCACTACACCCTGTCAGTAACATTGAAGCACTAGCAATAATGCTAATAGCGATAAACGCTGCAAATTCACATTTAAATGTCATTTTTACCACTGTCTACGTTCCTTTTTTAACAGTTGTTGGCGCATGGCATGCTGCTCTAAATAGGCAGGAAGTTCAGCTAAAGAAGCAGGAGCATCTGCAAGCGCCATATGCTGCTGGAACCATGTGTAACGTTCAGAAGGTTTCTGCCAACAGGCATACAGTTCAGGGGATGTATCTTCTATAAAAGCCATCGCTCTATCTACCTGAGCAGAGTCTATTAATGCTCTGTATTGTTCACTATTAAGAGGCTGTTTCAAAACCCCAACATCAGCTTCTTAAAACAGATCATGGCACATCGCAGCAACGTGAAGGCGCAGTAAATATCGAGTCGGCGTTCGTACCGAACGGCTAGCCGTTTAGCGTGATTGAGCCATGCAAAAGTGCGTTCTACCACCCAGCGGTGCCTGCCTAGCCTCGTACTACTGTCCTTGCCGCGGCGCGCTATCCGCGGACTGATACCTCGAACAACACAGGCTTCTCGACAACGCTCGTAGTCATAGGCTTTGTCAGCGTGCAGTTTGTTCGGGCGATGCCGAGGGCGGCCGCGAGTGCCTTGCAGCTTAGGTATCGCTTCCAGTAACGCCGTCAGCGGAACGCTATCGTGCATGTTCGCACCAGAAAAAAGCACTACCAACGGTACGCCATTGCCATCCGTCAGCAGATGACGCTTGCATCCCAAACGTCCTCTATCGGTGGGATTAGGGCCTACGGCAGATCCCCCTTTTTCGCCTTTACGGATGAGCCATCCACGCAGGCGCGTTCCCAGTCGATGCGATCTGCCAGATGCAGGCGGTGTAACAGCTCATGATGGAGTTGTTGCCAAACGCCAGCCTCATGCCACTTTTTCAGCCGTCGCCAACAGGTGGGGCCGGAGCCAAACCCTAGAGAAGTAGGCAGATGTCGCCAAGGAATCCCTGTCATCAGTACGAACAAGATGCCAGACAGCGCTTGTCGGTCAGATACACGAGGCCTTCCTCCGCGAGGGTCTGGCGTGTGCTCGGGGAGAAGAGGTTGGATGATATACCAGAGTTCGTCAGGAAGTAGTGAAGTAGCCATGCAGTGAGACTTTTAGGCAACATGATTTTTTTCAAGGGGTTTTGAAACACTCTCTAAGAGCGATACCATTAATGGGTGGTATTACTGTATGATCATATTTATCTACTAATGGCAGTGATGCCCATTGAGCTGCGCGATCAACGTAATGCCAAGCATGAATATTGTGGCTAAATAGTGTCCGTTGCTCATTTGTCAATATATTAATAATAGTTGGCAATAATCGCGTATCCGCAAAACGCAGTGTATATCGAGCACATGGAGTGCTAATGATGCAAAAAGCCTTCAATTGGCTAGCCAGCTGGCTAAGAGACGCTTTGGTCATTATGATGCTGAGCATTGGATACCCATTAGTACCTTTTAACAAGACTGAGCGTTGCATGTCATCTAGATCATTAAGGTCAACAAGCTGCGGCGATGCTTGTATCACTTGTCGGTCCGTATTGGGTAATCCTTCGTAGACCGACCACCAACAGTGGCTAGGCAACCACTGTTCCATCCATGGCAATAAGCGATCAAAAAGGAAAGCACCATCCAATAATGCCACGGGACGAAGAGCAGGATCCTCTGTGGCTAGTGTAGCTAGATAATCAAATGCAGCATGCTCCCAATGCTCATCATAGACATCGATTATAGGATTAGGTGACATCGACAAGAGGAATTCCCCGTTTTAAGTTGCGAAGCATACATTCAACACAGATCCCTTCAGGCATAACCGGCAATGCGTTAGGCAAACGCGATAACGTAGCACTCATTCCTGCCGGGCCATCAAATAGCTGCTGTACTCCTTTTACATCTATTGTTCCTGGCGCGTGAAGCTCAATATTACCGCCTTTCAATCGAATATAAGCTCCACCACTAGAAAAAGTAATTTCGTCTGATGCAACTTCTGTAATTTTTCCGCTAACGGCTTGCATATTAATATCTTTTTGGGCCGTCAAATTAATGCTATCGGACTGAGCTTGTACCTCAACATTACCCTTAGCTGCAAATAGCTTTATCCCTGCGTTATATACAAATAACGAAAATTTTTCAGCAATAGTGGCCAACAGGCTTTTCCCCGTCGCGACAGTAGTATCCTGCCCACTGCCCACTCGACAAACTGAGATGCTCTTGCTGTGCCAAATGCGTTGACTTAGGTGTAGTGACACTAATGCCCGCAGGAGACGCTATATGAAGCCAAGGTGTCTGCATGCCATCAGCCTGCCCCTGACCTCCTTGCTGGCCATCATGCCCTACCTGCACCCCTTTATTTTCTGAGTTTGCGGCCTCTAATGGTGCAAGACTTGTTAGTCCTTCCGACTGATGCCGAATAGCCAAATCTGATAGCTGTTTATGCAGTTGATAAGTACGATTTAATTGTTGCGTTACAGGCTCAACATCCGTCTGATCCCCTTTGGCCTGAGCCTGCCCCCAGCTCGACAAATACAAGCCTTTATTGGCGCGCACGGTACCATACGCATCGCTACGTAGCTCAAATCCTTCGCCTCTATATTGTCCGCGCCCGTTGCCCTGTTGGTGAATTAAATAACCCAAATTTAATTCAGAATAATGATGATCAGTACCAAGGCGAACACGGCTCTGATCCGTCGCATCATCGAATAGCAGTTCGTTGTAACCACTACCGCGATAATTTTGAGTATGAAACCCAGAGATCAGTCCATTGCTATGCCATAGCGGCTGTCGCTCGCCGTTGTAGACGCGACCAGTGATAATAGGGCGATCAGGATCTCCATCAATGAAGCTGACAATGACTTCCTGCCCGATGCGAGGAACGAACACAGATCCCCAGCCGCCATCAGCGTTAACCTGAGAAACCCTCAACCAACAGCTGGATCCCTCACTGTATTGACCATCGCGGTCCCAGTGAAACTGTACCTTCACTCGATTGAGGTGATCGGTATAAATGGTCTCGTTGGCAGGCCCGACAACAATTGCAGTCTGAGGACCACCCAGGCTAGTTTTACGATGAGCATCAGGTGCACGAAATGTTGTATCGAAACGCTGAGCCTCAAGTCGAGCATGAAAGAATGCTGTGCCTGTAGCATCTTGATCAGATGATTTTTCGATATCGTGCCCGACAGACTCTCGCAGTGCATCAAGCTGCATTTCGAGACTGCCAGGCATATGACGGCGAGTAACCGCTACTGGCAGATTGTTTTCAGCCGCCCACTCGAGTCCAAGCAGCAAAAAGGTACGATTCCCTTCTCCACCACCATCATGATTAGGGTGCTGAGTCAGTATAAATCGATGCCCTACGCTTAATTGTCGAGCACCACCCGCCCCCGTAAATCGGTTCGCCTGTGCCTCATGGCGTTCAATGCGAATTTCGCCCAGTTGGTAACCACGATCATAGCGGCCAAATGCATACTCACCAGCATAGTTATACTGCTCTAGGGTAGGAAGATTAGCGGAGTTATTATATGCATCGAGCTGAACCCTTAGAGGAGTGCCTGGAGATTTGTAGTCAAAAGACCCTAAACTGATGCGGGTTGGCTCAACCTGGCGTTGATGTCCCCAGTCTGTCAGGCTATCAGCTGACTCAGTAGCAGACTGTCGATGAAAACGTATTGTGTCGGGCGTAACGCTAGGGCAAGCATCGTTATCATCGGTAAAGACTATAATATGCTTATCCGTCTCCTGTACCACATACCACCAGAGACCTTCTTCTTCGAGCAAGCGACTGATGAAGTGGTAATCGGACTCATTATACTGAACACAATAGGAACGTTTTGGGTAGCGTTCTTGATGACGCAGATCAAAACGAAAACCACCTTCGCTAACGGTATGGCCTTCCAATACACGCGTAACTATTTCTACTGCTGTCAAATCTTGAAAAATACGACTATCAGAGACATGCTCAAGTAATGTCAGCCATGGTTTGAGTACCAATTGATAGTCACTGATCCCCCCATCACTGCCCAGACGTATAGCCTCACTGACAATGGCATGAAAATTACGGTAAGAGCCATCAGCCTGCAAAAGTGACAATGTAACGGGCTGGGCCAGCAGGCCGCACAAATCAACATCGTGACGTTGAGAAAGGCAGTCCACAGTGAACGTGAAAGGCGTGCTTAGCTGCTCGCGTGCCATTACTCGCTGTATAAGTAACTGACTATTTCCTAATGGCGTAACAAGCCTAAGCAACCGCGTGGTATCTAAAAGCAGATGTCCAAACGACAGCGCCCATGATGGTATTATATCCATCCATTCCCCCATAGATATTTATCAGAAAAAGTTATTTTATTTATATTAAATAACGCAATTACAAACTTATATTCCCTGAGGATACTATCATCTTTCTCATGGCATTAGGAACAAAAAAAGCCGCATTGCTAACAAAGCAATACGGCTTTTTATCACTTAAAAGTCGATATTTTAGTTCAGGTATATACCTGCTTACCTTGTGAGCTGCTTCAGCGCTCGGTGTCCGATATCTTTACGATAGAACAGGCCATCGCTTTCGATCAGGTCCAAGGCGTGATAGGCATGATCGCAGGCATCCTGCAGCGTATCGCCCTTACCTGCCACAAGCAGCACACGTCCCCCCGCGGTAACCCAGTGGTCCTGCTGGAAGTCCGTACCCGCATGGAAGACCAGTGCCTGATCGGCAGCCTTGCTGATGCCTTTGATCGTTGCGCCCGTTTGAGGTTTGCCCGGGTAGCCCGTGCTTGCCATAACCACGCCCACTACCGGCTGAGCAGACCATTCAACGTCCGGTTTCTTGCCATCCAACAACTGTTCAATCACGTCAACCAAATCACTTTCCATGCGCGGCAGCACGACCTGGGTTTCAGGATCACCGAAGCGCACGTTGAATTCGATGACGCGCGGTCCCGTTGCCGTCATCATCAGCCCTGCATACAGTACGCCAGTGAACGGGGTGCCCTCTTTGCACATGGCATCGGCCATCGGCTCAAGGATCGTGCGGACGGCAACGTCGACGTCGGCATCCGAGAACTGCGGAACGGGAGAGTAAGCGCCCATGCCGCCAGTATTCGGTCCTGTGTCGCGCTCGCCAACGCGCTTGTGATCCTGTGCAGTGACAAGCGGCACAACCGTGCGGCCGTTGACCAGCGCCATCAGCGACAGCTCTTCGCCATCAAGGTACTCTTCGATCACCACGCGATTGCCCGCATCACCGAAAACGCGATCCCCCATGATCGCATCCAGTGCCGCCAGCGCTTCGCTCTCTTCGAAGGCCACCACAACGCCCTTGCCTGCTGCCAAGCCATCAGCCTTGATAACGATGGGCGCGCCCTGCTCTCTAACATAAGCACGGGCGGCGTCTAGATCATCAAAGGTCTGATAGGCACCCGTGGGAATGTTGTAACGTGCCATCAGGCGCTTGGCGTGATCCTTGGAACCTTCCAACTGTGCAGCCGCCTGTGTCGGTCCGAAAACCTTGAGGCCTTCACGCTGGAAACGGTCGACGAGGCCTTGCAGCAGCGGTACTTCCGGGCCAACAATGGTCAGACCGACATGTTCGCGTTTTGCTAGTGCTACCAGCGCATCATGATCACTGACGTCGAGGGCTTCGCAGCGAGCGACGTTGGACATACCTGCGCTGCCGGGTACGGCGATCACTTCGGAGACGCGAGGGCTCTGGGCTGCTTTCCACGCAATGGTATGTTCACGACCGCCACTGCCGATCACCATGATCTTCATCTGTTTGGATTCCCTGTGTCTCAAATCGGTCAGGTACGGCAAGCGCACCATGACGAGCAAAGCGCCATTTCTGGCGCTCCGCGAAAGATAATGCTTAGTTCATGAACGACCACTGATCGAACAGTGATGCTAGCGTGTCGGGATAGAAGCGGTTTTCAATCCGCTTCAACCGCGCTAGCAGGCTGTCGTGATCGTCATCGGGCAGCACGGGCACATGCCGCTGGGCGATGATCGGCCCCGTATCCATTCCCGCATCCACGTAGTGCACGGTGATGCCTGTAACGGAGGTGCCATCCGCCAGCGCCTGCCCGACGGCATCGAGGCCGGGGTACTTGGGCAGCAGCGATGGATGAGTATTGATGATGCGGGCAGGATATGCCTCCAGCAGCGTCGGTCCAACCAAGCGCATATAGCCGGCCAAAACAATCACGTCCGCCTGTGCATCGCGCAGGACTTCCAGCAGTGCGGCTTCATAAGCCGCCTTGCCGTCGAACTCGCGAGGTTCGAACGCTTGCGTGGCAACGCCTAGGGATTCGGCACGCGCTAGTGCTGGTGCATCGCGGTGATCGCTGAACAACAGCACAACCTCAGCATTGAGCCGCCCAGCCTCAACAGCCCGCATGATGCCTTCCGCATTAGTGCCCTGACCAGAGGCCAGCAGCGCCAGTTTCAGGCGCTGTGGCTGCGAAGCGTGGGACTCGCTCATGCGTCAATCCCCTTGATGTGGCATTCACCTTCGCCTGCTACCACTTCGCCGATCACATAAGCCGCCTCGCCCTGCGATGCCAGCTGATCCAGCACGGCCTGCTGGTTGCTTTTGCGAACGGCGAGCACCATGCCAATACCCATATTGAACGTGTTGAACATCTCACGTTCTGGAATTTGGCCACGTTCACGAATGACATCAAAGATCGCGGGTTCCGGCCACTGACCACGGGTCACACTGACGCTCAGGCCTTTCGGCAACATGCGCGGCAGGTTTTCGTAGAAGCCCCCGCCCGTCACGTGAGCCGCGCCAGTCAACAGCCCTTTTGCCAGACTTGGCATCAGTGCTTTCACGTAGATGCGGGTCGGCATCAGCAGCGCTTCGCCCAGCGTCGAACCCAGCGCGGGAATCTCTTCTGCCAGACATTCGTCTTCCTGCCCTTTCTTCAGCAGCACGTGACGCACTAGCGAGAAACCGTTGCTGTGCACGCCGCTGGAAGGCAAGCCGATCAGTACGTCACCAGCGGCGATTTCTTCGCCCGTCAGCAGCGCGTCCTTTTCAACCGCACCGACGGCGAAGCCTGCCAGATCAAATTCCTGCTCGTCATACAGCCCGGGCATTTCAGCGGTTTCGCCACCGATCAGTGCGCAGCCTGCCAACACGCAGCCATCGGCAACGCCCTTGACGACCTGTTCGATACGCTCGGGAAATGCCTTGCCGCAGGCGATATAGTCGAGGAAGTAAAGTGGTTCCGCTCCCTGCACGATCACGTCGTTAACGCACATGGCAACGACGTCCTGACCGATGGTGTCATAGCGCTTCATCGCCATGGCCAGCATCAGCTTAGTGCCAACACCGTCCGTTCCGGACACCAGCACGGGGGCCTTCATGTTGAGTTCGGACAGATCGAAGGTGCCACCAAAGCCACCAAGGCCGCCCATCGCACCGAGGCGACGGGTGCGGGCCACGTGGGGTTTCATGCGCGTCACGGCTTCATAGCCTGCTTCGATATTGACGCCGGCACGCTGATAAGCGGTGCCTTCAGCGGCAACGTCAGTGGAGGAATGCGTCGTATCACTGCTTTTCATAGGGCAGTACCGTGCTGGGATAAATGGCGGTGGGATAATGGCCGCTGTAGCAGGCCAGACACTGGCCGCACTGCGGCATCGAAGCGTCGCGGCCGATGCCGGCCTGCAGCCCTTCGAGCGATAGGAATTCAAGTGAATCGGCACCGATCACGTCGCAGATTTCCGCAACGGACAGCGACGAAGCGATTAGCTCGCCCGATGTCGAAGTGTCGATTCCGTAGAAGCAAGGGTGCTTAATCGGCGGTGCACTGATACGGACATGCACTTCCTTGGCCCCAGCATCACGCAGCAGCTGCACGATATGGCGACAGGTGGTACCACGCACGATGGAGTCGTCGATCATGACAACGCGCTGGCCGGCCACTACACCACGTACGGCAGATAGCTTCATCTTGACGCCGCGTTCGCGCAGCGCTTGCGACGGCTGAATGAAGGTGCGTGCGATGTAGCGGTTCTTGATCAACCCTACTTCATAGGGAATACCGGACTGTTCGGCATAGCCTATGGCGGCCGAAATGCTGGAATCCGGAACCCCGATCGCCACATCAGCCTCAATGGGAAACTCTTCCGCGAGACGCTTACCGAGGCGTTTGCGTGCCGCATGGACATTGATTTCTTCAAGGTCGCTGTCCGGGCGAGCAAAGTAGACATACTCCATGCTGCAGATCGCCCGCATGGCCTTGCTGATAAAACGCTGACTGTGGCAGCCCGACTCGTCGATGACCAGCAGTTCGCCCGGTTCGATATCGCGTTCGAACACGGCACCGACGGTATCGAGCGCACAGGTTTCAGAAGCTACGACCCACGCGTCGCCAAGACGGCCCAGCGACAGTGGGCGCAGACCGTGCGGGTCACGTGCCACAACCAGCTGATGCTCGTCCATGACGGCGAAGGAGTAGGCGCCCTTCAGCAGCGGCAGTGCATTGGCCATTTTCTCGGCCAGCGTGCGGCTGCGGCTGCGACGAATCAGGTGCGCCAACACTTCAGTATCCGAGGTGGACTGGAAGATAGCCCCTTCATCTTCCAGCTGTTCCTTAAGGCGCTCGGCGTTGACCAGGTTACCGTTATGGGCAATGGCCAGACCGCCGTGATGTGACTGGAACACCAGCGGCTGCACGTTCTGCAGACCGCCGCCACCCGCGGTGGCGTAGCGCACATGCGCTACACCCAGCGTACCTTTCAGGGATTCGAGCTGCTCACGCGTGAAGACATCGTGTACTAACCCCAACCCTTTGTGGTACTGGAGACGCTTTCCGTCGGAGATGACAATACCGGCCCCTTCCTGACCACGGTGCTGCAGGCTGTGCAGACCGTAGTAGCAGATTTCGGAAGCGCCAGCGTGTCCTGCTACTGCAAAGACACCGCACTCCTCGTTCAGGCCTCGGATTTCAGCAAGCATTCCAGCGCCCCTTTCCATGTCGTGGAGAGTGTTGCGAGTGGCAGATCAATCAGTGTGCAGCCTTCAGTATCCGCAATGGTCAGCGCGTTCTTGGTCACAACCTGACCCAACAGATGTGCATCTGGCACGGCCTGTTCGAAGGCCGCTTGATGTGCCTGCGGCACGGTCACGATAAAGCGCGACTGGCTTTCAGCGAACAGTGACGCTGCATCACCGCTGACGCGGACATCTGCCCCCAGCGATTTCTCCATGGTCATTTCAGCCAGTGCTACAGCCAGACCACCTTCAGAGATATCGTGTGCGGCGCTGATCAGTCCCGCGTGAATGGCGTCGAGCAGCTGCTGCTGGCGGCGAGCTTCAACGTCCAGATCCAGTGCCGGAGCACGACCGGAGATATCACCCGCCTGCATGTACTGCAACTCACTGCCACCGAATTCCGGCAACGTGTCGCCCAGCAGGTAGACCCGATCCCCCGCTTCACGGAAGAACTGGGTAGTGATGTGGTCAACATCGTCGATCAGACCGACCATGCCAATCACCGGCGTCGGATGGATCGCAACGTCATCGTGCTCGTTGTACAGCGAAACGTTACCGCCGATGACCGGCACGTTCAGTGCACGGCAGGCGTCGCTCAACCCCTTGACCGACTGCTTGAGCTGCCAGAATATTTCCGGTTTTTCAGGGCTGCCGTAGTTCAGGCCATCGGTCACGCCCAGCGGACGTGCACCGCTGCACACTAGGTTACGTGCGGCTTCGGCAATCGCGATACGGCCGCCGACTTCCGGATCCAGCTCGATATAGCGCGCGTTACAGTCGGTGGTCATCGCCAGTGCTTTGCGGGTACCGCGGACACGAACGACAGCTGCATCAGAGCCGGGGCGCACAATCGTGTTGGTCTGCACCATGTGATCGAACTGCTCGTAAACCCACGCTTTGCTGGCAATCGACGGACGGGCCAGCAGCTTCAGCAGCGTGTCCTGTGCGTCGGTGATGGTCGGCTGCCACGGTGTCATCTGCTGCCATTCGGCAAAACGGGCCGGTTCACGACTCGGCGGATGCGCCACTGGCGCTTCATCGGTCAGTGAAGCAACCGGCAAATCGGCGACGCATTCGCCATGCTGCATCAGACGGAAACGCTGGTTGTCGGTCACAACACCGACGTCGACGGCATCCAGTCCCCACGGTGCGAAGACCTGGCGGATTTCATCTTCACGCCCCTTCTCGACCACCAGCAGCATGCGTTCCTGAGACTCGGACAGCATCAGTTCGTAGGCCGTCATGTTCGGTTCACGCTGCGGAACCTTGTCGAGGTCAAGCAGCAAACCGGAACCCGCCTTGCTGGCCATTTCGACAGCTGACGACGTCAGGCCTGCGGCCCCCATGTCTTGGATGCCAACCAGTGCATCGCACTTGACGACTTCCAAGCAGGCTTCCATCAGCAGTTTACCCATGAACGGGTCGCCGACCTGTACCGCCGGGCGCTTAACATCTTCAGCTTCGCTGCTGAATACCTCGGAGGCCATGGTTGCACCGTGAATACCATCACGACCGGTCTTGGCCCCGACGTACATCACGGTGTTGCCAACGCCTTTCGCCTGGCCTTTCTGGATGTCTTCATGGTTGATCAGGCCCACGCACATGGCGTTGACCAGCGGGTTGCGGGTGTAGCACGGCGCGAACTGGATCTCGCCGCCCACCGTCGGAACACCGATGCAGTTACCGTAGCCTGCAATCCCGGCCACAACGTGTTCGAACAGATAGCGCGTACGCGCATCGCTCAGTTCACCGAAGCGCAACGAGTTCAACATCGCAATCGGACGGGCGCCCATGGAAAAAACATCGCGCAGAATACCGCCGACACCGGTGGCCGCCCCTTCGTAGGGCTCCAGTGCAGACGGGTGGTTGTGACTTTCGATCTTGAAGGCGACCGCCTGACCGTCACCGATATCGACGATCCCGGCCCCTTCACCCGGCCCTTGCAGTACATGTTCACCCGTTGTCGGGAACTCTTTCAGCAGCGGACGGGAATGGGTATAGCAGCAGTGCTCGGACCACATCACGGCAAACAGCCCGATCTCGGTCACTGATAGCGGGCGGCCGACCATGCCTTCGGCACGTGCATAGAGCTCATCGGACAGCCCCAGTTCGCGCCAGGCCTTGGTTTCCTTGAGCACCACGTTTTGCGGATCAGGTTGCGACATGCCTTCAGCTCCCCTGGCGTTGCGATGAGGTGATATGACGTTTCAATGAGGTGAACAGGGCCAGTCCATCGACACTGCCCAGCAGCGCTTCTACTGCGCGCTCAGGGTGAGGCATCATGCCCAGCACGTTGCCACGTTCGTTGATGATACCGGCGATATCGTGACGCGAACCGTTGACGGGCTCGGCATAGCGGAAAACGACCTGGCCGTTGGCTTCAAGCGCTTCCAGCGTGCCCTCATCACATTCATAGTTACCTTCACCGTGGGCGACAGGCAGGATGATCTGTTGGCCTTCGGTATAGTCACTGCTGAAGGCCGTACTGGCGTTGGCGACGGTCAGCGCCACGTCGCGGCAGACGAAGTTCAGTCCGGCGTTGCGCTTCATGGCACCCGGTAGCAGGCCCGCTTCCAGCAGCACCTGGAAACCGTTGCAGACCCCAACGACCCAGCGGCCTTCGTCAGCGGCTTTCTTCACGGCCTGCATGACCGGGGCGAAGCGTGCGATAGCCCCCGCACGCAGATAGTCGCCGTAGGAGAAACCACCCGGTAGGAAGATCGCATCGAATCCGTCGAGAGACGTTGCGGAATACGGGACCATCTCGACCTCGACGTCCAGCCCGTCACGCAGGGCGTAGTACATGTCGCGATCGCAGTTCGACCCGGGGAAGACGATCACTGCGCAGCGCATGGCACCTCCACCTCTTCGAGTTCGATGCGGTATTCTTCGATGACCGTATTGGCCAGCAGAGCGTCACACATCGCCTTGACTCGGGCGGTAGCGTCTTCCTCGGAAAGAGAGGCGTCGTCGAGGAGCAGCTCGATATAGCGACCGATGCGCACTTCCGTTACGTCATTGTGAGACAGTGCATGCAGCGCACTGCAAACGGCAGCCCCTTGAGGATCGAGAACACCGTTCTTCAGAGTGACGTAGACCTTGGCCTTAAGCATGAGCACCTCGCAGACGAGAAAGAATGTTCTGATAACCGGCTTGAAGATTGCCGAGATCGCGACGGAAAAGATCCTTGTCCAGACGTTCGCCCGTGGCGTGATCCCACAGGCGACAGGTATCAGGAGAGATCTCGTCCGCCAGTAGCAGAGAACCATCGGCGTCACGGCCGAATTCGACCTTGCCGTCGATAAGATCGACGCCCAGTTCAGCGAACAGCGCCTTCAGGACTTCGTTGATGTGCAGTGCCATGGTGCGCAGCTGCTGACACTCTTCACGTGTTGCCACGTCAAGCAGTGCAATATGGTCTTCCGTGACAAGCGGATCATCTAGTGTATCGTTCTTGTAATAGAACTCGATGATCGGTTCCTTGAGCGGTGTGCCTTCTTCAAGGCCGAGGCGTCGGGCCAAGCTGCCCGCCACCACATTACGCATGACCACTTCTAGCGGTACAATCGTGACCGCTTTCACCAGCTGTTCCGTAGCCGAAAGGCGTTTGATGAAGTGGGAAGGAATGCCTCGTTCTTCCAGCACCGTGAAGATGAGCGAGGTAATCTCATTATTGAGCTCGGCCTTGCCGTCAAGCGAAGCCTTCTTCTTACCGTTGAACGCCGTAGCGTCGTTCTTGTATTCGACCCACAGTACCTGTTCGTCTTCGGTGCGGTAGAGTCGCTTCGCTTTACCTTCGTACAGCATTTCCTGCCTAGTCATCATATTCCCCGTCGCAATGTGCGGTTCAGGAAGAGTACCGCTGGCCCTCTGGTTCACTCTGCTTCAGCAGCAGAAGCGGCCCAGAACTGGTCCAGTCGGCGCATACAGTCAGCAGTCGACGGACCGAGTGCCGTCAGATGCCCCATCTTGCGTTGACTTACCACCCGCGCTTTACCATAGAGGTGCAGATGGAGTGATTCGAGATGCGTCAGGCGTGCCATCAGTGGTGCGATGTGTTGCCCCAGAATGTTTTCCATTACGACCGGCGACAGCAGGCGCGTGTCGCCCAGCGGCAGACCGCAGATGGCACGGACGTGCTGCTCAAACTGCGACGTTTCACAGGCATCGATCGAGAAGTGCCCGGAGTTATGCGGACGCGGTGCCAGCTCGTTGACGTAAAGTGTGCCATCGCGACCAACGAACAGCTCAACCGCCAGTGTTCCCACCAGCTTGAGCCCTTCAGCCAACGTCATCGCGATCTGCTGAGCGCGAGCGTCTACGTCGGCGGCAATGCGTGCCGGCACTTGGGTACGGTGCAGAATGTTCTGGCAGTGCTCATTCTCGGCCGTCGGCAGGCAGCGCGTTTCACCGGTTGTAGAGCGCGCCACGATGACCGATATCTCGCGTTCGAAGGGAATCCACTGCTCCAACACTAGCGGTGCATGATCCCCCAGCTGCCGCCAAGCATCTTCCAGCTCGGAACGGTGCTTGACCACTACCTGTCCCTTGCCATCGTACCCCCCCATGCATGTCTTCAGCACAGCGGGGAAACGGATGGATGCCGTGGCCATGTCTAGATCGTCGGCCGACATGATGTTGGCGTAAGGCGCAACCGGCAGCCCAAGTGCCGTGATGGCTTCTTTTTCCAAGCGACGGTGCTGCGAGATGCGGATCAGATGCGATCCCTGCGGGAGGCGACCGACGTCGGCGATCAGCGCCAACGTATCCAAGTCGATATGTTCGAATTCATACGTCACGATATCGCTGCATTCCGCCAGCTGGCGTGCGGCATCGGGATCGTTATAGGGAGCGGTGATGGCGTGATCAGCAATGGCTGCCGTCGGAGCCGTCGGATCGGGGTCGAGCACGGCGATGCGGTACCCCATAGTGCGTGCGGCAGTAGCCATCATGGCCCCCAACTGCCCGCCCCCGATGATGCCGATCACGGCACCGGGCACGATCAGCGCTGCCGCTTGAGACGTTGCCTGAGTGCTCATTTCAGCTCCTCGCTGCTGGCCTCCGCAGCACGCTCGCTTTCCAGCCGACGTGCTTCGAGCCGTTCGCCCAGTGCGTCGTCGTGCAAGGCCAGCATACGTGCCGCCATCAGGGCGGCATTGGTCGCGCCCGCCTTGCCGATCGCCATGGTGGCAACGGGAACACCGCCGGGCATCTGTACAATCGACAACAGTGAATCCATGCCTTTCAGATGGCGAGAGGCAACGGGAACACCGATAACGGGAAGAGAGGTCTTGGCGGCTAGCATGCCCGGCAAATGGGCAGCACCACCAGCACCTGCAATGATGATCTGGATACCGCGTGCAGCGGCTTCTTCAGCGTAGGCGAACATCTGATCGGGCATACGGTGCGCCGATACTACGCGATGTTCGAAGGAGATCTTCAGTGATTCAAGCGTGTCGCAGCAGGCATGCATGGTCTCCCAGTCGGAAACACTGCCCATGACCACCCCAACCTGTGGTGACATATCCCTGTTTCTCCTTTGCTTCCGGAAGGCCCCGGAATACAGCCAGAAGGGTGGCGCATATCACAGTCGAACGAACGCGATTGTCTGCGAACTTTCTACAGATACACGAATACCCGATGCGATATGTGCCGAAAGCGCATCTAGTATTACATTAGACAGGGGGCGAGTGGAAGGGGTGCGTTGTAATTATGTGTACAAGGCGTTTCAAATTTTACAACACATGAAACGCCTTCATTTCGCTTATATCAACGCGCCAGTTCTCGACGGAAAGGAGGAAGCGCTTCTAAGAGCGCCTGACCATAGCGCTTCGTCAGCACACGGCGGTCAAGAATGGTGATGCGCCCATGATCCTGCTCCTTACGGATCAGGCGGCCGCAGGCCTGCACCAAGCGAATCGACGCATCCGGTACGGTAATCCGCATGAAGGGATTACCACCCTTGGTTTCGATCCACTCTGCAAGTGTAGCTCCGACGGGGTCATCCGGCACTGCAAAAGGCAGTCGCGTGATCACGACATGGGTCAAGTACTGTCCGGGCAAGTCGATACCTTCGGCAAAGCTCGCCAGACCAAAGATGATGCTGCCTTTCCCTTTGTCGATGCGTTTGCGGTGTTCCAGTAGCAGCTCATGGCGAGCACGCTGCCCCTGCACCAGCAGACGATCCGCTAGCCCCGCATTGCCAGAGGAGCGGATAGCATCCTCCACGGCCTGCATCTGGCGGCGCGCGGAAAACAACACCAGCGCCGCCTCGTCTTCACCCAGCCCTTTCACGCACTCAATGATGGCTTGCTCGTGAGCATCGCGCTGAGCGGGATCAACAGCAATAGGTGGCACCGATAGCACTGCACGCGAGTAATCGAAAGGACTAGGCAACTGCCGATAGCGATAGCGGTTGGCCAATCCGGCACGCTCCTGCAATCGCTCGAAGCGTCCCAATGCGGTCAGCGTAGCGGAGGTCAGTACCGCCCCGAAACAGCGTCCCCACAGATGACGCGCCAGCGTTTCGGCAGCGCTGACCGGTGATGCCGCATAGACCAGTTCACCGTCCGCACCGTTGTTGGTGGATTCCAACTGAATCCAGCGCGCCTGTGGAGGAGCCGACGTCACGTCATCCACAGCAGCAAAGGCCATCCACAGCCCGTGCGCCTCCAGGGCCCGCCCATGCAGCAGCGCCACCAGCGGCAGCCACTCTTCCGCCTGCTCTCGCGGCAGCCCGTTCTGCTTATCAGGATCAAGCGCTTCGCGCAGAATATCCGCGATGCTTTCCAGCGTGCGGCACAGCGCAGCGAACGGCGCGCACAGCGCAGCCGCCATCTCACGCAGCGCATCAGGAATCCGCCCCTGCTCGAAGCGGTGGCGCGGCATATCATTGCGGAAATCGCTCGACGGTTCTGGCAGCAGCTGGCGCCCCATCTGTAGCGCCGTCTGAAGGTGAGGCTCAATCGCCATCAGCTGTTCGGGCATCGCCTGCAGCAGACGTGCCACCACCGGCTGCACGGCCAAGGCGGCATGCAGATCCGGCAACGACTTGCGCAGCTGATTCAGCCACCGCATGGCGCCCTGCACCGGCAGTCGCTGATGGAAATGCTCCAATGCCTTGTCGGGCAGGTGATGCGCTTCATCAAAGACGTAGATGCACTCCTTCGGCGGAGGCAACACCATGCCCCCTCCCAGCGCCAGATCAGCCAGCACCAAATCGTGGTTAGCCACGATAATGTCGGCCTCTTCAACCTTGCGGCGCGCCTTGAAGAAGGCACAGGCAGAGAAATGACCACAGCGTCGATTGGTACACTGACGATGATCAGTGGTCAGCTGCCGCCAGTGTGCGTCCTGCACCGCATCGCGCCAGCTATCTCGGTCGCCCGCCCACTCACCACTGCCATAGGCCGTAGCCATTTCTGCGGCCAGCTCTCCCACCTCTTCCTGCTTGTGCGACACGCTCTGTTCGAACAGCGACAGTGTCGGCGACTCCTCGGCACCGTCCATGACCTGTTCGAGGCGCGTCAGACACAAATAGCGCCCTCGCCCCTTCGCCAGTGCATAGTCGAAGGTCAGGCCGCTCTGCGCCTTCAGCATCGGCAGGTCGTGGTGCAGCACTTGTTCCTGCAGCGCCACCGTAGCCGTCGAGACCACCAGCCGTTTGCCGCGCGCCTTGGCGATCGGCAGTGCCGACAGCAGGTAGGCCAACGTCTTGCCAGTACCCGTACCGGCTTCCAGCACGCACACATGTTCATCACTGCGGCGCTCGCCTTGATCGTCGACCTCGATATTGCCCAGCGTGCGTGCAATTTCGGCGATCATCAGCTTCTGGCCATGGCGAGGCGACAGCGAGCGTGCCTCCAGCACACGGCGATAGGCTGCCTGGATATCGTTCTTCAGCGCATCGTCGAGCATGATCGGGCGGGATGACCTCATATGAATTCAGGCGGGGGAATGACCTGATGATGCCCACCGGAACGGCAGCATCATCAGGACAGGGTGGGACCTACAGCGATGGGTTAGAGCAGGCCTTCCGGCGGATGCTCACAGGGCAGCTTGTTCTTGATGAACGCTTCAATATCCGGCAGTGCATAGGCGTCTTCTTCACCCATGAAGCTGATGGATACCCCTTTTGCGCCCGCACGGCCGGTACGACCGATACGGTGCACGTAGTCTTCAGGGTCTTCCGGCAGGGTATAATTGATGACCTGACTAACGCCATCAATATGAATACCACGCCCTGCGACATCGGTCGCGACCAGCACGTTGACGTCACCTTCGCGGAACTGTTCAAGCGTTCGCAGGCGCTGTTTCTGTGCCACATCACCGGACAGCATCGCTACGTTTAACCCTTCAGCACGCAGATGCTCATCAAGCTTGCGCACCCGATCACGACGGTTAGCGAACACCATGACACGCTCATGCGTCGACTGCTTGAGGATATTGCTCAGCAAGCGCGGCTTGTCCTGATCACTGACCAGATAGACATGCTGCTCAACGTTGTCGGCCGTCTGGGTCTTCGCTTCGATCTCGACATAGGCCGGTTCGTGCGTCCATTGGCTCGACAGATTGAGGATGTCCTGTGTGAACGTTGCCGAGAACAGGAACGTCTGACGTTCTTCACGACGCGGTGTCGCCCGGATGATGCGTTTCACGTCCGGGATGAAGCCCATCGACAGCATGCGGTCGGCTTCGTCCAGCACCAACACTTCGACCTGACGCAGATCCAAGTCGCCACGCTGCTGGAAGTCGAGCAGACGCCCTGGGGTTGCGATCACCAGATCCACGCGACGTTTCACCTGCTGCTGCTGCTTCTGATAATCCATACCGCCGACCAGACTGGCGATCGTGATATCGGTATAGCGAATCAGCGTCTGGGCATCTTTCTCAATCTGAAGCGCCAGCTCGCGCGTCGGCGCAATAATCAGTGCGCGCGGTGTGCTGGGCTGCTGGCCTTCTGGACGCTGCTCCTCGAGGAAGTAGGCCAGAATGGCGATCAGGAAGGCCGCGGTCTTGCCGGTTCCCGTCTGCGCCTTGCCAACGACATCACGTCCCAGCAGCGTGTACGCCAAGGATTCGCCTTGGATCGGCGTACAGTACTGGAACCCCTGCTCGGCAATGGCACGCAACAGCGGCTGGGGAAGATCGAAGTCCTGGAAGCGCCATTGTCCCGGTACGGGAGGCACCTCAGGCAGTGCGACATGCGCCTGCTGTGGCGCAGAAGACGGAGCGCCCCCCTCACGACGAGCCTGACGCGGTTTGCGACGGCGGCGCTTGGGTTTACGCTGAGGGTTCTGGGTCGGTTGTGGTTGCTTTTCCGACTCGCTCATGGCTACTCGACCGGTTGAATGGATGGAAAACGGGCATACAGCATCTCGGCTTACAGTAAAGAAGCCGCTATGCGCATCGACCCGAAAGAAAGGCTGCCAGAGGCGGCCCCTTGTAACGACAGCGCACAAGTGTATCAGACACAGAGGGCTTCGTGCTTGCCAGCATACGCTGAACACCGCGAATTACTTCGCCTGACAGGTAACAACGCCCTTCGCAGGCGGTAACAGAAGCGTCGATCATATTGATTACGCTGGCAAACCTTGCCCCTTAGGGTTTACGGATGGTTAACGCGCGCATTGATCCTTTTGCCCTCACACGACAGCGATTTCATCGGCAGGATAGCCAACCATACGGCAGGGTCTGTTAGACTAGCGGCATTCTCACCGCTTCCTTGGGGAAGCGGCTGATACCGCGATTACTTCTTTTATGCAGGAGCCTGTCATGACGCGCAGGAAAAAGACCCGTTCCATGGCTGACCGAGTCATGATTCGTACCGGCCGCCGCAAGGACTACAAACAGTGGCGCCATGAGAATCCTGACCAGGTCAAATCAAGCGACCGCTACACGCGCAAGAAACTCAAGCAGCGCAAGGCACAAGCCGCTCGCAAGCAGGAACGTCAGGAAAACGCGCCTGTACTGCCGCTGCACCCGGATCAGCCAGAGGCCACCTGATGCGCTTGGTGTCATTCAACGTCAATGGAGTGCGTGCCCGCCCGCATCAGCTGGAAGCACTTGTCGATACGCTGTCGCCGGATGTTATTGGCCTGCAAGAAACGAAGGTACAGGACAGTGAATTTCCGCTGTCCGGTCTACAGGCACTCGGCTATCACGTCCACTACTTCGGACAGAAAGGCCACTACGGTGTTGCGCTGATGACGCGGCAAGCCCCGCGCGACGTCATCTATGGTTTCGATGATGACGAAGACGATGCTCAGCGCCGCATGATTGGTGTCGTGCTCGACACCGACAACGGCCCTCTGACGGTGTACAACGGCTACTTCCCTCAAGGGGAGAACGTCGAGCATCCAACCAAATTTCCCAACAAGCGCCGTTTCTATGCCCAGCTGAACGCTAGGCTGCGCAACTGCCATCAGCCGGATGACCTGGTTGCCGTCATGGGCGACTTCAACATTTCGCCCGAAGATCAGGACATCGGTATCGGCGAACCCAACCGCAAGCGCTGGCTGCGTGAAGGCAAAACGAGCTTCCAGCCAGAAGAGCGCGCATGGCTGGGCCAATTGAAGGAGTGGGGCATGAGCGACAGCTACCGCTGCTGCCATCCCGACAGCAGCGAGCTGTTCAGCTGGTTCGACTATCGCTCAAAAGGCTTCGACCGTGAGCCGAAGCGCGGCCTGCGTATTGATCTGATCATGGTCTCCGAAGGCCTGAAAGGGTTCGTACAGGCCTCAGGCATCGACTATGTACTGCGCGGCATGGAGAAGCCGTCCGACCACGCGCCAGTGTGGACGGATATCGCGCTCTAGGGCTTGTACGAAAAGTCGGCGAGCGACGATCAGACAAGGCAAAAATCAGCGAAAAGACGGAGTTTACGGGGGTAAATGAGTACTTTGAGCTGATTTTTAACGCCGTATGGCCGAACACAGGCAGTTTTCGTACAAAGCCTAGTGAGAAACGGGCCTTTCAAGGTACTCAGCCTAAAGGCCCGTTTGCTCTTTTACGCCGGTCAGCTTCACTTTTATCCCTTTAATCTGATTAGTCTTCTTGCCCCAATAGCCTTTGGCAACGGCACTTGCGCTCGTTTCTATGCTTTACCGCATCGCGCAAGGTAGCAATACCTTGTTCTTAGAGTCTTTTCATATGACAACTGACGCACAGCCATCGGCCCCGTCACTCAAACTCGCGCTTTGCGCCATTATCCTTATCGTCGTCACCCATATCATTGGCGTTCCATTGGCCTTCTGGGAGAAAAGCTACCCCTTCGAACATACAGAGCATGTCATTTTTATGACGGTCTTGTTCAGCGCTCTTTCTTCAGGCTACTGCGTTCTTTTCTATGCCATCTACAAAGCCCCCCCTGCCTCATCGCTGACACCCAAAACGCGAAAACGCACCACTACCAGAAAGAGATCGGCACCTAAACGCAGATCGCATGGACAGAAGGGGTATGACACGATCGCGCCCACCACTTGGCACGAACGTCTACTGATGAAAGGGATCAACAAGGTACTGCGCCGAGCCATAGTTACGGCATTCGTAATTGCCCCCGTCGCCACCATTGCGCTCACCATCATCAGCGCCCTACTTCCCAAGCCGGCCGCTGAATGGCTAATGCGTATTCCCAGCTACTTGTTCTGCGGTGCCCTTGCGGCCATCTTGCTTGTTTTCGTTGGCGCAGCGCTGGAATGCCTGTTTTTCCATGATGCGGTGATACTCAAACGCCCGCCGCTAAAACCCAAACGCCGCACTCGCTCGCGCAAAAACACGTCGAAATACGGAGCATCTAGGACTGCCGGCTGGCGCGATGACCATACTAAGTCAGGCTATTTTGATGACATTAATAGCAGCGGCTATGACAGTGATGACAGCAGCGATGACTCGAGCAGTGGCTGCGACAGCACGTCGGACTCTTGCTGCGATACTTCGGACAGTTCATCAAGTGATTGCTCATCGTCTAGCAGCGACTAGTGCTCGCGGCATTTTCATTGCCGCAACTTACATAGCGCCGAGGCACGCGAACAATAGCGCCAGACATGCCGATACAGGTAAACGGTGCAGGTAGCACCGCGGCATTGATTGCGATGCGCAACAGCCACCACTTTCGAATTCCCTCTGACACGCGGAAACAGTCATGAAACCCTATCGCCGAGCCGCACCGCTATTGGTTACCCCATTGCAATACTGGCAAGGAAAACTCATGACACTCTCGTATCAGGCGCTAGTGCCAACAGGGTGTCTGTTGTTCATAACGGCCCCTATCAGCATAGTGCTAACACTACTGGCACTGTGCTGGGCACCACCTTACGCCGATAAGCTGATGCTGTTAGATCGCTGGGTATGGCTACCTACTGCCATTGGCATGTTTCTGTGCCTTATTATGCCGCTCTTGCTGATTATCACCGATAAGCCCGCAACCACGCTGGGCGTCCTGCTCTGCCGCTGGGCATCTCGACGCTCTTCCAGATAAGCATGGCGGATTGCCCCTTCAATGCAGCCATCATATTAAAGAAGCTCCCGCCGCCATTTGCCCCCCCTACCATTGCAGATTCGACCGCATTAGGATGGCGCGAGACAGGCACCGTCTCGCTATCAGCCAGATGACCTCACATCATCGACGACGTCACCTTCACCGATCAGGCAACGAGAATCACTATATCCAAAGCATTGCGATAAGGATTACCCCTCCTTATAATTCCAACTATTCTACTAATAATTAAGTGATTATAGAATTCTCCCTATCTAGCCGATATGGCTTACGACCTATCTATTCAAATGATATCGATAAGCGATAATTTTCAGCACTAAAATAAGAATATAATATGGAGCGCCAACCCCTCAAACCCGAGTATCATCATGAAGTATTGTGTAATAGATATGGGGGCACTGAAAGGAAGGCAATCATGACCAGTTATCAAAACGTCAACAGCCATGCGGGATACAGCACATCAAAGCCTTTGCTTTTCTTCTGTGATTCGCTGCAGAATAGGCGTTAGCGAAACGCACATTTAAAGAGCGCCATAATTCCATATAGAAACACACATCAAAATGAAGACGATATCATTCTTTGGCCTATACCCCCTTCGTCGTATTTGCAGTTTGTTTCCACCCGACCATTATGCGCATGAACCGGTTGAAACGCTCATCGTGACCTCCGGCTTACCGGCAGCATGGACAGGGGAAGCTGCCGGACCCTGGTGACTCAGAGGCGATCCCGCTGAGTCACCGTCTACAGCAGCACTCGCTTGCTTTATTATAAATAATGAATCGATAACACTTATAAAGGGATAAATATGCTTAGCCTCATTCTGACAGCACTCGCTCTTTTCGTCCTCTATCTTATTTTTCGTCACAAAAAAGCACCTGCAAACAGCAACCCTGCTAGACGGCGTTATTCTAACGATTCCTCTTCCTATACTTCCTATAGTAGTAGCGGTGGAGATACAGGCTGGAGCAGCGATGACAGCAGTTATAGCCACCACCACCACAGCTACAGCGGTGGCGATAGCTATGATAGTGGGAGCTGTAGCTACGACAGTGGTAGCAGCGACTGTGGTGGCGGTGATAGCGGTGGCGACAGTGGTGGCAGCTCGGACTGATCGCGCCCACGCATAACGCGAGCGACCATTGCCCACATCCGCATGTCTATGGTCTTACTCATAACAAACGGCCTAGAGATATCTCTAGGCCGTTATCGTGTCATGGATGGCCATCCTGACCGACGCACTTTGCAACCGAGCCGCCAGCAGTAAAGGTATCGAGCTGAAGCGCTACTAGCCTCTATCGGCCTATCTCTCCCTTCCCTCTTTTGCAGTTAGCCTACCGCCGTGTTTACGCATGACTCACCTTGCCGTACAACGTGGCCAGTCGGGCACCTTATTGACTCTCATTATCCACGCCATGAGAGTGAGGTACCTTACCGTCGATTAGAAAGCGGGGCTCATATCCAACCCTCAAAGAGGGTTCTTGAATGATGAAAGGCGGTACATCACCATCAAAGCGGCAGCGCAGCCTATGCCGTTACGACCTGCGCCATTGATCGTCGCCAGCCTACTTTCACGCCGCATAATGTCGCTGATACTCGCCCCCCTTACGTTTTGTGATGCTGACTCTACGCCCTCGCACAATGCCCTTCGCCATATGCTTAGAGCATGCTTCATAACCCCACTCCCCGTGTTATTGAGGAAGCTTTACACCATAAATTGCGGTAAAAGCCATCTATTTTAGAAAGGGCAAAATCAATGACTCAGGTTATGAAATAGACTCTTAAGGGATGGCCCTAAAACGACGAAGGGCTGCACGACATTGCGTCGCACGGCCCTTTATCTTGCTACCGATATCTTGATCACATTCCAACTGGAAATGATCGCCAATCAGGCATCAGGGTTTGCCACCTGGTGCTGACAGCAGTCCGACATTCGGGACACCTGCACGCTGCAGCGTGGCCATCAGCACTACGATATCACCGTAGGCCACGTGGCTATCGCCTCGCACCATAACCGGCGAACCCGGTGCCCCTTTCAGGATATCCTGCACCTGCTCGCCCAACTGCTCGAGCGTGGTCAGCTGGTCGTGCCCTTTCTGTCCAACGTAGTAGCGTCCGTCGCTGTCCACGGAAACGACAATCGCCGGTTTGCTCTCGTCTACCGGCGTGGCACTGGCCTTAGGTAAGTCGACGTTAACCCCTTGGTTCATCATCGGTGCGGTGATCATGAAGATGACCAACAGCACCAGCATGACGTCAATGAACGGCACGACGTTGATGTCGCTGGCCAGCTTGCGACGGCTGCGGCGACTGAACGGACCTTGCATGCGACGCCTCCTCAGGCCTTATCACGTTCGCGCTGCAGACGCTGAGCCTGCAGGTTGCGTTCGAGAATGGCATACAGCTCTTCTGCGAAATCTTCATAGCGCGTCTGCAGCTGATCGACGGACGATGACAGGCGGTTGTACGCGATGACGGCTGGAATGGCGGCAAACAGCCCGGTAGCAGTCGCAATCAGTGCTTCAGCGATCCACGGGGCGACCGTCGCCAGCGTAGCCTGCTGGGCCAGCGATAGCGACTGAAACGATCCCATAATGCCCCATACCGTACCGAACAAACCGATGTACGGGCTGGCAGAGCTGATAATCGCCAGAATGGAAAGGTGCTGGCCGTTGCGTGACTCTTCACGGGAAAGCGCTACGCGCATGCCACGCTCGACACTGCCCATAATGCCACCGATATCCTTCAGCCGTGTGACCTGACGGTTGAATTCACGGAAGCCGGCATGGAACACGTGTGCGGCCCCGGTCGGACGCTCCGGCTGGGACTTGTACAGTTCATTAAGGTCAATACCCGACCAGAAGCGCTGCTCGAAGCCATCCAGTGCACGACGGGCGCGCACCAGATCGACGCCACGTCGAAAGATGATGACCCACGAGGTAATGGAAAAGAGCAGCAGGATAGCCATGACCGCTTGCACCACGCCACTGGCGTGCGAGACAAGCGAGAGGATGGACATGGAGTGCTCGACCGATTCGTTCATGGAAACTCTCGTCCTGTATCTGGAACATGCCCTGTCTGGCGCAAAGCGCAGACGACACTGTGGAAGAATGCCCCTTGGCAGAGGCATAGAAGCCTAGGTTCAGCCTACACCGTCGCCAGGCGATAATGCACACGTTACTCATTGACAGTGAAGCAGGAAATCACATCAGTGAAAAGTCATCACATATGACCTTTCCTGACATGATCTCGATGCGACAGCGCGCGCTTTCCACCCGATCGGCGGGAAGCGCGCACTGACTACGACCTCACAGCTTGCGTTCGAGTTCCGGCAGTACTTCAAGCAGGTTCCCAACAAGCCCATAATCGGCAATGCGGAAGATCGGGGCTTCAGGATCCTGGTTGATCGCCACAATCACCTTGGAGTCCTGCATGCCCGCTTGGTGCTGAATCGCACCAGAGATACCTACCGCAATATATAGCTCAGGCGCTACGATCTTGCCGGTCTGGCCGACCTGCAGGTCGTTGGGCACGAAGCCTGCATCAACAGCGGCACGTGAGGCACCAATGGCCGCATCCAGCTTGTCCGCCAGCGCGGCCAGTAGTAGGAAGTTGTCGGCGCTACCGACTCCGCGACCACCGGAAATGACGATGCGCGCATTGGAAAGCGTCGGGCCATCGTTTTCATCAATGTCTTCCGATACGAACTGCACCTGGCTGCTGGGTGCCGCCGTTGCGGCAACCTCAAAGCGCGCATTCATACGCGGCAGGATCTCGACCGGTTCGAAAGCCGTTGGACGAACCGTCAACAGTTTCTTGTCGTCTCTGGAGCGCACGGTCTCCAGCACACTGCCCGCATAGGCGGGACGCACGAACGTGGCGTCATCCTTAATCGCGATCACGTCGGAGATCGGGGAAACGTCCAACAGCGCCGCTACCCGCGGCAGCACACTGCGGCCTATGGCACTGTTTGCCACCAGCAGGTGGCTGTAACCGTCCATCAGCGGCAGGATAACCTGCGTGACGTCTTCGGCCAACGGATGCACCAAGTGCACGGAATCGGCCGCCAGCACATGGCGTACACCGTCCAGCTTGGCCGCTTCACCCAGCGCCAGATTGACGTCGAAACCGACGATCAGCACATCCACGTCGTCGCTCAGCTGACGCGCCGCCGCCACGACGTGCGGCATTGCGCTGCTCAAAACGCCTTCACGATGTTCACCTAGAACCAGCACACTCATGACAGCACCTTCGCTTCGTTCTTCAGTCGGTCGATCAGTTCATCTACGGAATCCACCATGACACCCGCCTGACGTTCCGGCGGCAGCTCGACGCTGAGGCGTTCGAGGTGAGGCGTCAGATCGATACCCATGTCGGCCGCTTGACGTGTGTCGATCGGTTTTTTCTTCGCCTTCATGATGGCCGGCAGACGCGCATAACGCGGCTCGTTGAGGCGCAGATCCACCGTGACGACCGCGGGCAAACGCAGCGACAGCGTTTCTAGGCCGTCGTCGATTTCACGCGTGACGACACAGTAGCCTTCATGCTCGAACGACAGTTCAGAAGCATAAGTACCCTGCGCCCAGCCCAACAGTGCAGACAGCATCTGCCCAGTCTGGTTGTTGTCGGTGTCGATGGACTGCTTGCCCAGCAGCACTAAGCCCGGCTGCTCTTCTTCGGCGATCACTTTCAGCAGTTTGGCGACGGCCAGCGACTCGAGCGCTTCTTCCGTCTCAATATGGATGACGCGGTCGATGCCCAGCGCTAGAGCGGCGCGCAGCTGCTCTTGAGCGGCCTGCGGACCGATCGTCACGGCAACCGTCTCAGACGCGATGCCCTTTTCCTTGAGCCGAACCGCTTCTTCCACGGCAATTTCGCAGAAGGGGTTCATAGCCATTTTCACGTGAGCTTGGTCAACGGCGGTATTTTCCGCATTGACGCGCACTTTCACGTTGTGATCAATGACGCGCTTGATCGCGACGAGTACCTTCATGGCATCCTCGTGTTCATGTGTATGCAAATAGTGTCAGGGGACCCGCGTTGCATCGTTTCGGTCAGCCAGAGCGTGATGCGCCATACCATCGGCCGTCATCATGTGCGCTCGCTCGTGTACAATAAGCGTACATATCAGGTAAGACCTACCGTGTCGGCCGCTGGCGCCTCTACCCATCCGTCCTTCGATGCAACACGCTAGAAGGATGAAGGCAGAGAGTCTAGCATGATGCGCCCTTTTCACCCCATATCCGGTAACGGGTCAGAGCCCGTTTTCGACACAGGAGATCATCGTGGAACGCGAAGTCATGGAATTCGACGTCATCATCGTAGGTGCGGGACCTGCCGGTCTGGCCGCCGCCTGTCGCCTACGACAGTTGGCCAAGGATGCGGGCTGCGAGCTCTCGGTGGCCGTGCTCGAAAAAGGGGCTGAAATCGGTGCGCATATTCTATCGGGGGCGCTGCTGGACACGACAGCGCTAAGCGAACTGTTCCCTGACTGGAAAGAACGCGGCGCTCCAGTGACGACTGCGGTCACCAAGGAAAAGGTCTGTCTGCTGACCAGCGCCAAGCATGCGATCACCGTACCCTCGCCCTTCGTGCCGCCGTCCATGCACAATCACGACAGCTATGTAATCAGCGCCGGCGATCTGTGTCGCTGGCTCGGCGAACAGGCCGAAGCGCTGGGAGTCGATATCTTCCCTGGCTTTGCTGCCCAATCACTGGCACTGGATGAAGAAGGCCATGTCAAAGGCGTCGTGACCGGCGACATGGGGCTGGATGCCAACGAGGTGCCCCGCGACGATTTCGAACCGGGCATACAGCTGGAAGCGCCGCTGACGCTGTTCGCCGAAGGCTCACGCGGCCATTTGGGTAAGCAGCTGATCAAGCGTTTTGCTCTCGACCATCAGCGCGATGCACAGCACTATGCGATCGGTTTCAAAGAACTGTGGGAAGTGCCCGCCGAGCAGCACCGCCCCGGCGAGATCACCCACGCATCAGGCTGGCCACTCAACGGCCGTGCCAGCGGCGGCAGCTTCCTCTATCACGGTGCCGACCGCCAGGTCATGGTAGGACTGATCGTCGATCTGGACTACCGCAACCCGCACCTATCACCGTTTGATGAATTTCAGCGCATGAAGCACCACCCGCTGTTCGCCAAGGTACTGGAAGGCGGTACTCGTCTGGCATACGGCGCACGCAGTATCACCAAGGGCGGCCTTAATAGCCTGCCCAAGCAGACCTTTCCCGGCGGTATGCTGATCGGCTGCGATGCAGGCACGCTCGACTTCTCGCGCATCAAAGGCATTCATATGGCGATGAAATCGGGCATGTTAGCGGCAGAATCTGCCTTTGAAGCCCTGCGCCATGAGCAGGCGCCGGCCCGTCAGCAACCCACCACGACAGATATCGAGCAGCGCTTCAAGGCCAGCTGGGCCTACGAGGCTCTTAGCAAGACACGCAGCTTCGGCCCGGCCCTGCACCGCATGGGAACACTGATGGGCGGAGGTTGGAACCTGTTCGATCAGTGGACGCGTGGCCGCATACTGCCTACGCTGCACGATCGCGTGCCCGACTATCAGCGCCTACGCTTTGCCCGCGATTGCACGCCGTTTGCCTACCCCGCACCTGACGGCAAGCTGTCGTTCGACCGCACGTCATCCGTTTATCTGGCCAATACCCAGCACGACGAACGTCAGCCTTGCCATCTGAAGCTGACCGACCCGCAGGTACCGGTTCGGGTCAATCTGCCGCTGTTCGATGAACCCGCACAGCGTTACTGCCCGGCGGGTGTCTACGAGATCATCACCACCGATGATGGCCCCGCGTTCCAGATTAATCCGGCTAACTGCATTCACTGCAAGACCTGTGATATTAAGGACCCGTCACGCAATATTACCTGGACGCCCCCGGAAGGTGGCAGCGGGCCTAACTATCCCAATATGTAAGCGTACTCAGTATGTAAACACCGTACGAGAGGACAGACCACCGCCAGCCACTAGGCCAGCAATCGACTGTCACGATATCAAAAGCCCGGCGTCCGACCTCAATCGCTGCTCCGCCAGCGTCAACCGAGGCAAGAGATGCCGGGCTTTTTTAGAACAGACCGATATAAAAATGATGAGCAAGATGCTCACATAGAGATGCTAAAGACTACGCCACCCGGATCTGGCTGTTGGCTGTTGGCTGTTGGCTGTTGGCTGTTGGCTGTTGGCTGTTGGCAGGTGGCAGGTGGCAGGTGGCAGGTGGCAGGTGGCAGGTGGCAGGTGGCAGGTGGCAGGTGGCAGGTGGCAGGTGGCGTATTATCTGACCTAGCCACTATTTTCGCCATTCCTATACGACACACACCCAACGCCGCCCATACCACCCGAATGCAAGAACGCCAGCGGGTTTCCCCACTGGCGTTCTTGATAGCGCACGATGGACGATACTTAACGCTGACGATTATATTTTTCATCAAAACGCTGTGGGTCCATGCAAAGGAAGTAGATCCCTTCCCCCATGGCGACGAATGACGGAATCAGCGTCCAGAAGAACAGGATGTAGAAGATCGCCATGATCGGGTTGCCCAGATAGAAGCGATGCGCACCGAATATGCCCAGCCAGAAGGCCAGCACGGCAGCCACAATCCGGTTCTTACCTTTCCCCCCCAATACATTCTGCAACGAATCGGCGTTGCGGCTAGGCGCACCACAGTGCGGGCACGCCCGCGCCTGCTGATGAATCTGCTGACCACAACCGTAGCAGTAGATCATATTGGGGCGAAGTGCATTGGCCTTGCTCTCCGCAGGCACAGTGCCCTGTTGTTCGTGCTCGGTCGGCACCAGTGTGTTTTCAGATGTAGTGTCCGTATCGCTCATCGCAGCCTCACTTCCAAATCGGTTGACGCCAATGATGCCATATATACAACAACGCCGTGCATATAGGCTATGCACGGCGCAGAGAAACTTATCAGCGATAAGAATCAGCGGCGATTATACTTCGCGTTGAACTTCTGTTCGTCGCCACACAGGAATACCAAGCCTTCGATGAAAGCGACGATACCCGGAATGCCCGTCCAGAAGAACAGCAGGTAAAGGATACCCAGACCGATATTACCGAGGTAGAAACGGTGAATACCGAATGCGCCGAGGAAGATCGCGAGGATACCCGCTACGACCTTACTTTTCCCCCCAGTGGTAGCACCGGTGCTCGGCGCGCCGCAAGACGGGCAAGCCTGGGCACTTTCGTGCATCTCTTTACCACAACCCTGACAATAGATCATGTTTATTTCCCTGTTGAATCAATAAGTAAGCAACAACCAGATTTTTTGACGAGAGATGTCTCTCGTCTTAGGGAGGGTATTCTGCCCTATCTGTTGTTATTCGGCAATTAACAAATAACCTTTAGTGACCACTTAACCCCTTCACACGTAAATCCAGCGATATTAATACGTTGTCTACTGCATGTTGCCTTTCCCAGTTTTACTAAAAGAAAGTCCACGACAAACAATGCGAAGTGATAAAGCGTCATGCATAACGAATGACACTTGTGCCCCATCACTTACCCCATCGCACTTAAAAATAGAACGAAGTGCCTTCTTGCCATCCATTATGTGATAGCAAGACCAACGCGGTTATTAGCCATACCCTCTTTTGCAATAAAATAACAAATACTCATTGCGGCATGAACATCTCCCACCGTGTCATACTCTGCTTTTACGCAGTGAATAGCGCAGCGACAGGCAAGCCCCCACTAATGCCTATCAACAATATCCATCACTTAGCCAATAGATCGTATCTTGTCACTCAGAGGGTTATGGATGAGCGGATGCGGCAGGCGGGATCGGGCCCCGAGGTACAGTGTCACTCAGCGAGAACGTACCAGAAAAAAGGCCAACCTTACTCGCCCCCCATGAATAGCATCATGGGGAGGAAGGTGAGTTTTGCCCACCAGCGGATGACAACGCATGTGTTCGCCGATAAATAGCATGCGACAGCGATGCTGTGCGATGAACATGGGATGGGTAACAAAGGAAGTAGCCGCAAGCGGCAACCACGGCATAAGCTCGGATACCAACAACGCTACAGCCGTTGGCATTATCAGATGCAGAGCAATCTTTTGCTGGCACCTGCGGTATCTCTACTGGCTCATAGACGCGAGATAGGCGCCTGTGATGCCATCAGTTTGGTGACGCCACGCTTGTGATCAAAGCGAACCTCTATCACGCAGTGCGGGCCACTGCCACGAACATGAACAACAACTCCTTCACCAAAACGGCCATGGCGTAGCTGATCGCCCACCTGCCACTCTGCATCAGGATCGGTAATCGGTCCTGCACTGCGTTTGGTCGTCGAGCGCGTCGCACTGTCACCATGGCCAGCTGCTGCCGGTGCTGATATTGGCTTAGACTTAGGTTTCGCCTTGATATCCAGCGTGAGCTGCTGAGCCGCTAGATAGCGCTTGACGATAGCCGGATGGCGCACTGCCACCGTCGGCATTTCGTCATCACGATGAGCCAGTGCTTCGCGCACAGCCATGACGTCCTGCCACGCACACTCTTCCAGAAAACGGCTAGGGCGATGCTGACCGCCATCGTTGATCAGCATCAGTGCTTCGCGCGCGCGTGTCACGCCCACGTAGAACAGGCGGCGCTCTTCATCGAGGCTTTCCTTGGTCAGGGGGGTGTCACGACTGTAAAGCGGGCACTCTTCTTCGTTCAGCCCCCACAGCATCACCCGCGACCATTCCAACCCTTTGGCACCGTGCATGGTCGAAATCAGCAATCCATCCCCTGCATCCCCCTGCGGACCTTCAGGCGTCTTCAGCAAAGTAATGAAACTGTCGATGTCATCGGCCAGCTCTCCGGCCTGTTCGATCAACACATCCATCAGACGAATGTCTTCCTCACCCTTCTCCCGTCGCACGGCGGCGCGGCGCAGCAACTTGTCAGCACCCAGTGTCGTAGTGACATGCTCCAGCAAATCGGCAGGTCGTGCGTCGCGCCACTGAGGCAGCTTCTGAATCAAAGCCCAGCGCTGGCGCAGCGAGCGCTGCTGGAACGGCTTCAGCGCTGCCAGTACAGGAGCAGCTGCAGAAGGCCACTCTCCCGTCTGTGCCAGTTGTTGGCACAGCGTCCGTAGCACGTCACGGCTGACAAATGCAGGAGGTTGAGAGAACAGCAGTTGCAGGTGATCGGCGTCCCCCATCAGCAGCGGATGGCGTGCCACTTCCAGATAGCCGGCCAGCGCTCGCACCAGCGGCAGCTGAAAAACAAAGCGCTCCGAGCGCCCGAGCCGAAACGGAATGCCCTGACGCAGAAGGTGAAGCTGAAGGGCAACGCTCTGGTGCCAGCTGCGTACCAGCACGGCGATATTGCTATCGCTCACCTGTTCTCGCCAACGGGTCAGCGTTTCGAGTGCCTGCGTCATACCGGTTGCCGTGGAAACCGTCGTATCCGGTGTACCCGGCGCAGAAAGGGTCTGGGGGCTGTTGGGATCAGCACTGCCGGCGATGGCATGGTTCGCGAGCAGCGCCAGCGCATGCCCGTGCCGGAAGGTATAGGACAGCGGGTAATCGACGGGAACCCCGAAACGGCGCTCAAAGCTCTGTTTCATAGCATCGACACTAGCGCCACGCCAGGCATAGATGCACTGGTTGGCATCGCCGACAGCCATCACTTGGGCACGACCCGCGGCAAGAATTGCCAGCAGGCAGTTCTGCGCCTCATTGATATCTTGATACTCATCGACGATCACATGATCAAGAAAGCCGCTGACACGCTCACGCAGCGCCTTATCCTTAACCAGCACTTTAAGAGGACGATGGATCAGGTCGGCATAGCCCATTACGCGCTGCTCGGTCATCATCGCCTGCAAGCGGTAATAGGCAGAAGGAAAATGACGACAGCCTTCACCGAAGTCATCGCCTTCGACCAGTAGTTCGGGGGCTTCCAGGCGCCCTTTCACCTGATCGCAGAACTGGCCGAACAAGCCGACACGGTCTTCTTCAAGCGCAGCTTCAGCAGCATCGTCATCTTCATCCTGCATCACTTGCTGTACCGCCTGGCGGCACAGGCGCTCCCACTGCCACTCCGCTCCAAGCAGCGTCGCGGGCGACAGTACGCCCCAACGGGTCAGCGTGTCCGTCAGGCGATGCCCTACTGAGTGGAACGTGCGCACCTGAGGCAGTTTTTGCCCGGGCTGCGCCACTTCCTTGAGCTTGCGGGCAAAGTCTTCGCGCGCCTGCCGATTGAACATCAGCACCATGATGCGCTCGGCCGCAACGCCCTGCGCTAGCAGATGCATCACTCGTGCCACCATCGTCGACGTCTTGCCCGCCCCAGCAACGGCCGCTACGCGTGCGTGTCCCTGTTCATGCTGGACGACGGCACGCTGCTCAGGCGTCAAACGCGCCATTAGGGCATCGACGGGAGTGGACGTGGATAGCGTATCGGTCATAGCCGCGTATACCTGCAAACGCTCAGAGAAGGAAAGGCAGTGCCATTGATCCGCCCGTCAGCGCGAGCGGATGCAGTGCTTAGGCCGCGCTGACGCGGTTGAACAAGCGGTGGAAGTTGGCCGTCGTTTGCATGATGACCTCGTCCACCGAAATGCCGCGCACGTCGGCAATGCATCGCGCCACTTCCAGCACATAAGCGGGCTGGTTCATCTTGCCGCGGAACGGTACCGGCGCAAGATAAGGGCTATCCGTTTCGATCAGCAGACGATCCAGCGGGATCGCTCGCGCCAGTTCGCGCACATTCTCGGCACTGTGGAACGTAACGATGCCAGACATCGAGATCATGAACCCCATGCGTACGGCTTCTCTCGCCATCTCCAGATCACCGGTAAAACAGTGCAGCACACCACCGACGTCTGGATCGGTATGCGCCTTAAGCAGTGCCAGCGTGTCTTCGCGCGCTTCACGGGTATGGATGCATACGGGCAGCCGTGCCTCTGTGGCGGCAACAAGGTGACGCACCAGGCGTTCGCGCTGGATGTCCGGCGCAATGCGGTAGTCGCCCTGCTCGTTAGTGCAGTAATCCAGCCCAATCTCACCAATGGCTACCGGCTCATAGCGCTCAATCAGCGCACGCAATTCATCCAGACTTGGCTCGGTCTCCAGCGGCGTCAGCGGATGAACGCCTAGGGCATAGACGATTTCAGGATGACGACGGGCCAGTGCAACAACGGCAGGCATATCATCCAGCGTGGTCGGCAGCGTCAGCATGCGCTTCACGCCGTTATAACGCGCCGCTGCGACGATATCGTCCATTTCCTGCTCGGACAGACCGCCCTGACGCAGGCGATCAAGATGACAGTGAGAGTCGACGAGATACAGTTCATCCGAAGAGAGCGGTGACGCGGGAATATCAGAAGCAGTGACGGACATCAGGGTAATTCACCTTCATGAAACATGATTGAAATGGCCGCTCAGGAGCGCAGCAGTGCTGCCCAGCGAATGAGCCATGATTCAAGCACCAGCATAGGATTGGGGTTGCTGCCTGCCATCAGCAGGCGCCGTTGCTCGTGGGCATAGTCCAGCAGGCGGTACCAGTCGCGCACGCGCCCATTCTTGACGGCCTGACGGTATAGCGGCAGCACATCGACGTTCCTGACGCCGCGCTCATCACCGGACAGCCCCAGACGAATAAGGTCCTCCAGCCAAGCAATGCCGATATCGAGCACATCCAGCAGCGGTTGCTTATCCAACCGGGCCGCTTCCGCAGCAGGCTCGGCACCGCGTACCAGTGCGTCGAACAGTTCGATCATCTTCTGTCGCAGCTGACGCCAGTCACCGCGGCCGCAGCGCACGGCACGCAGCGGTGCTCCATCGGCAATGCGCCACCAGAATTGGGCTTCGTCGGCATCATCCAGCTGTGCGGTCAACCATGCGGCACACGCCTGATAAGGAGGATGGGCCAGTGTCCAGCGCTGACAGCGGCTGAGGATCGTTGGCAGCACGCGCGAGGGAAGGTCAGAGGTCAGCACGAACAGTGTACGCTCACCGGGTTCTTCCAGCGTTTTGAGCAGCGCGTTGGCAGCCCCTACGGTCATGGCGTCAGCGCCGCTGAGCATGATGACGCGGTAGCCACCCTGCTGCGCGGTCTGTGCCATGAAATCGTTGACCGCACGCACTGCGTCAATGCGGATTAACTTGGCCTGCTCAGCAGGTGCGACCACCAGCAGATCCGGGTGACTGCCCGCCTTACGCATCATGCAGCTATGGCATTGCCCGCAACTAATCTGCTCAGCAGCCAGCGTATCACGGCGCTCGCACAGCAGATGCGCCCCCATCGCTGCGGCCAATGCCTGCTTGCCCAGTCCACTGGCACCCGCCAGCAACAGAGCATGCGGCAAGCGTCCATTGGCTAGGGCATGCTGAAAGTCATGCCAATACGACTGTTGCCACGGCAACAGCGTATCCACCTTCATCATCATTTCAGCGGGCGCTCCCTGCAGAAGCGTAGCCAGTTCACTCATGCGGATCGGCTCCGGAGGCTCACAGGCCCCAGCGTAAAAGGTGTTCGTCCAGCACGGCGGCCAACTGCTGCTGCACAGCAGCCAGCGTGCCAGACGCATCGACGGTGACCATGCGTCCTTCGGACTGCGCGGCCCGCGCCAGATAGCCACGACGCACTTTCTCGAAGAAAGCCGCCGCTTCGTTTTCGAAGCGATCGAGCGGCTTACCTCTTGATTCGACACGCGTGCGAGCCGCCTCGACGGGCATATCCAGCAGCAACGTCAGGTCAGGCTGAAGCCCTCGCTGCACGAACTGCTCCAACACCGCGATGCGTTCGACATCCAGACCACGCGCCGCGCCCTGATAGGCATAGGTGGCGTCGGTAAAGCGGTCGCATACCACTACCGCACCACGCGCTAGTGCAGGAAGAATCGTTGCGGCCAGATGCTGAGCGCGCGCGGCGAACATCAGCAGCAGTTCGGTATCCGCAACCAGCGGATCTTCCTCAGTAGGCGTTAGCAACAGTTCGCGAATACGTTCGGCCTGAGGACTGCCCCCCGGTTCACGGGTCTGCACCACTTCCAACCCACGAGCACGCAGGTGATCGACCAGAAAGCGAACGTTGGTGGTCTTGCCGACCCCTTCTCCACCTTCCAGAGTAATGAAACGTCCCGCCCCTGCTGGCCGAGACAAGGATTCCGCTGTCATCGCCGGTTCCTATTGCAGATACTCGCAGCCGACGCTCGGTCGCGAGAACGTTGCAGCACAATAACGCTCTACAACGTGTATTTAATGTGAGCTGTTCGAACTGCCCGCACGCAGTACGCGCAAATAATCGCGCACGGCCTGCTGGTGCTGTTCTAAAGAGTCTGAGAAGCGGTGCCCGCCATTGCCTGTCGCCACAAAATAGAGCGCACTTCCCGGCGCAGGGTGCAGTGCCGCGTCAAGAGCAGCCTGTCCCGGCAGCGCGATCGGCGTCGGCGGCAACCCTTCGTTCATATAGGTATTGTACGGCGTCGGCGTCGTCAGGTCGGCACGTGTCAGCGTACGAGCATTCTTCTTCAATCCATAGGCCACAGCAGGATCTGTCTGCAAGCGCATGCCTTTGCCCAGACGGCGTACGAATACTCCAGCGATGGCCTTGCGCTCTTCGGGCACGCCGGTTTCCATTTCGACCAACGACGCCATGACCAGCGCTTCATCTGGCGAACGGTACGGAAGTCCTTCATCGCGCTTGCGCCACGCCTCATCAAGCCGACTGTTCATCAACTCGAATGCCTGACGATAGAGCGTGATGTCGCTCATGCCTTTATGATAACGGTAGGTCGTAGGCAGAAAGCGCCCTTCCGGCAGCATGCCCTCGTGACCAATCTGGCGCATCAGCTCTGCATCTGACAGCGAAGCGGTGCGATGCTCCAGCTTGGCCTGCGCATCCATCAGCGCACGCATCTGAGCGAACGTGCGCCCTTCGGGGATCGTCATTCCATAGGTCACGACGTCATCGCTGGAAAGCTTGTCGATCAGCTGATCAGGTGTCATGCCCGGAATCAACGCAAACTCGCCCGCTTTCAGGTGACGCAACCGATCAGGGACCAGCCACGCCTTAGCACGATACGGCCATGTCGAGGCAATGATGCCCTGCTGCTGTAGCTGCTCAAGCGTCTGGCGAATACCCATGCCGCGCTCAATCTCGAATACTTTCGGCACAGTCAGCGCAATTGGACGCTGCCATTGCCAGTACCATGCCCCATAGCCGCCACCCACCGCGGCACCGCCCACGATCACGGCCAGAAGCAGACTCAGTCCTGCTACTCGTCTTGCACGCATAACTACCTGACTCGGGTTAAGATTCCCGCCTTCATCCATGGACTCGGGGAAAAGAAGAATACAGAGAGGACTCGAAGCGCTCAGCGCTCGAAAGAAACGCTATCGCCATAGCCCAGCAGCGCGTGCGCCTGTCGCTGAAGCTCGCGCACGGCGGGGCTGTCAATGTCGTGCGCCGACAGCGGACTTCCCTGAGCATCGACGACCTGTCGGACAGGCCATACGCCCTGCACACTGTTGAGTACACACAGATGTCTGACCGCAGGAAGTGCATCAAGTGCCAAGGTGCCATACGAGAGATGGCCCGCATTCATCAGCGCCGCTGACAGCGTGCCCTGCACACCGCATTCATCAGTACGCGGTGTCAGCCAGCAACCTTCCTGATACCAGATCACGTTCATGGCCGTGGCTTCAACCAGCTCGCCGCGGGCATTGCACAGCAGCCCTTCGGCAATGTCGGGGCTCTGCCACTCCTGACGTGCCAGTACATTCTCAAGCCGATTGAGATGTTTGATCCCCGCCAGCCGAGGCTGGGAAGCCATTGTCAACGTACACAGACGCACGGTCACGCCTTTCTGCCAACGAACAGGCTGGGGCGAGAACAGCATCAGGCGGCTAATCAGGCGAGGCGATGGCACATCAGGCGGGCAGTAGCCACGCCCTCCGCTGCCTCGCGTCACGATCAACTTGAGCACATGACAGCCTTGGACAGGCAGTGCACTGTACTGGGCATCGAGCACCGCCTGAGCAGGTGGCTCGAACCCCAGACGACGACACCCCCGCGCAAGCCTGGCGCAGTGCCAGGCCCACAGCGAGGGCTTGCCGTGCTGCACCAGAATGGTTTCGAAAACGCCGTCACCGTAGGCCAAGCCGCGATCATCGGACGGAATCGTTTCCATCTGGGCACCCATCATCAGATCTTGCTGAAGATCAGCGTACCGTTGGTACCGCCGAAACCGAACGAGTTGCTCATGGCGTAGTCGATCTTCATCTGGCGCGCCGTGTTCGGCACGTAATCCAGACGGCAGTCTTCGCTCGGATTGTCGAGGTTGATAGTCGGCGGAGCAATCTGATCACGGATAGCCAGAACGCTAAAGGCCGCTTCCACGGCACCGGCAGCACCCAGCAGGTGACCGATCATGGATTTAGTGGAGCTGACGGCAACGTGCTTCGCAGCGTCGCCCATGACGTTTTCAATCGCCTGGCTTTCACCGGAGTCACCCAGCTGGGTCGATGTACCGTGCGCGTTGATATAGTCGATCTGGTCTGCAGCGATGCGGGCATCGGCGATGGCATTCTTCATCGCCATCTCTGCACCAATACCGTTCGGTGCCGTGATGTGATGAGCGTCGTCGCTCATACCGAAGCCAGACAGCTCGGCATAGATCTTCGCACCGCGCGCCTTGGCATGTTCGTACTCTTCAAGCACCAGTACGCCGGCACCGTCGGACAGGACGAAACCATCACGGTCGCGGTCCCACGGACGGCTAGCTGCAGCCGGATCATCGTTACGCGTGGACAGCGCACGTGCAGCAGAGAAGCCGCCGATCCCGAGCGCGCAGGACGCCATTTCAGCACCGCCACAGATCATGATGTCAGCATCGCCGTAAGCGATCGTGCGTGCGGAGTAGCCGATGTTGTGCGTACCGGTTGTGCAGGCCGTGGTGATCGCAAAGTTCGGGCCAGTGAAGCCGAATTTGATCGCCAGGTTGCCGGACACCATGTTGATGATGGAACCCGGAACGAAGAACGGAGAGATCTTGCGCGGGCCGCCAGCGTTCATGGCATTCAGGTTGGTTTCGATCATCGGCAGACCACCGATACCGGAACCGATGGCCACACCGATGCGGTGAGCATTTTCTTCGGTGACTTCAATGCCAGCATCGGCGACGGCCTGAGTACCTGCCGCAACGCCGTACTGGACGAACAGATCCATCTTGCGGGCGCTCTTGCGATCAATGCCAAAGCTTTCGGCATCGAAATCCTTGATCGCACCGCAGAAGCGCGTATTGAACTGAGAGGCATCGAAATGAGTGATGGTACTTACACCGCTCTTGCCCGCCGTAATGTTTTTCCACGATTCTTCGACGGTGTTACCCACAGGTGTTATCAGCCCAAGACCGGTAACAACGACCCTTCTGCGAGACATGCGACTCTCCAAAGCAACTGGGGGTACACAGCATGACAACCAGCCTGCTGCATACGACCATGATTTTCTGGAACACAGCCATTTCCTGCGTCATGACAGACGTTTGCTGCATTCCCGTTCATTTATGGGCACCAGTATAACGGCAACAGGGCCTTCCTGTCTGTGCAGGATGACCGGGACCACGGTTGAGGTGCACTTTGTGTATACGCAGAAGGGCCACCCCAACGGGATGACCCTTCCTTTGCTGGGCATCGAACGGCTTGCCTGACACCGACAGAATTGCGATCGAGACAGTACCGACGACTACCCTCTCACTTCTGTCATGACAGCGCGACAAGCTGCCCCGCCACCATTACTGGTGAGCGTTGACGTAGTCGATCGCTTCCTGAACGGTAGTGATCTTTTCAGCTTCTTCGTCAGGAATTTCAGTGTCGAATTCCTCTTCCAGAGCCATTACCAGCTCAACGGTGTCGAGGGAATCAGCACCCAGGTCTTCAGTGAAAGAAGAGTTGTTCTGAACTTCTTCCGGTTTAACGCCCAGCTGTTCAACAACGATTTTCTTGACGCGCTCTTCAATGCTGCTCATGAGGGTAAACTCCTAAAGAAATCGGATTCGTCGGTTCAAGACTGACGGTAGTTTATAGACGACGCTCAGGGGACGCAAGATGGCCCGATGAGCGGTTAGCGCATGTTCATGCCACCATTTACCTGAATTACTTCACCGGTGACATAGGATGCGGCGTCGCTGGCCAGAAAACCGACGACCCCCGCAATTTCTTCTGGCTGGCCCAGGCGACCGACAGGAATCTGCGTCAGCAGAGCCTCGCGATGCGCTTCAGGCAAGACATCGGTCATTTCCGTAGCGATGAAACCAGGGGCTACGGCATTGACCGTGATATTACGAACACCGACTTCACGTGCCAGTGCACGCGTGAAGCCTTCCATGCCCGCCTTGGCGGCAGCATAGTTGGTTTGCCCCGCGTTACCCATTCCGGCAACGACAGAGCTGATGTTGATGATGCGACCGTAGCGCGCTTTGGTCATGCCCTTCAGGCACGCCTTGCTGACGCGATAGATCGACTTGAGGTTCGTGTCCAGCACGTCGTCCCACTGGTCTTCTTTCATACGTGCCAGCAGCGTATCACGCGTGATGCCCGCATTGTTGACCAGTACGGTCGGTGCGCCGAAGCGTTCGTTAATCTCGGCAACGACCTTCTCGACGGAGGCGCTGTCCGTTACGTTCAGGCACATACCTGCCCCATTGAACCCTTCAGCCTTGAGCGCTTCTTCGATGCGCGCAGCACCCGCTTCAGAGGTAGCCGTACCGATGACGGTCATGCCCTGACGAGCCAACTGATGAGCAATGGCTTTACCGATACCACGGCTGGCGCCTGTAACCAATGCAATCTGCGTCATGTTATGAATTCACTCCTTGCCGTCTGCTTCTGACGTCAGCGTCAGTGCAGCGCTTAGACTATCCGGATCATTGACGGCCACGCCTTTCAGGCGACGATCAATACGTTTGGCCAGGCCGGTCAATACCTTGCCCGGACCGCATTCTACCAGAGTGGTAACACCCTGATCAGCCATACGTGATACGGATGTCGACCAACGCACCGGAGAGAACAACTGTTCCACCAGACGAGTCTTAAGCGTTTCGACATCGGAATGTGCTTCAGCATCAACGTTCTGGATCACCGGATAGCGCGTCGGTTTCAGTGCGATGCCATCAATTGCCGCAGCCAGTTTTTCGGCAGCAGGCTTCATCAAAGCACAGTGGGACGGGACGGATACCGGCAGCGTGATGGCGCGCTTGGCACCCGCTTCGCTGCACAGGGCTACGGCGCGATCAACGGCAGCTTTGGCCCCTGCGATAACGACCTGTCCTGGAGAGTTATAGTTGACGGCAGCAACGACGTCACCTTGCGCCGCTTCCGCACAGATGGCTTCAACCTTGGCGTCTTCGAGACCGAGGATCGCCGCCATGGCACCGTCGCCCTCGGCAACGGCGGCCTGCATGTATTCACCACGCAGTCGTACCAGACGTACGCCGTCGGCGAATCCCAGTGCACCAGCGCATACCATGGCGCTGTATTCGCCCAGGCTGTGACCGGCCATCAGAGCGGGACGCGGCCCTTCGAGTTCCTGCCAGACGCGCCAGATGGCAACGCTAGCGGTCAAAAGGGCGGGCTGAGTGGTAGCGGTGGCGTTCAGCGCTTCTGCGCTGCCTTCCTGCGTCAGTTTCCACAGATCGAAGTCCAGTGCGTCAGACGCTTCGTCGAAGGTGGTACGCACGACACTGTAACGATCTGCCAGCTCACGCAGCATACCTACCTGCTGAGAGCCTTGACCCGGAAAGACAAATGCGAGGGTGGCGGACATGAACAAGTACCTATGCTGTTGCATTCGATGAACAAATGATTCCGCATTCAACATATGACGGGGCGGAATCCTGCCAAGCGGATAAAAAGCTCGGCTCCGAAAAAATCTGTCTGCGATATTTAGGCCGTAAGCCCCTGCGCTAGGCGCTCGGGCAGTCCCAGTTCGACTTCGCTGACGGCGCGCAGTATCGCATAAGAGAAACCGCGGGCGTCTGCCCCACCGTGACTTTTAACAACGGTAGAGGTCAGCCCGAGAAAACTTGCGCCATTGTAGCGCACTGGGTCGATTTCTTCCTTCAGCCTCGACAAGGCCGGCCGCGCCAAGATACTGACAAGGCGCGTCCACCAGTTCAATTCGAAGGTGTGCTGCAGGCGGCGCCCCAACACGCGCGCCAACCCTTCACTGGTCTTGAGCGCCACGTTACCGACGAAACCGTCGCAGACGATCACATTGACATCGCCAGTGAAGATATGATCCCCCTCAACGAAGCCAAGATAGTGAAAGCGATCGTTCGTGGTGCAGAACTCGCGCAGCAGATCATCGGCTTCGCGCACGCAGCGCGTGCCCTTAGAAGGTTCGACACCGATATTAAGCAGCGCAACACGCGGATTCTGGATGCCGTCGACCGTGCGCACCATCTCTGCTCCCAGCCGTGCGAACTGCACCAAATGCCGCGGCGGACAGTCGATGTTGGCTCCCAGATCAAGTACATAGCAAGGATGACCGTGGTCCGTCAGTACGGCAGAGCTGATGGCAGGACGCTTCATTCCCTCGATCATGCCCAGCGCACGTCGCGCCACGGCCATAATCTCACCGGTATGTCCGGCGCTGACACAGGCATCGGCCTCGCCATCGCGCACGGCACGAATACAGGCATGAAGACTGGAAGCATCGGGAGCATTGATGTCGCGATCACGAAGGATGCGAGAGGGAGGCTGAGTACCGACTGGCAGGCTACCAGCCGCACTCATCTGAACGCGATCCAACACCGTTTTTTTCCAACGGGGCGCGGAACGGATCACATCCTGAATGGAGTGACAATCACCATAGAAGGTCAGCGATAGCGAAGGCCACTGTCGCAAGGCTTCTAGCCCCCCCTGGACAGTAACACGGGGACCGAAGTCCCCGCCCATCGCATCAATGGCGATATGCACAAGCGCTTTGCTTACGTCGCGCCTTAGGCGTCGACGTCAACAACCTTGCGACCACGGTAGAAACCGTCAGGAGCAACGTGGTGACGACGGTGAGTCGTACCGGTTTCTTTGTCCTGGGCCAGTGCCGGAGTGGTCAGTGCATCGTGAGCACGGCGCATGCCGCGTTTGGAACGGGTTTTGCGGTTCTGTTGAACGGCCATGATGAATCTCCTACGGATGAGAGTTCGAGCAGTAGTACTTGCCCGAAGCGTCAGTGTTTATCTTTCAATGCCGCCAAGGCACTGAACGGGTTGGTGGTCACCTGCTCATCAGGTAGCTCGCCACTGCTGAGCTCATCACGAGAAACGGCGCATTCGCCTTCTTCATGATAGATCGCCTGTGGCAGCGCCAGCAGCAGTTCTTCCTCAATGACCGGGATCAGATCGAGGCGTTCGTCATGACCGACCACCAGCGGATCGTACTCCCGAGGCAGTCGAGACGACAGCGATTCGTCTGTCACCATTCCCAGCAGTATCGAACTGTCAAGCGTTACCGGCATGGGCTGCAGACAACGCAGACATGGCATCATCACCCGTGCTTCAGCCTGTCCTTCGATATAGTGCCGACGCTGGGCGTCGATGCCAAACGTCAGAACAGCATGGCAGGTGCCTGTCTGGGGACCGATGAGATCGGCCAGACGGGGCATCTCGTCAAGCGGCAGATCGCCTTCCAGCCGCTCGGCACTGGCCGCAAGTCGATAAGGTTCGACCCGCGTGGGCATTCGGGTAGTTGACATAGGCGCGCAATGATAGGGTCTGTCGAGGTAACTGTCAAAGAAATGCATCGCCTGCACGTATCAGACGAGTGCTTTTCTGCCCGGTAACCGCCGGTGACATCAACAACGAGCGGCGGACATGATATTGTAAGGCTTTCACGGCACGAGCGCACCCCATTCCTGCCAATCACCGCTCGAGGCCCTTTTTTTCGCCCAACGCTTCGCGCGTCATGATGCTACCCAACATGCCTCTATCCACCGCCCTACCGCCGCTCCTGCTCGCCTCAAGCTCCTCTGCTCGCCGCCAGTGCCTTGCTCAACTGGGTCTAGCATTCCAGCAGGCCTCCCCCGACATCGACGAAACCCCGCGCTCTGGCGAACAGCCCGCCGCACTCGTAGAACGCCTGGCCTGCGCCAAGGCACTTGCGCTGGCGGGACAACACCCTCATCACCTCATCATCGGTTCCGATCAGGTCTGCGCTCTCGACCAACAGCCCGTCGGTAAGCCCGGCACTCTCGACAGTGCTAGGCGCCAGCTTGCCGCCTGTTCCGGCAAACGCGTTCGCTTTCACACCGGTATCGCTGTGTATGACGGCCGTCAGCGCCGCTTGTTGAGTGCCGTCGAACCGTTTGATGTTCAGTTCCGCTCGCTCACAGACGCTCAAATAGAAGGCTATCTCCAGCGCGAACAGCCTTTGGAATGCGCGGGCAGCTTCAGAATGGAAGGCTTAGGGATCACACTGTTTACAGCTCTCGACGGTCGCGACCCCAACGCACTGCTGGGACTGCCGTTGATCCAGCTGTGCGACATGCTGCAATCACTGGGCTACGACCTACTCTCCCCGCGGTATACCTGACGCTACCGATTCTGCAGGTCACTGCTTATCCCAAGCTGTGATGACACCAGTAACACCTCAGGAAATGAAGTCCACCTTGTTTTCGGGCAGTCAAATAGGAAACGCGGCAGACACCGTCTGCCCCTTTCATCCTTCTGCTGCTCGAGGCACGCCTTGTGAACATCACCGACTACCCCATTGACAGCCAACACTACCGCAGCACCACAACACAGGATGAGCGCATCCGCTTCCTCATCCTTCACTACACGGCAGAAAACTTCAGCCAGAGCATGACCAATCTGGCAAACGATGCTGCCACCGTAAGCGTTCACTACGTCATTCCCGACCCTGACGAAGTGACTTACCTGCAGGCTGGTTTCAGCGGCAATCGTATCTTCGCGCTGGTCGATGAAGATCGTCGCGCATGGCACGCAGGCGTCAACCAATGGCAAGGCCGTACCAACCTCAACGATACGTCGATCGGCATAGAGATCGTCAACCAGGCCTCGGGGAACACCGATGGTGCCATGACATTTCCACCGTTCAGCGAACAGCAGATCCAGATGACGATTGCACTTTGCAAAGACATCCTGTCACGCCACCCCACCATCACCGCTCGTCAGGTATTGGCTCATGCCGATATCGCTTGGGCCCGCCGCCGCGATCCGGGCCCGGCCTTTCCGTGGCAGCGCCTTTATGAAGCGGGAATCGGCGCATGGCCTGACGCCGCGGATGTCACCGCGTTCACTCAGCGCTTCGAGCGTGAGGGACTGCCATCGGACGACGACATGAAAACGTCGTTTTCCCGCTACGGCTACAGTGTTCCCAGCGGACTGTCATCCAGCGACTACACCATGTTAGTGGTGTGCTTTCAGATGCACTTCAGACCGGCACGCTACGATGGCCGTGTCGATACCGAGACAGCCGCCATTCTGTATGCACTACTGAAGAAATACGTCAGCTAGATAAATAGAAAGGATGAAGCGATATTAGAGAAAAGGTGAATACAAAGACAGGCGGCTCGACGGCCAGCCTATCGCCACCGTTCTCTGACCCGCCACTGTCTTGCACCGGCATGACAAGCACAACAAAAAAGGCAGTCCACAAAGGACTGCCTTTTCATCTTGATGACGCCATCTGATGGCGGCCAGAGTATGACGCGCTCTCAGCCCACTCGACGGTCTAGGGCAACTGCGCGCGTACCGGTTTGTATGATGAAGCCGTATCAATGCCCAGCGCAGACATCGCCGCAACGCCAAGTCGCTTCGACATACGATCAAACAGCGGTTGCTCGACGGTATAGTCGACGACAGCCGTGCGGTCATCCACCTTCTCGCGCACCAGCACATCAATGCTCTTCAGCTCATCGACCAACCCCAGCGCAACGGCCTGCTCTCCGCTCCAGACCAGCCCAGAGAACATGTCCGGCGTTTCATGCAGACGATCGCCGCGTCCAGCCTTCACGTCAGCGATGAATCGCTGATGCGTGCTGTTCAATACCGCTTGCAGGTGCCCGCGCTGCTCCTCACTGACAGGACGGAACGGATCCAGCATGTCCTTGTTGCTGCCCGCCGTATAGACGCGACGCTCGATACCCACTTTCTTCATGGCTTCGTCATAACCAAAACCCGCGGAGATCACGCCGATCGACCCGACAAGGCTCGATGAAGAGGCATAAATGTGATCGGCGGCAGAAGCAATGTAGTAGGCACCGCTGGCCCCCATGTCTTCGATGACCGCATCGATCGGCTTGTCGCCCAACTTACGCAGTCGCATGATCTCGTCATACACCCGCTGTGCCTGAACCGGTGTTCCACCCGGACTGTTGATCAGCAAAACGACGGAAACGGTATGCGTATTTTCCCACGCATCGTCCAACGCACCGATGAGCGCATCGGCGTTGGCATCGTCATCCGGCGAGATCACGCCGTCGATGCGCACCAGTCCGACGTGTGGTCGCGCCTCCTCGTCGCCACTGCTGAGTGCGCGCCCGAGAACGCCACACAGCCAGAGCACCACGACAATGAACATCAGCAGCTTGAACACGCGCCAGATCCAGCGCCCTCGCCGCGCCCGGCGCTGCTCGTTCAACATGCGCTGCAACAGCAGCGCCAGCGTCGCCTGCTCGTTACGCGACGATTCGGAAGTGTGTTCACTCATCTCATCATCTCCAACGCTTTCATTGAGTACAGACCAACGCCGCTGATACCACCGTCCTGGAACAACTTGCGACGCTCTTTCCTACATGCTGCGTGGCTTCAGCGCTGCTGACGAAGCCTGTCCAGCGCTTCATCCAATTCGGGCGCTAGGCGTGCCTTCACATTGACCGTGCGGCCGCTTTTCGGCTCGGGAAAGCTCAACGATGCCGCGTGCAGAAACAGCCGATCCAGCCCGATATCCGCAGCCAGCTTCTGCCCTTGAGCGGTACCGTACTTACGATCTACCATCAGCGCGTGACCGATATGAGCGGCGTGCACGCGAATCTGGTGGGTACGCCCCGTTACAGGGGATGCCTCAACCAGTGTCACGTTAGGGAACGTTTCACGGACGGCAAACAGCGTGCGCGAGCGCTTGCCGTTGTCATCGACGCGTACGCGGCGCTCACCGTTACCGGCATCGTAGCGATCCAGCGGCGCACTGACCCAGTCGCGACGTGCCGGCCAGCGACCTTCTACCAAGGCCAGATAGCGTTTATCCATCTTCTTGGCTTTGAGCGCTTCATTGAGGAACACCAGCGCATTGCGCGATTTGGCCAACAGCAGACAGCCTGACGTGTCGCGGTCTAGTCGGTGCACCAGCTCAAGGAAACCCAGATCGGTACGTACTTGGCGCAACGCTTCGATCAAACCGATCTTCACGCCGCTACCGCCGTGCACGGCCAGCCCCGCGGGCTTGTTGACGACCATCCACTCTTCGGTTTCAGCGATCACACTGCGCATTAGCAGCTCGCGAAGGTTATCGCTCACTTCACGCACAGCTTCCTCGGGCGCCAGACGCAGAGGGGGAATGCGCACCTGATCTCCAGAAGAAAGACGGGTTTCAGCCTTCGCACGTTTCTTATTAACGCGCACTTCGCCTTTGCGGATGATGCGGTAGACCAAAGCACGCGGTGCCCCTTTCAGATGTGTGATCAGAAAGTTGTCGAGCCGCTGACCGTCATGCCCTTCGTCGATATCGACCCACTGGACTTCACGACCGGCACTGCGGTGTGACTCATCGGTGGCATCAGGTGCAACCGGACGGGTGGGACGTGTTGCATGTCGACCTGTGGTCATCATGTCTCCTCGAATACGTGTCTTGCCGTCATGCCCACAGGCAATGACCTTTGATAGCGGCAAGATTAACATGGCTCGCCCGTACAGCGGCAGCTTAAGGTGCCGATATTTGCCTTGCCCGCTCCGTCCACCCCCTGACACTGGCCCCCTTCTTTGACTACAGTGCAGGAACGGATGCTTATCAAATTGCCGGTTTCTGGGTTTGTTGGTATATTCCTTGATGCCTACTTGGGACCATGCTGTTCTGTATGTTTCCCGACTGCACCTGCGCGAAATCCATGCAGGTCCAACAATTTTCCAACAGGCAATCGATACTGTCCCGATGCCAGCATCATGGCGATCGGGACGCGGTATCCGCGATCGAGGCTGACAAGACCTCGCAATGGAGCATTGCCATTACTTCGCGGTCCGCACTATACGCCGTCTCGCTGCTTGATCAGCATTCGATCAGCCGGACGGCACCCAATGGAACTGCCCGAAACACGACGGGTTCCACCCATACCCGTATCGGGTCCGGCGTCGCCGAATCGACAATGCCAGGTGTCCGATGGCTGCCAGCAGAACCGGAAGACCGTCAACAGCGTCTCCGCAACATGTTCTGCCATGCCATCCCGTACTCAACATGACCTACACTGCCTATCATGTCCGTCCCACTTCCTTTAGACCGGCTGGATACGACATACCCCCAGCCACCAGGGAACCCGACAGATAGACGCGCAGGACACTCGCTCTACATGCACTGAGCACAGCACGCAGCATCACACGGTTCGCCGACTCTCTGGACTTTGGTACCAAGAAGAAAGAGTCAGCGAGACATCATGAAAAGGATTCTCATCAACGCAACCCAGCCCGAAGAGCTGCGCGTTGCGCTCGTAGATGGCCAACGCCTCTACGACCTCGACATTGAGTCGGGTGCCCGCGAACAGAAGAAGGCTAATATCTATCGCGCCCGCATCACCCGCGTCGAACCCAGTCTGGAAGCAGCGTTCGTCGACTTTGGTGCCGAACGCCACGGTTTTCTGCCACTCAAAGAAATCTCCCGCGAATACTTCCTCAAGGATCCGGGCAACGGTCGTCCTAATATCCGTGACGTCATTCGTGAAGGTCAGGAGATCATCGTTCAGGTCGACAAAGAAGAGCGTGGCAACAAGGGTGCTGCCCTCACGACCTTCATCAGCCTAGCGGGCCGCTTCTTGGTCCTGATGCCGAACAACCCGCGTGCTGGTGGCATCTCCCGCCGCATTGAGGGCGAGGATCGCGCACAGCTGAAAGATGCCATGAACGGCCTCACTATCCCGGACAAGATGGGCGTCATCGTCCGTACGGCTGGCATCGGGCGTTCTACGGAAGAGCTGCAGTGGGACCTTAACTATCTGGTCAAGGTCTGGGAAGCGATCACCGACGCAGCCCAGCAGCCTGCGCCATTCCTCATCTATCGCGAATCGAACGTCATCATTCGCGCGATGCGTGACTACCTGCGTCAAGACATCGGCGAAGTGCTGATTGATAGCGAAGACGTCCATCAGGACGCGATGAACTTCGTCCAGCAGGTCATGCCGGCCTATGCGCCGCGCATCAAGCTCTATCAGGATGAAGTGCCGCTGTTCTCGCGCTTCCAGATCGAATCACAGATCGAAACGGCCTATCAGCGTGAAGTGAAACTGCCCTCCGGCGGTTCCATCGTTATCGACATCACAGAAGCACTGGTCTCCATCGACATCAACTCGGCACGCGCTACGCGCGGCGGTGATATCGAAGAAACTGCCCTGCAGACCAACCTAGAGGCGGCCGACGAGATCGCGCGCCAGCTGCGTCTGCGTGATAGCGGTGGTCTGGTCGTCATCGACTTCATCGACATGTCGCCGGCCCGCAACCAGCGCGAAGTCGAAAACCGTATGCGTGAAGCGCTCAAGTTGGATCGCGCTCGCGTACAGATCGGCCGCATCTCGCGTTTCGGTCTGATGGAGATGTCCCGTCAGCGCCTGCGCCCATCGCTGGGTGAAACCAGTGGCGTGGTCTGCCCGCGCTGTAACGGCCAGGGCACTATCCGTGACGTACGCTCCCTGTCGCTGTCCGTCCTGCGCCTGATCGAAGAAGAGGCCATGAAGGACCGCAGCGCACAGATTCGTGCCGTCCTGCCCGTGCCGGTCGCCACGTTCCTGCTCAACGAGAAACGTGCCGCCATCGCTGAGATCGAACAACGCGAAAGCGTCAACGTCATCCTGCTGCCCGAGCCGGACATGGACACGCCTCACTTCCAGGTCGAGCGCCTGCGCGATGACCAGATGGACGATGAGGAACCGAAGGCCAGCTACGAGATCGACACACAGTACAAAACGCCGGAAGCCCACGATCACGGTGAAGTGCTGATCGCTCGTGAAGAAGCAGTCGTCAAGACAGTTGCCCACACGGCACCGGCGCCCACCACGCTGACCCAGCCAAGCACCGCACAGCCGCAGATGGATGCCCACGCCACAGGGCTGCTGACCCGCCTGATGCGCAGTGTCAATCGCCTGCTCAGCGGCGATGATTCTTCTTCTCAACAGGAGAAGGACAGCGCAGCCACTACAGCCCGCGAACCGCAGAGCAGCAAGCAGAACAGCAGTGAATCCCGCAAACCTGCTCGTCGCGAACGCCCGCAGGCACAATCGTCGGCACCCGCACGTGAGCAACGTGAAGACAAAAACGGCCGTTCGGCACCGCAAGCCAACGCGGACAGCCAACGTAGCGATAGCGATCAGGAACAGCCTAAACGCAACACCCGCAACCGTCAGGAAGAGCGCAATCGTCGCCGTCAGGAGCGTCGCAATAACCGCCCCGAGCAGGACGATAACCGTTCCAGCGCAGCAGCAGATGCCCCTGCGAAGAACGGCGATGACAACCGTCGCGGCCGTAATCGCAATGCCCAAAACAGCGACAAGCCTCAGCCGCAGGAGCGCGACAACCGCCGTGCCAATCGCAGCGAGCAGCCGTCCGAAACCACAGCTACTGCCACTGAAAGTGCTGCAACACAGGCGCCTCGTAGCAATACCGAGGACAAAGCTAACGATGGCGCACCGAAACGCAAACGCAACAATCCGCGTCAGCGTTCACGTACGCACGCACTGAATCCTGAGGCCGTAGCGGAACAGCAACGCCTGCAGGAAGGCGCTGCACCGCAAAGCCAAGATGCAGCAGCGACGCAGGACACGGTAGCCCCGGCCAAAGCAGAAGATACAAAATCCGCTGCCCCCGCCAAAACGGCAGAAGAGAAATCGGCACCGGCTATTGCGCAAGCGCATGTCGAGAACGCTCAGCCTCGTTACCATACGTTCGGTCGCGACACGACCACTCTGGAACCGAACAAGGCCCCGGCAGTATCTCAGGATGCGCAGCAACCTGCGGCGGGTAACGAGCGTGGTGAAACAAAACCTTCTCGCCCACGTCGCTCACGTCCGGAAACAGCACACGCTGATAAACCGGCAACTCCGAAGGCTGAAGAGAAGCGCGAACAGCCGACCAAACCGGAAGCAGTAGCTGACAAACCCGCAACGCCGAAGGCTGAAGAAAAGCGTGAGCAGCCGGCAAAACCGGAAGCAGTAGCTGACAAGCCTGCAACTCCGAAGGCTGAAGAGAAGCATGAGCAGCCGACCAAACCGGAAGTAGCCGCTGACAAGCCCGCAACGCCGAAGGCTGAAGAGAAGCGCGAACAGCCGGCAAAACCGGAAGCAGTAGCTGACAAGCCTGTTGCTCCGAAGGCTGAAGAAAAGCGTGAACAGCCGGCAAAACCGGAAGTAGCCGCTGATAAGCCTGCAACGCCGAAGACTGAAGAAAAGCGCGAGCAGCCGGCAAAACCGGAAGCAGTGGCTGACAAGCCTGTTGCTCCGAAGGCTGAAGAAAAGCGTGAACAGCCCGCCAAACCGGAAGCAGTAGCTGACAAGCCTGTTGCTCCGAAGGCTGAAGAGAAGCGTGAACAGCCCGCCAAACCGGAAGTAGCCGCTGACAAGCCCGCAACGCCGAAGGCTGAAGAGAAGCGCGAACAGCCGACCAAACCGGAAGTAGCCGCTGACAAGCCTGCAACTCCGAAGGCTGAAGAGAAGCATGAGCAGCCGGCAAAACCGGAAGCAGTGGCTGACAAGCCTGTTGCTCCGAAGGCTGAAGAGAAGCGTGAGCAGCCTGCCCAGCAAGAAGCAACGGCTGATAAATCTGCAGCACCTGCTGCCGACGATCAGCCGCTGGCGCTGCCGCGTCGCTCCCGTCGTGCACACAACGATCCGCGTGAACGTCGTCGTGCCGAGCAGCAAACGCCTTCAGACAACGCGTAATGATCGTCTGAAGTAGTGCAGCATAAAACCCCTCCCTCTTCGGACGGAGGGGTTTTTTATTGCCTACTGGCTCTTCGCCAGATACTCCCCCACTTCAAACACACTGCATCCCCCTTTTTCTTCTCTGGGTGCTGGTACATAGTCAATGCGCACCGGCACTGGCGACTCCATCACAGTGCCAGAACGCCAATGCCCTAGCGCATAATGCAGTGAATACAACTGCGCTAACGTGACGAACGGCACTCTCCCAAGATTGTCTTCAATACCATAAAAAAGCCTGCTCTCTAGGAGAACAGGCTTTTTTCAGCACAGAACTATCGTTCACACCTTGCGGTTCAGAGCGCTCCGCACAACCAGCCGATCCACGGCATACCAATGACCAGCCACAGCACCAGATAAATCCCACCGAAAATGGCCCCCAGACGCCAGCCCTGACCACTGGGGATATAGCCACTGCCAAAGTACACAGGGCTGGGACCCGTTCCATAAGGCGTCAGAATGCCCATAATACCGATAGTCGGCACCAGCATCAGAATCAGGAAATGCATGTCGATGCCCGGAATATAGTGTGCGGCCGCCAGAAAGGCAGGCAGTAGCGCAATAACCTGCGTCGTGGCACCCGCAAAGAAATAGTGCAGCACAAAGAAAACGATCGTTATCAGCAGCACGGCTTGAAGGGGCGACCAGCTCTGGATGCAGTGACCGAAGCGTTCACCAAACCAGCTGATAAAGCCGACCTGATCCAGCCCCGATGCCAGTGCAATCAGCATGGCGAACCAGAAGAACGTACTCCAGGCAGCCTTGTACTCCAGCACATCGTTCCACGAAATGATGCCTGTCATCAGCATAATCGCACCAACGACCAGCCCAACCATTGCCGGTTCAATATAGCGCCCACCGAAGATCCACAGCAGCAGTGCCCCTACGATCAACACGGTCAACACGATCTCTTCACGCCGGATACGCCCCATCCGTCCCAGTTCTTCACGCGCCCACTCGGCCACTTCATGACCAGCCGTCACTTCGGGCCGACAGAACACATATCCCATTAGCGGCGTTAAAAGGGCCATGATGATGCCGGCGGGAGCCGCCGCGATGAACCATTCACTCCAGCCAATGGTGATACCCGTAATGTGTGTGACGCGCTCGACGGCCAGCAGATTGGACGAAATCGCGGTCATGAACAGCGTGCAGGAGACGCAGCATGACGCCAGCGATGTCCACATCAGGTACGTACCAATGCGGCGTCGACTGGGGCTGTTGGGATAGGAATCAAATAACGGGGGAAGATTGTCGATGATGGGAAAGAGGATGCCACCGCTGCGGGCCGTATTGGAAGGCGTCGCGGGCGCCAGCACAAGATCGGCCAGCATGACCGCATAGCCCAGCGAAAGGGAATGGTGCCCCATTGTCTTGACCAGCCATAGCGCAATGCGCCTCCCCAGACCGGTAACAGCATAGCCTCGGGCCAGAATGAAGGCCCCAAGGATCATCCATACCACAGAGTTGGAAAACCCAGAGACAGCCCACTGGAAGGCCTGCTGGTGAACCTTGAACCCCGGTGCCGCCATCTGTTCGGGGGAGAACAGCGCCCACGGTGCCAGTACGGCGGCCAGCGATACGCAGATCAAGCCAGACACGGCACCGGGAAAAGCGTCCGTGATCAGCATAGTGATGCAGCCGGTGAAGATGGCAAAGAAATACCAACTATAGGAAGCCAGTCCCTCAGGAACGGGACAGAGGGCGATGCCAAGTGCGACCAACAGCGGTATTAGTCGCCTTGCATGTACTTTCATTGATCGTGCTCCAGAAGCTCAGGGCACCATCGGACGCTTGAGAATGACCACTACCACGGCAACCTTCACCCTGGCATAGCCGGAATGGCGCACGATGATACGGTGGGTGTGAAAAGACGATGGGGGTCTGACAGATACACAACGGCCGCGTTCATGACGCGGCCGAAGAGTCCATGCGGCAAGCCCTGATACCACTCTAGAAGATGATGCTGGTCAAGGCCTATAGCCAAGCCGCTGAGCGGTGTGACCACCGGACAGCAATGGACTTCCCGCAATATACTCCTGATCCCACCGGACTGCGAGCAGGAGCGCTGCACTGCGGCATAGCACCGTGGTCAAGCAGAAGCGTTCAGTGTCTGTGCATCGTGTCCCAGCAGATACAGTAAGGCATCCAGCCCCAAGGTTGACACGGCCTGACGCGCCTGCGCCTTGACCTTCGGCTTAGCATGCCATGCCACCCCCAGCCCCGCGATGCCCAGCATTTTGAGGTCGTTAGCCCCATCGCCAACGGCTACCGTCTGCTCTAACGTAATGCCTTGCTGTTCGGCCAGTGCTCGTAGCGTATCGGCTTTGCACTGCGCATCGACGATTGGCTCGACCACGTTGCCCGTCACCTTGCCTTCGGCGTCGATATCAAGCACGTTGGCATAAACGTCGTCGATGCCAAGTCGCTGCTGCAGCGTCTTCGCAAAGCAGGTAAAGCCGCCGGACAAGATCGCGGTGCGATACCCCAATCGCTTGAGTTCTGCAAACAAGTGCTCGGCACCGTCCATCAGCGGCAGCTGAGCGGCGATCTCCTCAAGCACTGACTGATCCAGCCCTTCCAGCATCGCCATACGTTGGGTAAAGCTTTCGCGGAAATCCAGCTCGCCGCGCATGGCACGTTCGGTGATATCAGCCACGCGATCATGCACGCCATGGCGTTCAGCCAGCTCATTGATGACCTCGGTCTTGATCAGCGTCGAGTCCATGTCAAAGCAGATCAACCGGCGGCAATGGCGCCACTGATCGGCAGGCTGGAAGACGATATCCACCCCGAATGCCTGCCCCAGCGTCAATGCCTCCTGACGCAGTCCGTCCATGTCTGCAGCTCCCTGCAGCACGAATTCGACACATTCCCCCATCCCATCTGCCTGCTCGAAGGTACGACGGCCTGAGCGACGCTCGACGGATACGGTCGTAAGGCCGTGATGATGCGCCATACGCTCGGCCTGAGCGATGGCTTCCGGCGTCAGACGCGGCCCCATCACCGTCATGATCTGACGATCAGCATAGGAAGCCAATGCGCGCCACTGTGCTTCGCTGATCGCTTCGACCGTACCCTCCAGCCCCGCCTGTTCGAGCGCAGGCGCCACGCGACGTTGCAGCTGCGGCGCCGACAGCACTTCATCGCTATTCTCAAGTAGCAGCATTAGCGTTGTGCGCCCCGCCATCACATGCTGCTGCACGTCCTGCCAGCGCATTCCCAGCGAGGTTAGCGTTTCTTCCAGCGTGGCCAATTGACCAGCACGCGCAGCTCCAGTGGCTTGAATCAGCAGATAACGAGTCATGCAAGCTCTCCGACGATGGCCGCGCACGTCGATAAGCACAGCCGATGATAGGATGAGAAAGGAAAAGAGGCAGCGTGATATACAGGACGCTCGCGCCCGAAAGTCCCAGACTACCGAAAGTTGCTCGATCCTGCAGCACCCTCCGCCGTGTTCATAATGGTAACGGCATGCGGCGCGGTGCCACGATCAAAGTCCCGTGACAAAAATGCCGCCGGTGAACGATGACACGCCACGCCGAGAGAGACGCTCTCGGTCTAAAAGCGACACGGCTCTTGCGCTATTTGGCGCAAGAGCCGTGTTTTTAAACGAACGCCTGCGGCGACCGATCAGTCCTGCATAACCTCAAGAAAGCGCACTTTTTGATAGCCCTTAGGCAGCGGCTTGCCGCGACGCCCCATCGGCCCTTCATACGCTTCGAGGTCGGCCTTGCTAAAGCAGCGCTTTTGCTTACCAGCGTGTACGGTCAGCGTCGCCCCCTCTGGCAGGACAACCAGATCGCGGATGTAGTCAGCACGGTTGGCAGCATCGCTGCCTTTGATGCTGATCATGCGCGTGCCTTTCCCCTTCGCCATTTCCGGCAAATCGGCCAGCGGGAAAATCAGCAGGTGGCCAGAAGACGTCACCACCGCGACACGCTCGCCGCCCAGACACGCCCGCGGCGGCAAGGCCACGCAGCCTTTCGGCAGCGTCAGCAGGGCTTTCCCTTTGCGGGAGCGCGCCGTCATCGCGTCCAGCGGTGCAATGAAACCATAGCCACCGTCGCTGGCTACCAGATAGCGTGCTTGCAGGTCATCCAACACAACCGCCGTCATCTGCACGCCAGCAGGCGGATTAATGCGCCCAGTAATTGGCTCGCCCTGACCACGTGCCGACGGCAGCGTATGCGCTTCAAGAGAATAGCTGCGCCCGGTTTCATCCAGCAGCACCAGCGCTTGATTGGTCTTACCACGAGCAGATGCGAGGTACTGATCGCCTGCCTTGTAGGACAAACCGGCAGGGTCGATATCATGTCCCTTGGCACTGCGAATCCACCCCTTTTCGGACAACACGACGGTAATGGGGTCTGCACCCAGCAGCTCGACCTCTGACAGCGCACGAGCTTCCTTACGCTTGACCAGCTCGCAGCGGCGCTCATCACCGTACTGCTTGGCCGCCTCGCGCAGCTCCTTCTCAATCAGCTTGGTCATTTCGCGTTCGCTGCCCAGCCATTTCATGAGCTGCTGGCGCTCTTTCTCAAGCTCATCCTGCTCACCCTTGAGCTTGAATTCTTCCAGACGGGCCAGATGGCGCAGACGCAGTTCAAGAATGGCGGTGGCCTGTAAATCGGACAGCCCAAAACTTGCCATTAGCGCAGCCTTCGGTTCGTCCTCTTCACGGACGATGCGGATCACCTCATCGATATTGAGGTAGGCAGTCAACAACCCCTGCAGGATATGCAGACGTGCATCGACCTTGTCCAGACGGTGCTGCAAACGGCGGCGCACAGTCTCGCGACGGAACGTCAGCCACTGATCAAGCAGAACATCAAGGGACATGACCTGCGGACGGCCATCCAGTCCGATCACGTTCATGTTGACGCGCTGGCTCTTCTCAAGATCAGTGGTCGCAAACAGGTGAGCCATCAGCTCGTCGACGTTAACCCGCTGCGAGCGAGGAACGATGACCAGACGCGTCGGCTCCTCATGGGAAGACTCGTCACGCAGGTCGCTCACCATCGGCAGCTTTTTGGCCTGCATTTGTGCTGCGATTTGCTCCAGCACGCGCGCGCCGGACACCTGATACGGCAGCGCAGTAATGACGACTTCACCATCCTCTTCGACATGGTAGCGTGCGCGCATCTTCACCGAGCCGCGTCCCTTGCGGTACAGCGCGCTCAGCTCGTCGCGGGGAGTGACGATCTCAGCACCAGTGGGAAAGTCCGGCGCGGGCAGGTGTTCGCACAGGTCATCGATAGAACACGTGGGGTGCTTGAGACGATGAATCGTGGCGGCCACCACTTCACCCACATTGTGAGGCGGAATATCGGTGGACATCCCAACCGCAATACCAGAACCACCGTTCAACAGTACATGCGGCAAGCGGGCAGGCAGCACCGCCGGTTCATTCAGCGTGCCATCGAAGTTGGGCACCCAGTCCACAGTGCCCTGCCCGAGCTCGGTCAGCAGCACCTCAGCAAAGCGCGACAGCCGCGATTCGGTATAACGCATCGCCGCAAAGGATTTGGGATCATCAGGACTCCCCCAGTTGCCCTGCCCATCGACCAGCGGGTAACGATAGCTGAACGGCTGTGCCATCAGCACCATGGCCTCGTAGCAGGCGCTGTCGCCATGAGGGTGGAACTTACCGAGTACATCCCCAACCGTACGCGCTGACTTCTTGTATTTGGCCGAGGCGCTAAGCGCCAGCTCGCTCATAGCGTATACGATGCGACGCTGGACCGGTTTAAGGCCATCGCCAATGGCCGGCAGTGCTCGATCAAGAATGACGTACATGGCGTAATCCAGATACGCCTTTTCGGTATAGCGGTGCAGAGGCAGGCGTTCGACGTCGCCTTCCTTAACCTGCACCGGCGCAGAAATGTCACTTGCCATGGATATACTTACCTATCGCGATAAAAACGTTCCCGGCGACGGCAATCGTCCACCAGAAACTAAGGGGCCTGCTGCGTGCCTGATAAAGGAAGGCAACCGCGCAGCAGCCCCACGTAATGAAGCCATCAAGGCCTGGGCTTATACCTCGATATCCGCCATGTTGCCGTTCTCTTCCAGCCAGTGACGGCGATCGCTGGCCCGCTTCTTCGCCAGCAACCTATCCATCAGCCCCATCGTTTCGGAAGGGGCCTCCAGCGTCAGCTGTACCAGACGTCGCGTATCCGCAGCCATGGTGGTTTCACGCAACTGCAACGGGTTCATCTCACCCAGCCCTTTAAAGCGCTGAACGTTAGGCGTTCCCTTGCGACGCGCCAGTTTCTTGAGAATGACATCACGCTCGCTTTCATCAAGGGCATAGTGCACTTCTTTACCCAAATCGATGCGGTAGAGGGGCGGCATAGCCACATGCACATGCCCCCTGCGAACCAGCGCCGGGAAGTGGCGCACGAACAGCGCACAGAGCAACGTGGCAATATGCAGGCCGTCCGAGTCGGCATCGGCCAGAATGCAAACGCGGTGATAGCGCAGGCGCGTCAGGTCATCGCTGCCAGGATCAAGCCCCAGCGCTACGGCGATGTCGTGAATTTCCTGCGAAGCCAGCACGTCCTGAGAATCGACTTCCCACGTGTTTAGGATCTTGCCGCGCAGTGGCAGAATCGCCTGAGTTTCACGCGAACGAGCCTGCTTGGCACTGCCGCCCGCGGAATCCCCTTCTACCAAGAACAGCTCGCACTGAGCAGGGTCTTGACTGGAACAGTCGGCCAGCTTGCCGGGCAGCGCAGGCCCCTGAGTCACCTTCTTGCGCGCGACTTTCTTCGATGCCCGCAGACGTTTCTGCGCCGCGCTGATCACTAGCTCGGCAAGCGCCTCGGCTTCAGCAGTATGCGTGTTCAGCCACAGCGAAAAGGCATCCTTTACGCCCGTAGACACCGCATTGGCAACGCCCCGTGACGACAGGCGTTCCTTGGTCTGCCCTGCGAACTGCGGGTCGTTCATCTTAACCGACAGCACGAACGCGACCCGCTCCCACAGATCGTCACCGGTCAGCTTGATGCCCTTGGGCAGCAGGCTGCGGTATTCACAAAACTCCTTCAGCGCATCCAGCAGTCCGCTGCGCAGACCATTGACATGCGTTCCCCCCTGCGGGGTAGGGATGAGGTTGACGTAGGACTCCTGAAGCGCCTCACCGCCTTCCGGCAGCCACTGCACGGCCCAGTCAACGTGGTGCTCGTCGTCTTCGGTATGCCCCATAAACGGCGTGGGCGGCAGTAGCTCGTAGCCGTCCAGTGCCTGTGCCATATAGTCCTTCAGGCCATCGGCAAACTGCCAGACATCCGTGGCACCACTGGCATCCTCCAACGTGACCTTCAGCCCCGGACACAGCACAGCCTTGGCGCGCAGTAGGTGACGCAGACGGGAAACGGAAACCTTGGGTGAATCGAAATAAGAGGCTTCAGGCCAGAAACGCACCACGGTACCGGTACGCTTCTTCGGACAGGTGCCGATCTCGCGCAGCGGCTCGATGCACTCGCCCTTAGCAAAGGCGATAGCAAAGCGCTTGCCGCCGCGACACACTTCGACCTCAAGCCGTTCGGACAGCGCGTTGACGACCGAGACCCCAACGCCGTGCAAACCACCAGAGAAGCGGTAGTTGTCGTTGGAGAACTTGCCCCCCGCATGCAAGCGGGTCAGGATCAGCTCAATGCCGCTGACGCCGTGCTCGGGGTGAATGTCGGTCGGCATACCGCGACCGTCATCGGTGACCTCGATAGCGCCATCCGGCAGCAGACGCACGGTAATGTCATGGGCATAGCCCGCCAGCGCTTCATCCACGCTGTTATCGACGACTTCCTGAACGAGATGGTTGGGGCGCGAGGTGTCGGTGTACATGCCCGGGCGCTTGCGCACCGGCTCTAGACCTGAAAGCACCTCGATGGAACTGGCACTGTATTGGCTCATGGGTCAGGTGGATTCACAGCTGATTCGAAAAATACAAGATGTCCGCAATGGCGAACATCGACAGAAATCGGGACGCAGAAAAGCCATAACGCCACTCTGGCTGACACGCAGGACGCGCAAGGGTTCACGCCGCAGCGGCAGATGCCACGTTCAATCCACTGTACGCCAGCACGCGGGCTACGTATTCAGGATAGGAGAGCAACGTGTGATCGTCGTCAGGACAATCTATCAGGGTGCAGTTCGCCAACCACTGACGCGTGTGCCGATGATCAATGACCTCATCGCGTCCGCCCAGCAGCGCCATGATGCGCTCAGGGTGCCGCGGAGGCTTCAGTGACAGCGCGTGTAGCTCTTGCTGCATGGCCGGAGTGATCTCAATCTGCTCGCCGGTGACCGGGTTGTCGAAGCGCTCGCCCATTTGCGACTGCACGAAGCGAAGCGGGTCAAGTGCCGGATTTAAAAGGACAATGGCTGACAGAGGATGCCGTTCTGCTAGGCAGAGTGCAAGAAAACCGCCTAAAGAGCTACCGATCACCAACGAGGGAGGTGTCAGCGCGCGCAGCGCGGCTTCGGCCTGTGCCAGTGCCTGCATAGGCGAACTGGACAGCACAGGCGCAGAGAATTCGGGAGGATGAGCCAGTTCACGACAGGCTTCCTGGGTCACGAGCGCTTTGAAGGTACGGGGATGGCTGTTGAAGCCGTGCAGAAACAGCACGCTTTTAACGGACATAGTGCTTCTCGCTCATGATGCATGGTGGACGTTGCCGTCACAACACAGGCGCACTCCCCGCTAAGGAAGTGCGCCTGGAGTCACCGCCAATAATGGCAGTTATCATACCCTACGCAGCACAACATGTATATGTATACAGTGTACCTAACCGAGCATGTGGCGTGGCAAGATCAGCGAGCTGTCTGACCGGCCAGTACTTTCTGGATGAGGTGATTGCTGGAATCGTCCAGAGAGTCGACGCCTTTGCCGCTGGCCAGAATGCCGTCAGCTTCAAGCGCAATTTTCTTGCCGAGCTCAACGCCCCACTGGTCGAAGGAGTTGATGTTCCAGATGATGCCTTGAACGAAAACCTTGTGTTCGTACAGGGCAATCAATGCACCCAGCGTTTCCGGTGCGATGCGATCGACCAGAATGGTGCTGGACGGCTGGTTACCGGCATAGCGTTTGTAGTACGGCGTTTCGCCCTGGTCGCGGATCGCGTCGTTACCCAGCATCAGTACGCGGGACTGTGCAAAGCAGTTGGCCAGCGCCAGACGGTGCTGAGTCTTGAAGCTTTCGCGCAGGCCTTCGTCTTCGATTTCATCGTAGCGATTGATCGGCGCGATGAAGTCACAGGCGACCGACTGCGTGCCTTGGTGCAGCAGCTGGTAGAACGCGTGCTGGCCGTTCGGGCCCACTTCACCCCACAGTACCGGGCAAGTAGAGTAGTCAACGATCTTGCCGTCGTTAGTAACGGATTTACCGTTGGATTCCATTTCGAGCTGCTGGAAGTAGCCCGGCAGATAGCGCAGACGGCCATCGTACGGCAGTACGGCCAGAGAGCGGATATCGAGGAAGTCAGTGTTCCAAATGCCCAGCAGACCGAACAGCACCGGCAGGTTGTTTTCGAGCGGTGTATGGCGGAAGTGCTCGTCCATCGCATGCGCACCAGACAGCAGACGACGGAAGTTGTCCATGCCGATCTTCAGCGCGATGGCGAAACCGATGGCGCTCCACAGGGAGTAGCGACCGCCGACCCAATCCCAGAACTTGAGCTGGTGAGCCGGAGCAAAGCCCCATTCATCCATTTTGGCTGTCTGAGTAGACACACCAATGAAGTGCTGAGCCTTGATTTCTTTTTCGGTTTTGCCTGTGCCTTCGCCCAGCCATACCAGTGCGGTATCGGCGTTGGCTTTGGTGTCGATGGTGCCGAAAGATTTAGAGGAGTAGACGAACAGCGTCGTTTCCGGGTTCAGCGTCGGCAGAATATCGGCCAGCTGAGTACCGTCGATGGTAGACGCAAAGTGGATGTTGATGTGTTTGACGCCAGCCGGTTCAAAACCTTCCAGCGCAGTAGACACCATCAACGGACCGAGGTCGGAACCGCCGACGCCCAAGTTGACCACGTCAGTGATCTGCTTGCCGGTCACGCCTTTCCATTCACCGTTGTGCAGTGACTTGACCAGTCGCTCCATGTCCGCCAGAGCAGCGTGAACGTCAGCCACGACGTTCTGGTCGCCAACCTGCAGTTCGTCATCGGCCGGCAGACGCAGTGCGGTATGCAGCGCCGAGCGGTCTTCGGTGGTGTTGATGCGATCACCGCGCATCAGCTGAGCGATAGCCTGTTCAACACCGGCTTCACGCGCCAGCGCCAGCAGCAGTTCGACGGTTTCCTTGCTCACGCGCTGCTTGGAGAAATCCAGCAGCAGGCCTGCGCCTTCACGGGAGAAATCGTTGAAACGTGCACCTTCAGCAAACAGGGATTTGATGTGCACATCGCGCATACCGTGCTCTGCGTGGTCTTTGAGCGCTTGCCATGCGGATGTTTGGGTGATCGACATAAATTGACTCTCCAAGAACCAGAATTGATATATCGCTACCGGAAAGGACTCCGGCTGTCTGTGTCCCCGCGCTGTCCTGCAGGGTAGAATGCACAGCCATGCTCCAAGGAGCACGACCCGGCAACCCCCGTGGCACCCCACGGCAATTGCCCTGTTCCCATGTTCCAGAGGTCGTCGGACTGCCTGACTTCAGGCGGACGCCATTGCTGGCGTACTGCGTCGCGACGTCCTATGTCGATGGATAAAGACATGCCCCACGACTCGCTTTTTGCCACACCCCAGGACGCTATCGCGCGCTTTTCGTTCGACGAAAAGGTCGCGGCCTGTTTTCCTGACATGATCAGCCGGTCGGTACCCGGCTACGGTCAGATCACCGCCATGGTGGGCGTGATGGCACGCCGCTATCTGCCCGAGCAGGCTCATGTCTACGATCTGGGCTGCTCCCACGGTGCAGCAACGCTGGCGCTGTGCCAGCAACTCGAAGGTCGCGTACCGGACATCACCGCCGTCGATCTATCGCCGGCCATGATCGCTCAAGCCCGGCAGCATCTCGAAACTCATCTGCCGGTCGAGGCCTTCGAACGCATACGGTTGATCGAGGGCGATATCTGCACGCTTGAACTGAAGCCGTCGGACATGATCATCATCAACTTCACGCTGCAGTTTTTGCCGCCAGAGCAGCGACTGCTCGTGATATCGCGACTGCATCACGCCCTTAAGCCGGGGGGAATACTGATTCTTTCCGAGAAGATCACCTGTGATGATCCTGAGGCGGAACGCATCCTGTATGCCCTTCACCATGACTTCAAACGTGCCAATGGCTATTCCGATCTCGAAATCAGTCAAAAACGAACGGCGCTAGAAGACGTCATGCGGACGGACACACTGTCAGCCCACCATGCTCGCCTGGCAGAAGCAGGCTTTGTTCGCCACTTCACCTGGTTCCAGTACCTGAATTTCGCTTCGCTGATCGCGTTCAAGGAATAAGCATGCCCCACACCATCTTACCCCTCTCCCATCAGGCGCTCTATAACGCCTTCGTCGAGCATGGCCTCGTAGACTGGCTGGCGCGCCTGCCCCAGCAGCTGGCCGATGGACTCGATCGCAAGCGCCACGGTGACCTGCCCGGCTGGGAAAGCGCGGTCGCCAAGCTGCCGCCCATTCCCGCCTCGCGCACGGTCGCCCTCGACCGCGATGCAGTCACCGTCGAGGCTGAACTGCCACCCGGCGATCAGGCGCGAGCACACAGTTTGCTGCGCTCGCTGATGCCGTGGCGCAAAGGGCCGTATTCACTGTGCGGCACGGACATCGACACCGAGTGGCGCTCGGATCTTAAATGGCAGCGTGTCCAACCGCACATCAGCCCGCTAGCCGGACGTCGAGTGCTCGACGTGGGCGGTGGCAACGGCTATCACGGCTGGCGCATGGCAGGAGAAGGTGCCTCGTTCGTACTGGTTATCGACCCTTCGCCACGTTTCTTCTACCAGTTTCAAGCCGTGCGCCATTTCATCGGCGACCACCCGCAGGGCAATCGCGTTCACCTACTGCCCGTCGGTATTGAAGACGTGCCTGAACAGCTGAGCTGGTTCGACACCGTCTTTTCGATGGGGGTGTTCTACCACCGCCGTGACCCGTTGGGCCATCTGATGCAGCTGCTCGCTGCACTGCGCCCGGGCGGCGAACTGGTGCTGGAAACCCTGGTCGTGGAAGGCGATGAACATACTGTGCTAATGCCCGGCGAACGCTACGCGCAGATGCCTAACGTCTACTTTTTGCCGTCGACACAGGCACTGTGCCACTGGCTGTCCCGCTGTGGTTTCGAAAATGCGCGCGTCGTCGACGAAGCACTGACCACATCGGAAGAGCAGCGTCGCACTGACTGGATGACGTTCCAGTCGCTCAACGATTTCCTCGATCCCGACGATGCCAGCCTGACGGTGGAAGGCTATCCCGCCCCCCGCCGTGCCGTCATCGTTGCCCAACGACCTGCTCGTTGATCTGGCGCCTACATTAGAACGCTGAGGGTAGCGTGTGTATCCCCAAGGGGTGCGACATATGCGCCCCATGCGGTGGCTTGTCGCTGGCACAATAGCACAGTAACCCCCTGCCGCGCTGCCCATAAACGCCGTTCAACAGCTGGGGCAAAGCTAATGGGCATGACCGCCAGCAGCGCGGTGACCATAACGCAGACGGCCTGCCGAACCGACTGACTCGCTGCGCAATGCGCACGGTACAGTTCGATTCGACAGGCCGCTCGATACGCCCCGCTTGCCTTCTGTCCTCATCACCCGGTGTACACGTTCTCACGCAGGCCGTGGAGACAAGGCATCATCGTCAGATCATGCCTGCGCATCGCCCTCGGCGATGGCGTGAGCCGCATCCTCTTGTTCATTTTCGCTTGATGCCACTGCTGCTGATGCATCACCGCTGTCACGGTCAGGGATGCTGACGCGCACCACTTCCGTATGTTCGATTTCACCGGTGGCATCGCTGACGTCAATGATGCGGAACCCCGGCAACGCCTGTTCATCCACCTCAAAAACATCGCTTCCCGGCGTGAACTGGTCGATAACGGCTGGCGCGGTCAGTACGCGCACGCCATCGCGCTCTTCATCCAGCGGATAGTGGATATGGCCGGCCAGCACGCCGCGCACATGCGGGTAATCGTCGAGGATTTCCCACAGCGAATCGCGATCTTCCAGCGCGATATCGTTCATCCAGCGCGACGGCAGCAGCAACGGCGGATGATGCAGTGCTACGATCACTGGGCGCGTCGTAACGCGCAGACGCTCGTCGAGCCACTGCAGCTGATCTTCGCCCAGATGACCTTCTTCATGCCCTTCATCATTGATATGGCTATCCAGCTGCAGCAGTTCGACCGGCCCCAGATCAACGGCCGCCGCCATCGGCGCAAACGTCGACATGGGCGGTTCGGCATCGTGGTTGCCGGGCAGCCAGCTCCAAGGCACGCCACACCCATTGAGGTACCGTTTTGCGCGTTCGTATGACGCTTCGGAACCATCGTCGCTGATATCGCCCACGACCACGATATGGTCAGGGGCATACTCGGGCACCTTGCCCAGTACGACCTGTGCGTGCCAGTCCGGATAATGACCTCTTACCTGACCTTCTGTATCTGCCAGCAGATGTATGTCGGACAGCTGCACTATGCGCATAAATACCCTCCTGAAGGTGTTTCTGATGCTACCGCTGCGTACACAAAGACAACAGCCGTAGCGTGACCGCATGCCGCGATGGCATGCCGCCTGATGCTTCACTCAAAAAGAAGTGGCTTAACGGGCAGTTAGCGATAAAGGGCTCATCCTATCCTAGCGATGGCGCTTCCACCACCATGCCGTGCTCAAGCGCATGCGTCAGCCACTCCCCAAGGAATCGGTTGAGCTGCAACTTTTCGTCAGGCTGATGCATATAGGGGTTGGGATAGCGGTAACGCCCTTGGAAATGGCGCTGACGCTGAAAATCCGTCACTTCGGCAAGACTGACATCGTGGTACATGTGCACGCGCATACACGGCACTTCCATCAAATGATCAAGCACACCACGCTGCGTGATGCGCAGCATGGTGGTATAGGGCGCGCGTTCGAGCACCTCCACATGAAGCAGCCCGAAGTGACGATATTCGTCGGCGAGGGCGATCACCCGCTCATCGCCCGCCTCATGATCGCCCAACAGACGCTCCAGCCGGAAGAAATTGCTCGCGCATTCCTTCTGTAGGCTGCGAAGATCGGTGGTGTAGGCGCGTCGTGTCATATCAACTCCTGGCTCGCAGACTCGACCGCTCGGCGGCCAACCACTGCAAGCTGATCAAGGCCATGGCATTGTCAATCCGGCCGTTCTTCATCATCTCGCTGATGTCAGTGAAAGAGAAGGTGCGGACACGGATATCTTCGTTCTCTTCTTCCAGCCCATGGATGCCGCCCAACGGCGCGCTGTCGACCAGCGCACAGAACAGGTAGAACTGCTCGCAGGATGCCCCAGGGCTGGTGTAGTAGCGGTACAGTGGGATCAGCTCGGTGACCTTGCAGTTGGCTTCTTCTTCTGCTTCGCGGCGCGCTACTTCTTCCGGCGTTTCATCACGGTCGATAAGCCCGGCTACCGGTTCTAGCAGCCACGGCGAGTGGGCGCTCTGACCGTGTGCAAGCCGCGCCACGATCCCGGCACGAATCTGTTCGACTAACACCACAACATCGCGCTTAGGGTCATACAGCAGCACGCCTACGGCATCGGGGCGAACATGAACTTCGCGGTCAACGGTATCGCTCCAGCCGCCGTCGAAGCGACGATAGCGGTAGTGACGCCGCTCGAAGGTGAAGAAGCCTTTATAGAGCGTTTCTCCACCTTGATCCTGATAGTCATCGACGCCGTAGGTCACATCAAGACGTGCGTCCGATGAGGATTCCGTACTCATGAAGCTTCTCCCTACAGGCTCTTCATTGAGCCTTATCCAATAACGTGGGCAAAAGACGGTGCCCTTCTACGACAGGCGGCGAACGCGGGCCCAATAACGAAGGCATAACATGCCCGCGACCGTCGATGAATTCAATGCCCCTTGCGTGCACGCCGATGCTTTCTTGCACCGATCGTCTTTTGCTATTTTGACAAGCTCCGGAACAGGGACATGCCCGAAACAGACGGAGACAGACAAGGAAGCTCACCATGAAAGGCCGCAATATGACCCGCTGGCGCGATCCCGCCAAGGACCCTCGCCAAGAGCACAAGACGGATCTGATCACGCCGGAAGGCTTTCAACGCATGCACTCGCTCTATGAGCACCTGCGCTACGAGCGCCGCCCGCTGATATCACAGAAAGTGGCCGAAGCCGCCGCACAGGGCGACCGCAGCGAAAATGCGGATTACACCTATAACAAACGAGAGCTGAATCGCACGCTGAGCCGCATTCGTTACCTAGGCAAGCGCCTTGATGCACTGAAGGTGGTCGACCGGCTACCCGCCCAGCGTGACCGCGTCTTCTTCAGTGCATGGGTAACACTCGAAGACCTCGACAGCGATGCAGGAGAGGAACTGAATATCCGTATAGTGGGGCCAGATGAGACGGATAACAAGCGGCACTGGATCAGCATTGACGCGCCTCTGTCGCGCGCACTGCTCGGTAAAACACTGGATGACGAGGTGAATGTGCAGACCCCAGAAGGCCCTCGAACGTGGCTGATCACGGATATCCGGTACGCCACACCGGAAGGAACGGCCTGATCGAAGCAAGAGCCGACAATGGCCCACCTGCCCATCGAAAGTCTGCGCTGACACTGCCCCTCACAACGGGATGACACCGTTTCCTGAACAGGCCTCCTTATCGCTCACCGTAGTGCCTTAGGGATGAGGATACAGAAAGGCCGATGCAAAGCACCGGCCTTTTTGACGTTTGCGTAATGGCTTGTGCTGCTGGCACAGCATACGCTGAGGCCTACGGCCCAAACGCGAGGGCGTTACGCTTGCTGGCGCCCCTTGATCAGGCTAGCCATCACGGTGAGTCCCAGAATCACACCGATGATCGACAGTGATAGGCCGGTACCGATATCGGGTACACCATGCAGCGGCTGACCGTCGTTGATGAACGGCAGTGTGTTCTGGTGCAAAGCATGCAGTACCAGTTTGACGCCGATGAAGGCCAGCAGGCATGACAGCCCTACGCCCAGATAGGTCAGCTTCGACATCAGGCCGTGCAGCAGGAAGTACAGCTGAATCAGCCCCAGCAAAGCAAACGCGTTAGCAGTGAACACGATATAGGCCGACGACGTCAGGCCATAGATCGCCGGTATGGAGTCGAAAGCAAACAGCAGATCGGTGATACCCAGCGCGATCACCACCGCCATAATTGGGGTAGCGACCCAGCGCCGACGCCCTTGCGCATCGGTCTGATGCTCCAACAGATGCGGACTGTCGACTTTGTCACTGATCGGTAGCCAACGCTGCAACCATACGAGGATCTTCGGCATCTCTTCGCTGTCATCGTTATGTGCGAAGTGCTCGATAATCAGTTTGACGGCGCTATAGAGCAGGAACAGCCCAAACAGATAGAACAGCCAGCTGTAGCGTTCAAGCGCTGCCGCACCCAAGGCAATCAGACCGCCACGCATCACCAATGCCATTCCGACCCCGATCAGCAGCGCCTTCTGCTGGAAGCGTGGAGGAATCGAGAACTTGGCCATGATGAGGGCGAAGACGAACAGGTTGTCGACGGACAGGCTCTTCTCGGTCACAAACCCAGCGAAGAACTCACCGCCGTGCGTCGGCCCGGTCAGCCACGTCAGCCCAATCCCGAACAGAATGGCCAACGCGATGAAGAAGGCCGACCAAACGGCAGATTCCTTCAAGGTGGGGGCGTGAGGTTTACGCACGTGCGCCACGAAATCAAAGATAAACAGGCCCAGCGTCACCAATAACGTGACACCCCAGACCCAGCCGGGCACCTGAAGCGTATTTTCCACAGTAAGACTCTCCTGCTTAGCGGTCATATCATTATCGTTGGCGACACAGCGTTCATCGCTGTGTCCTACCAGCATAGTGCACTCCCCTGCCCATAGAGCGGATAGGCCATGCGAGCCTAATAAGACCCCAATGTGCAGGCAACGTGCTGTAAATCAAACTTAACGGATCTGGCGCAGAGTCACGCCCCTTGCCACCAAGTGCACAACATATCACCGGGCACATCTGACGGTCTTGTCTATCACTCCGCCCAAGCACATGATCAAGCCCAAGACCCCGGGCTTCCCACCAAACGCCCCTTTCAACCTTGGTGACCCCCTGTAGTGGTGCCAATAGCGCCCCCAGGCCTCGCTCGTGCTGCATCGTGCCTATACCTGCACGCCCGAGTCCAATCTCATCATGGCACGCAACATTATCATGCCATTGCACACTAGGGCCCTGCCACGATATGGGGGCACTACAAGCGTAACGGTCTAATCACACAGGGTAAAACATCGTCCATACCACTGCGCCCACGCCGCCACCTTGGCACCACTTCAAGCAGATTCATCGGCCAATACGGCGCAACACCGTAGCCTCAACGGTCACATTGCATTGCTGGCAAGGCGGATGATTAGATACGTCAAAGCGCCTATCTTCGCTGCCTTATAATTAGGCCTCCTTTTCAACGTACCGTCACGATAATTACCCTCCAAGAAAGTAGGTATTTATAGCGATCCTCGGATTTTCCTACCCACTATTTCATGACGATACCGCTATAGAAAGCCCCACCTTCAGAACACTTACAACCGGCGCTGTGTGACGCAATACTGATGGTAATTCAGGCCACAGTGGTTGATGTCGCCAAGCCTCCCCGCGCGAGAAGCGGCACCGCAGGCGTCCCCCTTCAGCGTTTCCCTTTCCCATGTCAGTACTGTGATGACCCCATCGACACAGCAGGCTTTATAGAGCACTGCGTAAGCCACCTACATATAAAAAATTATTCGCCCCAACTTATAACAACTAAATAACTTCGCGCAGGCATATATAAAATGTATGTATCAGTATGAATAACCCGATCATCACAATATCTTCCTACTACAAATAAACAGCCGTACTCATAACAATAAGACAATGCATCTATCAGCGAGCCGTGGCGCTCTGCGAAGGGCATAACCCTTATCACTATGTCCATTAGCACAGGTAGGAGAACGGCTACCAACCGCGCCATAGCGGCAGTTACCTCGTGTGATATCCTGCACTTCCCATTGTTTTTGCTCAGGCGTATCGTACCGTTACTTCTTATTGATGGTGCTGGGCGTAAGGAGCATATGCTCGGACGATCTATACATGTCCAATGATTGTAACTATCCATATAAGCAATCATTCTTTGACGGCGCATAGGCAATTTACTGACACTGTTATCACACTGCAGAAAAGTCACTTCAATTTCCTGTCGCACCGCACTATGCCTGCGCCGTCGCCACTCATGAAGGGTGCATATTGATGCCAATTTCACCTCTGAACGAACAGCAGCTCAAGGCGCTGCATGACATCATCGACGGTCTGAACGATCAGTCGAAGGCTTGGCTCTCGGGATATCTGTGGGGGGTCAGTCAGTCTGGCCAGACGCCGCTATCGACCCAGAGCCAAGGCGAACCCGCCAGCGCGGTGCCGGCCGCCGCTGCCCCCGTCACGATCACCCTGCTGTCAGCGTCTCAGACCGGTAATGCGCGCCATGTTGCGCAGCAGCTGCACGACGAACTCAGCAGTGCCGGCCTGACGGTGACGCATACCCCCGTCAGCGAGTACAAACCCAAGGCACTGGCAAACGAGCAGTATGTCATCGTCGTTACATCGACACAGGGTGAAGGCGAACCGCCGGAAGAAGCCTTTGCCTTCTTTAAGTTCCTCGCCTCTAAGAAAGCCCCCTCTCTCAATCAGCTGCATTTTGCAGTGCTGGGGCTGGGCGACAGCACCTACACGCACTTCTGTCAGGCAGGCAAGGACATCGATCAGCGACTTGAAGCGCTCGGCGCTTCTCGCCTGCTGCCGCGCGTAGATGCCGACGTGGACTACGATGACATCGCTCGTGAATGGCGTGGGCAGGTACTGGACATACTCAAGCAGCACGTCGCGAGCAACAGCGCAAGCACTGCATCGGTAACCACGTCGGCATCGTCAGTGACGCCGCTTGCCGCCTCTGCTTGGCACCGCGACACGCCGTTCGAAGCCTCTATTCTGGTCAACCAAAAAATTACAGGGCGCAGCTCCGACCGCGATGTCCGCCATATTGAAATTGACTTGAGCGGCTCGGGCCTGACCTACACCCCCGGCGATGCGCTCGGCGTGTGGTACGAAAACGATCCTGCGTTGGTCGATGAATGGCTGTCCGTCACAGCGCTCTCCGGTGAAGAACCGGTCAGCGTTCAGGACCAGACTCTGTCGCTGCGTGAAGCGCTGCTGCGCCAGTTCGAACTGACCGTCAATAGCACGCGCCTGATTGAGCGATATGCCAGCGTTGCCGGCGATGATGAACTGGCGGCACGGGTACGCGAAGGCCGTCCGGCGCTGCAGGCGTATGCCGACTCGACATCTCCTATCGACATGCTCCGCCAACATCCGCTGTCTCACCCCATCGACGCGGCAACGCTGGTCAGCTGGCTGCGACCGCTGGCACCACGCCTGTACTCCATCTCATCCTCTCAGGCCGAAACCGACGATGAAGTCCATATCACGGTCGGGGTTGTCCGCTATGTCATCGACGACCACGAACGCCGTGGTGGTGCTTCCGGCTATCTCAGCCGCTTGACGGAAGACGACAAGGTACGCGTATTCATCGAACACAATGATAATTTCCGCCTGCCGGAAGACCCCACTACACCGGTCATCATGATCGGTCCGGGCACTGGCGTCGCACCGTTCCGTGCCTTCATCCAGCAGCGTGCCACAGACAACGCCAGCGGACCCAACTGGCTGTTCTTCGGCAACCCGCATTTTCTGGAAGACTTCCTGTATCAGGTGGAATGGCAGCAATACGTCAAGGATGGCGTGCTCAACCGCATTGACCTGGCCTGGTCGCGCGATCAAGCCCAGAAGGTCTATGTGCAGGACAAACTGCGCGAACAGGGAGCCGATGTCTGGCAGTGGCTGCAGGATGGCGCCCACCTGTATGTCTGTGGCGATGCTTCGCGGATGGCCCGCGATGTGGATAGCGCGCTGCTTGGCATCATCCAACAGCATGGCGGCCTCTCAGCCGAGGACGCCGACGATTACCTGACGACGCTTCGCTCCGAGCGCCGCTACCAGAGAGACGTCTACTGATGAGCAAACGTTACGAAGGTCCGCTGATCGTCGATGCACCGCTGTCCGATGCCGAACGGATGAAACGGGAAAGCAACTTCCTGCGTGGCACTATTGCCGACGATCTCAAAGACGGCCTGACCGGCGGTTTCCGCGGCGACAACTTCATGCTGATCCGCTTTCACGGCATGTATCAGCAGGATGACCGTGATATTCGCCGCGAGCGCGAAGAAGAGAAGCTCGAACCACGTCACGCCATGATGATCCGCTGCCGTTTGCCGGGGGGAATCATCTCGCCACAGCATTGGCTGAAGATTGACGAATACGCCAGCGCCAAAACGCTGTACGGCAGCATTCGCCTAACCAACCGTCAAACGTTCCAGTTTCACGGCATCCTGAAAGGTGATCTGAAGTCGGTTCACCAGATGCTGCACGAGATGGGACTGGATTCAATTGCTACCGCGAACGACGTCAACCGCAACGTGATGTGCACGTCAAACCCGATTGAGTCCGAACTGCACGCCGAAGCCTATGCATTGGCGGCACGCATCTCCGAGCACCTGCTGCCGAAGACCCGCGCCTATGCCGAAATCTGGCTCGATAAGGAAAAAGTCGCGACGACCGACGAAGAACCAATCCTCGGCCCGACCTATCTGCCGCGCAAGTTCAAGACGACCGTGGCCATTCCTCCGCTCAACGATGTCGACCTGCACGCCAACGACATGAACTTCGTCGCGATCGCCGAAAATGGGCATCTGGTAGGCTTCAACCTGCTGCTGGGAGGCGGTCTGGCCTATACCCACGGCGACACGTCCACGTTCCCGAGCTTGGCACTCGAAGTGGGTTACCTGCCTGCCGAGCATGCGATCAAAGTGGCCGAGGCCGTCGTGACCACACAGCGCGACTGGGGTGACCGCACCAATCGCCGCCAGGCACGCAGCAAGTACACCCTCAATCGTGTGGGCGTTGACCGCTTCCGCGCCGAAGTGGAGCGCCGTGCGGGCATCACTTTCGAGCCAATCCGCCCATATACATTCACCGAACGCGGCGATCGCTTCGGGTGGGTCAAGGGCATCGACGATAAGTGGCACCTGACGCTGTTCATCGAAAGCGGACGCCTAATCGACCACCCAGGGCTACCGATCAAAACGGGCGTGGCCGAAATCGCCAAGGTGCACAAAGGCGACTTCCGTCTGACGGCGAACCAAAACCTGATCGTGGCAGGCGTGCCGGAAGAAGAAAAAGCAACGATCGAGCGTATCGCACGCGACTACGGCCTGATGCGCGATGTGACACCGCTGCGCCTCAACGCTATGTCCTGCGTCTCGTTTCCAACCTGCCCACTGGCCATGGCCGAAGCCGAGCGCTACCTACCACAATTCATTGATGATGTGGATGCACTGATGGCGAAACACGGCGTCAGTGACGAGTACATTGTCACGCGCATCACTGGATGCCCTAACAACTGCGGCCGTGCCGTGCTGGCCGAGGTCGGACTGGTCGGCAAGGCCCCAGGGCGCTACAACCTGCATATCGGTGGTAACCGTGTCGGCAACCGCATCCCTCGCCTCTACCGCGAGAACGTCCAGACGCCGGAAATTTTGGCTGAACTGGACTCGCTGATCGGACGCTGGGCCACCGAGCGTCAGCCTAGAGAAGGCTTCGGCGATTTCGTCGTCCGCGCGGGCATTGTCGTACCGGTACAGGATGCTGCCATCGATTTCCATGCAGATGAGAACGTCAGCAACGGCTAATGGCCACCGAGGAGTCGCCAGCGCTGGCGGCTCCTCCACCAATGTTCGAGGCCGTCCATCGGATGGTATTCACCCTTATCGTCGATGCCCGTAATGATCGCGCAGGAGACCTTATGACAACATTCACTTCTTCTGATCTTGCCGCGCTGAGCACTGAGCCACGCGAGGCACAGGCCCAAGCGCTGGCCGATGCCAACCGCCATCTGGCGACGCTTGATGCCAAGGGCCGTGTCGCATGGGCACTCGAACACCTTCCCGAGACGCAGGTGCTGACCTCAAGCTTCGGCATCCAGTCAGCGGTGATGCTGCATCTGGTTACTCAGCAACGCCCTGATGCGCCCGTCATCCTGACGGATACAGGCTATCTGTTCCCTGAAACCTACCGTTTCATTGACCAGCTGACCGAGCGCCTTCACCTCAACCTCAAGGTGTACCGTGCAACGCTATCCGCCGCTTGGCAGGAGGCGCGCTACGGAAAGCTGTGGGAAGGCGGTGTCGAAGGAATTGAACGCTACAACCACCTCAACAAAGTCGAGCCGCTGAACCGCGCGCTTGATGAACTCAATGCCAGTACATGGTTTGCCGGGCTGCGCCATGACCAGTCCAGCAGCCGTGCCCAACTTCCGATCCTGTCGATCCAGCGTGGCGTCTTCAAGGTGCTGCCCATCATCGACTGGACCAACAAAGACGTGCACTACTATCTGGAAGCCTTCAATCTGCCCTATCACCCGCTGAGGGAAGAAGGCTATTTCTCCGTAGGCGACACACATACCACCCAGAAATGGGAACCCGGCATGAGCGAGGAGCAGACTCGCTTCTTTGGCCTTAAGCGCGAATGCGGTCTGCACGAAGACGACGGCAGCCGCTAGTCCCGGATTTCATTCTTTCGGCCCACTGCCAGCGGGCCACGTCATCAGGAAAGACAGCACATGGCGCATTTCCCTCTTTTTGCTGACCTTGACGGACGCCCCGTGCTGATCGTGGGCGGTGGCGATGTCGCCGCACGCAAGGTCACGCTGTTGCTCAAGGCCAAGGCCGACATTCTGGTCGTTGCGCATACACTCAGCGATGAGATGCAGGCGCACGTAACGCACAGCGAGCTGCGTTGGATCGCACACGATTTCTCTCCCGAGCTGATCGATGACGTGTTCCTCGTGATTGCCGCCACTAACGACCATGCGCTCAACCAGACCGTCAAGGAGGCCGCCGACGCGCGCCACCGTTTGGTCAATGTCGTTGACGCACCGCAGCACTGCAGTTTCATCGTACCGGCCATCATCGACCGCGATCCCATCACTATCGCCATTTCGTCGGCAGGCAAGGCCCCCGTGCTGCTGCGTACGCTACGGGAACGTCTGGAATCGCTGCTGCCAATGCACCTCGGCCCAATGGCGGAAATTGCCAGCCGCTGGCGCGACCGCGTCAAACAGCGCTTCAGTCGCATAAGTGACCGCCGCCGTTTCTGGGAAAAAGCCTTCAAGGGTGACTTTGCCTCTGCCGTAGCACAGGGCGAAGAAGCACATGCCGAAAGCCTGCTTGAGCACGCTCTGTCCAGCCCCGCCGCCGTAGAAGCCCCGCAGGGTGAAGTTATTCTGGTCGGTGCCGGGCCCGGCGATGCCGGTCTTCTGACATTGCGTGGGCTCCAAGAACTTCAGCAGGCCGACGTGGTGCTGTTCGATCAATTGGTCAGCGCTGACGTGCTGGAACTGGTACGCCGCGATGCTCAGCGCATCTGCACCGGCAAGCGAGCCGGTTGCCACAGCATGCCACAGGATGAGATCAACCAGCTGATCGTCCGCTTAGCCCGCAAAGGGCAGCGTGTGGTACGCCTAAAAGGTGGCGACCCGCTAATTTTCGGCCGTGGTGGTGAAGAGATGCAGGCCATCCGCGCCGCGGGCATTCCCTATCAGGTGGTACCTGGCATCACTGCAGCCTCAGCCGCTACGACCTATGCGGGCATCCCGCTGACACATCGCGAACATGCTCAAAACGTGATGTTTATGACCGGTCATCGCTGCGACAGTACTGATGCACCTGACTGGCAGGACCTTGCGCGCCACCACCAGACGCTGGCGATCTACATGGGCACGGTCAAAGCGGCTGAAATCTCGGCACAGCTGATCCGCCACGGCCGCCATGCCAGCACGCCCGTGGCCGTCATCAGCAATGCGACCCGTGCCGACCAGAAAGTGCGGCTTGGCCGCCTCGATCAACTGGCAGCGCTTGCTGCCGAAGCCGAACGCCCCGCCCTGCTGGTGATCGGCGAAGTCGTGACGCTTCACGATGAACTGGCGTGGTTCAGAACGCCCTACCGACTCGACCTCCAGAACGTTCCTCTGGTCAACCTTGCGTGAGGATCATCATGACGACAAACCGATTGACTCATCTGCAACAGCTCGAAGCCGAAAGCATCCACATCATCCGCGAAGTCGCTGCCGAATTTGATAACCCGGTCATGCTGTATTCGATCGGCAAGGACTCATCGGTGATGCTGCATCTGGCACGCAAAGCCTTCTACCCGGGCCGACTGCCCTTCCCGCTACTTCATGTCGATACCGGCTGGAAGTTCCGCGAAATGTACGAGTTCCGAGACCGCACGGCCAACGCCTATGGCTTTGACCTGCTGGTACACAAGAATCCCGAGGGCGTGGCGATGGGCATCAATCCTTTCGATCACGGCAGCGCTCGTCATACGGACATTATGAAGACCGAAGGGCTGAAACAGGCCCTCGACAAATACGGTTTCGATGCCGCCTTCGGTGGCGCACGCCGTGATGAGGAAGGTTCACGCGCCAAGGAACGCGTCTATTCGTTCCGCGACCGCTTCCACCGCTGGGACCCTAAGAACCAGCGCCCCGAGCTGTGGCACAACTACAATGCCCGCATCAACAAAGGGGAAAGCATCCGCGTGTTCCCGCTGTCCAACTGGACGGAACTGGACATCTGGCAATATATCCTGCTGGAGAACATCGACATTGTGCCGCTCTACCTAGCGGCCAAGCGCCCGGTTGTGGAACGCGACGGCATGCTGATGATGGTCGACGATGAGCGCTTCCCTCAGCAGCCGGGCGAAAAGATTGAAGAGAAAATGGTGCGCTTCCGTACGCTGGGCTGCTGGCCGCTGACGGGGGCCATCGAATCCGAGGCCACCACGCTGCCCGAGATCATCGAAGAGATGCTAGTGGCAACAACCAGCGAACGTCAGGGGCGCCTGATCGACCGTGATCAGGTGGGATCAATGGAGCTGAAAAAACGCCAAGGCTACTTCTGATCACCACTCGATAGCCCGCGGCACTGGCCGCACGCGCTGGCACCTTGCAGGCCATTTTTATGGCCCATCATCATCTGCGGCAGTGGCACTGCAGCAGCGCACGGTTACTCTTACAGGACAGGCCGTTCCGGCCATCGCTCGGCGGGAACGCGCAGGAGAGGATTGATGACTCAACATACGGCGGCACAGGATGCCCACACCGACAGCAGCATGGATAACAGCGCTATTGTGCGCGAGATCGCCGAATACGGCGGCGTCGAAGCCTATCTGAAAGCGCAAAGCAACAAAGGCATGCTGCGCTTTTTAACCTGCGGTAGCGTCGACGATGGCAAGAGCACATTGATCGGCCGTCTGCTACACGACACACGTCAGATCTACGAAGATCAGCTGTCGAGCCTGCACCAGACCAGCAAGCGCCACGGTACGCAGGGCGAAAATCTTGATCTGGCACTATTGGTAGCCGGTCTTCAGGCGGAACGTGAGCAAGGCATCACCATTGACGTGGCCTACCGCTATTTTTCGACCCAGAAACGCAAGTTCATCATCGCCGATACGCCCGGACACGAGCAGTACACGCGCAACATGGCAACCGGTGCCTCCACCTGCGAACTGGCCGTCGTACTGATCGATGCGCGCAAAGGGGTACTCGACCAAACGCGCCGCCACAGTTTCATCGTTTCGCTGCTGGGTATTCGCCATCTGGTAGTTGCCGTCAACAAGATGGATCTGGTCGACAACGATCAGGACGTCTTTGAAAAAATCCGGTCCGACTACCTTGATCTGGCCGAACAGCTGCCGGGCAAGCTGGATATTCGCTTCGTTCCGTTGTCAGCCCTGACCGGCGACAACATTGTCGAGCGCACCGGCGACACACCCTGGTATACCGGCCCCTCGCTGCTGGAACTGTTGGAAACGATTCAGGTCACGCCGGCGGCCATCGACATGCCACTGCGATTCCCGGTGCAGTACGTCAACCGTCCCGACCTCGACTTTCGCGGCTATGCCGGCACCGTAGCGGGCGGTACGTTGACCGCCGGGCAAGCCATCAAGGCGCTGCCGTCCGGCCGCACCTCGCATATCGACCGCATCGTGACCTTCGACGGAGACCTGAACGAAGCACAGGTCGGTCAGGCCGTCACCGTGACCCTGAAGGACGAGCTAGACATCAGCCGTGGAGACCTGATTGTGGCCGCTGATGACACGCTCAAAGCCGCTTCAGGGGCCAGCGTCGACGTCGTCTGGATGACTGAAGCGCCACTCGAAATTGGCAAGCGCTACCTGCTCAAAGTGGCCGGTGAAAGCTGCCAGGCGCAGGTGACCGGCATCGACTATCAGGTCGAGATCAACACCCTTGCCCAGGTGGATGCCGATGCTTTGCCGCTTAACGGCATTGGGCGCGTGCGCTTGGCCTTCGACAAGCCGCTGCTGATCGACCCGTACACAACCAATAGCGTGACGGGGGGGGCGATTCTGATCGACCGTATCAGCAACGTTACGGTAGGGGCTGCGATGGTGCACGACACGCTGACGGATGCCTCTCAGGGAACACCGTCCCAGTACAGTGCCTTCGAGCTGGAGCTCAATGCGCTTGTTCGCCGCCACTTCCCACACTGGAATGTGCGCGACCTGCTTAACGAAGGAAAATAACGAAACGCTGGCACACCCACCGCCCTTCGGCGTGTGCCAGTGACTGGTAGGTGCCCGCACGGCCGCATGCCTGCCGTGCCAACGCACCCAACGTACCCACCGTGCAGGCCAAGGCCGCGCACCGTACGTCAGGAGAAACGTCCTCATGCCCGAGTCACGGCAGGACAAGGCCAACCTTAGCGAACACGCCCCCGACATTGTTTGGCACCAGCACGCCGTCACGCGCGAAAGCCGCGAGCTGCGTCAGGGCCACCAAGGGGCCGTGCTGTGGTTCACCGGGCTATCCGGTTCGGGGAAATCCACCCTAGCAGGTGCCGTAGAACAGGCCCTTCAGCAGCAGCGTATCAACACCTATCTGCTGGATGGCGACAACACGCGCCACGGCCTGTGCAGCGACCTCGGCTTTACCGCTGATGATCGCCGAGAAAATATCCGTCGTGTCAGCGAAGTCGCCGCGCTCATGGTCGATGCGGGGCTGGTCGTATTGGCCGCCTTTATTTCACCACACCGCGCCGAACGTCAGGCGGCCCGTGACAAGCTTCCCCAAGGGCGCTTCCTGGAAATCTTCGTCGATACACCGCTGGATGAATGCGAACGCCGCGACCCAAAAGGCCTCTACCGCAAGGCGCGTGCCGGAGAGATTCGCAACTTCACCGGCATTGATGCCGAATACGAGGCCCCCGATGCGCCAGAGCTTCACCTCGACGGTCGCCAGCCGCTTGCCACGCTGGTCGATGCGGTGCTCTACGCTCTGCGCCAGCGCCGCATGATTCCCTGAAAACTGGTCATCAGAATAGCAAAGCGCATCGTAGGAATGAGAAACGCCCCGACAACCATTAGGCCATTGGGGCGTTTCTCATTGTCGATGACATCTCATGTCATCACAGCGCTATCACGCAAGAGATGGAGAGACCAGTACTTTGATCTGGGTCTTATCCGTGTTAAGGCGCTCGAACCCTTCTTCAATGGCATCCGCCAGCGGAATTCTGGCCGTTACGAAATCTTCCGTTTTGAAGAAGCCGCGCTTCATCAGCGAGATAACGGTCGGGAACACATTGCGGTAAGCGAAAACACCCATCACGTTACGCTCTTTCAGCAGCAGCACGTTTGGCTGAACGGTAGCGGGTTCTTCCCATACGCTAACCACAACGGTCTGACCGTGGCTACGCGTGCAGGACAGGCTAGCCTGCAACATACGGCTAGCACCCGTGACCTCAAAGGCCACGTCTACGCCGCCACGGGTCAGCTCAATCAGTTTTTCGACCGGATCAACCGCAGACGGGTCGATCGTGATCGCGCCCATTTCTTCCGCCTTGCGACGGCGTGCTTCAGAACGCTGGACGACGTAGATATCCTGAGCGCCCGCGGCTTTCAGGGTCTCGACCAGCATCAAACCGATCGCACCAGCCCCAAAGATCGCCACGCGATCGCCCGGTTTGAACGCACTACTACGCACGGCATGAACGGCAACCGCGACCGGCTCAACTAACGCGCCCTGCTCCAGCGAGACTTCATCCGGCAAACGGTGCAGCAATTTTTCGGACAGCGTGACCTCTTCAGCGAAACCGCCGCCAATACCGGAGATGCCAATCAAACCACCATCTTCGCACAGGTGATAGTCGCCCTGACGGGAGGAAGGAGAGTCAGGGTTGAACAGCAGCGGCTCTACCGTTACGCGATCGCCGACCTTCCATTCCGTGACACCTTCGCCCACTTCAGCGATGGTGCCGGACAGTTCATGGCCCAGTACGACCGGCGCAGTTTCACCGGTCAGCGGATGCGGTGCTTCCGTTGGAATGATAACCGGGCCCGCATTGTATTCATGCAGGTCGGTACCACAGATGCCACACCACGCCACATTGATGCGCACCTCGCCTGTGCCAGGCGCACGGCTATCGATGTCATCAATTCTGAGGTCGCGGCGAGCATGCCAACGTAATGCTTTCATTAATGTTATCCCCTTAAATGAATGACGGTCGTCATAGACCGGCATGTGTGAAAGAAATGAGATCACACATAACTGGGGAGTGTTTTTATAACGGAGGCCGCCAAGAGACGATAGGACACATGCGCACACTAGCCAAAAGAATATCAGACCAAGTGTTAACTGCATGGAACTTGAAAACGGCGTATTAATATGACCCAAGTTACCGATAAGGATACGCTAAGCATAGACCGTCCCGCAGTACAGAACGGCGACTTGGCGATGCTCTGAGCAGTGCATCACTTATATGTCGATCAGAAACGAAAACGCCGCCCCTATACAGGAGCGGCGTAGCAACGGACAAGGCAGAAGGTGTTCCGGAAAAACACCTAACCGCATTATGCGTTGTGAGCAGAAACCAGGATTTTGACCTGATCTTTCTCGTTCAGCAGCGCGTGGAAGCCTTTTTCTACGACGTCGTTCAGCGCAACCTTATCGGTAACGAAGTCATCGACCTTGAAGTAGCCCTGAGCCATCAGGTTCAGAACGGCCGGGAAGACGTTGCAGTAAGCGAACACGCCAGTCATGCTACGTTCTTTCAGCAGCAGAGCGTTCGGCTGGATCGGAGCCGGTTTAGTCCATACGCTGATGACGATCGCTTCACCGTGCATTTTGGTGCTGTCGATAGCCTGCTGCAGAACCGGAGCAACACCGGTTACTTCGAAGGCGACGTCGACACCGCCGTCGGTTTCTTCGACGATCAGGTCAACGATGTTGTCGACTTTGGCCGGGTTCAGAACGGTAGCACCCAGTTTTTCAGCGCGTGCACAGCGTTCTTCGGACAGCTCGATCGCGTAGATCTTGTTGGCGCCAGCGGCTTTCAGAGATTCGATTGTCAGCAGACCAATCGGACCTGCACCGAAGACAGCAACGTTGTCGCCCGGTTTGAAACGGCTACGACGGACAGCGTGGAATGCTACGGCAGCAGGCTCGACCAGCGCGCCCTGTTCGTAGGAAACGTTTTCCGGCATGCGGTGCAGCATGTCGACCGGTACGCAAGCGTATTCGGAGAAGCCACCGCCCATACCTGACAGACCGTACAGACCCATGTCATCGCACAGGTTGTACAGGCCAACGCGGCCAGCACGAGATTTCGGGTTGAACATCAGCGGTTCGACAACGACGCGGTCGCCGACGTTCCAGCCTTCTACGCCTTCACCGATTTCGAGGATTTCACCTGCGAATTCGTGACCCAGCGTTACCGGCGCGGTTTCGCCAGTCAGCGGGTGCGGCTTGTCTGTCGGGATGAAAACAGGACCACCTTCGTATTCGTGAAGGTCAGTACCGCAGATACCACACCAGTGAACTTTCAGTTTCACACAGCCCGGTTTTGCTGTTGCTTCTTCGACTTCGTCAACACGAATGTCTTTTTGAGCATGCCACCTGAGTGCTTTCATGGTTTCAATCCCAACATTAAGAAGTAGATGTTTTACACGCGAACGCGTGTCCCAGAATTTGGCGCCCAGCATAAAAGGAAGCTGTACTAAAGGGAAAGACTAATTCTCTCTCACGCCGTGGCGAGTTGCCGCACTATCAGCGTCAACAATAGACAGCTCCTTTATCGGCCGTCGCCTTGCGTGCTTAACCATACCTTCGCAGTAGGCCAACCACTCACCTTTAGACGCTCGGATTTATATCAACAAACCGAGTGTTTACCAAAACGAAATCATACTAATTTACTTAGCCATGAGGGTGCGGCGTCATCACCTCAATCATCAACGATGACGGCTCACTGGCGTGAACCCTAATGGCGTCGGCCTCTGCAGCCACAGCCTTCCACGCGTCGTTTTGCCGCTGCTGGATATCGCTCCATCCCTGCCAACGCTGCAACACGCGATGGCACCAACGCATCAACGGCGAGAGATGGCGATGGGCGAACAGCGCTTGAGCTACCAGATGATGCCCTTCCAAACGTTGCTGACAACGCAGGCGTTCGCTGGCGACACTCTGTCTGCCATGCGGCACCAATTCGGCCTGAGCTTCGAAGCGTACATGCCAACCCGCCTGGTAGCAGCGCAGACCATAATCCGCTCCCGCCCATTCCACGCTAGCGTCCATCTGTTCATCGAACAGGCCAATCTGCTCGGCCGCTTGGCGCCGCACGCTGAAATTATGCTCACCCAAACGATTGGTGCGTCCGCCCGCAAGGCAGTTGAACTGTCCCTTGAGCTGGCACGTACGCGACAGAGTGGGCACGCGAGATGAAGCGGTTTCACTGGTAACGATGCGCCCCTGAACCGCGCCCATCTGCGCCTCTAAATAACAGGCCATATGCTGATCGACAAAGTAAGGCCCGAAGGACACATGATCGGTGATAAAGATCAGCACATCCCCCGTGGCATGCGTCAGGGCATGGTTGTAGAGCGCCAGACGTGAGCGCTTGGGCAACACCATATGGCGGATGCGCGCCTGCTTGCGCTCCAGAAAATCTTCTGCGATCAGTGAACGGTTGTCGACGCTATCCAGCACCAACACTTCGAGCTGGGCATAGCGCTGCGCCAGAGCGCATCTGAGGGTATTGACCAGGTGTGTGTCGCGACCACTGGCCGCCACGATCAGAGAGGCCTTCATGTTATCCGTCCTTGCTTGCGGGGAGACTGCGAACAGTACGCTACCGCCAGCCACGCCCAGCTAGTGCTCAGGCAAGCGGTCGGCAGCATACCGATACGTATCTACAAGTGAACAAGTGTGGCGTAACTCAAGAAGGACAAACGGCAGGAATAACGCAGCGGAATGACGCCTGTTCGCCTGACACCGCAACGCTCGTCTTGGCAACGGCATACCACTGTGCCAAAGGGCACGTTTGGATGGCACCCGCCTTGAAAGCATTGACCAAGCGAGGCCATTGTCAGTGCAATGGCCGCACCCGTCAGTTGTCGATGGTCAATTCGATAGCGGTATTATCAAGACACAGGTGAAGGTACTGCGCTAGCAGCTGGTGCTCATGACGTTCAGGCAAGGTCACCTCGATCGTGCCGTAACCCAACAGCTCCTGCCATTTTTCCGTCAGTGCCACCTCCATGTGGTGACGCGCCAGCCGTACCGCCGTGAAGCCCTCCGTGACAGGGCGACCGGTCGCTTCTGTCTGCATCTCGATACTCTGTTCACCTGGGATGCCATCTTCACGCATCTGCATCAAGACGACAAAGTGCTCTGGCTCTTGATCGTCATCACTCAGCCCGATGATATCGACGCCGTTTTCACTGAAGCAGCTGACGCTGGTCGCTTCGAAACGATGGATGTCCTGCATAACTATGATTCCCTATTACGTAGATGGATCGCGGGCTAAGTGATACACGCTTTGGCCGCCAAGCGATGGCATAAGCAACCCCATACAGCGGCGTTTTTCTTCTGTAGTACATGCGACACGGTGATGCCGTGTCGTGCGCTGAGGCCGACGCGCATCGGAATGCGTACCGCCTCAATCAGAACATTACTAGACAGCATCTAAACGGATGCGTTGCATGCCACGATCGCTGAGGGCGCAAGGAAATGAACCAGCAACACCGAACAAGCCCACCCAACGGCGGCGTATCCATCGCTCACGGGCCGATCCCTTACAACCTCGTCGGCATCGGATCGGGACAGGTCAACACGTCACCCAGATTGTACAAACGTACAATTTCGATCCGCATGAAATATAGGCACTCTGTCAAAGCACTGTTGCGCCAAAAGAGCACAACGGTCAGCTGGAAACGCGCCTAAATCACGCCTGATGCGATACTACTGACAGCATATGGATCGGAGGTTGAGCCGTAATCTGCTCAACCTTATGATCGACAGCAGTACCATGATCAGTGCCGAAAGCACCGCTACGTGAAACATTTATGACGGCGTGATCACCTCTGGCCATCGGTGCCGCCCTTTTCAACCCACATGTAAAGAATCAAGGTGCCACTCATGAAACGTTACCGATGGCTCAATGCGCCGCAGCAATGGTCAGGCGATGAATCGCATTTGCACGTCGTCACCGATGGCGCGACGGACTTCTGGCGTGAAACGTGGTACGGCTTTAAACGCTTCAGCGGCCACTTTTATGGCACCGAAGTGAACGGAGACTTCACCTTTCAAGCCCATATCCAAGCTGACTTTAAGACACTGTATGACCAAGCCGGCATCATGCTGGTCGCTGATGAAACATGCTGGTTGAAGGCAGGCATCGAATACAACGACGGTCAGCCTGCGATCGGTAGCGTGCTGACACAAGGCCATTCGGATTGGACAACGGGGGTATTTCCCGGAAACGCGCGCAATTTCTGGATGCGCCTGACGCGCCGCGGCGACAGCCTGCGCCTACAATACTCGGCGGACGGCAACGTATGGCCATTGCTGCGCTTGTTCCACCTCAAAGCCCAACACTGCCGCGTCGGCGTAATGTGCTGCACACCTGAGCGAGCCGGGCTAGCCGTCGACTTTAGTGAACTGACATTGACGCCGCCACTGGATAAAGCCTTGCATGACCTAAGCTAGCCATCCCCGCAAAAAGCGAACGGACAGGAAAGACAACACATGCGGCCCGTAATTTCCTGAATACGGCATATTGCACTACCAACACGACCTTCATGTGCCGCGCTGATCCATCCCATAAACCCCTTCTACTCGGTTCATAAAACCTCATCCCATAAAAAAGCGCCCTGCCCTTTATGGAAATACCATCGGTATCTCATCAAAGGCCGAGCGCTAAGCTAACTTACATCATGTCCGAAGTGACATGCCTATTATCGTTATGAGGTGGCGTACTGATGGCGGTCATACGCCGCTCGCAGGACACGGTGCATTCGCAGATCATTCACTGTCGGTCGAATCATCCTCGCCGTCATCTTCATCGTCGTCTTCCACCGCCCAGTCCTGATAAAGCCATACTGCGGCATTGGCTGGCAGGTCGTCGGTTACGTCGATATCCGGCAAACTTTTAGCAATCACTTCACCTGCGGGCATTGGAGCCGCTTCATTGCCAAAGTTGATCGCGAGGCAAATGTTGCCATTGCGTGCCACAATCACGTCGTCGCTGTCGGTGTCGAGGAATGTGACTTCGCCTGCGGCTAATCCCAGTTCCTGTCGTTTCTTGAACAACGCGCGGTACAGGCTCAGCATCGAGGTATCGGACTTCAGCTGCACATCGACGGCCAGTTCACGATAAACCTGCGGCTGAGGCAACCAAGCACGCGCGGCGGTGCTGAAGCCAAGATTCGGCTTGTCGGACATCCACGGCATTGGCGAACGGCAGCCATCGCGGTCCATATCGCGGCCCTGCAGGTCGGCGTCGGTCAGCGTGGTGTGATCCGGCAGCCCCAGTTCTTCACCGTAGTAGGTGCAGATGGCGCCCGGCAGCCACATGGTCATCAGGGTCATGGCACGCGTACGGCGCGTGCCCAGCTCCAGATCCGGCTGTTCGTCCTCCGGGCCAATATCACTGCCTTTATTCTTCGGATCGGGGAAGCCCAGATAGGACACTTGGCGGATGAGGTCGTGGGAAGAGGACACCCATACCGAAGAAGAACCATGTTCGCGAGTAGTGGTTACCCATGAATCGATGATGTCCTTGAACTCGCCCGCCTGCCACGGCGCTTCCTGATAATCGAAGCAGAAGATCTGGTTCATATGCGCCTTATCGACGAAGTTTTCCATACCGGTTTCGGCATCGTCGAACACTTCACCGATCATGCAGCGCGGACCAAATTCTTCATCAAGCATCGTGCGCCACTCGGCATAGATCGGGAACAGATCCGGCAGATTGTCTTCCACTTGTTTGGCCGTCAGCTCCGGTTTGATCAGCAGCGTGGGGGCATCGACACGCAGACCATCGACGCCTCGATTCATCCAGAAGCGCAGCGTGTTCTTGAACTCTTCACGCACCTCGGGATTGCGCCAGTTGAGGTCGGGCTGCTCTGCCGAGAACATGTGCAGATACCACTGCGTATCGACCTTGGTCCACGGTTCGGTGGTCGTCCAACCTCCCCAAGCGTTCGGCGCCAGCTTACCGCCATCACGGCCATCAACGAAGATATAGCGATTGCGTTCGGCGCTACCCGGCGCCGCTTTAAGTGCGGCTTGGAACCACGGGTGCTGAGAAGAGGTATGGTTAGGCACGATATCGATGAACACGCGCACATTGAGTGAATGTGCTTTAGCCACCATCGCATCGAAATCGTCCAGCGTGCCGTAGGTTGGATCAACGTTGCGATAATCGGCAACGTCGTAGCCCATATCAGCCTGGGGAGACGGATAGAACGGCGTCAGCCAGATGGCATTGATCCCCAAATCTGCCAGGTACTGAAGATGTTGGGTGATGCCCGCAATGTCACCCACCCCGTCACCGTTCGAATCCGCGAAAGAACGCACATAGATCTGGTACAGGTTCATATTCAGCCACCACTCGGTGGACTGCGCTTTTGAAGTAATCACGTTCTGTAACATAGCAAGACCTTATTGTTATTATTTACACTTGGATGAGTACAGATATAAAGACATGCCGTACTCAAATGGCCGAGCCATACTCACAGATGATCAAATAATATTCATCTCAAAAGGATTGTAAATACGCGTTCCAGCGATCATTACTTCATATCGTTATTTATCTAATGGATAATATTCAAAAAATGAGAAAAATATAATTACCTGATATATAAAGAGATAAATCCATACCGATACACAATATTACTAGCATAGAGAAGAATTGCACAAAGCATCATCATTTCCATAAAATAATTGGAGACCACTCTCCGAGCGATAAAGGCGCCACCATATCAACCCAAGCGCTTCAATCTGTAGTCGCCACTCAGCACTCGCTGCCACCATAAAGTATTATCCAGATACCATTGCACGGTTTTTCGCATCCCCGTCTCAAATGACTCCAGAGGAATCCATCCTATTGCGTGCCTTATTTTTTCAGCATTTATTGCATAACGGGAATCATGGCCAGGACGATCCTTGACGAAGGTGATTAGATCACTGTAATGATCAATATCTTTTGACTTTTCTGGGCAAAATTCTTCTAACAAATCACAAATGGCATAAACAACGTCTATATTACGCTTTTCATTATACCCACCAATATTATATGTTTCACCCACAGTGCCAGAAACCAAGATGCTATATAACGCGCGCGCATGATCATTGACGTACAGCCAATCGCGAATCTGCGAACCGTCCCCATATACAGGCAACGCTTTGCCATGCAGAGCATTAAGTATCATGTGAGGAATCAGCTTTTCTGGAAACTGATATGGTCCATAATTATTGGAACAGTTGGTTACCAGGACAGGCAGCCCAAATGTACGATGCCAAGCCCTAACCAGATGATCTGACCCCGCTTTCGAGGCAGAGTAAGGGGAGCTGGGAGCATAGGGGGTAGACTCAGAAAAAGAACTCAGGGTATCTGCAAGATCACCATACACTTCATCGGTAGAAATATGATGGAAGCGAAAGGCCTTCTGCCTTTCTACAGGAAGTTTTTGCCAGTAACCACGAACAGCTTCTAGCATAGAACAGGTACCTACAACATTGGTTTGGACAAATGCTGTAGGTCCTTCGATAGAACGATCCACGTGGGACTCAGCAGCAAGGTGCATCACGGCATCAGGTTGAAACTGTTCTAGCAAAGCGGTGATTGCAAAAGTATCGCAAATATCCGTTCTAGAAAAATGATAACGGCCGCTATCGTGCACCGGAGCCAACGAGTCCAAATTACCAGCATAAGTCAGTCTATCGACATTCAATACGTTATCGCTAGTATTCGCGATGATATAGCGTATCAATGCAGACCCGATAAACCCTGCACCTCCAGTAATCAGCACATTCATGACAGCGCACCTCCTATAGCAAAGAAGCAAACAGCTCATCTTATTAATGAAAATGCCCACTCACGAGTCATCATAGGTGGGCATAGACATATCTGGCACTAAGCTAACAAAAATGCGCAAGCAAACAGTTGCTTCTATTCTATATTAGCCTCGTATAATCAGTGACCTTGCAGCGAGTCCGCGCGACCAACACCGTAGTACATCAGCCCTGCATCCTTGACCGCTTTCGGATCAAAGACATTGCGACCATCGACGATCACCGGGAAACGCAGAGCCGCCTTAACGGCAGCGAAGTCTACACTGCGGAATTCGGTCCATTCGGTGCAAATAACCAACGCATCGGCACCTTTCAGGGCATCCATGCGATCGTCGACCAACTGCAAGTCGTCACGCTGGCCATAAATACGGTGGCATTCGTCTTCTGCCACTGGATCATAGCCACGCACGGTAGCGCCCGCCTTCCAAAGTGCTTCCATCAGCACTCGGCTGGGCGCATCACGCATGTCATCAGTTTCCGGCTTGAACGACAGCCCCCAGACAGCAATCGTGCGGCCTTTCAGGTCACCGTCCAACGCATTGGAGAGCTTGGTGAACAGCGTCTGTTTCTGGCGCAGGTTGACCGCTTCTACCGCTTTCAGCAGCTCAGCGTCGTAACCAACTTCGCTGGCCGTACGTGTCAGAGCCTGCACGTCTTTCGGGAAGCAGGAACCGCCATAGCCGCAGCCGGGATAGATGAAGTGGTAACCAATACGTGGGTCAGAACCGATCCCCTGACGCACCTGCTCGATATCGACATCCAGACGCTCAGCCAAGTTGGCGACTTCATTCATGAAGCTAATTTTGGTCGCCAGCATACTGTTGGCAGCGTATTTGGTCAGCTCTGCCGCACGCACATCCATGAACATCAGCTTATTGCGGATGCGGTTATACGGCGCGTAGCATTCGCTCATCAGTTCACGAACGCGCTCAGAACCCGTGCCAACGACGATGCGCGCGCCTTTGGAGAAATCTTCAATGGCCGCCCCTTCCTTGAGAAATTCTGGGTTGGAGCATACATCGAACGCGGGACGATCCGCTTCAGATGGGAAGCGTTCGGCTAATACTGCGGCAACGGCATCACGAACTTTGTCAGCGGTTCCGACGGGAACCGTGGATTTATCAATCAACACCTTATAACTGGTCATGTGTTGTCCGACCAGACGAGCGACGTTCAGAACGTACTGCAAGTCAGCACTGCCGTCTTCATCGGGAGGCGTACCCACCGCAATGAACTGAAGTACACCGAATTCGACCGCTTTGGAAGGCTCCGTAGTGAAGAACAGACGCCCTGCTGCCACATTACGCGTCACGACGTCATCCAGGCCCGGTTCGTAGATCGGCACTTCGCCTTTTTGCAGGCGCGCAATCTTATCCGGGTCGATGTCCATGCACATGACCTCATGGCCCGCGTCTGCCAGACATGCCCCCGTGACCAATCCCACATAGCCCACGCCGAAAACGGAAATTTTCATGGCTCATTCATCCTTGTGTTAAGCCGCACGAAGCGGCTTGCCCAGACAATATCAGTGCGGCTCCAGCCGCACAGAGAAATGTAAATCCTTGCATGCCGTCGCCCGACGTTTATCAGACGAGAAAAAGGCGTTACCGTTCTTGTAACCTACTTGGACGACGGGAGAAATCCGCTATTGGTCCAACGTAGCTGGGCCTGCCGATAACGCAGGCATGCCCAGAACACCGCGATCGCGTAAGGGTACACCATGACCGCGTCGTTATGAGTGAAAAGCACCTGCGACATCCCAAAATCCATAAAGCATACAGGGATCATTGCCCCCCCTAAGGCCAGCGAACGGGTTGTCATGTCACGGCTCTTGCGGTAGCGCGAGAACAGCGCGAGAGGTACAAGATAGACGCCCAGAAGCGCAAGGACACCGATGCTGCCGCGCTTGGCGGCAGCATCTAGGATTTCATTGTGGGCGGATTGCAGATCCTGCTCGATGACGCCCTGCCCGTAACCAAACTTTTCATGAATCTCGTTGCGCATTTCTACGAACTGATAGGACCCATAACCAAAGATGGGTCGGTGGCCGTACATGTAATTGGCCATTCGCCACAAGTCAAAGCGGGCCCCCAGCGACGTATTGTTTTCGCCCTGTCTATAGTCATGTATGTCGATGTAGATTTGATGAATACGCCGCGCAACGCCCGTTTCGGGAATCGCCACGACAGCAGCACCACACATGAATATCCCTGTGATAAGGCCAATCCACTGAGTACGTGACAGGAAGTTCGAGTAATTGCGAATCAGCATAAGAAAGATCAACGGTGCCCCGATCCAGCCCCCGCGAGACCCCGACAACAGCGAAGCCCCTATTCCCATTGCCGCACCCAACGCAAAAGCCGTAATCCAGTAAGCACGACGCTTCTGTTCCTGTCCCCAAGCAATGCCTGCAAGGCATAGCACGCCCATCAGCATGGAAAGATCACCAAACTGAATGGGGTACAAGAAGCCTTCTGCCCTATCCATCCCAAGCCATATCTTCTGATAGACAGCGATGACGCCAGCAGATACCGCGCTTAAGATTACGCCCCGCCAGAGCCAAGTGACACGCGGGGGGTAACGCAGCAAAATCAGTAGTACCGGAATCGCCAGCAGAAAACGAGCGGGTTTATCAAGTTCACGAGATTTAAGGTGGAACCAAAGAATTTCCGCTGCCAGCGCACAGAAGTAAGCTCCAAAGGCGGCCATCAACCAGCGGTCATGAGCATTGATTCTAAGCTTGAACGGGGTTGCGGAACTGAGCCAAGAACGAGGCAGCAACAGCACCACAGACAGCAGCAGCAATAGCGTCGGCCCCAGCGAGTAACCACCGGGAAAGGAAAGGTTTATGGCGAACATCAAAAATACGATTAGGGTGGTGACCCAGCGCCATCGACATGTAGGTTCAGCCCTTACGGCCATGATAACTCCTGATATGATTGGTACAGCCAAGCGGTAAATGGCAGTCGATAGACGATAGACGATAGACGATAGACGATAGAATAGACCTCCTGTCTACCAAAATGTCTCTTCCATGATTTGGCTTATCGACTTATTTTGTATGGATTATGCATAACAAAACATATTCAAGAACAGATTATTTAGGGCAACAATAGGTCTATTTCTTTATATTAACAGAATATTAAAGCATTCAACTACGCAACTTCATATCAAAACAAAAAGGGTGGCTAATTTTTTCATACCACCCATTAATTTCAAATATAGCTATATATCTTAGCTTGCAGATTTATCGCTAATAACCTTAAAGAAGGTCATAAATATAATTTTTATATCTAACCATAACGACCAGTTTTCAATATACCACAGGTCATATTCTACTCGGCGTTCAAGGCTAGTGTCGCCCCTCAGCCCATGAATCTGAGCCCAGCCAGTAATACCAGCCTTAACCATATGCTTTTGCATATAGCCCGGAATTTCTTCACCAAATTTTTTGACAAAGATGTCGCGCTCTGGACGCGGCCCCACGATCGACATATCCCCCTTAAGAACGTTAAGGAACTGCGGAAGCTCATCTAGGCTAGCCTTACGAATGAACTTACCAAACGGCGTGATATCTTTATTTTTTGCGTTACCCCAGACCACCTTGCTCTTTTCGCTATCCACTGGCATAGACCGGAACTTCAGCATGCCAAAATTGCGGTTGTTCCAGCTAACGCGCGTCTGCCTATAGAAGATAGGTCCTTGGGAAGACAACTTGACACCCAGTGCCACTAGTAGCAACACAGGAAAAATCATCACAATGATGAGAGATGACAGCACAATGTCTTCAAGGCGCTTAATGCACCGTTTACTTTTCGTCATGGGCGAACAGCTAATATCAAGCAACCTAACGCCGGAAAACGTCGATGGTTTGTAGTTGATCAGCCTCAGTTCCTGCATTCCCGGCATAAACCGGATGTTCAATGACATCTTGTCGAGCGCATCTACGATTGGCGCTACCTGATCGCCCAAAGAGATCGGCAGGCAGATCCAAACTTCATCCTCATCAATGTTGAGCTCCTGCAAAGATGCCATCGAATAGGTGTTCCAACCTAAGAGGGCTGCTGCATCGCTATCGCTTTCTCTGACAAGTACGCGTGACACTTCGAACTCAGAATATTGGTCTTGTCGCAATGCCTGCGCGACCTGATCACAATAAGTATAGTTGCCGATCAATAGTACTTTATACTTTTGCTTTTGTATGACACAGCGATAAACCGAATATGCCAGAGCGCGCGCAATCAAAGTTAAAAAAAATGCTATCCCGCCCCAATAAAGAAGCCATTCCCTGACAAATTTTTCGTTAAGATCGAAAAAGAATAGCACAACCAAGATGCTGATGCCCCATATAATGTAGCCTCGCATGATGTCACAGAAAATTTTTAATGCACTTTTCCCCTTCCAGCTGGCATACATGCCCACAAGAGGGAATATACAAGCTGCTAACAAAGCGCCTACAAGAGTGGCCCAGCTATATTTTTCGATAGACATAGCTAAGCTATTAAAATAAAAAGAATATGCCAACCATCCTGACATTATTATAAGCACAACATCTAGCACATTAGAAAAACAAGCGCTAAAATTTATAGCAGTAACTGTCAAATGCTGATTTTCGTTACTTTTCATAAAAAGTCCATATAACCTGTCGCGTTTCAACGCTTATAGCAGAATTGACTAAAAACAATTACATGTATTTTTCAAATATCCACAATAAACCTTTAATCTTTTTGTATTTAGTAAATTATATTCATCAGCTTCTAACTTTAAACTCAACTGCCCTAAAAACGTAGTGTGTAAAAAAATATAACGACCTTATTATACTGAAATGGAAGCTTTTACGCAAAACATTCCAATGCCAAGTAATTGCTTTTCGTTTGGAAGATGAAAGACTATTATTTGATATATTATGAAAAACCAAAGGCTCTTTTTCAAAACCTAACTTCTTATTGGAGGTAGCGTCAATCACTTTATATATAAAAGCAAAATCTTCATGTCCAATGTTTTCAAAGTAAGTTTGATCAGCCTGTTTTTTTCTAACTACAACACTTGAAAAACAGACTCTTACTTTTTTCTGCAAAAATTCTTTGGAAGTAACATTTCCAGGCATATTAATTGTTTTCTCTACTTTGTTTTTCACATAAAAATAACTTGCACCTACTATATCAAAATTTTTTAAAATTTTTGTTTGTCGTTCAAGTTTATCAATAGACCAAGTATCATCACTATCGATAAAAGCCAAAAATTCACCTTTGCTATTTTGTATTCCTTTATTTCTTGAATAAGAAACCCCCTGATTTTCAGTATTTTTTAAAATCTTTACTCTATTATCTTTTATGTTTTCGATAATTTTGTGCATGCTATTATCAGTCGAACTATCATCTATCACTATGAGCTCAAGAGAAGAAACTGTTTGTTTCAAAACAGATTCAACAGCTTGAAGCACTGTATCTTCTGCATTATATACAGGTAATATTACACTAAATTTAACATTTTTAATCATAACACTAGCTCCAACCATTTAGGCTTGATTTCATCTAGACAAAAACGTTTAGAATTTTTAATAGCAGCACATCGCATATCACTCAAAAGGCTTTCATTCGAAGTCAAAAGCATCAGTGAGCTAACAAATTCTTTACTTGTTTTAACAACAAATCCCCCCCTTGAGTTTCCTATTATTTCTTTTGGTCCTGTCGGGCAATCCATTACAACACATGGCAATCCATATGCTTGAGATTCAATCAAGACCATTGGAAACCCCTCATAAGCGGAGGTCATTAGAAATAAAGAAGACTCTTGATAAATAGCACTGGTATCAGCAAGCATTCCTCTAAAATTAACCGATGCAGAAATACCAAGTTCATCTCTATATTTTATAAGCTTGTTTTTTTCATCACCATCGCCCACTATATCTAAACACCACCCATCAGCATCCTGCTTTTTAAAATCAGCCCAGTACTCTAATAAATGATCAACTCGTTTTTGATGAACTAATCGCCCTACAAATAATGCTCTTTTCTTCCTATTACTATCAGTAACTTTTACATTGCAAGTAGGCGCTATATTAGGGATAACAAACGTAGGAATTTTAGCTTTATTTTTTATCCAGCTTTCGTTTTCTTTTGTCAACAGTATTGCTGCCTTGTAGTATTTAGAAGTTGCTATTTTTAAAAATTTTACGATCAAAGAATAACTTGCATATGAAACATGCTCACAGACATATGTATTTAAAAAAATATTCTTCTTTTTTATCTTGGATATAACACTGTATATGCATGAAAGTTTCCCCATTGTTATTACAAATACTGCTTTATATTTTTTACTATTTATAGCATCCACTATACTCCAAATAGAAGTGATATAACCACTATGATCAGCACAAATCACATTCGCATCAGACATATCATAAAAAGTTTTTACACCTGACTTTATTGAGTATATGTCTACATTCAACTCTGAAGAAAGGATATATGCCATATTGCTAACAACACGCTCAGTTCCACCAAAGCCGAAAGCATTATCAATTACAATTGCGACACCGCTACTATCAGTCATTTTTACTCTCCATAACTTTTTTCACTAGACCGTAAGTGATAGCAAAATATAAAAGCAAAATATTGGTTAAAGCTTCTGATATAAAAATAGCTATGGCTCCTCCCGTTGCCCCCCACATAAGACATAAAGGGATAGCAATAGCGATATGAACTACAGCCACAACTATAGGAATTGAAACAAATACCTTATTATAACCAAAAGGAAGAAGTATATAATTTGCTAAAATCACAGATGCAGTTACAAGAAATATTAAAGGGGACATTATCTTCATGTCAACAACAGCATTACTGTATTCATTTCCAAGAATACAATACACAACCTCATTTGAAAACAAATATAATAAAAAAGACATAAAAAAAGTAATAACCAGTTTAAAAATAGCGACATTTTTTATAAACCAAGCAGCCTTCCTTTCATCATTCTCCAATATACTAATAATCCTAGGATAAATAGCCCCATTCATTATTATAACAATCCCGGTCACAGCCATTCTTATTTTATCGACCCCATTAAATAGTCCCGCATCCCTAGACGAAGAGAATATCCCCAAAACAATAACTGTACTAAGCGTATAAAAACTAATCGCAACATTAGATATAAAAAAAGAAAAGCTTTTTTTCAAGTTAAAAAAAACAAAATGGAATGTTATTTTGCTTTTAACAACTAGCTTTTTACTTAATACCAATGTAAATCCGATTAAGCCTGATGATATAGTAACCAAGGATTGTATTATGATAGCAATCATAAGGTCGTCTTTACTTTTTACTAAACACAAAATAAATAATAAACCACACCCTCTAGCTATTAGATTAGAGACAGTAATCCCCCAAAGTTTTTCTACCCCTTGAAAAAACCAGTTAGGAAATAGCACACTACCAATGACTTGAGTAGATGCCAAAACAATAATTAAAGCGCAATCATAAAGCTGAGGTATAAAAGTGCAAAGTAAAATCAAAAAGAAAAAACATAAAATAGCCAAAAAAAACTTTGCTGCCAATACATTCCAAAATAAAGAAGAAATTTTTTCTTTGTTTTCTTTATTTATAGCTATATCTTTTGTTGCACTTATATCAAAACCATAGTTTGTGGCAATAATGCAATATTGGGATATTGCTAAAGCAAAACCATAAATCCCAAATTGGGATGGGGATAAGACACGAGCCAAATAAGGTAGCGTCGCTAATGTTAATACATATTGCCCTCCCTGGAGCATAATTAATGAAAATACATTTGTCAGAAATTTTTTATTCTTTTCAAGAATAATTTTAGCTCTATCATATATTTTGCACTGCATAAACAAAACCTTTTTCCAAAGATTGCTAACAAAAAAATAGTGAATCCTTTGAAAGTCTTAATTACATTGTTATTTTTCCAAGAAAAACACCACTTTTTCATATCTATAGTTAAACCATTCTTCCAACATGATTTTAAATAAAAATTTAAAAGATAGTCATGATATTCCTTATCTTTTTCTTGCAAAAGATAACGCTTATACTCATTTTTCCCTTCAAGCTCCCCTACAATTTCTGGAAAATCCATAGGATTATTTGAAGAAGCAGTATTACCCTCCGTATCTATATTATAAGTCACCAGAGGTTTATTTACGAATACTGTATTATTCAGTATACTCAACATAAAGAAACAGCTGATATCTTCCCCTATTTTTTGACTTTCTGGAAAGAATATTTTGTTATCGCAGAATACTGATTTATGCGCACAAAAGGATGAAGGAAAGTATGGAAATTCACCTACACTCTTCAGATCGTTGTAATTAATGACACAAATTTCACTAGTATTTTTCAATGTTTTATCAATAGTATTATTACTAGACTTTTTTATTCTATATGCAGAAGCAAAAATGTTTTGCCCTGGGTATAAAGAAACAGCTTTTCTTATGTACTCCAAATACTCGTTTTCCCAATGATCGTCAGCGTCTAGAAAACAGATTAAACTATCTTTCGGAGATTCGATGATAGCTCTATTACGAGCAGAAGATACTCCTCCATTTTTTTGTTTAAAAACATCAAAAGAAACACCCAGATTTTCAAATTTTTTCTTATATTTATATATTTCTTCCAATGAGTTATCAGTAGATCCATCATCTACTATAAAAACACTGTTAGGCGCCGATGTTTGCTTAAGTAATGAATTTAAAGTTCCTCCAATAACATTGGCTTTATTATAAACAGGAATTGCCACTATTATTTTTTCAATATTCATATTTTCACCCTTTTTCGCCCGTGGAGATTTATAAACTTTATTGCTACTGAATACAATAACAATAATAAACAAATAAATAAACTATAGTAAAAAAAATTATTGGAGTAAATAAAAAGCCCAGCCCTAGGCAAATAAATAATCTTTGGAATCAATGAAATAAACACCATGCCAAAAAATGGCTTTTTGAATGTTTCATTATTTAATATTGCGATACTTATTCCGGTTAAGAAGCATAAGAAAAAATACAAAATAATATTTTTTTGGGATAAGTGATATATATCCAAAAAAACAGACCAGCCTAAACCGTGTCCGTTATTAAAAAACTCAGGGTTCAAGCTAAACGCAAAATAATTAAAAAGATTTATGTCTATGCTGGATTTTATAACACCTAGCATAGAAAATATACCCCCAACAGGAACTAGCATTGTTATAAGAGAGTATATTGAATACCCACTCATATGCCAAGCCGGAATAGCAACAACAGAAGTAAATCCTTGTTTATATAAAAAGTCGAACAAAATAAAACCATGCGTTACTGGATTCCCTCTATATGCCTCTACAGCTACAGAAATCAACACGGCAAGTGTAAATAATAAAAACAAATTTAAACTAGAAACTTTCTTGCTTTTCCCATGATCATATACCCAAAGAGTGCAAAAAACCCATGTTATTATCGACTCTCTTGCTCCTACTAATAGCAGCAGCACTGAATACACAAAAACAAATAAACATGCAATTAATACTAATTTTTTGCTTTTAGAAAACAAACTCAAAGAAAACGAAACAGGTAAAACAATAGAAACCAATCTAAGGAAATTAAATTTATAGCTTGCCTGACTGATGTATAAACCATCATAGCCGTAATTAACAACTGATATGATTTTATTATATAAATCAAAGGGCAAACAACATGCCAATATTAAAAATGTGAATACACAACCTTTTTTTGCAAAATCTTGAATTTTTTCTTTACCATTGCAAATAACAGTTAAATGATCGTTTCTTTTTATAAATAAAGCAATTCCACACCAAAAGAAAAAAAAGCCCGTATTAAACAAGAAGAAACTATTTGTTATTTCTAAAGAAGTCGGATGATAATATACTCCATATCCTAAAGTAAAATCAGAATAGTCTTCAAAAAAAGACCCGACAAAATATCTACCATATATAAATGAGAAACATCCAATCATGTAAAGATGTAATATAGATAGTCGTTCTAATTTTAAAAGATATGTGGCCAAAGAAATACCGCAAAAAAGAAACATAGAAACTACTCGATGCGCATCTATGCTATCAAAAACATAGGGCAATATAAAAAGGTAGCTAAAATAAAAAGACACGCTCATATATATTATAAAGTGTTTTTTGTTACACATTAATACACCTAATATTTTTTACTTGAAACCGCTCATAGTTGTTGTTAACAACTATGAGCGATTTTGGTCAACGATACACAGGCAGCTTCCCACAAACAGCTTTTACTTTTTCCCGCACCTCAGCTTCCACTGCTTCGCTATCGCCTTTCACCAGCGCATCCAGCACATCGCAGATCCAGCCAGCCAGCGCCGTACACTCTTCTTCTTTAAAGTCACGTGTCGTTACCGACGGCGTACCGATACGCAGACCAGAGGTAACGAACGGGCTCTGCGGATCATTCGGCACGGCATTCTTGTTGACGGTAATGTTGGCACGACCCAAAGCGGCGTCCGCATCTTTACCCGTCAGCCCTTGCTTGACCAGCGATACGAGGAACAGGTGATCCTCGGTGCCGTTGGACACGACGTCGTAACCGCGATCCATGAAGACCTTGGCCATAGCCTTAGCATTCAAAACTACCTGATGCTGATACGTCTTGAATTCAGGTTCCAACGCTTCCTTGAAGCACACAGCCTTGGCTGCAATGACATGCATCAACGGACCGCCTTGGATACCAGGAAAGATAGCCGAGTTAAGCTTTTTGTAAAGGTCCTGATCACCAGTCGCAGACAGGATCAGACCACCACGCGGACCACGCAGCGTCTTGTGCGTCGTCGTTGTGACGACATGCGCGTGCGGTACGGGACTCGGATATTCACCCGCAGCGATCAGACCCGCAACGTGAGCCATATCGACCATGAACCACGCGCCTACGCTATCAGCGATCTGACGGAAGCGCGCCCAGTCAACGACCTGTGAATAGGCAGAAAAACCGGCAACGACCATTTTCGGCTGATGTTCTTTGACCAGACGTTCAACTTCGTCGTAGTCGATCAGGCCTTCGTCATTCAGACCGTACTGAATGGCATTATAGTTGCGGCCAGAGAAGCTAGGTTTGGCACCGTGAGTCAGGTGACCACCTGCATCCAAACTCATACCGACCACGATATCACCCGGTTTAACCAGCGCCTGGTAAACCGCTGCGTTGGCCTGAGAACCCGAGTGCGGCTGTACGTTGGCATAGTCAGCGCCGAACAGTTCGCAAGCACGTTCGATGGCCAGCTTCTCAACCTCATCGACGTACTCGCAGCCACCGTAGTAGCGCTTACCCGGATAGCCTTCAGCGTATTTGTTAGTCAACTGGGAGCCCTGAGCTTCCATCACACGCGGGCTGGTGTAGTTTTCGGAAGCGATCAGCTCGATGTGGTCTTCCTGACGCTGAACTTCCTGCTGGATCGCACGCTCGAGAGCATCGTCATAGCCGGCAATGGTCATATCGCGGGTAAACATGCAACGGTCCTCGCACTGTAGGTCGTTATAAAGGGAAAGCCTCTTGGCATCTTGTGCTCTAATCGCAGTGCTGATGCGCGGTCCTGCGGCCACCACTGCAAGCCAAAAGGGAGATCCAATATGCCATTGCTAGCGAGCGTGCACAACGGCGCAGCACAGCCCTCTCAATATTAGAACGGGCAAATGTACCTTGGTACAGGAAAAAGACAACCCTCGCTAAAGGAAATCTCATGTTCTGCCTGAAGATTTCTCTATTTCGCCATTTTTTTCAGAAAGCGCGCAGGCCTCTGGTAAACTTCTAAAGGCTTACAGCATTTAGTGATCACGGACTGACTTCATATGCCTCATACCTCTCACGATGCCTTTGTCGCGGCCTACCGCCTAGACACCCTCGGCCACGGCTCTCCCGTCACTAAAGACGAGCTGTTTCAGGCATGGCGCCAGAGCAATGACCCGTTATGGCTACACCTTGACCTCACGGCCCCCAGCAACATTGATCATTATCTGCATGACATCGCACAGCTGGATCACTCGCAGTGCACCGCCATGTGCGAAGAAGTCACTCGCCCTCGTGTGGCTCATTTCGGCAATGGCCTGCTCACCACGCTGCGCGGCATCAATACCTCTCCCGAGGCTGAATACGATGATCTCGTCACCCTGCGCATCTTTATGTCGAGCAATCGTCTGATCACCGTACGCCGCCGTCCGCTCAAACCGATCGAAGACATCATGGGCCTACTGGCCGAAGGTGCTGGACCACGCTCAGCCACCGAGCTGCTGGGCATGCTGGCCGACCGCATCATCGACCAGTTCGGTGATCGCATGACCGCACTGGACGAAACGCTGAGTCAGCTGGAAAAGCAGCAGCTTGATGAAGACGATGTCGATATGGCTCAGCTCAGCATGCTGCGCCGACCTATGATTACTCTGCGCCAGTTTATGGAGCCGCAGTACGCCTGCCTCAGCCGACTGGCCGAAGCGACAGATGGCCTTGAACCGATGACACGCCTGATCATGCGCGAAAGTGCCAACCAGCAGTACCGCTATATAGAAGACGTACGCGCCATGCAGGAGCGCGCCCTGATCTTGCAGGAACAGATGTGGAACACCCATAACGAGCAGCTCAACAACCGCCTCTATCAGCTCTCATTCATCTCGGTGCTATTCCTGCCGCTAACCTTCCTGACGGGCCTGTTAGGCATCAACGTTGGCGGAATCCCCGGCAACGAGAACCCTCATGCGTTCTGGATAGTGGTTGGTATCTGTGCCGTACTGACCGTCGTACTAATCCTGATGATGAAGCGCTGGAATAGGTGATGCTTTTCGGCAAGAGCAGCGGCTGATTACTCCCTAGGCAACACTGGGTAGTTTTGCTTCAAAGACAATCTTCTGAATCAGCTGCTGCCTATACCGCATCCGCAGGTCTTCTGGCAAACACGTCTCTTCAGCCTGTGCGATCAGCCAGGCCTTTCTTGCGCTCTCTTCTTTAGGCAACCGCTTCACTCGCGTATCCACCCACACAAAACTCATCCGCTGTGTGTCGATCATCACGTTTCCCAATGTCAGATCGTCGTGATAGTACCCCGACTGCGCCAGTGTACTGACGCTATTCGCCAGCGTGGTGGCCAGCCATTCATGGTCAGCCTCCGTCGTATGGCTATCATGGAATTCCTGCCCTGAAATGCAATGCGGCAACCAAGCCATCACGTGTACAGAGCCCAAGGAGTTGAGCGGATTCAGCGCGACACCGTAACCGAAAGTCGGCACCGTTGCGTGCCCTTCCCTCTCTAGAATGCGGTTGCTGTCATACTCCTTGCGGCTGTCATGCTGACAGCGCACTCGCTTGTCAATCATGTCGCGCCCAAGCCAGTGGGCGAACTGCGCCGGGCGATGCTTATCCAGCACGAACTTAAACAAGTGTGTCCGGTCAGCGCTGAGATAGAAGCGCGTGCGCGGATTATGGCTCAGCGACAGTCGCTGCTTAGGCTGTTGGAATACCTCGTGCAGCACGATATCGTGCGCATCCATGCCGGACATGGCGTACCAGAAAGTGCCTTCTGGCAAGGTGATCGAGCGCAGCATGCAGCAATTCCTCGTGGAGACGACGCCGCCTCCTGGACACGGTCGCATGGCCGTGCCGGTGTGTATCGCTGCCGTCATGGTGTATAACGCTCGACGGCAACGTCCCTGCAAGAACTCCGTGCCGGCATCTCTCATGGTTCAGGCTTCCAAATAGCCGAACATTGGCATGACATGCAACGGGGCCTAGCCCTATAGATAACAGGCTAATCATACCGATGACATGAGGATCTCTGTAACATCTTGCTTATTGAATCAGCACGATAGCGCAAGTATCGAGCAGGATCGGGCATGCTTGTAAACACCATCTTTATACAGCTCTGCTATCCTTATCCGTTTGCTTTCTTCAAACTTAATGATTTCGCGTTCACGTTCAGGGACTGGCCTTGCTGCGCTATGCCCCTTATCATTTGAGTCATCGGTGTGTGCACTCTCACAAACACCGCTTTATTCCATTTCATTCACTCCCGTACGAACAGTGTGGCGATCGTCGCGCACGACTGTTCGCATCGACATGATGGATTCCTATGGCACAGTACGTGTACTCCATGAATCGGGTAGGCAAGATCGTGCCGCCCAAACGCGAGATCCTGAAAGACATCTCGCTCTCTTTCTTTCCGGGCGCCAAGATCGGTGTGCTAGGTCTGAACGGTGCGGGTAAATCTTCGCTGCTGCGCATCATGGCGGGCGTCGACAAAGACTATGTCGGTGAAGCCCAGCCGATGCCGGGCATTAACGTCGGTTACCTGCCACAGGAACCGCAGCTCGATGACAGCAAGACGGTTCGCGAGATTGTCGAAGAAGCGCTGTCTGACGTACTGAATGCGCAGGCAGAACTAGAAGCGGTCTACGCCGCCTATGCTGAGCCGGATGCCGATTTCGATGCGCTGGCCGCCAAACAGGCCAAGCTCGAAAACATCATCGAAGCGTCCGATGCGCACAACCTTGAGCGCAAGCTCGAGGTCGCCGCCGATGCGCTGCGTTTGCCGCCGTGGGAAGCCAATGTCGGCAACCTCTCCGGGGGTGAACGCCGCCGCGTGGCGCTGTGCCGCCTGCTGCTGTCCAATCCGGACATGCTGTTGCTCGATGAACCGACCAACCACTTGGATGCCGAGTCCGTGGCGTGGCTGGAACGCTTCCTTGTCGAATACCCCGGTACCGTCGTAGCCGTCACCCACGACCGCTACTTCCTCGACAACGCAGCGGGCTGGATTCTGGAACTCGACCGCGGTCGCGGCATTCCGTTCGAAGGCAACTACTCTGACTGGCTGGATGCAAAAGAGCAGCGCCTCACACAGGAAGCCAAGCAGGAAGCTTCTCGTCAGCGCGCTATCAAGCAGGAGCTTGAGTGGGTACGTCAGGGGGCCAAAGGCCGTCAGGCCAAGAACAAAGCGCGTCTCGCTCGCTTCGAAGAAATGCAGTCTGGCGATTTCCAGAAGCGCAACGAGACCAATGAAATCTACATTCCGCCCGGCCCGCGTCTGGGCGACAAGGTCATTGAGTTCCACGGCGTGACCAAGTCGTTTGAAGACAAGCTGCTGTTCGAAAACCTCGACTTCGTCATCCCGAAAGGGGCAATCGTCGGTATCGTAGGGGGTAACGGCGCTGGTAAATCGACACTGTTCAAACTGATTGCAGGCAAAGAACAGCCGGATCAGGGTGAGGTGGTGATCGGTGATACGGTCAAGATCGCACACGTTGAGCAGCTGCGCGATCATCTGGACAACAGCCAGACCGTATGGGAAGCCGTGTCCGATGGACAGGACATTCTCAACATCAACGGCTACGAAACATCGTCGCGCGCCTATGTGGGTCGTTTCAACTTTAAGGGCACCGACCAGCAGAAGTTCCTCAAGGATCTGTCCGGTGGTGAACGCGGTCGTCTGCAGCTGGCCCAGACTCTGAAACAGGGTGCCAACGTGCTGCTGCTTGATGAGCCGTCAAACGACTTGGATATCGAAACGCTGCGCGCACTGGAAGAAGCCCTACTGGTCTTCCCCGGTACCGCCCTGGTGATCAGCCACGACCGTTGGTTCTTGGACCGCGTGGCCACCCATATCCTGGCTTATGAAGGTGATTCTCAGGTGACCTTCTTCGAAGGCAGCTACACCGAGTACGAAGCGGATCACCGCAAGCGCGTCGGCAACGATACGCCCAAACGTACCAAGTACAAACGTATCGACGCGTAATCCGCGCTACGATGTACACCAAGCCCCCGTGTCATGCACTCGGGGGCTTTTTCTTGGGTGGCAGTCAGCCTACCACCGTTCGCACACGATAGACGCCGCCGAGAATCGCGCGGCATTCATCAACGCTTCCTTTCCTTGGTGACATCCTCAGCTACCTTGATCAGCTGGACACGTAGCGTGTCGATAGCCCCGCACACCTTTTTGGTTCGCACCACGGGCGTCCACAGCAATGCGTTGATCTCCTCAAGCTTGTCTTTCAGTGGCTGAAGGGCTTCACGCTGGCGCTGATGCAGAGCATGGCTCAACTCGCGATAGGCTTTGCGGATGTTCTTCTCGGCCGCTTTACGCTGCTGGCTTTTCCGATAATCATCACTGAAGTAGCCCCAGATCGACTTGAACAACCCGGTCAGCAGGGTGACATCGCCCAATGGCGCCATGCCCCACCTGACAGGAGCCCACGACAACGGCGCTCCATCGACCACGCCCTCGATCAGTCCGTGGAGGTCGATGCCGCGATCAACATGCACGTCAATAGCAAGCTCACGGGCCATCGCCGAGGCATTTATACGCTCATGACAAAGCAGAATGTCTTTGGCATGTTCTTCGAAGCGTTCGATGATGCCCGCCACCTGCCTCTGGCACTGCTGGACCTTACCCTCGAACTGCTCCGGCAGACCGTCCTGAACCGCCCCTTGTTCTTTTTCCATAATGGCCTGCAGTCTGACCTCAAACTCATCATTGCTGATATCTTCTTCGATCTGGGCATTGATCTGCTGCCGCACTCGAGCACCAAACGCCATGATCGATTGACGCCCTATAGCGCTGACCTCTTTGTCCAGCCGGGCACGCGCCCTGTCCAGCTGGAGCCCCGCATAGCCCGTCTCCTTATGCAGCTCATCTTGAAGCGGCAAGAACTGCTCACCCACCAACCGTGCTATGACAGTACACGCGCTGTCGATCGCTACGCGGATCTTGTTCGCGTTGGCATGCTGAATCTTGCTCTCGGTGTCCTTGATCACCTCCTGCATCAGCAACTGGTTGAAGTTCCCGACACCGGAGGCGTCGAGCAGCCGTTCAGCCGTCAGGGCATCCATAAAAGTCTTCCTGCTTAGTGCCCTGCTCGACAGTGGCGTCAGGCAATCGGCCAGCGCCAGAAAGCCCGGCAATGCGCTCAATGTCGTGCTGCGCTTGTAGTGTCGCCCTAGCGCCTCACGCATCTGCCTGTCCAACTCGGTCAGCCCAGACTGATCGTCATTACTGACCAGCGCGACCTTGCGCAACACTCTAGGGTTAGAAACAGGCTTGTTGAAGACAGTCCAGACTTCCGTCTGGGCACCAAGATGCACTTTGATTCTCTCAAGCGTTTCTGCATCATCATCCGTCGACGGCGGTGCGGCTCGGTGAGTGACATAGAAGACCGCATGCGCACATTTGACCGCGTTCTGGATGTCCAGGTGAAAGTGTTCGTTGCTGACCTCAATACCCGGCACGTCCAGAATTCGGAATGACCGGCCATTGACCATGAACTCGTACTGGCGAATTCCATGCGAGGTACCAGAGCGCCCGCTATTAATAATCGAGCCGTCTTCATAGGCTTCCAACTGATGACGATTATCGAGTGCTGTCTGGTGCTGCTTCATAATGTTCTGATGCTTGAGCTGCGCGTCGTGCTGCTGGCGCTGCAGACGTTCGATGACCAGCGCATGCTGCTCGGGCAGCCGGGAGAACTGCTGCTGCAATTGCTTCAGCATTGCGTCCTCAGGAAGCCGGCGCACCCGAGAGAACAGACGCTGAGGGATACTCGCCGTGCACCTGCTATCGCTGATGCGCTGGCGCAACTCGCTTATCTTCCGCGCAAGATCGGTTTCCTGCTGCCCATACTGATGATCGGCTTCCGCCATCTTCTGCCGGGCATCGGCCTGACGGCGTTCGAACTTGTCGGCCTGCTGTTCCAGCAGATTCAGGTCATGCTCGTACAGTCCGAATTGCTTCTGTAGCGCACGAAACGCCTGTCGCTGCTCCTGCTTGCCCTCCTCCTTGAGCAAAATTCTGAGGCACTCGATCAATGTCGACTTGCCGGCGTTGCGCTCACCATAAAAGGCGATGGTGAACGTGTTCCACTCAGCACTGTCGCGCAGATCATTCATCAGCTGGCGTAGCATACCCTCGATGCCATCAAGCACCACTCTGGCCGTGGCGTATTCCACTCTCTGCCGACCATCAGAGATGTCATGCTCAAGCGCACTGATGACGTCATGGATCTGTTCGAGCACGCCATCATAAAGGCACGCTGCAAAATTGTTAGTTTTGGTCACAGTAAAATCCTAAGGTCTCATTGGTTTGCTATAGAATTTTTGCGTTGGACCATCCCTGCCCCCGGCAACCCAAAGCTGCCATTCTCCCTGCCGCTCATTCCCACGGGTACGCCAGAATGACCGGTACGCCAAATGCATCAACAAATTGAAAGGTTTCGATGCAGCGGACGTTTATTTACAATCGAGTTACAACTTTACGGAGGGTAGCTGATGATATCGCCCCCTCTCTTTTATAGATAACGCATGAATAACAGATATCAGTGTCGCTTACAGTAAGCGCCACCTTATTTAGAAACAGCAGTAAATTCCCACATATCGAAGATTATCGTTATTTGCGCCTCATTAGAGGCTACAAGATAATGACACCGTAAGTTATCCCCATGTATACAAGGCCAATCTCTTTAAATAATTACAAATATAATTAAATGATTACCATTCTTTACATTCAGGCTTCATAACAACAGCACAGCACAGCACAGCACAGCACAGCACAGCACAGCACAGCACAGCACAGCACAGCACAGCACAGCACAGCACAACACAGCACAGCGGTCATCTAAATAAGCAGGCAACTTTGATATCGCTATAATTAAATACGTAGATGATATTGACCAATATTCATTTCATAAATAAAAGAGATTAACGATATGCGCAGAGCGCACCGATGAAACATATATCATTTTTACTAAAAATACGCCAATAAAAGCAAGTAGCAACCACTTATGCTAAACACGTGATCATTTAAACAAACAAGGCCATAAGTTATCACCTGGATAAATCAGGTGTAATTATCAAGGGAAGGGGGGAATGGCGTCTATCAACGCCAGAAGTATAACGCCAGATATAGGGGATGCCGCTTTCATCTGGCAGAAAGCACTCACGCATAGCCACGCTGCCGCCCCTCTTGCCATGTCACTCAACGCATTAGGCATGGTGGATGAGAGGCGGCACCGCACTAAAGCTCACTCTTGGGCGTAAAGGTCAGGATCGTCCACGTGGGGGCGTGTCTTGAAGCGACGGTGCAGCCACAGATACTGTTCAGGGTGACGGCGAATGGCCTGCTCAATCACAGCGTTGATACGTGCGGCATCGGCGACGTCATCGCCGCTCGGGAAATCTGCCAGTGCGGGCAGATATTCAAGCGTATACGTCTGATCATCGTCATTGCGATGAAAGATCAGTGGCATTACCGGAGCGCCGGTCATGCGCGCGATCTTGGCCGTCAGTTTGATCGAAGCCGCTTCAATGCCGAAAAATGGCGCAAACACGCTAACGTCACGTCCGAAATCCTGATCGGGTGAATACCATACGGCATTCCCACTCTTGATCCGTTTAACCACGCCACGCAGGTCGTGACGGTCGATGGCACGTCCAAAGATATGGCTACGCGCATGGGTCATAAACTGTTCGAATACGGGATTATCGTGCGGACGATAGACAACATCGGCATCGAAAAAAAGCGAGTGCAACGCACCACCCAGATCCAGCGTCGAGAAGTGGATACCGATGATCAATGCGCCTTTGCCCTGCGCCAGCGCATCACGCATATGATCGGCGCCTTTGAACGTCACGCGACGACGCATGTGCTCGGGGTTACGGCACCAACCGGTGGCAGTTTCCAAGATGCCGATACCATTGGCGCGGAAGATGCGCTTCACCAGCGCCTGCCGCTCAAGGTGGGACAGCTCTGGAAAGCACAGGCGGATATTGGTATCGGTGATATGGCGACGGCGCTTAACAAGGTGGTAGGCCAGCCAGCCAATGCTGCTGCCCAGCCCGACACGCAGCCGCCAAGGCAGCCAGGCTCCTACGCGCATCAGCGTGATGGCCAGCCATGCCGTCCAATAGCGCGGATGGGCGTGTTCCATAAAAGAAGAAGTTCTGCGAGACATGAAGATTCCAGATCAAATAACGGTACGACACGCAAGAAGCGGCCTACGGTAGCAAAGAGGTCGCTCTCTCATTGCGGTAAATAGCATGACAATGATACTGACACAGACCGTTTCGTGCCTGTATTGATGATGTCGCGTGTACCACGCTGCGACGACACAGGCGTGACAGAGGACGACCAATCCGGCCGTTTCGCCCTGTACTACCTTAGCATGGTCAGCACAAAGGGATGATCCATGCCGCAGAGGTCGGATCATGACCGATGGTAGCGGCGCGGTACACGCGCAGATACGCCCGTCATCAGCGTATAGGAGATGGTATCGCACCCCTGTGCCACCTCATCGACGGCCAGAACGGTGCCGTCTTCCGCCCGTCCCCACAGCACGACATCACTGTCCAGCGTGGGCGCGACGATGTCCGTTAGATCAATGGTCAGCATATCCATCGACACTCGACCAACGATGCGTGAGCGCTGCCCACCGACCAACACAGGTGTTCCCTCTCGGGCATGACGATCATAGCCATCGGCATAGCCACAGGCGACGATACCCACCGTCATGGCATGGGGTGCGATGAAACCTCGCCCATAGCCAAGCGGCTCGCCTGCCGCGAGGCTACGAATAGCAATCAGACGACTCCTTAGGGTCATCACAGTCTTGAGGCTGACTGACCGCACTTTCGGGTCACAAGGGGCGGCGCCATACAGGATGATACCCGGCCGGTGCCAAGCTCCCTGTGCATTGCCACGCACGGTGGCGGGCGAGTTGGCCAGACAGCACGGTACCTCGTAGCCTAACGCGTTCAAGCGCTCGACAACGTCTGTCACGCAGGCGCGTTGCCGTTCATATTGCTGCTGAGCAGCGTCGTCTGCGCCATCAGCCGTCGCAAAATGGGTAATCAGATGCAGTCCTTGTACGTGCGAACACGCCGCCAGCCGCTGCCACTGTGTAACCGCTTCATCAGCGGAGAACCCCAGTCGATGCATGCCCGAATCCAGCTTAAGCCATGCGTTGATCGGCCGGGCTGGGCGCGCTGCCAGCAACGCGTCTACCTGCCAAGCCTGATGCACAGCAGGCCAGTACCCCTGCTCAGCGATCAGCGGTAGCTCTGCTGGTGAAAAGAACCCTTCCAACAGCACAATAGGATGAGTGATACCACTGTCACGCAGCGCATCGGCCTCTTCGATCATCGCAACGGCAAAAGCTGGCGCTAAATCGGCCAGCGCGTGGGCGCAAGCGGTAGCACCGTGCCCATAGGCGTTGGCCTTCACCACAGCCAGACAGCGTCCACTGCCTGCCTGTGCCTGCGCCAGGCGATAGTTATGCCGTAATGCATCTAGATCAATGTCAGCCCGCAGCGGACGGTACCTACCCATGATGACTCCTTGCATGACGTAAACAGGCCCCGCCACCAGCAACGGTGTACGGGGCCTGCATCGAAGACAGCTTACTGCCCTATCAGGCAGCCCTTGTCCATCATACGGCGCTTATCAGGAGCGCGCACCTGTTGCCGAACCGACCACGCGGGTATCGACACCGTCGATATGCACAGCACGATCCGCACGCAGCCATTGGTTAATGGCAGACAGGGCATTCACATCAAGAATGCCAGCATACTGGCGCAGTGCCAGTACGTGCAGTACGTAGTCGTAACGTGCTTCAGCATAGCTGGCAACAGCACTGTAGTAGGTTTCCTGCGCATTCAGCACGTCGAGAATAGTACGCGTACCGGCTTCATAACCGTTGCGGGTCGCTTCCAGAGAGGCACGGCTAGACACAATGGCACGCTGGCGAGCACGGATAGTGTGTACGTCGTTGCTGCTCTGTGCAAAGTAGGAATTGACCGACTGGATCGCTTCGCGCAGTGACTCTTCCGCGTTGAACTGGGTCTGTTCGAGGGTATAGGTCGCTTTGCGTACGGAGGCACTGGTCGCGCCACCGCTGTAGATTGGCAGTGACGCTGTTAGGCCGACGGAACCGCCTTCATCATAGCCGTGATAGGCATCGCGGTTGCTGTCACCGTACGTGTAGGAGGCACTGGCCGACAGTGTCGGCAAATGACCTGCACGCGCTTCCTTAACGCTTTCACGCGCCACGTCGATGCCGGCACGCGCGGCTTGAACAGCCAAGTTGCCCGTCGTGGCCATATCAACCCACGCGTCACGGCGAGCCGGTACCGGCGCTTCAATCGGCATAGCATCATCCAGCGCATCCAGAGACGCATACTGTTTGCCGGTCAGCTGCTCAAGTGCTTCGAAGGCCACCTGCAGTGTACTTTCCTGAGCGATGCGCTGAGCCTGAGCGCTATCGAACGAAGCTTCAGCTTCACGCACATCGGTTGCCGCTACGACACCAACCTTGAACTGCTGGCGCACTTGATCCAACTGACGTGCATAGGCTTCTTCTTCGGCGCGGTAGGTATCCAGCACATCACGTGCTTTCAATACGGTGAAGTAGGCATTGGCGACGTTATAGAGCAAGGTCTGCTCTGTACCGGCCAGCTGTAAACGCGCCTGTTCGGTGGTGCGCTTGGCTTCTTTCAACGCATACCAGCTGGAGGCGTCGAACAGTGATTGAGAGGCGCTAATGGATGAAGAGGTGGCGGTATAGCGTTTTTGCGCAGCGGCACTGCTGGTCGTACTGCCCGACTGAGCATATTGACTGCTGTGATTGTCGTAACGCGTCACCCCTGCCGAGGCGTTGATCTGCGGCAGGAATGCACTGCGTGCCGTCGCTTCGCCTTCCTGCGTAGCGTTGACCCCTGCGCGGCTGCCCAGCAGCGACGCGTTGTTTTCGAGAGCATCGCGCGCTATCGACAAAAGGTCCGTGGCATGAGCCAGTGGAGCCGTCATCGCAAGGCCCAGCGCCAGAGGCAGCATCTTGAATGTAGACATCGAAGCCATCCTGTTTCGTGAATCGTGGCGTGACATGCACGCGACGCCTGTTATCTCATCACAACTGTATGGTATGGATTCCACCTGTCGATCACAGCGGAATCACGTATAGGCCAAGAGTATCATAACCGGCCGCGGTTAACATACAGTCACGCATGTTTGCCAGTTCATCCTACTCGCAGGTGCGATGTAGCAAGGCCAAGAATAGCAGCAATCCTTTTACGATAGCGCCTTTCAACCCGCATCATCTTCTCCAAATACTGTCAGTCTTCCCTCGAATATCTTCCTGTTTCTTCGCAGTTCTTCTTCCCATGTTACGGCAGCACATTACGCTCCTTCACTGATCTATCGCCCCGATACCGATACTTTATGGAACTTTTCGTACGGCAACGTCCGCTGACAGTAACCCCGTACTGCTGCATAACTTTTACCCTAAAAATGAACAAAAAGTGTAAAAGAAGGACACATTTCAACTTATTTCACATTGCGCGCACCAAGGCAGCACCTACCTTTCATGTTGTTTGAACATTCGGACGGCGAAGGAAATGCCGCCTGAGGTGGATGCTTCAGCGCGTGTTTTCAGGACAATCACCAAAGAAAACCGTCAGGCATCCAATTCTGGCAGCGAGAGCGTCTTTCCATTACGACCAGACCCTCACTGCCACTTCCTCTGAAGACCATCAGGAGATGTCATGATCACTCTGAACAAAAAAGCATGCGTGCTCGCTGCTGTCGTTTCTGCACTGGCTTCCGGTAGCGTCTTTGCTGCAGATGCCACGGGTACTGACCAGGGTTCTGGTCGCATTCACTTCACTGGTACGGTCATCAACGCTCCGTGCTCTATCGCACCGGGTGATGAAGACATCAACGTCAACCTCGGCCAGATCGCTAACAAAGTACTGGAAGCCGGCAACAAATACTCCCAGAACGTTAGCTACACCATCCACCTGCAGGACTGCTCTCTGAGCGCAGCCAGCGCTTCTACCGGTACGACTTACAAAGACGTATCCAAAGTCGCTGTTAAATTCTCCGGTGCGACCAACGCCAACAACGCAGACCTGCTGGCCAACACTGGTGGCTCTCAGGGTCTTGGTATCCGTCTGATCGACGCCAACGGTGCGCTGCTGAAAGTGGGCGATACCAGTGCTGACATCATGCTGGCCAACGGCAACAACGAACTGACGTTCGCTGCCCGCGCAGAATCTGATGGTACCGCTGTTCAGGTCGGTCCGATCAAAGGTCAGGCTACTTACGCCCTGAACTATAAGTAAGAGCTGCTCGACGCCTTTGCTTAGGTAGAGAGGGCACGACAGCGCGCATGGAGGCAAGGATGTCTCCATGCGCCACTGCGTGACATGACGATGACAACAACCTCATGGTCCTTGCATGAACCACGTCCTGAACAGAAAAGTGCCGACCTTTCGCACCCGCGTGACTGCACGGAAGCTGCGTGCGGTGCTGCTATTGGCCATGGCGATTACAGGCTGCAATGCTCACTCAGCATGGGGCGTGCAGTTCAACACTGACATCATCGACACCAAAGATCGCAGCAACGTCGATCTGTCACGCTTTGAAGTCGCAGGCTATATTCCTCCCGGCGAATACTTGCTGGAACTGTCCGTCAACGGGCACTTTCTTCCCGGACAACAGTTAATCCGCTTCATCGCTCCTTCAGCCAATACATCGGCCCAAGCCTGCCTGACACCGGAAATGGTGCAGGGATTCGGGCTAAGCGATGACGTTACGCACCGCCTCACCACTTGGCATGATGGCCAGTGCGTCAGTTTCAATGGCGAGCCTGATGTGCGGATCAATTTCGATCAGGCACAGCAGCGTTTGTCGCTTTCATTCCCTCAGGCCTGGATGCGCTACAAGAACCAGGACTGGGTCGGCCCCGAAGCATGGGATCACGGTGTTTCAGGGCTGCTCTTCGACTACAACATCATGGGTAGTCGTTATGACCCCGATGAAGGATCCCGTACAGATAGCGTCAGCAGCTACGGTACGCTAGGGGCTAACCTCGGGGCATGGCGTCTGCGAGGTGATTACCAGTACTCCTATTCTCACTCTCCCGGTTCTCCAGAAAATCATCGTTTCGACTGGAACCAGGTCTATGCCTTCCGCCCTCTTCCCTCGATCAATGCCCGCCTGACGCTGGGGCAAAGCTATCTGCGTTCTGATATTTTCGATAGCTTCCGTTTCGTCGGGGGATCATTGGTCAGCGATCAGCGAATGCTGCCGCCCACCATGCGCGGCTACGCTCCACAGGTCACTGGGGTCGCCCAGACCAATGCACGCGTTATCATCAGTCAGCGTGGACGCGTGCTGTACCAGACCAAGGTCACACCAGGTCCATTTGTCATTCAGGATCTGTCTGATGTCATCAACGGACTGCTGGACGTTCGCGTTGAAGAGGAAGACGGCCGCGTTAACGTCTTCCAAGTCAACGCCGCCAGCGTGCCATTTTTGACCCGCAAGGGCACCATCCGTTACAAGGTGGCTTCAGGTAAGCCAACACTCGGTATCGACAACGACGAGCTGTCACCGCTGTTCTATACCGGTGAGATGACCTACGGTCTGTTCAACGATACCTCTTTGTATGGCGGTACCATTCTTACCGAAAAGAATGACTATAACGCGCTGGCACTCGGGGTCGGTCAGAACCTGCACGACCTAGGGGCGATCTCTTTTGACGCGACTAGATCCGATGCCAAGCTCGAACAATACGAACGCAAGTCGGCCTACAGTTATCGCGTCAATTATTCAAAACGTTTTGACAGCACCAGCACCCAGATCACCTTCGCGGGCTATCGCTTCTCGGAACGTAACTTCCTGAGCATGAGCCAGTACATCGACAAGCAAAACCATTTGCTCAATGTTCGCGATGACAAACAGACCTACACACTGACCGCCAACCAGTACGTGCCGTGGCTAGACATGACCGTCTACGCTTCCGCACTTCGCCGCACTTACTGGAACGATGAGAAATCGGATAGCTATACCCTCTCTCTCAGCAAGACCTTCGACCTTGGCCCGTTCAAAGGGGCATCAGCAACGCTGAGCGGCAGCAAGGCCGCTTACGGCGATGACAACGGTAACCAAGTCTATCTGTCACTGACGCTACCGATCTCGAACGGTCAGCAACTGGGCTACGACATGACCCACGATAGCGACGGTGGCTATCTGCAAACCGCCTCTTACTACAACAGCGAAGACCCGAACAACACTTGGCGTCTCAGCGCGGGCGGCACCGCTTCCCAGATCAACAGTGGCGAAGGCGTGGTGCGTGCCGGCTATGTGCACACCGCTTCAACGGGTCAGTTGAGCATCGATGGCAGCAACAGCCAGCATAACTACCGCTCCATGAGCGCCAACTGGTACGGCTCGATCACAGCTACACCTCACGGTGCCGCCTTCCATCAAAGCAGCATCGGTAATGAACCTCGCTTGATGCTGGATACCAATGGCGTTCCGAACGTGTCCTTCAACGGTGGTAATGCACGCACCAACAGTGCTGGCATCGCGGTACTCGGTAGTACACCGAGCTACCAGACCACCGATACACGCGTCGATATGGGCCGCCTGCCCGACGACACCGAGGTCTACACCAGCATGCTGCAGGATACCCTCACCGAAGGGGCGATCGGTTACCGCAAAGTTCGCGCCGTCCGCGGTCAGCACTTCTTGGCTCAGGTTCGTCGCGAAGATGGTTCGCTCCTGCCGCTAGGCTCCGCTGTCACTAATCGTAAGACCGGTATGGACATGGGCATCGTCGGCGACAGCGGCATGGTCTACCTTTCAGGTATCAACGAAGGCGATCTGTTGTCGGTGTTCTGGAACGATCGTGAACAGTGCCGTATCCGCATCATTGGCACCCACATGGTTCAGGACGGCGCGGCAAGCGAAACCTGCTACACCGTTACCGGCAACGATACAGAGCAAAAGTAACGCTCTCCATCCGCTCGGATGCGAGAACACAGGACATGGATGAATGCCTGTTCGCAGGCATCACACAGGGAGATTCACATGACCAGGACGTCAGCACAGTCCCTGCGATGGTTAGGCGGAATGTGTGGTTTGGTGGTCGCGCAGATGATCGGCAGTGTGCAGGCGCATGCGGCGATCAACATCGACCGTACGCGCATCATCTTCAACGGCAAAGAACATTCGTCCAGCGTCATTCTAGAGAACCAGAGTCGCCACCTGCCCTATCTAGCGCAGTCATGGATAGAGAACACACAGGGCGTCAAGGACAACAACTACATCATGGCCTTGCCGCCGATGCAGCGCATCGAACCAACCGAGAAGAGCCAGGTGCGCCTGATGAAGATGGATACCATCCGTCAGCTGCCTACCGATCGCGAAACGCTCTTCTACTTCAACGTGCGTGAAGTACCACCGAAAAGCGAGCTGGAAAATGTGATGCAGGTGGCCATTCAGAGCCGCATCAAGTTGTTTTATCGTCCCGACGCAATCAAAGCCCGAGACGGCGATGTCTGGCAGGAACGTTTACAGGTATCGCGCAACGGGCAGACGCTGACCATCGCCAACCCAACGCCGTACTACATCACGATCGGCTATATGGCCGGTGACGATCACAAGAACTTCGCGAAATTCGACAGTGTGATGGTCGCGCCATTCGGCCATGAGCAGTACACCCCACCGACCAGCTATCACGGCAACGAATACACGCTCGGTTTCATTGATGACTACGGCGGTCTCAACATGCGTGTTTATGACTGCACGTCTTCCACGTGCACCATGCAAACTCCACACAAGGAACGGTAGGACAGGCTCATGGTGCTAACACATGCGATTTTCAGGCAAACGGTGGCGCTGCTGATAGGTACAGCAGCCCTTCTTCCTACTGCCGTACAGGCGGCCCACAAGGAGCTGGACCCGTTCCAAGTGCAAGGGCTACACGGTGACGTACACTTCGGAGGCGCCATCATCGCTGCACCTTGCCGTGTTTCGCTGGACAGCTTGGAGCAGACCGTCTCTCTGGGCGAGCAGAACACCAGTCACTTCCGTCAGGTCGGTGACATGACAACGCCTGTGTCTTTCGTCATCCGACTCCAAGACTGCCTGCGCTCGCACCGTGTCATCAATCCCTACGCCATGAGCCACGACACCAATACTGAAGGATCACTGGTCAGAATCACCTTTATCGGGGAAGGTGCCGACCCACGAGCACCGGATCTGCTGGGCGGTTCCGGTCTGGGCGGCGTTGGTCTGCGCTTGATGGACGGTGAAGGTCGGCTGATTCCGTTGGGTCAGAGCAGCGACCCTCTGACCGTGCATTTCGCCAACGATAGTGTGCCGTTCAAGGTATCGCTGCAAAGCTATGCACCTCAAAGAGAGATCCTGCTTGGCCGCTTTCATGCTATGACAACCTTTCGGTTATCCTATCAATGAGAAATGCCATGACCACTCTTTTACTTGATCGCCGCGCGCATCCACGGCTTAAAAGAGCTGTCGTACTGACGGCGCTGCTAGTAGGGAGCCTTGCGTTACCGCTTACTGCCAGCGCTTATACGTGTCGCTACCGCTCGACCGCACCCAATGGACTGGCCTTGCAGGTTATCAAAGGTAACAGCAATGCCACCATACAGGTGCCAGTAAGCAATACGGCAGAGACAGGCCAGACAAACATTATCGACCTATCCTCTTATATAGAGTGCAAGAACGATATCCCTCAGTCGTACTCCGACTATATGGATCTTCAGCAAGCCACGACTATTCTGAGCAACAACTTCGACGTCAAGGTCAAAGCTCGCTCGAATGAATACAGTGTCCCATTTTCTGGTAACGCTAATATTCTGACGCTTCCAAGAGGTGGGAGTGGCAGCTACGCTCCAATACCACTGCAAATTTACTACTACATGAAGGAAATCCCCGGCGAAAAGGTTGCCATCAAAAAAGGACAAACCATTGGTGCAATCCGGGCTCATCACCACAGTATTCCAGTCGAAGGCGACTATATTTTTACGTGGAACTTCGTTGCAGCCAACGAGACGATCGTGACCTCAGGGGGATGCGCTATCAATAATGGAGATGCTATCGAGATCGACTTCGGAAGCGTCAATCAAAAACAGCTTTCCAGTACAGCAACCACTCGCAGTGTTTCTCGCTATATCCCTTATAAATGCCGTAGCAATAGCGTCACTATGGGCATACAGCTGTCTTTGGTCGCTGATTCTCCTTCTTTTTCTTCATCTTTGATCAAGACATCTAATAGCGCGATTGGCATCAAAACTATGCGCGGTGGCGACGCTCTGACGCCCTATAACAATGCAATCCACTCTACGATAACTCAAGGCATGGGCGGCGATAACTTTACTTTTTCTCTGTTAAAGCAAGAAGGTACAACACCCAGCACCGGCGCTTTCACAGGATCAGCAACGTTAATCATGAGTGCAGATTGAAGAAAATATACTCACTTGACATAACTGATACTCAGTTAATAGAAAAGAGACTCTCTTATAATGGCAAGCTATACCGCTTACTTAACGTCAAATATCAAACAACGCATTGCGCGGGGTCTTGGCATTGCTCTAGCGGGAGTTAGCTTGCTGATGGCTTCGCACGCCAGCGCTTATACCTGCCGCTATCGTTCATCAGCCCCCGCGGGACTGGCTGGCACGACCATACAAGGCAGCAGCAACGCTACCATTCCCGTACCCGTCCAAGACACTGCAGAAACAGGCCAGGTCAACATCATTGACCTCGCAGCCTATATCGAGTGCAAGAACGATAACCCCGGCACCTATACAGACCATATGGACATGCAGCGCGCTTCGACCGTGCTCAGCAACAACTTCGATGTCAGGGTCAAAGCCAACGGCGTCGAATACACCGTACCATTTTCAGGTAGTGCCACTGTGCTGCACCTGCCCAAAGGCGGCAGCGGATCATATGCGCCCATTCCGTTGCAGATCTATTACTACATGAAAGAGATCCCTGGCGAACGCGTTGCCATCAAGAAAGGTCAGGTCATCGGCTCCATTCAGGCTCACAAGTACAGTATTCCCGCGGGCGGCGCACCAACATTCACGTGGACCTTCACTGCCGCTAACGACACAATCGTGACGTCAGGGGGCTGCGCCATCAACGATGGTAACCAGATCGAGATTAACTTCGGGGTCATGAACCAGCAACAACTATCCAGCACCGAAGATCGACGCCAAGTCACCTCCTATATCCCTTATAAGTGCCGTAGCACCAGCGTCAATATGGGCATAAAGCTCTCGCTGGTGGCCGATCAACCCACTTTTTCCAGCGATCTAGTGCAAACCTCCAACTCGGCTATTGGGATCAAAGTGATGCGCGGCAGTGATCAGTTGAAGCCTTATAGCAATACACTTCACTCCACCATCACCCAAGGGGTTGGCGGCGATAATTTCACATTTTCGCTGTTGAAACAGAGTGGCAGTACACCTGCCGCGGGGACGTTTACAGGATCAGCCACTTTAATCATGAGCGCAGACTGATTATTTTCTGAATTGATGTGAATGCCGGGCGTATAGCAACAACTCTATACTGCTCGGCATTTTTAATACCTTTAATTTGCTGGAATGAAAAATACCATCATACCCACCATAGAAACATGTAGGTGATATACCCAGAGAAATTACCAGATCCGCCTCACGAACCGTGAGCGCATGTCTGATAACGGCTGATTGTCATTCAATCACTCATTGCTAATTGCAAGATGTTTAGGCCTTTATCATCATGACCATACAAACTCATCGGCGCCGCATTTATTGGCAATTAAGTTCATCCGCATGTGCAGCTTATCTGCTGTTGGCATGCGCCCCTTCACATGCCATGGAATGTGTTGAAACAAGTAGTGGCATGTCAGACCCCTCCCCTATTCCGGTTGAGTCGTTAGCCATTCCCTCCAATGTGCCCAAGGGTACCAAAGTGTGGGAATCCGATGTCATTCACGTTACGGCCACTTGCGACAATCCCTATAACGGGATGGACGTCGTGCATTTCTACTTCAATCCTAAAAGCATGTCTTTAGGCAATGGCCTGAAGATGGGGGTGTCCTATAACGGCCAAGATCTCGAAGATAATGGCCAGCGCCTAAGTACCGGCAGCAAGCCAATCGGAAAAGGCGAAAAAATCACCATCAGCGTCGACTTCCGCCTCTACATCAAAGTGGCAGGCACCGCGCCAAGCAGCGGTTACTACGATGGCGGTGATCAATTCACCGTGTTCCAGCTCGACGGTAGTGGCGGTATCAACTACAACGCAGGGGCCAGAAACCTCAAATATACGCTGTCCAACTTGCGCTCGATTCGCTTTCTTGCATGCGGTGCCAATCTAGCCGTCGACCCCAACGATCAAGAAGTCAATTTCGGCACACTGATGCAAAAGAACTTGCTCAGCGGCAACAAATACCAGCGGCCATTTTCAGTCACCGCTCAGAAGCAATCAGGCTGCTCTGATAACTTCTCGCTCAAAGCAGAATTCCTGACCACCAATTCATTATTCGAAAGCACCAGTATCGACTTAGGAAACGGCACGCAATTACGTCTTCTGAATGAAGAACAGCAACCTGTCACCTACAATCAATATGAACAGTTCGCTGAACTGAACAACACTTCGCAAGCTACTCGCAATTATATTGCCGAAGTCTCCCAACGCTCAGGACAAAACGTAACACTTGGCGCATTCAGTGCCACGACGATTATCAAGGTTACATATTACTAATCGGGGCCATTCTATCCCGATCCTTATATAAGGCTATTTCACTCACCCGAAGCCTATAGCGCACAACCTTCGGGCGCTGTGTGAGACAGCCTTATTAATGCGCCTAAATAAGGCGATCAATTTGAGGCTGTTATACACGATCCAAGAGGTTATTTCTTCACGCAATGACACAGTAATCTACCCATAAGGAAAATGTTATAATGACCGCTAAATCTTGCCGTTATGCTCTGTGCATGACCATTAGAAAGCTTGCTCTTGGGCTATTTCTTTTACTCTCTGCAACGTCGGCAATGGCCTTAGACTGCGTTGAAAAAAGCAGCGGCATCGCCGATCCTGCGCCCATCCCTGTCGATACGCTTGCTATCCCAGCCAATGTCCCTTCGGGTACTAAGGTATGGGAATCCAATCCCATCCATGTCACGGCTTACTGCAATAACGTGCTACACGGTAGTGACGTCGTGCATTTCTATTTCAATCCGAAGAATGCATCACTGGGTGAAGGGTTGAAGATGGGGGTGTCCTACAACGGTCAGGACCTTGAAGCCAACAGCCAGCGTCTTAGCACGGGCAGCAAGGCCATAAGCAAAGGGCAAAGCGTTACCGTTGACGTTGATTTCCGCCTTTATATCAAGGTCACTGGCAAGCCACCGAGCAGTGGCTACTACACCGGCAACGATCAATTTACCGTTTTCCAGCTTGATGGGAGTGGCGGGATCAACTACACGCAAGGGGCCAAGAACCTCAAGTACACGCTCTCCAATCTACGCTCAGTGCGTTTTATTGCCTGTGGTGCCGACCTAACCGTCGATCCCAGTGACCAAGAAGTCAATTTCGGCACGCTAATGCAACGAGACCTACTCAAGGGCCGTAAGTATCAGCGCCCTTTCTCTATAACAGCCACTAAGCAAGGGTGCTCTGATCTTTTTTCTCTGAAAGCACAGTTCGGAACATCCAACGCGCTGCTGGACGAAAACAGCATCAATTTAGGCAACGGGCTGCAATTGAAACTGTTGGGCGAAGACCAAAGCCCTGTAACGTTCAACAAGTACATCCCTTTCGCTTCGCTTAATAATACCGCTCAGACTACGCGCAGCTATATGGCAGAGATATCCCCTATATCCGGCAAGGATGTGTCGCTGGGCGCTTTCAGTGCTACCACAATCATCAAGATCACGTACTACTAGACACGTGCTACTAGAAAAGAACGTCGATATCCTAGGCCGCTAGATGAAGAGCGTTGATCATCAATGCTCCTACTCATTTCAGAATATCCTATGCTGAACTCCATCTAACGCCATAAAAAAAGCCTTCTTGCGGGTGACAGCAAGAAGGCTTTTCGATGGGTCAATCACTTATTCAAAGATCGTGTCCAGTGACAATCCGCGGCCTTCCAGCATGCGGCGCAGTTTTTTCAGCGCTTCAACCTGAATCTGGCGAACGCGTTCGCGGGTCAGACCGATTTCATCGCCAACTTCTTCAAGCGTGGCGGACTCATAACCGCGCAGCCCAAATCGACGCATCACGACTTCCTTCTGCTTATCAGACAGCTCGGACAGCCATGCATCAACGTGCGCTTTCATGTCGTGGTGCACAAGATCAGACTCGGGGCCGGCAATGCCATCGTCGGCAATGGTGTCGATCAGCGGTTTGTCGCTGTCGCTACCTACCGGATAGTCGACGGAGGAAATACGTTCGTTGAGCCCCAGCATGCGTTTGACCGATGCCACAGGACGATCAAGATAGGTCGCGATGTCTTCAGGCGTCGCTTCGTGATCCAACTTTTGGGTCAACTCGCGTGCGGCGCGCAGATAGACGTTCAGCTCCTTGACGACATGAATCGGCAGACGAATGGTACGCGTCTGGTTCATCAGCGCTCGTTCGATCGTCTGACGAATCCACCATGTCGCATAGGTCGAGAAGCGGAACCCGCGCTCAGGGTCGAACTTCTCAACGGCACGGATCAGCCCGAGGTTGCCTTCTTCGATCAGATCGAGCAGCGAAAGGCCACGGTTCAGATAGCGGCGTGAGATCTTGACGACCAAGCGCAGGTTGGACTCAATCATACGTTGGCGACCGGCAGGATCACCCTTACGTGCTAGGCGGCCGTAGAAGACTTCCTCTTCCGGCGACAGCAGTGGGGAGAAACCGATCTCGTTGAGGTATATCTGGGTAGGATCGAGGCTGGACGTGCTCTGGCGCTCTTCACGATGAAGCGCCTTCTCAAAAGCCTCATTTTCGCTTTCGTCGTCGGCTACTGCATCCGCCGCGTCGATGTCTTCGCTGTCATCTGCCTCCAGCTCCTCCACCATGTCGAGGTTATCGTCTTCCTCGGTAGTGCGTGGGCTGACAGGACGTTTTTTATGCGTTACTTCGCGTTCGACAACGTTCATGGTCATGTTTCCCTTCATCCTTGATGATTCCCGATCAATCCTTGATCCGGCACACGCTCGGGGCGTCAGCGTGCCTTTCGTAACGGAGCGAATACCCTATCCGCACCGCCACACCCTAACTTCTGCCCTACACCATCATCGGGTATGACAGAAGAAACGCCCGCCGAAGCTCTTGCAAACATCCTGCCTGCTACTTCGGCGAAGCACCGCGCTCGTCTATGAGCGAGGCAAAAACTGTTGAGGATCTTTCGCTTGGCTGTCCTGGCGGATCTCGAAGTGCAACTTCGAGCGGTCAGCCTCAGAATCCCCCATGGTAGCAATCATCTGGCCCGCCTTGACGGTGTCGTTCGTGTGCACCTTCAAGGTATCGTTATGGGCATAGGCACTCAGAAAATGATCATCGTGCTTGATGATTACAAGGTTACCATACCCTCTCACACTGTTACCGGCATATACAACTGTACCTGAGCGCGAGGCTACCACGGGCTGCCCCTTCTGCCCAGCAATATCGAGCCCTGCAGTAATCGCGCTGGGATCGCTGAAATGCCCGACAACCGTGCCTTTGGTAGGCCATAGCCACCCCTTCGAAGACGTTTGTGCCGACGAATCAGGCACTTTGGCCTCACTCGCTGCCGGCTTAGCTGCGTTCTCTGTGGAGACTGCCGACGCTTCTGCCGACTTGGCCGCAGGCGGGGCTGCCGGTACCGTTGGCGCTGCGCCATTCGTTTCTTTGCTCGTTGGCGTTACAGCCGCACTTCCTGCCGCACCGTCACCGCTGGCGTTCACTGCTGGCTGCACATCCGTACTCGTTGCGGCTTTGGCAGGCGTACTAACAAGCCAGCTGTCATCTTCAGAGTTAGCAGGCACTGACATACTATCATTGCCGGACAACGGCTTCACCTGCACCGCATTGGCAGTGGATGCGGCGGGCGGCGCGGAAAGCCGCAGTTTCTGCCCTGCCCGCAGGGAATAGGGCGGTTGAATATCGTTCCAACGCGCAAGATCGTGGTAGTCGATGTTATAACGCCAGGCGATGCTGTACAGCGTATCGCCCAGACGCACTTCGTAACTGGCATCCGTCGCCGCAGGCGCAGCGGCGCGGCTGAAGGAGGCGTCACGAATTTCAGGAATGCGGGAGTTAGTTCCGCACCCTGCCAGCATCAGCCATGACAGTGCGGCAATGCTCATCGCGGCGTTCTTGATTGTGGACATCCTGTCGCTCCTGTACGTTCTAACCATCGCGCTCAGCGTCGAACTAGGCTGTCCAGCCACATGTTCACACTTTCAAGCGCTGAATATTGGGTCACATCGCTGGCCAGCGGCGTGATCGAAACATATCCCTCTTCGATCGCCTTGAAATCGGTATCGTTCCCTTCATCAACGTATCGCCCGACGGGACCGATCCAGTAGCGCGTTTCACCGCGTGGATCCTTGACCGGAATGGGACGGGAGCTGTTGTCTTCGCGTCGGCCAAGGCGTGTGATGCGAACACCGCTGATCTCGGACCACGGCAGATCAGGCACGTTGACGTTCAGCAAAGCCCGTGCCGGCAAAGAAACGGTATCAATCGCATCCAGCAACATGGCTGCGACCTTTCCTGCCGTCTCGAAGTGCGTATCGCCGACCAGTGAAATGGCAATGGCAGGACGCCCCAACGCACGGCCCTCACGGGCAGCAGCGACCGTTCCCGAGTACAACACGTCATCGCCAAGGTTGGCCCCGTGGTTAATTCCAGAAATTACCAAATCAGGCGTATCGGGCCAGATGGCGCTGACGCCAAGATACACGCAGTCAGCGGGCGTGCCGTCCACGCTGTAAAAACCGTTTTCCAACTGCTTAAGCAGCAGCGGGTAGCTCAAGGACAGCGAGCTGCTGGCACCGCTCTTGTTGCGGTCCGGCGCAACGACGCGGATACGGCTGGCATGCTGGCGAATGGCCTCGTGAAGCACGTGCAGCCCTTCAGCGTGCACGCCATCATCATTGGAAAGCAGAACGTGAGGCATGATGAACAGGTCCTTGTAAGGCACAAAGGCCCGCGTTAGACGCAGACCTTATGGACAGAAGACGAATGCGAGCCAACCCGCGGCCGTCGACGCATGAACAGACAGGCGGCATGAGTACATCACATGATGATGCCAGCATGCCGCTACGCCCTACAGCCCCGGCGCTTCAATCAGCTCGCGCAGTACAGAGGTCGCGAAAGCCCCCTTGACCAGCGAAAATTCGAGCTTGGCTCCCTCTTCGGTCGCCACAAAGCGGGGTTCACGCAGACGCAGGCGCAGAGCACGACGTGCGGAGGTCAGGCCCGCAGCAATCAACCCTTCAGCTACGCGAGGAAGCTCATCGGCCACAGACTGTTCCAGCTCGGCCACGCCGTGCTGCGATCCCAGCGGCCCCTTGCCCCACATCGGCCCGGTCGGGTGAATGTCCAGGCGCGCTAGGCGCGCATGAAGGGTAGCGTCCACCTTATCTTCGTAGAACTGACTCGCAGTACCGTCCAAATTGAAGACATCGCCGGGCAGCGCGCGATTCCAGTTGCCCAGCGCGACGCGACGCGCCAGCAGCTGGTTGAACAGCAGGCTGCGCGCAGCAGAAAGAAAGATACCCTGTTTGTCGTCGCGCTTGCGCCAGCCACGTGCAAACAGTTGCAGCGCATGTTCGATATTGCGCCCCTGGAACCCAAAGCGCTGCGAACCGAAGTAGTTCGGTACGCCTTCGGAAACAATGCGTGTCCAGCGGTGCATAATGTCGTCGCGGTTCGGCTCATCGAAACCGATCACCAACGAGAAATGATTGAAACGGTGGGTGCCACGTTTGAGCTTGCGCGGGTGACGGCGCATGGACAGTACTCGAATGCCCTGCGCTTCCAGCGGAGCCAAGACGGAAGCTTCTGGAATACCCCCTTCCGGCATCGGCAAGGAAATCCACTGGCGCGTGATAGCCGTCTTGTCCTTAAGGCCGCTGAACCCCACGTTGCGGCGCGGCACATCGAACAAGCGCGCTAGACGATCCACGACCTGCATGGTGTTCAGTTCGCGTTTCTCGACCCAGAACCAAAGGTGTTCACCGTGATCTTCAGGCTCGAAGCCCAACTGCTCTGTCACAATGAAATCGGCAGGGCACTGACGATAGCGCCCAGCCGGTGGAAGGTCGGTGGCACGAGGCCAGTCGGGAAGCGCCGTAGAGGCTGTAGCAAGAGAAGACGTTGAAGACATAGATGACTGTAATCGCTCAGATCAAAGAAGACGCAGGCTCCACGTGCGGCCACCTGCCTGTTCAAAGGCAAAAAGGCTCAATCGCGCACGGCAGTATCTTTAGCCAGCAGTATGACGGCGGCTTCCGTGGCAATACCTTCCTCTCGGCCAGTGAACCCTAGGCGCTCACTGGTCGTCGCTTTGACGCTGACCTGAGCGATATCGAGTGCTAACGTATCGGCGATGCTCTGACGCATTGCCGCGATATGCGGCGCTAGCTTAGGTGCCTGAGCAATGACCGTAGCATCGATGTTACCGATCATGTACCCCTGCTGATCCACCAGAGTGGCCACGTGTGCCAACAGCTGGCGACTATCGGCCCCCTTCCAGCGTACGTCGGTATCAGGGAAATGATGACCGATATCGCCCAGCGCACAGGCACCCAGCAATGCATCGCTGATCGCGTGCAGCACGACATCACCATCAGAATGAGCGATGAAACCAGAGGTATGGGGGACGCGTACGCCTCCCAGCATCAGATGATCTCCTTCGCCGAAACGATGGACATCCACCCCGTGACCGATGCGGAAAGGCAGAAGACTTGCAGGCATTACGTGGAACGCTCCATTGATAGCCGAGGCCGAGGCTGACGCTCACAATCGCACGTGTAGGGTTGAATACTGCACGCCGAACGACACGTGAAGACAGCTCGGATCATGAGACCTTCCGTATTTATACCTGATATCCCCGCCTTGCGTAACCACTCGCATTGCAACGGGATGTTACGCCAGCGCATCTTGCTGCGCGGCGATAATCTGCTCGGCCAGCGCTAGGTCTTCAGGATGAGTGATCTTGAGATTGTCGCGCCGTCCCACCACCAGCCTCGGTGACAGGCCCAGCGCCTCTACAGCCGACGCTTCATCGGTGATGGTCTCGGCAATGCTGCGCCCTTGCACTTCGGCACGTTGATAGGCGCCATGCATAGCCTGACGCAGTACACCATAGCGAAAGAGCTGCGGCGTCAGCGCATGCCACAAATCGACGCGGCTTTCGGTATGCGCGACCTGATTCTGTCCGGCACACGCCCGCTTCATCGTATCGGATGCGGGAACGGCCAGTAGCCCACCCACAGGGTCACCCTGCAAGGCTGCCGCCATAGCCTGCAGCTCTTGAGGGCGTACACACGGTCGCGCGACATCGTGCACGGCAACCCAGTCCTGCGGGTTAGCATGGCCTTCCAGCGCCACCAAGCCAGCCCACACCGAATCTGCACGCTCTGCGCCGCCGTCGATACGCAGCCAGTTAATCCCGTCCGGCAACATGCCACTGTCAAAGTAGGCATCCTGCGACGAAAGGCATACCAACTGCTGTGCCTGCGGCCAAGCCTCATGCAACCGAGCCAGCGTTGTGCTCAGCACGCACCGGCCGGCCAGCGGTAGATACTGCTTGGGAACATCGCTGCCCATGCGACGGCCGACGCCCGCCGCGGGCACAATCACCCAGCGTACGGTTTCAAACGGCTTGGACATCATCACGGTATCTGCTCCGGTGAGCTGTTCTCAATAGGCGCTTCCGGCAGTTCATGCAGCGTTCTTACGACGCTGGCGGGCACCCACAAGAACTGCTCATCGTTGCGCACCATGCCTAGATCGTTGCGTGCACGCTCTTCGATCGCATCAAGCCCGGTCTTGAGATCGACCACCTCGGCCGTCAGCTGGGCATTGCGCTCGCGCAGCACACTGACCTTCGCTTCCTGCGTATCAGCGCGCGTCGTGATCATGTGCAGTTCGAGCAGCCCACCGTCACCGAACCACAGGTGGTACTGCAATCCGGCCAGCGCAAGTACCAGCGCCAGAGAAAGCCATTTCAGCATATGCTACATTCCGTTCCTGTCACTAACCGTCGATCCAGCCGATATCACTGCTCATAGCGAGGTGCGCGGTCATGTATCAACTCATTGTGTATGTACCCGTTGATGCTGCCGAACAGGTAAAAGAGGCCATTTTCAACGCGGGTGCTGGCACTCTAGGCCAATATTCTCATTGCTGCTTCGAAATACGCGGTACAGGACAGTTCATGCCGACAGCCGACGCTCACCCAGCCGTGGGCGAATGCCAGCAGATCAATCAGGTCGAGGAGCTACGCATTGAGCTGCTCTGCCCTGATGACCGCCTGAAAGAAGCCATCGCCAGTCTGAAAGCCGCTCATCCGTACGAGCATCCTGTCTATGCCGTCATTGCGCTTGTTGATGCCTAAATGACGACTGTGCCCGAGTGAACTCGTCAGATCAGGGCGTCGTCAACGAATGACGTCCTGATGCAGCGGAAAGTGTCCATGCACCCGGTCCTCGAAGAACAGCTTCAGCGTGCGGCGTACGGTCTCAAAGGCGATCTGATCCCACGGGATATCCTTTTCGTCGAACAGGGCAACGTCAAGGCTCTCGGTGCCGGCCGAAAAGTCACCCTCCAGCTCGCTGCGGAAGATCATATAGACATTGTTGAAGCGTGGAATATCCAGCACGGTATACAGCATAGCGTTTTGCACCTGCGCCCCGGCCTCCTCACGCGTTTCGCGCAGCGCCGCTTCGACGGTTGTCTCACCGTTCTCCATGAATCCCGCTGGTAATGTCCACAGACCATAGCCAGGTTCGATGGCACGCTGACACAGCAATACGCGTGAGCCCTGTACGGGCAGCGTGCCCGCAACGATGACGGGGTTACTATAGTGAATGGTGCCACAGAACGAACAGACATCTCGGAGGCGATCATCGCCATCAGGAATAGCCTGATGGACAGGGTGACCGCACTGACTGCAGAAATTCATGCCAACCTCATCACAGGGCGAATGCATTTGCCTTTTACAATACGCTGAACCGCGGTCCAGACGCCATTGCCGTGTACGTACTGCCAAGGCAAGGCTGCCCTGAAACCCGCCCTCAGGTATACTCTCCATCCTTATTACGGTTTCGATACACGCGTTACGGCAGATGACATGACCACCAAAGACCGTTTCAGTGCCGCACTGATCTCATGGCTCTGGCGTCGGCTTTCCCGATGCCGACTGAGCACTCTCTGGCGCCTTGCCGGCCTGATGCAGCCTCTCTACCGCGCGCTCGCTCACCGCGAACGTCGCGTCACCCGCGATAATCTGGCGCGCGCCTATCCCATGCTAGACCATGAGCAACGGGCACGACTGGCTCGCCTCAGCCTGCGCCACTCCATCGTCACAGCGCTGGAGCTCGGCTTTGCTTGGCAAGGGAAGGTCGCTTCCGTTAATGCATCGATCAAGCGGATCGAAGGACTGGCGCTGCTCGAAGAAGCGCAGGCCCAGAAAAAGGGGGTCATCATTCTGGCGCCCCATTTCGGCAACTGGGAGGTGCTCAACTTCTGGCTGTCATCGAACATGCCATTCACGGCCATGTACGAACCGCCTCGCTTGCATCGGCTGGATGACATCATCCGCACCGGCCGCGAACGCATGGGCGCACATCTCGTGCCAACCACCGCTCGCGGGGTATCGGCGCTCCTGAAAGCGCTCAAGCGTGGGGAAGCGGTAGGTATTCTGCCCGATCAAGTGCCGGATGACACGGGAGGCGTGATTGCTCCGTTCTATGGCTATCCCGCGTACACGGCTACACTACTGCCGAAGCTGGTCAGCCGCACAGGCGCGCAGGTAATCGTCAGCGTTGCGCGTCGACTGCCTCGCGGCGAGGGCTATGTGCTGCACTTCATGCGTGCAGACGAACGCGTGTATGCCGACGACGATGCCACAGCAGCGCACGGCGTGAACGCCAGTGTCGAACGCGTCATTGCACTTGATCCAGCGCAGTATCAGTGGGAATACAAGCGCTACAAGCACACATCGCACCTGTATCAGGATAATCAGCTGATCACCCCGTGGGACACATCGACTCCCGTTCCCTAATACAAAATGCCCGCAGCGGCAACGCGGCGGGCATTCATTCATCGACAAGATAAAAACGACTACTCTGCCAGTGGCAACCCTGCCAGCGGCAACGCCGACGTATCCTTGAGCGTTTCCATCACCATCCGTGCCTCCAGAGTCGACACCGCTGGAAAAACAACCAGCTGATGAGCCAGCGCATCATAAGCGGCCAGATCAGCCACCTGAACATGCAGCGCATAGCTGGCGCTGTCCTGCAGACGGTACAACTGTGTCACTTCGGGCATCGCCATCACGGCCGCCAAAAAGGCATCAACGCTCGGGCCAAAAGCCGTGTGCAGACGCACGGACACCAGCAGTATCAGCGCCGCCCCGATCTGCCGTGCATCCAGCAGCGCTACGCGCTTGCGGATAATGCCTTCACCTTCCAGCTTGTGCATTCGACGCCAGCAGGCTGTCGTTCCCAATCCAATGCGATCGGCCAGTGCACTGACGGAAACGCTACAGTCCTGCTGCAACGCCTCAAGAATATCCCTATCGTACTGATCCATGGTGGCCCCTGCTTGCCCCAGAAGTCGTGAGGAAGAAGCCCCATTCTACCGCTGACCGTCCGCTCGCCAGCGCCACGAAAGCAATCAAAACATTGGCTTATCCGTGGGTTGCAACTGCTTGCGGCGCGAAAAACGATCGCAGTGCATATTCATTGATGATTATCACTAAATGAAAGACAACGTGCACATTACCCGTATTCGGCGCATAAAACATGGCTCAAATCTGGCTGAATAGCACAATGGTGCAGAGACTTCCTCGCTTTATGTCACAAACATGTCCCCATGCGTGCTCCACTAGGGCAGCAGTAACAGGCAAGCCTATTCGCCAAAGCGCACTACTGGCACCTGATTGAACATGATCTGGCAAATTTCACCTAGGTTATGCCGATATATGCCATTCACTCAATCGATAACGTTTCTGGACTCATGTCATGACGCAGCATAAGGATGTAGGTGCAATTCAACGCCTGTCGCCCACAAATGCCGAACAGCTAACACACTTCATCCAGCGCCGAATGACCCTCAAGCAACTGCAGGTCATTCTGGCTCTTCAGCGCCACAAGACCATTGCCAACGCTTCCGGGTCGCTGTGCATGACAGCGGCGAACGTCTCCCTCTACATTCGAGAGATGGAACAGCAGCTACAGACACCGCTCTTCCTGCGCAACAATGGATTGTATCGCGCCACGGCCGCCGGACTGCTGCTGACGCAGCTGGCCCAGCGCATCGACAACGAGTGCCAGCGCACCATCGACCGCTGCCGACAGGCCGTGCTTCACCCCGAAGCCCACAGCCTGGGCATCGGTTATATCGGGGCCTCGATGAGCGCTTACGCTTACGCGCTGTGGCATCGCCTGCTGCCTCAGGTGGAAGGCAACAGTCTGCATATCGAAGACCTCTCGGGGTTGCTTCATAACAGCGACATGCAGATGCCGCGCGATGAACAGCTGGGCATCGTTCTATCGACCAGCCCACTGAACATGGCCTATGACAGCAGCGAATGGCACATTCAGACCTTCGTGTTGCGCCAATATCACATCCTCGTGGATTCACGCTCCCCGCTGTCGAACGCGCCCAGCTTCCTGCTGCCGCGCGTCAACGCCACGCTGGACGCTATGCTCCACGACCACATACTGGTGCACTACCCCGACCACAGCGCGATCAGCTTCTATAACAATGCCATGGCGGTCATGCAGGCCGGCCTTCCCGAAGATACAGCGCTGATCGTATCCGCTTTCGAATTTGAAGGCCTCGCGCATCAGAACGCCCTGCAGGTGCTTGATTCATTGCAGGTCGATCATCTGTGCTACCTCTATGTCCATCCGCGCGCCAACATCATCGCGGGCCTGCCCGATGCGCTAAGCACGCTGATTGAGATGGAGCATGCCGCCTAACCGAATAGACCCGGCACCGACTGTCGGGTCATAATCCGACCACAAAAAAAGACGCGCCACCGTAAAGGTGGGTGCGTCTTTTTATATCTAGACAGACATGACCATCATTGGACGTTAGTGTGCAGCCAGTCAATGATGTCATCGGATTCATACAGCCAGATGTCCTGGCCGTGTGACGCGATATGCAGACAAGGCACCTGCTTGCGACCACCACCGGCCAAAAGCTCTTCGCGATGGAGCGGATTCTTGTGAATATCCCGCATCGCGATCGGCAGCTGACGCTGCTCGATATAGCGCCGCACCTTCAGACAGAAAGGACAGCTTTCGAAATGATAGAGCGTCAAGCCACGGCAGGAACGTGCCAGATCGGACATAAGGACTCCCAGTCAGCCTGGGCCTGAACGCCTGCGCGCCAAGCCCATACACAAATCAAGTTGAATCGCCAAAAACCAAGCATTTGCGTAAAGTATGCCGTACTCCCGTTCTCATGCCCAGCCTTGCGCTCATTGCCATTTCTCATGGCACTAACAGCAGGCCGCTATTCCACCGCCTGAACAGGCACCTCTTCGATATCCACAATTCCTGACCGGCTGATGATGATCTTCCAGCGCTGGATTTCCATGGGCTGCCCTTCCTGTGCACTGCAGGCAATCAGGTTCAACTGATAGCGGCGCTCGACTTTCTCCCGCGTCACCTGACCTTCCTTGATGGCATAGACACGATGCGTCGTTTTGCTCATCAAGCGCGTCAGAAGGCGAAGATCCAGTTCAATGGTCTCCCGGGTCTGCTTATAGCCGCTCAGAAAACGCGTCGGTTTCATACGCGAACGGCTCTTGTACTGCAGCACCACTTCTTGACGATGACTAATGCTGCCACGTCGCGCCGCTTGAATCTCACGGCTCAAGCGCCACGGTTTGCGGTAGTCGAACCACTCCCGCTGGCGACCCACAATCTGCTGACTATCAGGGTCACGGTAAATACGCACCCACTTGGGACGCCCACGTCGCAGCCAACGCCACAGCGTGTTGCGCAACTCATCCTTGAAGACTTCACGCAGTGCGTACACAAACGCTAACGTCAGAATGAACCACACGGTGAAGTCATTCATCAGATGGCGAGCCTGCATCAGCGCCACCGTCACCACAATCATCACCAGCCCCGTGGCCAGCGCCTTGACCATGCGCTGCTCACCCGCCCCCAACTCCTTCGGTTTATCGTTGAGCGTAACGGGATACTCCGTCAGTCGCCGCAGCAGACGCATCTTGTTGGACATTCGCGTAGGACTGGATTCGGCACGCTCCGAGTTATAGCCGCTGGCCCGGCGATAGCGCTTTTCCTCGTTGCATACCGCAAGCAAGCGCGCCTTGATCGCGCCATAATCGTTGCCACGCGGCATGTGCGCGACCAGCGACAGCAGCTGCTGTTCGGTGAACCACGACAGGTAGTTGTCGATATTGTTGAAGTATTTGAGCAGGTTTTCTTCTTCAGGCGCATTGCGACGCAAACGGCGCAGGATGCTTTGAATCAGCGCGATCTCCTGCTCAGCCTGTGCCAGCGTTACGTTTTCCTGCCCATCGACACCGTGGCGAATCGCGCGGATCGAATTTTCCAGTGCCGACGCATACTGATAGGCATATAGACTCAGGTTCAGACGGTACTGATGGCTGGGTATCTGACCGCGCCCGGCCAAGCGACTGTACACCAATGGCAGTTCGTTCTTGGTGCTGAAATAGGTACGGCGCACATGAATTGCGCTGTGATAAAAGTCTTCTTCCGACAGTACGTGCTTGGTCAGCTCCAGATCGCCCGGCACGTACAAATACACATCCAGCGAATGCTGACTTTCCTCCTGCAGGGTGCGCTCGATACGCAGCGTGAATCCTTCCCGTCGCGTTACATTGATCATGCCATCACTCCTGCCAGAATAACCGATCGGCGGCACCGGCCTTGCCGATATCCCTGCCCCTTGAACTAGGCACTCAGTGTCCACTCATCTCATCATGCGATACCGGTATGGTGCCGTCTTTTCTCATCTAGAATGCGCTGCACATCAAGCGATCATCATGCTAGGCGATTTTTGTCCTTTCATGATACATCATACCCACTTCCGCATTGGGCAAAGCCTGAAGTTCGGCCTTGTAAAGCGGCCTATCATGGTCCGTATCGAAAAGGTGTCAGCCAAATAGCAGAGTTCGCTATACTGATGAATCAAGAGGCTGTTTCAGGAACCGCACAATACCGCCCCACACGTGCCCAGCCCAAAGGACGCACGTTTAGAGGCACGACCTCTTGTGTGTAGCGGCAGAAAATTCACGCCCTGAACTCAGTCCAACGCGAGCCCCCGATCGCATCGTGCCGATACCGGATTGCTCGCTTGTAGGGTGAACCAAAAGCCCGACACTCATTGCTGCAGCACCGCCCTTTATCGGTTGCCTGCCGTCAGATTTCACGCCAGCTCGATGGATAGCGATATGCAGACGTCTCCTTCCCCCAAGACCTCGCGGGACCGCCGCGCAACGTCCCCACTTAGCGTGACTCGCCATGGTTGGTGGAGCATTCTATGGCGCGTATACGGCTCAATCCAAAAACACCATATCGGCATGATGGCCTCCAGCATTGCCTTCTATGGACTGCTCAGCCTCTTTCCCGCCATTGCTGCCCTGATTTCGATCTGGGGCATGTATGCCGACCCTGTTCAGGTACAGCAGCAGCTGGTCAACCTCGACCAGTTCATTCCTACCGAAGCGGCTTCCATCATTGAGCATCAGGCCGAAGTGGTCACCGCCAGTGCTGGCCGTGGATTGAATCTGACCGCGATAGGCAGCCTGTTGTTCACCCTCTACAGTGCTTCTAAAAGTGTGCAGAGCTTCACCGAAGGGCTGAACATCATCTATGGTGAAAAGGAACAGCGACATTTCCTAGCACAGATCGTGATCAATATTGTATTGACGCTGGGTATGATCCTGCTGGCCATCTTCATGTTATTCAGCGTTGCTATTCTTCCTGTGGTCATGAACTTCTTTCCATTCGCTGACACACTAACGACATCACTCTACTATCTGCGCTGGCTGATCATGCTCTGCATCATCACCCTAGGCATCGCCGTGCTATATCGCTTCGGACCCAACCGCCGCGCCCCGCGCTGGGAATGGCTCAGCATTGGCACCATCACCTCGACACTGCTGTGGATACTGGGGTCACTCGGATTCTCCCTGTATGTCAGCCATTTCGGCAGCTACAACAGTACCTACGGGTCAATCGGCGCCGTCGTCGTCCTACTGATGTGGTTCTGGCTATCGGCTTATATCATCCTGCTAGGCGCTAGCATCAACTGCGAGCTTGAACGCACGACCGAAAAGGACACCACCACGGGCACACCGAAACCCATGGGGCAGCGCCACGCCTATGCCGCAGATACTGTAGCTAAAGACAGTAACGATATCTGATCAGCATCATGAGCATTCGCACATAACAGACTCTCATGACAAAAAGAGCGCCGCCCCGACATACTCACAATGGCGCTCTGCCACCTGAAACAGATTAGTGGGACACGACCAAAAGCAGAGGTCCCTCAGCCTGTTTGGCCATGCGCGCCGCTAAAACCAATAGACGATCACTGCCTGATCGCACCATGCCCCATAAAAAAGCCCTCCCATTCATGCAGAATGGAAGGGCTCTTGTGCGCTATGGCGTCCTTAATCACACAGGACTAGCGTCTCACAGCTCTACGCAGTCAAAGTCGCGTACCGGAGAAACATCAGCGTCATAGTCCACATCATCGCGCTCGAAACCGAACAGCTTGAGGAACTCATGCTTGTAGCCCGCATAGTCGGTCATATCGAACAGGTTTTCAGTGGTGACCTGCGGCCATAGTGCCTTGCACTCGGACTGCACCTCATCGCGCAGCTCCCAGTCATCTAGGCGCAGGCGACCTTCGTCATCCGCTTCAGCAACGGCACCGTCCACACGATAAAGGCGATCATCGTACAGACGATTCAGCTGTTCAATAGTGCCTTCATGCAACCCTTTCTCTTTCATGATGCGATACACCATGGAAATGTAGAGCGGCATGACCGGAATAGCGGCACTGGCCTGAGTAACAACAGATTTGAGTACCGCAACCGCCGCGCTGCCACCTTGCTTCTGCAGACGTTCATTCAACTCTACAGCGGTACGGTCGAGATCGGCTTTGGCACGCCCCAGCGCACCATGCCAGTAGATCGGCCACGTGATGTCTGTGCCGATATAGCTGAAGGCAACGGTCTTGGCTTCAGGAGCCAGTACGCCAGCGCCTTCCAGAGCGTCGATCCACAGTTTCCAGTCCTGCCCACCCATGACCGTCACCGTATTGTCGATCTCTTCCTGTGTCGCAGGCTCGACCGAAGCTTCGATGATGGTGTCACGGTTGGTGTCGATCGCTGTAGCCGTGTAAGTCTCACCGATCGGCTTCAGTGCGGAGCGGACCACTTCACCCGTCTGCGGCAGTTTGCGCACCGGAGAAGCCAAGGAGTAGATGACCAGATCAACCTGCCCCCCCATTTCATCACGGATGATATCGATTGCTTTCTGGCGTGCTTCATCAGAGAACGCATCGCCATTGATGGACTTGCTGAACAGCCCTTCCTCTTTGGCGAAACGATCAAATGCCGCAGCGTTATACCAACCCGCTGTGCCGGTTTTCTTTTCAGTACCCGGCTTCTCAAAGAAGATACCCAGTGTATCGGCACCATAGCCGAATGCCGCCGTGATGCGCGCAGCCAAGCCGTAACCGCTGGAAGCACCAATGACCAGCACCTTCTTCGGCCCCTTTGCACCAGCAGGGATAGCCTTGCGGGTGATCTCGATCTGCTCACGTACGTTCTGCTCACAGCCTACAGGATGCGTCGTCGTGCAGATAAAGCCGCGGACTTTGGGATGGATGATCACGTAGAAACCTCTTGAAAGATTGAATAACCGACCATTCTAATAACCCATTAGGATCGGGACAAACAGTATAAATATCGATGGTCACCAACGCCTACGGATTAGATGACATCTACCCGCATTTCTTGTGACATGCATCGACTTCCCTATAGGGAAAGCATCAAGTATCCCTAGATGGTCGGACCAGTGCAAATGCCAATGCCCCAACGGCAATGGTAGCGGTAAACAGCAAAAAGGGCATTGTCATACTGCCCGTTGCGTCTCGCAAATACCCTACGACGATAGGACTGATGAAACCACCACATAGCCCAATGCTGTTGATCAAAGCGATGCCTCCGGCCGCCATAGGCCCGGTGACAAACAGCTCACGCGGAATCGACCAGAACACGACATATGCGAGATACATTGAGACAATTGCAGCCGTCAGCACGGCATAGAACAGCGCAAAAGGCAGCTCGATAAAACCCGCCATCACATAAGTTACAAAAGCAAGCAGCAACGCACTTGCGGCCATAGGAAGCGCCGTATGCCAGCGCCGCTCGGAAAGCCGATCCGAGTGACGTGCAAACGGAATGATTGTTATCAGCATGAAAGCTGATGGGATCGCTGCCAGCCAGCCCACCCTCATGCCAGAGAATCCCGCCTGGCCGATCAATTTCGGCAACCAATAGTGTGGCAAATAAATCCCAGCAATAAAGCAGAAATACCCGACAACTAACAGATACAAACGATAATCCTTTAACAAGGCCCCTAAGCGCGTGTGAGCAGCTGTATGCTGCTGATCTTCCAACAAAGTACTCACAACCGCCTTTCGCTCTGCATCCGTCAGCCAGCGTGCCTTGGTAGGCTCATCAACAATTACAAACCACGCAACGATGCCGACAAGAACACTAGGAAGGCCTTCTACCAAGAAAAGCCACCGCCATCCTGCCAGAGATAGAACCCCATCCATATGAATGATCAGCGCAGAAGACAATGGCGCCCCAACTATGCCCGCAATGGGCCCCGTCAACCCAAGTACGGCCAAAGCACCTCCCAACCGGCGCTTAGGGAACCACTGCGTGCAGTAATAGAACATAGCAGGGGCAAAGCCTGCTTCAAATATGCCCAGTAAGACACGCAGCACATAGAAGCTACGCTCCCCACTGACAAACATCATCGAAACAGAAGTCAGCCCCCACAGCACCATGATGCGCGATACAGTTTTGCGCATACCGATACGCGTCAGCAACAGGTTGCTTGGCAGCTCAAACAGCACATATCCCAAGAAGAAGATGCCGGCCCCGATGCCATACGCCACATCCGATAAATGCAGATCCTGCTGCATGTGCTGCTGTGCAAACCCTATATTGATACGATCAAGAAATGCCAGAATGTAGCAGAGCAGCAAAAACGGGAGTAACCGCCAACTGATCTTTCGATAAGCAGAACTCGCTGCCTGTTGATCCAGCGCCGACAATGACGTCATACGAATAATTCCTAGCCCAAAAGCGTTCTTAAGCCGTTAGCGTATATCAATAAGGCGTATAAGGGTGAGAGTTATCATCTCACCAGCAAGATAACGGTATATTTATTGAGTGTTATGGCATGAGTACTTTCTTTTGTAATCCACCTCAAAAACCCTGATAAATCAATCTCTTTTCAGCAGCGGACTTACTTTACAGATACACCTGCATCGCTAAGGTCTAGGAGACGATAAAGGTGCCCTGCCCTAGCACAGCAAGCTTTGAGTGATGCCACTCGCCATAAAGAGAAAAGATAAGAGTACGAAGCGAGGGCGTATTGAGGCGTTATGCCAAACGGAATCCATCAACAAACGGACCGTAAAGCAGCAGCGTGGCGCGTTGAAAGATATAAAAGAGGCAAGCCTGCGCATCGCAGAGGCCGTCGCCCAGCAAGCCGTTGAAGAGGGCGTGACCGAAGGCTGTGATAGTACGCCTTTGAAGGAACGCCTTGAGGCACACTTCTGGACACCCGCGTACGCTTGCTACGGCTAGACGCTACAGTCTTGACGTCTTGTCATAACCAAACACCCCGATGATGGCCTGAGTAGCGGATCATTGGGGTGTTTTCATGACGGTATCTAGTGGCGTTGGCTGTTTGGGACAGATGAGCGATCGGCAGACGATGGGGCAGTGCGTTACTGATGTGCCTGCCGTTTTCGGTGGCAGGGCCTTAGGGTTACGCTGCTCCCCTTCTTCTCTTGGTTCGTTCTGTTGCCGCGCTCATCTGCGCTTCTTAGCGACGGCTACGGGGGCAGGCGCGGCCGTTATCACCCGCCTTAGCCTGCTGCCTTGGCCCCTACCCCCCAAGCCCCAAAGCAAATACCCCCGGCCATTGCTGGCCGGGGGTATTCAGTAAAGATGCTTGACGATGACCTACTCTCACATGGGGAAGCCCCACACTACCATCGGCGCTGAGCGGTTTCACTTCTGAGTTCGGCATGGGATCAGGTGGTACCCGCTCGCTATGGTCGTCAAGCGTATTCGGTTCGGTCTCGATGCCTAAGGCACCGCAACCTAAATCTGTAAATCATGCTGGGCCGAGATCGTCTCGTCGCGTATCCGTTGTTTTCGGATCGTGTCTATAACCCTTTGGGGTTATATGGTCAAGCCTCACGGACCATTAGTACACGTTAGCTCAACGCATTGACTGCGCTTCCACACCGTGCCTATCAACCTCGTAGTCTTCGAGGGTCCTTTAGGGGGCTCAAGGCCCCAGGGAAGTCTCATCTTGAAGGGGGCTTCCCGCTTAGATGCTTTCAGCGGTTATCCCGTCCGAACATAGCTACCCGGCAATGCCACTGGCGTGACAACCGGAACACCAGAGGTTCGTCCACTCCGGTCCTCTCGTACTAGGAGCAGCTCTTCTCAAACTTCCAACGCCCACGGCAGATAGGGACCGAACTGTCTCACGACGTTCTAAACCCAGCTCGCGTACCACTTTAAATGGCGAACAGCCATACCCTTGGGACCGACTTCAGCCCCAGGATGTGATGAGCCGACATCGAGGTGCCAAACACCGCCGTCGATGTGAACTCTTGGGCGGTATCAGCCTGTTATCCCCGGAGTACCTTTTATCCGTTGAGCGATGGCCCTTCCATACAGAACCACCGGATCACTAGAACCTACTTTCGTACCTGCTCGACGTGTCTGTCTCGCAGTCAAGCACCCTTATGCTCTTGCACTCACTGCACGGTTTCCAACCGTACTGAGGGTACCTTCGTGCTCCTCCGTTACTCTTTGGGAGGAGACCGCCCCAGTCAAACTACCCACCACACACTGTCCTTCTACCGGATAACGGTAGCAAGTTAGAACGCCAATGATGTCAGGCTGGTATTTCAAGGTTGGCTCCACTGCAACTGGCGTCACAGTTTCAAAGCCTCCCAGCTATCCTACACAGACAACATCAGCATCCAGTGTGAAGCTATAGTAAAGGTTCACGGGGTCTTTCCGTCTAGCCGCGGGAACACTGCATCTTCACAGCGATTTCAATTTCACTGAGTCTCGGGTGGAGACAGTGTGGCCATCATTACGCCATTCGTGCAGGTCGGAACTTACCCGACAAGGAATTTCGCTACCTTAGGACCGTTATAGTTACGGCCGCCGTTTACCGGGGCTTCGATCAGGAGCTTCGGACGAGTCCTAACACCATCAATTAACCTTCCGGCACCGGGCAGGCGTCACACCCTATACGTCCGCTCACGCGTTAGCAGAGTGCTGTGTTTTTAATAAACAGTTGCAGCCACCTGGTATCTTCGACCGGTTGGGGCTCTGAGAGCAAGTCTCTTCACCTTACGCCGGCGCACCTTCTCCCGAAGTTACGGTGCCATTTTGCCTAGTTCCTTCACCCGAGTTCTCTCAAGCGCCTTGGTATTCTCTACCTGACCACCTGTGTCGGTTTGGGGTACGGTCACACAGTACCTGAAGCTTAGAGGTTTTTCCTGGAAGCGTGGCATCAATGACTTCCTGAGTCCGAGGAATCAGTTCGTCTCGTATCTCGACTTTAAGCAAGCGGATTTGCCTACTTGCTCAGCCTACATACTTTCACCAGGACAACCGTCGCCTGGCTCACCTAGCCTTCTCCGTCACCCCATCGCAGTACTGTCTGGTACAGGAATATTAACCTGTTTCCCATCGACTACGCCTTTCGGCCTCGCCTTAGGGGCCGACTCACTCTGCTCCGATTAACGTCGAACAGAAAACCTTGGTCTTCCGGCGAGGGAGGTTTTCACTCCCTTTATCGTTACTCATGTCAGCATTCGCACTTGTGATACCTCCAGCATGCCTTACAGCACACCTTCGCAGGCTTACACAACGCTCCTCTACCGCTCAACACTAAGGTGTTGAACCCGTAGCTTCGGTACTTGGTTTGAGCCCCGTTACATCTTCCGCGCAGGCCGACTCGACTAGTGAGCTATTACGCTTTCTTTAAAGGGTGGCTGCTTCTAAGCCAACCTCCTAGCTGTCTGAGCCTTCCCACATCGTTTCCCACTTAACCAAGATTTTGGGACCTTAGCTGACGGTCTGGGTTGTTTCCCTTTTCACGACGGACGTTAGCACCCGCCGTGTGTCTCCCATGCTGCACTCACCGGTATTCGGAGTTTGCCTCGGGTTGGTAAGTCGGGATGACCCCCTAGCCGAAACAGTGCTCTACCCCCGGCGGTGATACATGAGGCGCTACCTAAATAGCTTTCGAGGAGAACCAGCTATCTCCGAGCTTGATTAGCCTTTCACTCCGATCCACAAGTCATCCGAATCTTTTTCAACAGATCCCGGTTCGGTCCTCCAGTTGATGTTACTCAACCTTCAACCTGCTCATGGATAGATCGCCCGGTTTCGGGTCTATTCCCAGCAACTATGTCGCCCATTTAAGACTCGGTTTCCCTACGCCTCCCCTATACGGTTAAGCTCGCTACTGAGAATAAGTCGCTGACCCATTATACAAAAGGTACGCAGTCACAGAACAAGTCTGCTCCCACTGCTTGTACGCACACGGTTTCAGGATCTATTTCACTCCCCTCACTGGGGTTCTTTTCGCCTTTCCCTCACGGTACTGGTTCACTATCGGTCAGCCAGGAGTATTTAGCCTTGGAGGATGGTCCCCCCATGTTCAGTCAAAGTTTCACGTGCTCCGACCTACTCGATTTCACCTTAATTGCATTTTCGCGTACGGGGCTATCACCCACTATGGCGTGCATTTCCAAACACTTCCGCTAATACAACTAAGACTTAAGGGCTAGTCCCCGGTCGCTCGCCGCTACTGGGGGAATCTCGGTTGATTTCTTTTCCTCGGGGTACTTAGATGTTTCAGTTCTCCCGGTTTGCCTCCATACCCTATGTATTCAGGTAAGGATACCCGTCTTATGACGGGTGGGTTTCCCCATTCAGAGATCACCGGATCAAAGGTCATTTGCCACCTCCCCGATGCTTATCGCAGGCTATCACGTCTTTCATCGCCTCTGGCTGCCTAGGCATCCACCGTGTGCGCTTAATCGCTTGACCATATAACCCGAAAGAGTCATAGATCACGATTCAAACGAAAACAATTTTCGCCGGATACGCTTGAGACGTATCTCATTTGCCAATGTCACGGCCTATCGGATGCTACTTCCGAGGAAGTAAAATCTGACGGCGTTCCATTGGACTTGGCATCAGCATGATTTACATTGTTAAAGAGCAATACTGCGAGCAAGAAGCTTACAGTCAGGAAACAACATGCATCACATGATGTGGTATTGATTATTACACTCTCTAATAATCAATCATCAGGCAATGAAGATTGGTTCGTGACTAGAAGCTAGATCACTAAACTAAGTACTGGGTAACCGGCCATCAAGACAGTCAGATGGTGGAGCCAAGGAGGATCGAACTCCTGACCTCCTGCGTGCAAGGCAGGCGCTCTCCCAGCTGAGCTATGGCCCCATATAATAATGGTGGGTCTGGGCAGACTCGAACTGCCGACCTCACCCTTATCAGGGGTGCGCTCTAACCAACTGAGCTACAGACCCGGCAACTGCTTGCGCACGGCCAGGGAATATCCCCTGCAGTACTTCGCTCTATCAAGATCAGGCAATTTGTTGTGGGTACTTAAGATCACGAGGTGATCATTTTACGTTTAAGGAGGTGATCCAGCCGCAGGTTCCCCTACGGCTACCTTGTTACGACTTCACCCCAGTCATGAACCACACCGTGGTAACCGTTTTCCCGAAGGTTAAACTAGCCACTTCTGGTGCAATCCACTCCCATGGTGTGACGGGCGGTGTGTACAAGGCCCGGGAACGTATTCACCGCGACATTCTGATTCGCGATTACTAGCGATTCCGACTTCACGGAGTCGAGTTGCAGACTCCGATCCGGACTGAGGCGAGCTTTCTGGGATTAGCTTCACGTCGCCGCTTCGCAACCCTCTGTACTCGCCATTGTAGCACGTGTGTAGCCCTACTCGTAAGGGCCATGATGACTTGACGTCGTCCCCACCTTCCTCCGGTTTGTCACCGGCAGTCTCCTTAGAGTTCCCGACCGAATCGCTGGCAAATAAGGATAGGGGTTGCGCTCGTTACGGGACTTAACCCAACATTTCACAACACGAGCTGACGACAGCCATGCAGCACCTGTCTCAGAGTTCCCGAAGGCACCCATCCATCTCTGGAAAGTTCTCTGGATGTCAAGAGTAGGTAAGGTTCTTCGCGTTGCATCGAATTAAACCACATGCTCCACCGCTTGTGCGGGCCCCCGTCAATTCATTTGAGTTTTAGTCTTGCGACCGTACTCCCCAGGCGGTCAACTTAGTGCGTTAGCTGCGCCACTAAATCCTCAAGGGATCCAACGGCTAGTTGACATCGTTTACGGCGTGGACTACCAGGGTATCTAATCCTGTTTGCTACCCACGCTTTCGCGCCTCAGCGTCAGTGTCAGTCCAGAAGGCCGCCTTCGCCACTGGTATTCCTCCAGATCTCTACGCATTTCACCGCTACACCTGGAATTCTACCTTCCTCTCCTGCACTCAAGTCTGCCAGTTCCAAATGCTGTTCCCAGGTTAAGCCCGGGGCTTTCACATCTGGCTTAACAGACCGCCTACGCGCCCTTTACGCCCAGTAATTCCGATTAACGCTCGCACCCTCCGTATTACCGCGGCTGCTGGCACGGAGTTAGCCGGTGCTTCTTCTGTGGGTGATGTCCTTCCTGAAACGTATTAGGTCTCAGGCTTTCTTCCCCACTGAAAGTGCTTTACAACCCTAAGGCCTTCTTCACACACGCGGCATGGCTGGATCAGGCTTTCGCCCATTGTCCAATATTCCCCACTGCTGCCTCCCGTAGGAGTCTGGGCCGTGTCTCAGTCCCAGTGTGGCTGATCATCCTCTCAGACCAGCTATGGATCGTTGCCTTGGTGAGCCATTACCTCACCAACTAGCTAATCCAACATGGGCTCATCCGATAGCGAAAGGTCCGAAGATCCCCTCCTTTCTCCCGTAGGACGTATGCGGTATTAGCGTGCGTTTCCACACGTTATCCCCCACTATCGGGCAGATTCCCATGCATTACTCACCCGTCCGCCGCTCGCCACCAGGAAGCAAGCTTCCCGTGCTGCCGCTCGACTTGCATGTGTTAGGCCTGCCGCCAGCGTTCAATCTGAGCCATGATCAAACTCTTCAGTTTAAATCTTTCATTGGTCATTAGGTGACCAATCCGGCTCGAGTATCGAAACAACTCATTGAATTGATGAGTTACTTGATGCTCGAAATGATGATTCACTTCGAAAACCTCAAGCACCCACACAAATTGCCTGATCATCTTGTTAAAGAGCGTCTTGCGAGCGGCGTTTGCTGCTCAGCAAGTGGAAGCACATTCTACATTTCCTGAAGATTTTGTCAACCGCCGATTTGGCGATCATTTCAGGAGACGATACGGCTATCTCAACTGAAACCTCTTCAAAAAAAGCGAAGACCTACAAGAGGTTAGCTTCCGTGCCACCCGGCGTTTGCCCTGGCAGCGAGGGCGTACTTTACAGAGATCACCGGGGGTTGGCAAGCCATTCTCGCTTTATTTTCCAATATTTCGAATCAAAGGCGGTTAACGCCTTCAAAAGCGGCATGAGCTACCGTCATGCCCATTGAGAATATCGCCTTTATGGCACACCCGCATAGCATAGACCAACTCCTTCATGAACGCTCGAAAGTCACCCGTTATACGCCAGGAATTCCAGATAAGAGCGCGCTCCCTTTTACTTAATCACTTCTCGCGACGGGATCAGGCGCGCTACCATGCGCTTATAGCGCTAACGCCTATTACCGCGATGAGCTTTTTCGCTCTCGACACGCGGTGCGGTATCCTCTGACTATTGGTTCGTACACTCCATGCCTAAGACGGGACGCCATGCATTCCACTTCTCTTGACCCGATCATCCGACGCACACTGAAGTGCTATCCACTGACGTATCAAGAAGATGCGCTCTACTATTTCGAGCGCCTGCGTCATCTGGAAGGCAGCATTCTACTGGATAGCGGCAAGCCTCTTTCAGAGGGTGGGCGTTTCGACATCATGAGCGCGGAACCACTCGCAGTTATAGAAACCGATCGCTATGGCATCGCGCGGTGCCCTCAGCGACGCCATATTTCGATAGACCCCATTGAGGCTCAGCGCGAATTATTGAAGGACCTTCGCGTTGAATTGGACGGCGTACCTGAACACATACCGTTCAAAGGGGGACTGTTGGGATTCTGGAGCTATGAATTTTCGAAACTGTTGGAACGCATTCCATCACGGCCACACAGTGAACTAGCTCATGCACTGGATGACGTTCCTCTGGCGCGTCTTGGCCTATATGACTGGGCCATCGTGCAGGACCATCAGCGCAAGGAAGCCTGGCTGATCGCTACCAACCGCCGCCGCCGCCAGATACTTCCCCTACTAACGGCGCGTCGTGTAACTCACCCAGCCGCCCCTTTTGCATTGCTGGAACGCTTCCAGCCCACTTGGAGCGCAGCCGAATATCAAGCAGCGTTCGACCAAGTCATCGCTTTCATTCGAAGCGGAGACTGCTATCAGATCAATCTAACGCAACGCTTCAGCGCCGCCTGCGAAGGTGATGCGTGGATGGCCTACCGCCAGTTACGCAAGGCGACACCATCCCCCTTCTCAGCATTCATGTGCTGGGGAACTGGAGAAAAACAGCAAGCCATCTTGTCCGTATCTCCCGAGCGCTTCATTCAGGCACAAGGGCGTCGCATCACAACACAGCCAATCAAAGGCACCCGCCCCCGCGGCACAACGCCGGATGAAGATGCTAAAAACGCACTGGAACTGCAGCAAAGCGAAAAAGATCGTGCCGAAAACGTCATGATTGTTGATCTACTGCGTAACGACATCGGCCAAGTCTGTAGCCCGGGAAGTGTGCGCGTGCCTTATCTCACTCAGTGCATTGCCTATGAAAATGTTCACCACCTTGTCAGCACGATCACAGGGATACTCGACGATCGCTATGATGCTTTCGACCTGTTTCGTGCATGTTTCCCCGGCGGGTCGATCACCGGCGCGCCCAAGATACGTGCCATGGAAATCATCGAACAGCTAGAGCCTTGCCAGCGCTCAGTTTACTGCGGAGCAATTGGCTATATCGACATACAAGGCCATATGGACACTTCAATTGCCATTCGCACAGCCCTTATCCACCAACAAACCGTGCACCTTTGGGGCGGCGGCGGCATCGTTGATGATTCTCGGGTATCAGCAGAATATGCAGAAAGCCTAACCAAGATTCGTCACTTGATGCAGGCTCTGGAACAGTCCGGCCCGACCGATGAAGGAGGCGACCACACCACCGAATAGCATGCCAGAAGGTGCTCATGCTTCGGTCTTCGGTCTTCGGTCTTCGGTCTTCGAGATAAGCGTGTTTTATGCGTCGGTGTTGGCAAAGGAAACAACAGGTAAGCATATGCATCAGTGCTAGTGCGCATTACGCCCCCTTCTGATCCCTTACCTCCATTTTCTTAAACAGCAACACCCTCCCAGACGCCAGTCAAGACTCTCGGCAATCTTTACCTTAGACGGTATTCACTGCCGTATTTGCATTCTACCGAATAGCGTGAAGCACAAAGCCCCTCACTACGAGAAGCAGCGAGGGGCTTTGCATTAGTGCGAGAGCATGGCCAATGCATTGGCGAAATGCTTACTCGTCGATGAAGGAGCGCAGTGACTCAGAGCGAGACGGATGACGCAGCTTGCGCAGTGCCTTAGCTTCGATCTGACGGATACGCTCACGCGTAACATCAAACTGTTTGCCCACCTCTTCCAGGGTATGGTCGGTATTCATATCAATACCAAAACGCATGCGCAGCACTTTGGCTTCACGTGCCGTCAAACCACCCAGAACGTTGCGGGTCGCTTCGATCAGGCCTTCACCCGTTGCGGAGTCGATAGGCGATACGATCGTACCGTCTTCAATAAAGTCACCCAGGTGCGAATCTTCATCGTCACCGATCGGCGTTTCCATCGAAATCGGCTCTTTGGCGATTTTCAGCACCTTACGCACTTTGTCTTCCGGCATATCGAGGCGTTCGCCCAGCTCTTCCGGTGTCGGTTCGCGCCCCATCTCTTGCAGCATCTGACGCGAGACACGGTTGAGTTTGTTGATCGTTTCGATCATGTGCACCGGAATACGGATCGTACGCGCTTGGTCGGCAATAGAGCGCGTGATCGCCTGACGGATCCACCACGTGGCGTATGTGGAGAATTTATAGCCGCGACGATACTCAAACTTGTCGACGGCCTTCATCAGACCGATGTTGCCTTCTTGGATCAGGTCGAGGAACTGCAGACCACGGTTGGTGTATTTCTTGGCGATCGAGATAACGAGACGCAGGTTAGCCTCGACCATTTCTTTCTTGGCACGACGTGCTTTAGCTTCACCGATGGACAGGCAACGATTCAACTCTTTCAGGTCGGCAACGCTCAAACCTACCATTTCCTGTTCGAAGGAAATTTTACGCTGCGCGCGCAAAACGTCTGCACGGAACGGTGCCAGAGCGTCGGCATAACGGGAGTGAGAGGCGACAAAATCGTCGAACCACTCCAGATCTGCTTCGTTACCCACGAAAGCACTAATGAAAGCCTTGCGAGACACCTTACAACGCTTGACGAAGCACTGCATGATGAATTTTTCTTGCTGACGCACTTGCTCGATGCTGATTCGCACCTGTGCGATCAGGCGATCGAAGTGTTTCGGAGACAGCTTGATCGGGGCGAACAGTTCCGCCAGACGCTTCTGCTCTTCCTTAACTTCGGCACTGCTGCGACCATGCTTTTCGATGAGCTGTGTAACGCGCTGACCGACTTCACGGATCTGCTCGAAACGTACACGAGCCAGTTCCGGATCCGGACCGCTCTCAGCCGTCGTTTCGGTGTCATCGTCATCATCGTCGGCATCTTCATCCGCGTCGATATCGTCATCGTCGGCATTGACGTCGATGGACTCTTCTTCTTCTACTTCTGCTACGCCCGGGACACCCTCGTCCGGGTCGATGAAACCGCTGAAGAGATCGACAAGACGACCACCTTCTTCCGTCTGCGTTTCGTCATACGCGTCCAGAATGGAGTCAACCGCACCCGGAAGATAGGAGAGCGCCGCCATGACTTCGCGCGTACCTTCTTCGATACGCTTGGCGATTTCGATTTCACCTTCGCGCGTCAGCAGTTCAACCGTCCCCATTTCACGCATGTACATGCGCACGGGGTCGGTCGTACGGCCAATGTCCGTCTCGACTGCGGCAAGTGCTGCAACAGCTTCTTCGGCATCCGACTCGTCTGGCGAGTTGTCAGACATCATCAGCGTATCGGCATCGGGCGCCTCTTCGACGACATTGATGCCCATGTCGTTAAACATGCTGATGATATCTTCCACCTGATCAGGATCGGCGATATCCTCGGGAAGGTGGTCGTTGACCTCGGCGTAAGTCAGGTAGCCCTGTTCCTTACCCGTTGCGATCAACTCCTTCAGACGTGATTGCGGTGTGTGTCCAGCCATAGAACCTATCTCGACGAAGAAAAATGAAGCACCTGGACGCTCACCCTGGCATAAGAACACGGGACTTTAGCGCCGGACACTGAGTGATGATCCGAAGGGATCACAAGCGCCGCCTCGTGTTAGTGAACTGATTTGCGTTTCAGGTGTGCTGATTCGTGCGATACATCGCGCTGACCAGCGCGACCGTTAATAGCCAAGTGAGGGCGACGGGCTTATTTATCAAGCCAACGCGTCCCCGTATTCCCTAGCGCTGAGCAGCAAGCTCCATAAGAAGCGCTGCCACTCGCTGCTTTTCTTCCTTGCTAAGTGCCGTATGGCGACTCTTTTCAAGCAGCGCATCATACTCCTCCTGAGGCGTGGCCGTCTGCTGTCTTCGCTTCAGGAATGCGATCCAGCCGTCCAGCTCCTGCTGACGGCATTCTCGCGGTATATCCGGTGGATGGCGCGATAGCGTGCGCAGAAACATCCCTTGCTCGCTGCCATGATAGTGTGCCAGCACCGCCTGCGGCGAAGTATAGCGCCCCGCCCTCAGGAGCTGAATTACATCTGTAAGCAGAGCACCGTACTCGTCTTGCGGACACCATTCCAGCGACTCGGGCAGGTGACCGTGGAGCCCCGGCGTGTGCAGTATCAAACGCAGTATCTTGAGACTTTCCGGCTCCTTGACGGGCCGTGTCTGCTGGAACGACCGGCGCGCTGATGGCTCGCGGCGTTCGTACGCTCCCGTGACATGCCCTGCGGGTTCCGCCGTCACATCAGACGAAGCAGCGTTGCGACCACCTTGTTGGCGCAGTGCCGCCAGCGATGTCAGGCGCTCTTCTTTGATTCCACTGCGATCCGACAGTTCCTTGAACAGCAGCGATCTCAGCAGCCCTTCCGGCAGCCGTTCCAGCAACCCCAATACGCTCGTCACATAGCGCTCTCGGGATTCGATATTGCCAAGATCCAACCCTTCCTTTGCCTGATCAAACAGGAACTCAGATAGCGCGCTGGCACAGCGAATGCGATCACGGAAACGCTCGGTACCTTCACGGCGTACCAGCGAATCGGGGTCCTCTCCTTCCGGCAGAAACAGGAAGCGAGCCTGCCGCCCATCAATCATGACAGGCAGCACATGCTCAAGTGCTCGCTTGGCCGCTCGTCGCCCGGCATCGTCACCGTCAAAGCAGAACACCACTTCATCGACCAGCCGGTACATGCGCTGTAGGTGATCTTCGGTGACGGCTGTACCCAACGTTGCGACGGCATTAGTAATGCCGTGCTGGGCCAGTGCCACCACGTCCATATAACCTTCTACGACGATGAGCGAATCACAGCGTTCCTTCTGCTCGCGAGCCTCGTACAGCCCGTACAGCTCGCGCCCTTTATGAAAGACAGGGGTTTCGGGAGAGTTGAGGTACTTGGGCTTTGCATCGCCCAGTACACGCCCCCCGAATCCTAGGACGCGCCCCTTCCAATCACGGATGGGAAACATGACGCGATGACGAAAACGGTCATAGCTGCGCCCTGTCTCTTCCTTTTGCACCAGCAACCCATACTCGGCCTGCAGAGCTTCGCTGACGCCCTGCTGAAGCAGATGTGCCTTCAAGGCATCCCAGCGGTCAAAGGCAAAACCGATACCGAACCGCGCCATGATGTCATCGCTCAGACCACGCTGGCGAAGATAGCGACGCGCCTCTTCGGCGTCATCATGTTTGAGGTTCTGCAGGAAGAAGCGCTGAGCCATTTCAAGCAGATTATCCGCCTCTTGGCGCTGCTGGCGCTGTTGCTGCTGACGCTTTTGATCGTGGGGTGAGAGGTTATCCCCTTCACGCTCGACTTCCATTCCCTGACGTGAGGCAAGCTGCTCGACAGCTTCGGGGAAGCTTAGTCGATCATATTCCATCAGAAAACGAATAGCGTTGCCGTGTGCTCCGCACCCAAAGCAGTGATAGAACTGCTTATCGCGACTGACAGTGAAAGACGGTGATTTTTCATCGTGGAAGGGGCATAGGCCGCTGAGGTTCTTGCCCGCTTTTTTCAGCGTGACACGTTCGCCGACGACTTCAGCAATATCGACGCGCGCAAGCAGGTCATCAATGAAGCGTTGGGAAATCGGACCAGCCATGGATATCTACCGCCTACTGCATTGGAACGGGAACGCACATAGAAACAGAAAATAGGGCCATGCAGACGTTATGAAGACAAACGGTCGCCAATAGGCGACCGTTTGCAATCCTTCTGGAAGTGGCAGGCGACCACTTCGAGGTACGGATCAATACAGACGTTCGAAACGTTTACGTTCACGCTGCATTTTCTTAGCGTGACGTTTTACAGCTGCAGCTGCTTTGCGTTTGCGTACAGCGGTCGGTTTTTCGTAGTACTCACGACGACGTACTTCGGAAAGAATACCACCTTTTTCGCAGGAACGTTTGAAGCGGCGCAGTGCGACGTCGAACGGCTCGTTATCGCGTACTTTGACGGAAGGCATGAAGCGATCACCACCTTAGGGTAAGTCGTTTTCGGAAAATTCGTACCGAACGCACCCTTGTGACATCACCGAAGTGACCATCACGTCAAGAACGAACAGAGTACGGCCTGAAATGAAGCAAGACATTATAAGAGGCAAAGAGCCGTTCAGCAACCACTGAACGACTCTGTCAAGAGGGATGCGACTTAGATCAGGCCCTTAGCGGCTTTTTCTGCGCGACGCTGGCGTTTTTCTTCTTCAAAACGTTCCCATGTTTCACGCTGAGTGATTTCATCGGAGCCGTCCCAGCACTCAATGTTCTTGATCTCAGGCAGATCGTCACGATGGAAGATCGGTTCCAACCCCTGACGACGCTGCTCGTTGTAGTGATGCAAAAGCTTCATCGCGATGCGGCCAAGGAACACGATCGCGGCCAAGTTGGTCAGCGCCATGATCAGCGTCGCCACTTCGGAAAGGCTCCACATCATCTGGACGTTGGCGATACTGCCGATCATGACGGCCACGACGACCAGCACTCGGAATAGGCTCAGCCAGAACTTATGACGGAACATATAGCGGATGTTGGATTCACCGTAGTAGTAGTTACCTACGACGGAGGTGAACGCGAACAGGAAAATGGCGAAGGTTAGGAAGTAGCGTGCCCAAGAGCCCAATCCCAGTTGCAATGCACCTAGGGTCAGCTCGGCACCTTTGTCAGCGTTCTGCGGACCGTAGGACGTATCACTCAACATAATGATAAATGCTGTCATAGTGCACACGACCAGCGTATCAACGTAGACACCAAGGGTCTGTACCAGCCCTTGCTTAACAGGGTGAGAAATGGCGGCAGTCGCACCTGCGTTCGGCACAGACCCCATACCGGCCTCGTTGGTGAACAGGCCACGCCGCACGCCGATGACGATGACAGCCCCCAGGCCACCACCGACCATCGCTTTCAGCCCGAAGGCACAAGTGATGATGTTGACGAACATGCCCGGTACTTTATGGATATTAATACCGACCAGCAGGAAACCGATTGCTAAATACAGCAGCGCCATCGTCGGTACAACTGTTACAGACACTTTGGAAATGCTGTGAACGCCACCGAAAATAATGATCGCGGTCATGATGCCCAGTACACACGCCATACCGTACTTGAAGTTGATCAGCGCCGAACCAGTCAGCTCAAAGGTAGAGGACAGCGAGTCAGTAATGGAGTTGGCCTGCAGGGCGTTGAAGATCAGTCCGTAGGTGACACTGATGACGATGGCAAATAGGATCGCCAGCCAGTTTTGCCCAAGCCCTTTACGGATATAATATGCTGGACCGCCGTGGTAACGGTAGTGTTCGTCAGATTTGTAGAGCTGACCCAGGGTAGATTCCACGAAGGAAGACGCGCCACCAAGCAATGCGACGATCCACATCCAGAAGACGGAACCTGGTCCACCTACGGCTACTGCTGCCGCGACGCCCACGATATTCCCTGTTCCCACGCGGGAGGCAGCGGAAATGGTGAACGCCTTGAATGAAGAAATGGGTTTCTGTCCCTCGTGGTCACCGCCTACGCGGTCCTTCAACACGCGGAACATCTCAGGGATCATGCGAATCTGCGCGGCCTTCCCGATCCACGTGAAATAAATCCCAGTCAGCAGCAGGACGGGAATCCCCACGTAGAACCACGCTGTATCAGAAAGGTGCATTAAGCGTGTCGATAGTTCTTGTAGAACTGTCATGTCAGTCACAGGCAAGTTACCTCGTTGTTATGGAGCAAAAGCAACGCTGCGCTTGTCGAGTTTGCTTTCCCGGTCAGAACTCCGTGCGTGCTGTTTGCACCAAAACCATACCTGAGGCATCACGATGGTGCCACGCGAGATCCGAAGCCGTGCATTTTGCGCGAAACATGGCGAGACGTCTAACCCATAAACGAATAAAATGGGCCGAACACATCACTTCAGACAGGAAAAGGCATGCGTGTACTGGGGATAGAATCATCCTGTGATGAAACAGGCATTGCGCTATATGACACTGACAAAGGGCTGGTGGCAGACGCACTGTATAGCCAGATTGCACTGCATGCCGAATTCGGGGGCGTCGTACCAGAACTGGCCTCTCGCGACCACATCAGAAAAATAATTCCTCTTATAAAACAAGTTATTAAAGAGGCAAACTCCAGCCTTAAAGCGATAGATGCTATTGCGTATACCTCTGGACCGGGACTCATTGGCGCACTCATGGTGGGTGCCTCGACGGCATGTGGGCTCGCGGAAGCGCTGGGCATTCCGGCACTGGGCGTCCACCACATGGAAGGGCACCTACTGGCCCCCATGCTGGAAGAACACCCGCCGATGTACCCTTTTGTCGCACTCTTGGTCTCCGGCGGCCATAGCCAGCTCATCGACGTGCGAGGTTTAGGGGATTACACGCTGCTCGGTGAAACGGTCGATGATGCCGCAGGTGAGGCCTTCGACAAAGTAGCGAAGATGCTATCCCTTCCCTACCCGGGCGGCCCTGAAGTTTCCCGTCTAGCGGAACAGGGTAACGCTTCCCGCTTCAACTTCCCGCGTCCGATGACCGATCGCCCTGGGCTCGACTTCAGCTTCTCAGGATTGAAAACGCACACGCTAACGACCCTGCGTACGCTGGACGCCGAAGGCGAACTGGATGAACAGGCTCGCGCTGATGTGGCCTGCGCCTTCGAGGATGCCGTCGTCGAAACATTAGCGATCAAATGCCGACGTGCACTCCAGCAGACTGGCCGCTCGCGATTGGTCATGGCCGGTGGCGTTAGCGCCAACCGCAAGCTGCGCAGCCAGCTGGAAGGCATGCTTCAACGTCACGTCAAGGACGCAGAGGTGTTCTACCCTCGCGGTCGCTTCTGTACCGATAACGGCGCTATGATTGCTTACGCAGGGGCGATGCGCCTGCTGGCCGGACAGCAACCCGATGCTCAGATGACGCTGCGCCCCCGCTGGCCGCTGGCAGAACTTCCCGCGCCCGCCTGCCGCTGATCTTGTTGCTGGACCACCAGCAGAACGCCATAGAGGAGTCTGGACACTATGCCAACCCGTGACATCGTCTTTATCGAAGGGCTCGTGCTTGAAACCGTCGTCGGCGTGTATGCGTGGGAAAAGCGCATTCATCAGCGCTTAGTGATGGACCTTGAAATGAGCACGGACATTCGCCAAGCCGCTCAGCATGACGATCTGGAAGGCACGCTCAACTATGCCGCCATCAGTGAGGCGCTGCTTGAGTTCTGCCACACCCACCGCTTCGAACTGATAGAGACCTATGCCGAACGCATGTGCGCCCTGCTGTTGGCACAGTTTGACATTCATCACGTTAAAATGACGCTGCGTAAACCAGGCGCGGTGCCACAGGCTACGAGCGTGGGGATCAAGATCGAACGCTCGCGCGAGGTATCTGCATGACCCTTGCGGTGCTGGGCATCGGCAGCAATATTGGCCGCGAACACAATATTCGCACGGCGCTTGATGCGCTCAGCACTGCGCTGGGGCCATTGGCATTGTCACCTATCGTTGAAAGTGACCCTGTGGGCTACGACTCGACAAGCCGCTTCTACAATATAGTAGTAGGGGTCGAAACAGACCAAAAATTTCAGGAAGTTAAGGCGCTGTGCAAGCGGCTTGAACGTCAGAGCGGCCGCCGTACCGATGAACCGCGTTTCAGCCCCAAGACGCTGGATATCGACGTGCTACTATGGGGTGATGAAGTGACCTCAGGCGATCAACACCCCATACTGCCTCATCCTGATATCGAGCGATTCGCACATGTGCTGTGCCCCCTCGCCCTGCTCTACCCCGATGCGACACACCCAGTCGAGAGAGTGTCGTACAAAGCACTATGGGAACAACGTAAAGCCGACCTGCCCGTGCTGACAGTGCTGCCGCCATCGGTGCTTACTCACCCCGCTGTATAATTGCAGGCAGCCTTATCGACTCATCATTTCACTGCCATCGGTAACGGAACGGGCCATCCTCAAGCAAAGTGCCAGTACGCTATGCGGACTAGCTCATAGTATGAGCCCTGAAGTTAGTATGGTATGGGCTCTGGAGTGACCGATATTCCCCTGCGCTATGGACAAGAAGCGCTATCCCATTCGCCACTGAGCATTGATCAGCCCTATTTGCGGGAGGCTCTTATCTACCCGTTCAGCCGCTGAGGACGACAACACGCACCCATAAGACTGGCGTGCCCGCGGCGCCTACGTGCGTTGCCCCACAATAGGCATACATAGGCCACACTGCCGCGACTGAACTTCATCACCCTCGTCCACCGAAGGATACACACCAGCAAGGCCCACATGCCCGCAGCACCTACGCGCGTTGCCCCACAATAGGCAAGGCCGCACCGCTGCGACTGAACTTCATCACTCTCGCCCACCGAAGGACACACACCAGCAAGGCCGGCATGACCCCGGCACCTACGTGCGTTGCCCCACAATAGGCAGAGGCCACACCGCGGCGGCTAAACCTCATCACTATCATTCACCGAACAAGGCCTATGAACGATAGTGCTAACGATCGTTAGCCCCGCGGAACTTCCGTTGCTTCTCATTGCATGCAGGAAGTACGCCGATAGGCGCTGCCGTTCATTCTTTGCCAACCTTTGCTAACAGCACAGGCTGTAGTCATCAGACATATTGGGCCGATGCTTAGATACAGACGAGAGTAAGAACCGTTCACCGAGCTGATGCCGAGCAGGGGTCAGTTCAACGCGTCTTCGACCAGCTGTTGGCGTTTAGCAGCAATGGCCTGCCCCAAGGCAGCCCCCTGGTAACCCTCGGCCATCAACGCTTGAGGGGAAATGGCGCGGGCATCCTGCGCGAGTTGCTGAAGCTGCTTGCCATCGACGTCAATGCCACAGACGGACAGCAGTGGCAGGATATCGGTCAGGCGGTCTGGATGACGCCAGATATCCAGACGGTCGAAGCCAGCAAGCACTTGTTCGGCCTTCTGAGGACGGGTATGCCACAGTGATACGATCACGGTCAGCTGGCGCGCCAGCAACCGATATTCATTCGGTGTTTTCAGCCCTCGACACAGAGACTCGACCGCATCTTCCGGCAGCGCACTCAACAGCAACGCCCATACCGCCTGCGGCTGTGTAGGGCCTTGGCAAGTGATGTCAGCAGTGCCCAACGATGCAAGGTAGGCCGTTAATCGCTCAATTCCCACTGCTAATGCGCTCGTCGATAACTCTGGGATAACAACGGCCAGTGCACCGGTACGTTCCAGCAGTTCGAAATAGGCGTCGGGATGGCGTTCGCCCAGTGCCTTTTCGGTTTCCTTCCATACCCGCTCAGCCACGAGGTGATTCAGCTCGCCGCTGCGTACCATCCCACAGATCAGCGCTTCCGTTTCAGGCGCTACTGAAAAGCCGTACTGGTGATAGCGCGCGAGAAATCGTGCCGTGCGTAGCACACGCAGCGGGTCTTCAGCGAAGGCATCACTGACATGGCGAAGCTGACGCGCGTCGAGGTCGCGCTTGCCGCCATAGGGATCGACAAGCTGCCCATCGGGAGTCTGCGCGATAGCATTGATGGTCAAATCGCGACGCTTGAGATCATCTTCCAGCGTTACGTCTGGTGCCGCATGGACGGAAAAGCCTGTATAGCCGTGCCCCGATTTGCGCTCGGTTCGCGCTAGGGCATGCTCTTCATGCGTTTCCGGATGCAGGAAGACGGGGAAGTCCTTGCCAACGTTGCGGAATCCGCGTGACAGCATGTCTTCCGGTGTCGCGCCAACAACGACCCAGTCACGCTCATGCCATGGGTGCCCCAGCAGCTGATCGCGCACAGCGCCACCTACCAGATATACATCCAACCCTTGCGTCGGCCTGTCGGTCATCTTCTTCAACTCTCTTTTTCTGTCGCTACCAGCCTGTCAGGGGCGTACTGCCGCAGCCCCTCGATGCCATCTTCCAGACTGTAGACGGCCGTAAATCCCAGCTGATCCAGCCACATGGCTGCGTGTCGGCTGGTTCGTCCTCGGCGGCACACCAGTACAACCGGTGTATCGTGCGCGGTTTGTTCGGCAAAACGCCGCAACCGTATACAGTCATAGTGTTGACTGCCAGGGATATGAAGGCGGTCAAACTGCTCTCGAGGACGGATATCCAGCAACCGAATGGAAGACGGCTGCTGTGCCAGTGCATCAATGAGGGCCTCGCGGCTCAAAGTCTTCCATGTCATAGGAGCATCTCCATCAATAATGGTCTGGCGACCGGTAGTGAATGGAAAACCCTAACGGTGTTTCAGCGAAGTTCCGAGGGCACTTCCACACGCTGCCCCGTTTCAAGCACGACGGCAGCCAGCGCATTGCCCCACACGCAGCCACTGTCCGTTGCAATAACGTCAATGGCAGCACCATCGGCATGCCCTTGCAGCGCGGCCCAGTGCCCGAAGACGATCCGCAGATCATCACGACGAGGATAGGCAAACCACGGTGCTAACCCTGCCGGTGCGTTCTGTGCCGATGCCTTCGCGTTGAAATCCAGTGTGCCATCTGCGGTGATGAAACGCATCCGTGTCAGCGTATTGGTAATCGCACGCAGCCTGTCCCACCCTGTCAGTGATTCATCGAAACGAGCGGGCGCATTGCCGTGCATGTGCGATATGAACATCGCCCAGTCGTCGCTCTGCAGCGCACGTTCGATTTCACGTGCACGGCTGCGCGCTTGTTCAAGCGTCCACTGCGGTGGGAGCCCGGCATGAGTCATCACCGTACGCGTGCCGGCGATGAGGCCATCGACCAGTAGTGACTGATGGCGCAACCAGTCGATCCATTCATCACAATCAGGTGCATCAAGGATAGCGTCCAGCGTGTCACCCTTGCGTGGCTGAACCACACCCTGACTCACGGCCAGCAGGTTGAGGTCGTGGTTACCGAGCACCACGCGCGCTTTTAGCTGCCGCGCCATGCGCAGACACCCCATTGAGTCCGGTCCACGATTGATGAGATCGCCAACCAGCCATAGTGCATCATGCACCGCATCGAAGGCGACGGCATCAAGCAATCGCTCGAACGTAGCGCGGCAACCGTGCAGGTCCCCGATCACGATAGTCCGTCGAGATTCCGTCATACTGTCTCCTTCTGTCATAGCGCGCATGTGCGAAACACTGAATGGGATACGCTTGGTGGCCTTACTCGGCGTCAGCAGCCGGTGCTGAGCGGAACACGTGGTTGGCCATCGTGACCCACTCTTCGAGCGTGAGCACTTCTGGACGCTTCGCAGGGTCGATGCCCAGCGCGATGATGTCATCGGCGGACAACGTGCCTTTCAGATTATTGCGCAGTGTCTTGCGTCGCTGCGAGAACCCCTGTCGCACAATGGATTCGAACGTTTCGTAATCATCGGCAGGGTGAGGCAGTGTGTTATGCGGTATCAGGCGCACAATGGCCGAATCCACTTTCGGACGCGGTACGAACGCTTCCGGCGGCACGAGGAACAGTTCGTCGACATGACAGAAATACTGCGTCATAACCGACAGGCGTCCCCACGAATTGCTGCCCGGAGTGGCGGCCAGACGCTGCACCACTTCCTTTTGCAGCATGAAGTGCATGTCCTTGATCGCACCGCGTGAAGCCAGCAGGTGGAAGATCAGCGGCGTCGAAATGTTATAGGGCAAGTTACCCACCACACGCAGCGGCTCCCCTTCTCCACGCAGCGCATGGAAATCGAACTTCAGGGCATCAGCGTTGTGCAGACGGAATCCCGGATAAGCAAAGAACTGGGTGCGCAGACCCGTAATCAGATCGCGGTCCAGCTCGATGGCATCAAGGTCGCCAGTCGCATCCAACAGCATCTCAGTAATAGCCCCCTGCCCTGGGCCGATCTCGACCAGACGATCGCCGTCACGCGGACGGATGGAGGAAACGATGCGTGAAATGATGCCGGTATCACGCAGGAAGTTCTGGCCGAAACGCTTGCGGGCGCGGTGACCGCCCGTCGGCAGCCATGATGATGAACTCATAATAAAACCTTGCTCTGCCGCTACCCGCGGCGCATGACGCTCTGCTAGGGCACGCCGAACTCTGCGCGCCCATCAACAAAACGGTTATCGTGAAACCACAGCGGCACCCACAAGGGGTGCCGCTGCACTTGGAATGGGAACGCCATGTTACCACTGTCGCCGTGGGACGGCAGCGCCTAACATGCGCACCATAACGCTACGCCTTACTGCTGTTCAGCAGGCTGAGGAGCGGGGGCACTGACGCCATTACTGTCTTGCGGGTAAAGGCGGTTATCGATGTATGCCCCAGCCTTCAGTTCCTGCAGCCAGCCATCCAGATCTTCTTCGGCCTTGCGCTGGAAAATGGCACGACGCGCCTGTTCACGTTCAAACTGTACCGTGACGTCCTGAGTGCGACGTCCTTCGACCTCAATCAGGTGCCAGCCGAACGGAGACTGTACAGGCCCCATCAGCTTGCCTTCTGGTGCGGTCTTCAGCACCTGCGCAAAGCTCGGCACCATGTCGTCGGCATCGACCCAGCCCAGCTCGCCGCCACTCAGTGCGGTACCGTGATCGTCGCTATTGGCCTTGGCCAGCGTAGCGAAATCTTCACCGCTCAGGATGCGCTGTTTGATGGACGAGGCCTGCTGCAGAGCTTCCTGCTGCGAACGGATCGGATTCGGCGCAATCAGGATATGGCGCGCCTTGTACTGCTGCACGATATGGCGCTGAACGTCACGGCCACGTCGATCAACCAGCTTGACCAGATGGAAACCACTGCCGCTTCGAATTGGTGCGCTGACTTCGCCAACAGTCATGTTCGGTACTGCATTGGCGAAGATAGTCGGCATGTCGTCACGACGACGCCAGCCCAGATCGCCTCCAGAGAAGGCATCGTTACCGGACGAACCGGCAGCCGCTGCGGTCTGGAAGTCCTCGCCATCGGCAATCGCACGGCGCAGCTGCTCAATGCGCTGCTGGGCGGCCGCCACTTGTTCGGCGTTCGGGTTTTCTGGCAGCGGCACGAGGATGTGTGCCAGATGATATTCAACGTTTTGCGCCGTTGCCATGCGCGCCAGATACTGATCAATCTCTTGGTCTGTGACACGCACCTGACCCGCAACGCTGCCCTGCTGCACCATGCTCAGCAGCATTTCACGGCGAATCTGTTCGCGCACGTCGGAGAAGCGATATCCCTGCCGTTCCAGTGAATCGATGAACTGGTTAACGGTCATGTGATTATTGGCGGCAATGCCCTGCAGCGCGTTATTAAACTGTTCATCGGAAACGCTCAGATGCGCGCGGGTGGCCATCTGCAGCTGGATATCTTCCAGAATCAGACGGTCGAGCACCTGCTGACGCAGCGCTTCTGGTGCAGGCTGAGCGATGCCGCGCTGCTGAAGCTGGGTTGCCACCTGGCGAACGCGCTTGTCCAGGTCGCTGCGCATGATGACATCCTGATTGACGATGGCAGCGATGCCATCGACCGGTTCAGCCGGAGCGGCATTCACCGTAGCGGCACTGCCAAGCAGACAGGCCATCCCCAAAGATGCCAGCAGTCGCTTACCTTTGGAACGCTGCGCGATACCTTCCATGTCATGGCCTTTCTTCATCATATGAACCCTTGCGGTCTGTCAGAGGCATAGCGCCTCGTGTGTCCGTTCGTTAGGTAGTGCTGCCGAACCTCGCCATCATGCGGGGCTCGGCAAGCGGGCACTTACTGGAAAAGTACCGGATCGTAGCCTTCAATGGCCTGCTGGTAGTAGGTTTCAGGCTTGTTGCCGAGCCCACCTAGCCCTTTCAGCATGAAACGCAGGAAGATGCCTCGTTTGAGTTCATCGTCCGCAATGGTGTTGGTGGTGTCATTGTCATCGCGATAAACACGCCATGCCACCTCAACCGCATAACAGCAATCGTTGTACTGAACACCGGCCAGCGCTTCAAGCGAGCGATCGTTGGTGTGATCGTACAGATAGCGCCCAACCACTGAGAACGGCCCATTCACCTTGAGTGCGAACGAGGTGTCGTACTCTTCACGGTTGTAGCCCAAACGGTCGTCCAGATCGCCTGACGGATCAAAGTCTTTCACCTGCCAGCGGTAGCCGAGATTGAAGATACGACCGGCCGGGTGCTGGTAGTGCAGATAGACTTCATTGCGTTCCGTTTGACCGCGTTCGGTATCAAAGAAGTTGGCATAGCGGACGCGGTAACGATCATTGATGTTCCACGTGAGCTGACCGATCGCAGGTGAATTCTTGCGATGGTTCATGTACCAGTAATCGCTTTTCGGATCGTTGAAGTTCTTGCTGGGATCGTTGTCGGTGACTTTTCGGTCTTCGAAGTAGCGACTTTGACCAATAGAAGCGGTAAATCGTTCACGACCGGTCGCATCTTCAAGGAAACGCGAACTGACACCGTAGGACAGTTTATTGACGTCACCGATGCGGTCGATGCCGTTGAAACGGAACGGCGTCCACAGCTGTGACCATGACGGCGACAGGTAGTCGGTATCGAAGGTCGGCAGATTGTCTTGATCGCGATGCGGCACGTAGGCGTAGTACAGGCGCGGTTCCAACGTCTGGCGCCAATCGCTGCCAAACAGGTGCGTCGGACGCTCAAAGACTAACCCAGAATCAACGCTGAGCACCGGTACAGCACGGCCCGGGGACTTGTCCCAATCACGATTGCCGGCCTGCTTCCAATCAAGCTGATACTGAGTCAGGTACATCTGCGCACGCGGCTCGAAGAAGCCCCAAGACGGTGCGCGACGGTAGCCAATAGCGGGGGCAAGATTGAGACGCGCCCCGGTCACCGCTTCGGTTGGATCAATGCCGCTGTTGTTCCATCTCACGTCACGAGTGAAGTTGGTAACGTTGCTGTTCCATTCCTCGTAGGTGCCGCTCGGCTGGTGCCACGAGGCATTGGCCGACAAGGACGGCAGTTCATAGAACGGCTTGTCTTTGTCCTTCACGGGGAAGTCCATGACCTGATAGCCACGGGCACGGGCCTGCAGGTGCCATACATCGCCCTGATAGTCGATCTGGGCACGACGTTCGAGGTTGTCGGTGTTCTGCTCGGCAAACGTGGAGCCGAAATCTTCGAAGTAGTTGCCATCGCTGGCGGCACCGTAGCGCAGCTGGTAGGTCGTGCGCGCGTTGAACGAGCCGTCATGTTGGAAGTTGATATACCAGCGTTTCTTCTGACGCAGCAGCTCATAGTTGCTGTCGTCGCGTGAACCACCCTTGTCACTGTTAAGGTAGTTGCCATCAATCGTGCCGCGATCGGTATCAAACAGATAACGGAACTGACCGCCCATCACTAGGCCGCGGCGCGCCATATAACGCGGATACAGCGTGGCATCGTAATTGGGCGCTAGGTTGAGATAGATGGGCTGAAGGTAATCAAAGCCGTTGCTGTTGCTATAGCCCACTGAGGGGTAGAGCATCCCGGTCAAGCGACGATCGTCGATCGGGAAGCGCACCCACGGCCAGTAGAATACGGGGACATCGTAGAAGCGCAGCGTGGAATGCGTCGCGGTACCGTAACCCGCTGCACGGTTGATGACGACGTTATGACCGTTGAGCGTCCACAAGCGACTCTGCGGTTCGCAGGTCGTGAACGAGCCGCTTAGGATTCGGTACTGACCATCGTTGAGACGTTCGAGGCGTTGGGCATTCCCGCGCAGACGCGCCTGATGGAAAACAAAGTAGGCGCGCTGAACGTCGGCGGCCTGATTATTGAGGCCGAATTCCCCCTGATCGCCGCGCACCAGCACGCCCGGCTGACGGTAGGTGATCGGTCCCTGCAGGTCGACCTTGCTGCGGTCGTTGGCTAGCGTCGCCTGCGACGCCTGCAACTGCTGTTCACCCTGACGCAGAATGACGCGACCGTTCAGCTCGGTCTGCCCTTCACTGCCGTAGGTCGCCGTGTCGGATTGTCCACGCACGTGCCCTGCTTCGGCCGCTGGCGCTAGCAGGTAATCGGGCATGACATAGTGCCCCTGACAGACTTCTCCTGCCGGGCGATCGCTGCCCCATGCCACCCAGTCAAGCTGATCGGCGGGAAGGCTGGCGAGATCTTCGGCGTTAACCAGCGTCCCTACGCCGGCTACCGAAACGACGCCTGCCAGCCACGCCACTGTACGAAAGGTGCGCTGCCCCATCTTTTTCGTGTCCTTACGTCCGATTTCCGTCTGAATACCGTATCATTGACCGGTAAGCTCTATGCTATCGACAGCATCAGGTCTGCCAGTGTACCCACGGCCATATGACGTCATGTGTCTTTATAGAATGAAACTCACACTCACGACGTGAATCCTGAGGTGGAAGTCTACAGGCAGGTCTTATCTCGACACCAGCCTGCGCAGAGCATGCCCGCCTCTTCTGCACGTTGGCATCAGCAGGCCTTGGCCTTCCATTGTTCATATCATACAGGCATTGTATCTCATCATGCGCCATGATGCGGTGCCCGTTCATGCATCACGCGCTAAAGCGCACTATGCTATTTCGCCAGTGGCGAAGCCCTTCATGCGGTGCCTTCGCGCTTTTCCGGACATACTCAACAGGAGTGGATATGAATTCTGCCCTGCACCGACGATGCTTCCTACTGCTGTTGGCAATGGTGACCATTGCCTTCTGCTGGATACTACTTCCCTATTTCGGTGCCATCTTCTGGGCGGCAACGCTGGCCCTTGTATTCAACCCTCTTCAGCAGTGGCTGGTGCGACGCTTCAACGGCCGTCGCAATCTGGCCGCGATGGCCACGCTGCTGATCTGCTTCGTCATGGTCATCATTCCTGGCACGCTGATCATCACGTCAATGGTGCAGGAAGGGGCCAGCCTCTACCAGCGTATCCGCAATGGCGATATCAATCTGGGCAGCTATATCAGCCAGCTCCAGAATTCGCTGCCACCGTCGCTGGACAGCTGGCTGGAGCGCACAGGTATCGGTAACTTCAATGAACTGCGCGACAAGTTTTCAGCCGGTGCGATGCAAGGCAGCCAATACGTGGCCACCCAGCTGCTCAGCATCGGGCAGAACACCGTCCAGTTCGTGACCAGCTTGGGCATCATGATCTATCTGATGTTCTTCTTTTTCCGTGACGGTCCACAGCTTACTGCGCTGCTGCTGCGCGCTATTCCGCTCAGCCACCATCATAAGACGCAGTTGCTCGACAAGTTCGCCGCCGTTGTGCGCGCCACGGTCAAAGGCAACGTCATCATCGCCATCATTCAAGGCTGCATTGGTGGCGTCACACTGTGGGGGCTGGGAGTGGAAGCGGCACTGCTGTGGGGGGTCATGATGTCGTTCCTGTCCCTGCTGCCGGCCATCGGGGCCGCGCTGGTGTGGATTCCGGTCGTCATTTATTTTCTTGCTACTGGCGCCTTTCTCAAAGCGGCCATCCTGTCCTTTGTCGGGGTGGTGGTCATCGGGCTGGTGGATAACCTGCTGCGCCCGCCGCTGGTCGGCAAGGACACCAAGATGCCCGACTATGTGGTGCTGACGGCCACCATTGGCGGGATGTCGCTGTTCGGTATTAACGGTTTCGTGATTGGCCCGCTGATCGCCGCGCTGTTCATGGCGACATGGGCACTGTTCATTGCCGAAGAATGATCTTCACAGCCAGCCCGTAACGCACGAACAACTGCTCATGCGTAGCGTGCTTTAGCGTTAGGTATTTGGATAAAAAGAAGAAGCGCCCGAGCGTTACAGTCGCCCGGGCGCTTCTTCTTTTCTGACGTTGACGGCGGCATGAGGCCTAGCGTACTCGTTTACACATGGGCACTACGTTATCCATCACGCAGCGTCAGGATAGCCGCGCCGCTTCACTCAGCGATCGTGCGACGCTATCAACCTGCCGGCCACCCCATGCGACGGCCACCCATCATGTGCAGGTGGATATGGTAGACACTCTGGCCACCGTATTCGTTGCAGTTCATCACAACACGATAGCCATCCTCTGCAATCCCCTTCTCGTGTGCGAGCTGTGCAGCAATGCGATAGAGGTGACCGACCAGCGCTTCATCTTCTTCGCTGATATCGTTGATGGTGGGAATCTCTTTCTTCGGCACAATCAGCACATGCATCGGGGCCTGCGGATCAATGTCGTTGAACGCGATGGCCTGATCGTCTTCATAAACGATATCTGCCGGAATCTCGCGATTGATGATGCGAGTGAACAGTGTGCTCATACGGTGACTCCTTGATAGCGGCAAAATGCCCATCGACTACGGACAGCCGACAGCAATGCGGCTCATTATGACGTGTCCGAGCGCCAATGATAACGCCTTCCAGCACTTGGATATGCGTACCGACAATAACGTACTAGGCGTGCAAGTGACTCATCGCGGCGGTAACTCTGGTATGCTCTGCTTAAGCACAGGGCATCTTTTCGCCCGACTCGGCTCCACCTCTCTGTCTGGAAGACAGGACATGAACCTGATTCTCGTAGCGCCTTCCGATATCGTGACGTCCCATGCGGCGCCCTCTTCGCTTTCCGATGCTCAGCCGCTCGATGTTCGCATCACCGATCAGCGCCGCCTGCGCCACCTGCACGAAGTGCACCGCGCCAGCGTTGGTGACGGCTTCAACATGGGCGTACTGAACGGCGACATGGGGCGCGGCACACTGACGGCGCTCAATAGCACCGAAGCGCGCTTCGAACTGACCCTCGATACGCCACCGCCGCCGGCATTGCCACTGCACCTGATTCTGGCGCTCCCGCGCCCGCGCATGCTGGCCCGTACACTGGAAAACATCACAGCGCTGGGCGTCAAACAGGTCACACTGCTGAACACCCGCCGCGTTGAAAAGAGTTACTGGCAGTCGCCGGAACTGGCGCGCGAGAAGATCGACCAGCATCTGTGGCTGGGGCTTGAGCAAACACGCGATACATGCTGGCCGGACATTCAGCTGGAACCGCTATTCAAACCGTTCGTCGAAGATCGCCTACCAGCACTGCTGGAAGGCAAGCAAGGCCTGATCGCACACCCGCATACCGAACGGGAATGCCCGCGCGGACTGTCACTGTCACAGCCCACCGTACTGGCCATTGGTCCCGAAGGCGGTTTCATTCCTTACGAAGTGGAACAGCTGACCGCAGCGGGTCTAGCACCCGTGCATATCGGCCCGCGTATCCTGCGCGTCGAAACGGCCGTCGTGGCACTGCTGTCTCGTCTCTACTGATTCCTGTCGAGGTCTGTGCCGTTATACCGAACAGGCCTCACTCTACTTTCCACCTTCACGCTTTCATTTTCATTCACTGACTCAAACCTGCTCGCTCAACGTTACTGAAGACGTCCCCATGAATCCCCAAAACCCGATAGAACTTCGCCTGCTCAAGCAGTCCACCATCGTGATGGCGCTGGTAGCACTCATCGACACTGTCTTCGGGATTGCGGCGGCCTCTCAATCGATCCTGTTCGACGGTCTGTTCTCTGCCGTTGCCGCCGCCATCAAGATGCTGATGTTTATCACAGCCCGCCTGATTCCCCGCGAAGGCAGCCCTCGCTTCCAATACGGCTACTGGCACCTCGAACCCATCGCCTTGCTGGTGGAAAGCGGCTTTCTGCTGGTATTGGCTATTTACGCGATGACCAGCGGTATCGTAGGCGTGATGAGCGGCGGCCATACCATCGACTTCGGCATTGCAGCGGTCTATGCCGCGGTATGTGCACTGGTTGAGTTGAGTTACTTCTTCTATCTGCGCCATTGGGGACAGCGGATCGGCTCACTGATGGTGCGCTACGATACTGCCAGCTGGCTGATGGACGCGATCCTATCGCTTGGGCTACTGATCAGCTTCGTCGGGGCATGGGCACTGTCGAATACGCGCTTGGGTTGGATCACGCCTTACCTTGACCCGATCATCCTGATGGCCGCGGCCCTGTTCCTGATTCCGGGCTGCTTCAAGATGCTCAAGCCTGCGCTGCGCGACATTCTAGAAATCGTTCCGCGCGAACGTGACGAGCAGGTGCAAGCAGCCATGAGTGCTTTCGTAGCCGAGCACGGCCTAAGCGGCTATACCTCGTATATCCAGAAAAGCGGGCGCGCGCTGTTCATCGAAATCAACGTATTGGTACCGCTCGACTACCCCATCGACACCATCGACACTTTCGATCAACTGCGTTACGAAATTGCCGACAGACTGGGTGAGGACACTCCTGGCCGCTGGCTGACCATCACCTTCACTGGCGACCGCTACTGGGCAGATTAGCGCTACCTTTCAACAACCTTTCGTCATAGTGGCGGCCTGTCTGGTGGGGTGATACCTTTTAGTCAGGTCGGCTCAGTGTGACAGGGCACTTACATTTACGTCTCGCAGCCCTTACCTCGCATAGCACTTTCATCTTGGCGATGACCCAATGCGCTCGTTGGTTAGTACGATATCGGTGGACGTGCGCTGGTCGGCTATCCTGAGGGTTGGCGCCTGATCTTTCATACCCACAGAGCATTCCACTGCCATGGTTCTACCACTGATACTACTGTTGCCCTTGCTGGGAAGCATTGTTCCGCTGTGCTGCCGTGACCGTGGCCGCGGATTCTGTGCCTTGATGACAGCGATCTGCCCTGCCATAGCGCTGGTGCTGTTGCTGCTGTTGGGTATCGAAACCTTCCACCAACAGATCCCGCGCGTCAGCGTCGATTGGTTCCCCGCGCTGGGGCTGTCACTCGCCCTGCGTCTGGATGGACTATCGCTGCTGTTCGCGCTGCTGATTCTGGGCATTGGGCTGCTGGTCATCCTGTATGCGCGCTACTACCTATCTTCACAGGACTCCCCTCAGCGTTTCTACTGCAGCCTGATGCTGTTCATGGCCTCTATGCTAGGGGTTGTGATGGCAGATAACCTGTTATTGCTGTGGTGTTTCTGGGAGATGACCAGTATCGCGTCCTTCCTGCTGATCGGGTTCTGGACGCACGAGCCGCTGGCGCGCAAGGGTGCGCGCATGGCGTTAACGGTCACCGGTGCCGGGGGGCTGTGCCTGCTGGCATGCGTTCTGCTGATCAAACGCGTGGTCGGAAGCTTTGATCTGAGCGTCATACTGCACTGTGGCGATGCACTGCGCGAATCATCGCTCTACCCCGTCATTCTGACGCTGCTGCTGCTCGCCGCCTTCACCAAGTCCGCCCAGTTTCCGTTCCAGTTCTGGCTGCCGCATGCGATGGCAGCCCCGACACCCGTAAGTGCCTATTTGCATTCGGCCACTATGGTCAAGGCAGGCATCTTCCTGATGATCCGCATGTTCCCGGTCATGGGTGAAACGCCGATGTGGAGCTATGTCATCACCATCGTGGGGCTGGTGACGATGTTCTATGGCGCCTATCTGGCAATGGTGCAGTACGATCTTAAGGCGTTGCTCGCTTACTCCACTATCAGCCACCTCGGGTTGATTACCTTCCTGATCGGGATCGACACCAAGCTGGCCATGTTGGCCGCCGTATTCCACGTCATCAACCATGCTATCTTCAAGGCCGCACTGTTCATGGCCGTCGGGATCGTCGATCACGAGTGCGGCACGCGTGATACCCGCAAGCTGCGTGGGCTGTTCCGCTTCATGCCGTATACCGCGGTACTGGCCACGGTCGCTGCCGCCTCGATGGCGGGTGTTCCTCTCTTCAACGGCTTTCTGTCGAAAGAAATGTTCCTGACCGAAAGTCTGCAGATTCACAGCTTCGGCGCACTGTCGTGGATGATCCCCGCACTGGCGACCTTCGGCTCAGCGCTGTCGGTGGCCTACTCGCTGCGACTGGTGCTCGATGTGTTCTATCGCGGCTATCCGCGCTGGCTGCCGAAGAAACCGCACGAAGCACCACGTTTTATGCGCCTGCCGCTCGAAGTGATGACGGTGCTCTGCCTCGGCGTTGGCATCATGCCGGCAACGCTGGTCGGACCGCTGCTCGACAAAGCGATGATGGTCGTGGCGCCTGACGTACTGAAAGGGCAAGACCTGTCTCCGTGGCACGGTTTCTCGTTCCCGCTACTGATGAGTATGGGTGCTATTGTGCTGGGCGCGTTGATCTACACGATCCGCAGCAGCATCAGCAGCTTCCGCCGCGACTTCCTGATCTCCAACGCCAATATCGTCTTCGACAGCGCGGTCAAGGTCACGATCATGAGCTGTGGCAAGCTGCAAGAAGCGATTAGCAACAACTCTCTGCAACGCTACATGTTCCTAATGCTGATGATGGTGCTGGCTTTTGCGTCGACGGGACTGCTGCGGATGTCATCACTGCTGGGCGGCTTGCCTCTGACGCCCATTTCACCGCTGATCGCGGTCGGGGCACTGGTCATGGCGGGCGGCGTGGTAGCCACGGTCTATTTCCAGCGCCGCCGCCTGATCGCGCTGATTTGCCTGTCCGTGGTCGAGCTGACCATCATCCTGACCTTCATCTGCTTTTCGGCCGCCGATCTGGCCCTGACACAGCTGGTGGTCTCGGTCGCGTCAATCATTCTGATGCTGCTGGCACTGTTCTTCCTACCGCAGCACACCCCCAAGACATCATCGGGGCCGCGTCTACTGCGCGATGCCGTTCTGTCAGGGCTGCTGGGAGTGGTAATCGCCAGCCTGTGTTTGGCCGTACTGACCGAACCGTACGAAACCATTGCCCACTTCTATAACAACAACAGCGTACCGCTGGGCGGCGGCCATAACGTTGTCAACGTGCTACTGGTCGACTTCCGTGCTTTCGATACGATGGGCGAGATCACCGTACTGGGCATCACCTCGCTGGGGGTCTTCAAACTGCTGAACCGCCTCAAGCTCTTTATCCCGTCAACCAGTGCCGAGAACCGTCCGTGGTCACCCGAGTACTACCCGACCATTCTGGGAGCGGCATCGCAGATGCTGCTGCCACTGGCGCTACTGATGTCGCTGTACATGCTGCTGCGCGGTCACCAGATGCCTGGCGGGGGATTTATTGCCGGTTTGATCGCCTCGGCGGCACTGATTCTGCTTTACATGGCGCGGGGCGTGGAGTGGACAACACGACGGCTACGCATCGACTATCAGCACGTCATCGCCACCGGCATCCTGATCTCGCTAGGTACCGGCGTAGGCAGCATGCTGTTGGGCTACCCTTTCCTTACCAGTACGTACGGCCACTGGACGCTGCCCATTCTGGGCGATGTTGAACTGGCGTCGGCCATGCTGTTCGATCTGGGGGTCTTCTTCACCGTCATCGGGGCCACCATGATGATTCTTACCCTGCTGGGCAAGGTGGCGACACCGCATAGCCCTTCTCATATGACGCGTCGTCTGCGTCGTGCGCGCCGCTACAAAGAGGGTCGTTGACCATGGAAGTTCTATTTTCAGGGATGGTGGGACTGATGGCCGCCAGCGGGCTCTTTTTGCTGTTGCGGGGACGTACCTTCCCAGTGGTGCTAGGGCTAACGCTGTTTTCCTATGCAGGCAACCTGTTCCTGTTTGCCATGGGGCGCCTTTCCCGTCAGGCCAGCTCCATCGTCGGCGACGGCCGGGTAATGGTTGATCCCATTCCCCAGTCACTGGTCCTGACCGCCATCGTCATCGGCTTCGCCATGACGGCCTTCGTCATCATTCTGGCAATCCGTGCTCGCGGCGATCTGGGCAGCGACCACGTCAACGGCCGCAGACAGGGTGAACGCAAGGCCCGCCAGACGCTGCGTGATATTGATGCCCGTTGGGAGGAACATTCATGAGCCAGCATCTGCTCATTCTTCCCATCCTGATCCCGCTGTTCACTGGGGCGCTACTGCTGTTCAGCGACATTCGCTACCGCCGCCGCAACCGGTTGCTGTCAGGGCTGTCGATCCTGCTCCAGCTTATCGTGGTGCTGTACATGCTGTGGCTAAGCGATGACGACACGATCCGCACTTACTCACTCGGTAACTGGCAGGCCCCCTACGGCATCGTACTGGTACTCGACCGACTAGCGGCTTACATGCTGACCATCACGGTACTGCTGGCCACGGCGGTCTACAGTTATGCCTGTGCGGGGCAAGACTCGCACGGCAGCAACTTCCATGCCCTACTGCAGTTCCAGCTGCTGGGCATCAACGGTGCCTTTCTGACCGGTGATATCTTCAACCTGTTCGTGTTCTTCGAGATCCTGTTGATATCGTCCTATGCCCTGCTGCTGCATGCTGGAGGTCGCAAACGCACGCTGGCCGCCATGCACTATGTGGTACTGAACGTCGCGGCCTCTACCTTTTTCCTTGTGGCGGTAGGCACCCTGTACGGTACGCTGGGCTCACTAAACATGGCCGACTTGGCCGTACGCATCAACCAGCTTGGGCCGCACCGCATGGCGCTGGTGGAATCTGCGGGGCTGGTGCTGCTGGTCGTGTTCCTGTTAAAAGCGGCCATTCTGCCACTGCATTTCTGGCTGACGCGCGCCTATGCCGCCGCACCGGGTAGCGTGGCGGCGTTGTTCGCCATCATGACCAAGGTCGGCATTTACGCCATCCTGCGTGTCTACGGACTGATCTTTCACATGCCGCCTCACGATGCACTGGCCAACTTCATCCAGCCGTGGCTGTGGTGGCTGGGGCTAGGCACGGTGGTAATGGGCATTATGGGGGTCATGGCGGCACGTAATCTCAACCACCAGATCTGCAACTTCACGCTGATCTCGGTCGGTACACTGGTGGCTACTCAAGGGATGGGGAAAGAAGACAGCATTGCCGCACTGCTGTTCTATGTGCCACACACGACGTTCCTTACGGCAGCTCTGTTTATGCTGGCCGAAGTCGTTGGTCAGCAGCGCGGGCGCGCAGGCACCCGCTTTGTCGAAAGCCGCATGGTGCGCCAACCCCGCTTGCTCAGTGCCGCCTATATGCTGGCAGCGCTGGGGATTCTGGGCATGCCACCGCTGTCGGGTGCACTAGCGAAGGGCTGGATTCTGTCCACGGCGCCGGCCCATGAAGCCCCGTGGCTGTGGAGCATCGTGTTGCTATCAACGCTGGCGGGACTGATCAGTGCTTCGCGCGCAGGTACCACTTTGTTTTGGAAAACGGCGACTATCGGCAAGCCGCGCGGAGGATTGCTCGGCAAACGCCGCGGCATGGCGCTGTGGGGGCTGATCAGCACGACCGTACTGATCTCATGCTTTGCTGGGCCACTGAGTCGCTTCGATCTGCGTATGGCCGGTCAATTGCTGGACGCGTCGTCCTATGCTCATGCGGTACTGGGACAGGACATCAACTTGGCGCACGAGGAGAGTTCCTGATGAAACGCATGCTGCGCTGGCTGCTATCGCACCCATTCATTTCAACGCTGTCCTTCTGGTGCTGGATACTGCTCAACGAACTGACACTGCCTCACGTGATCGTCGCGTTGGTGTTGGCCATCATGATTCCCAAGCTGGTCGACACTTTTTGGGTGCCGCAGCCGCACATTCACAAGCCGTTCAAGCTCGTGGCCTACATGCTGATGGTAGCGTGGGATATTCTGGTATCGAACATTCAGGTCGCCAAGGCCATCCTGTCCCTGCGCCATGAACCACGTCCGGGCTTTATTATCTACCCGCTGGCCATGCAGGAACCGTTTCCAATCACCCTGCTGACCAGCACGATTTCACTGTCACCGGGTACGCTATCCGCTCACCTGCGTCTGCATGACAACACGCTGTTGATTCATGCACTCAACATCGGTGATGATCGCGAAGCCTTCATCCAAGCCTTGTATGAACGCTACGAACGTCCTCTGAAGGAGATCTTCGGATGCTGACGCACACCACGCTGTTTCTCAATGTCTGCCTTTGGATCGGCGCAGCTTTCTACCTACTGGCCTGCCTGTTGAATGGGTACCGAGTATTGATCGGCCCTAGCCTGCCTGACCGCATTGCCGCCCTCGATACACTGTCCATCAATGCTATCGGGCTGATCATACTGCTGTGTATCGCACTGCAGACACGCCTGTACATGGACGTCGCCATCCTGCTGGCAATGTTCGGTTTCATCAGCACCGCCGCGATCTGCAAATACGTACTGCGCGGGTTCATCATCGAATGATGCTTTCTTATCCGAGGAAATCGCTATGCACTGGACGCCCTTGATCGAAACACTGGTGGGCATACTGGTCGTCATCGGCGGCATCACAGCCACGATCGGCTCGTTCGGCATGGTGCGCTTCAACGACTTCTACGTCCGTATCCACGGTGCCGCCATGTGCTCGACAGTCGGCACCGGCAGCGCCGTACTGGCATCAATGCTGTTCTTCTGGCTGCACTTGGGATCACCGTTAGGTCAGGAACTACTGATCACGCTGTTCACCGTTATCACCACCCCGGTCAGTGCCCACCTACTGACCATGAGCGCCCTGCACCTCAAACTGCCACGCCAAGCTAATACGGAAGGCGGACCATTCGAGCTCAACGAACGCATCGACCAAAACTGAACCCGATCTGTGCACCATGAAAGCGCGACTCGATTCATTCATGAGCGCGACTTCCCTCTTCTGCCCCAGTCAGGGTATGGTGAATGAACCCCGTGCTGGCTGATCGTCAACGAACGGCACCGACGCACTACAATGACAATGGTCGGTGGCCACACGAGACGCTTTTGATGCCCGCACTGCGAGCATGCCCGAAAGCGATATGCATCGCGCGTTTCGATATGAAGAACCATAAGAGGACATCATGAACACGCAAACCCTGATTATTCCCGCGACCATCATCCGTGGCCCCAGCGCACTCGACTCTGTAGGCAACATCTGCCGCACGCTGGGTCGTCGCGCCCTGGTGATCGGCGGGCACCGCGCACGCGCTGCCGTTCGTGAAAAACTCGAAGCACAACTGGCCGAACACGGCATCACACTGGTCGGCGATGAATGGTTTGGCGGCGACAGCACGCGTACGCAGATCGACCGCCTCAAAGCGCTGGCTGAAACGCAGGATGCCGATGTTCTGATCGGCGTCGGCGGCGGCAAGGCCCTCGATACCGTCAAGGCGACGGCCGCGGAAGCAGGGTTGCCGCTGATCACCATCCCAACCATCGCGGCAACCTGTGCGGCCATCACGCCACTGACGGTCACCTATACCGAAGAAGGGTTGTTTCTCGACCTCTACAACCTGCCGAAAGCACCGGATGCCGTCATTATCGACAGTCAGTTGCTAGCAACGGCACCGCTGCGCTGGCTGGCCGCTGGCCTAGGTGACACGCTGGCCAAATGGTATGAATTCCGTGCGCTGGGCAAAAGCGAAGAAGCGACAGCCATTGCGGCATCATCGGTCGCCAGCAGCCGCATTTGCTACGACATGATCCGCCTGTACGGCGGCGAAGCCTGTGCAGGCGTACGCGAACAGCGCAATACGCCCGCACTCGAACAGGTGCTGGACGCCATCTTTACCTTTGCTGGCCTGACCTCCATTATGGCCAGTGGCGCGCATGCCTGCGCAGCTCACGGCATCTACGCGGGCTTTACGGCCTGCGATAAGACCCGCCACTTCGGCCACGGTCTGCTGGTCGGTTTCGGCAACCTGTGCCTGCTGGCACTCGAAGGCCGCAGCGATGATGAAATCATCGAAGCCATCCATATCGCACGCGACTGCTCGGTACCGCTGACACTTGATGAAATCGAGCCTACGCTGACACCGGAAGAACTCGACGTCATTATTGCAGCCGCCCTGACCTCTCACGACATGGGACATATGCCCTTCAAGGTCACTGCTGACGACCTGAAAAGCGCTTTCAAACGTGTGGCAGGACTCGCCGCGTCGGTCAGCTGATAATCCCTCTGCACGCTATACAAAAATGCCATCCCAAGCGGATGGCATTTTTCATTGTGATGAATAATAACGCAGCAACGCTACCAACCTTGCGTATGCTGAGCCACCAGCGACGTCAGCAATTCAAGGTGGTCGTCGCGATCATTGAGTGCCGGAATATACGCATAGCGCTTGCCGCCCGCATGTATGAAGTTCTCGCGATTTTCTTCGCTCAACTCCTCTAGCGTTTCTAGGCAATCCGCTGCAAAGGCCGGACTCATAATATCCACTGCCGGTGGCGATCCCGCCTTACCCCACTTGATTAGTGTCTCATCAGTATAGGGCTGCAGCCATTCTTCACGCCCGAAGCGCGACTGATAGGTCATCGTCCACTCATGCGGTGCGAGCGACAGTGCCTCAGCCAGCAAACGACTGGTGGTCTCGCATTCGTTCGGGTACGGGTCGCCCTGCTCAGCATAGCGTTTGGGAATGCCGTGATACGACATCACCAAATGCCCTTGCTGGCCTTGCTGCTGCCAGTGTTCCTGCACGCTATTGGCCAGTGCCTGAATGTACAGCGGGTGATCGCAGTAGCTACGTACGAAGCGCAGCCCAGGATGAGCCGGACATTGCTTAAGCGCGCGCGCTACTTGGTCGAAGATTGATGCCGTAGTCGAGCTAGAGAACTGAGGATAGAGCGGCAGCACCAGCACATTCTTGACCCCCGCATCGCGCAGCTCACGCCCCGCAGAGACAATGGAAGGATTACCGTAATCCATGCCCAGCGCGACGGGGATTTCCTCCCCAAAATGCTCGCGCAGCTTTTCTTCGAGTGCAGCCCGCTGGCGACGCGAAATGGCCAGCAACGGTGAACCTTCATCAGTCCAGATCGACGCGTAGGCCTTTGCCACGCGACGAGGGCGCGTCGTCAGCACGATACCGTTCAAAATGGGCCACCATTTCCAGCGCGGCAGATCCACGACACGACGATCCGACAGAAACTCACGCAGATAGCGACGTACGGCCTTTGCCGTCGGCGCATCTGGCGTACCCAGGTTCGCCAGCAGAACACCGAAGCGAGGGGATGACATTCGCAACCTCCTTGTTGAAGAAGCAAGCGCGGAAGGTGACGCGGCACCTAACCGCCATACTGTACCGTTTAAGTCCATTATACGGTATTCATCGCAAGAGCAGCGCTATACATACAATAAAGCGCCGCTATTGCGACGCTTTGGCTTATAACACTTTTCACTTACGATCGCCGATCATCTCGGCGTCAGAGGGCGACCTGAATCAGGCCCGATTTGGGAGGCAAGCAGGCCCCTTTCGATGCTGTCGGGTGGCGCTGTTCCCAGCGTACCAGCCAAGCATGCTGCACACCCACCTGCTTGAGCACGTCATAGACGTCTTCGAGTGACCGGAAGAGCTGCGGACGACCGCGTTCTTCAAGCGGCACACTGTGGCCTGTTTCGGCCTCACATTCGATTTGATACAGCTTGCTGGCCAATGATCGAATAACGTGGATCCGCACATCCTGTTGATGGGCAGCCACTTCTTTAAGCTGAGAGATGTTCATTCAAAACTCTCCTTATTGTCATAGTGTTGATACGTAATAGCTTTCTCCATGCTGGCAGCAAGAAATACACGCTATAAGGTCATGAGTGCACGAGTACATTTTACGTCTGACCATCATCGGTATACAGAACGTTACAGGAAAAGGCCAGTGACAGTTTTATGAACCCGCCAGCGCATTATCGGCCAACGAGCCAAAGACGTAACCACCGCAGGGAACCGATGAAGGTCATGAAATCACCGCTATTCGGTGAATGACCGCACTCGGATGTAAGGATAGGACACACTGGCCAACATGACCCCATGAGGCCAGTGCGGTACCACTAAATGACAACAGCAAGCCACAAACGTTCAGGGATGATCGCTTTCGGCGTTTACGCCTAATGCCTCATAACGAACACTTGCGCGCGCGTTGTCTCAAGATGCAGCGTAATCGCTAGGGTCGATGGCACGTCCCAGCGAGTTGCGGTCGATCCAACGGCCAGCCTTGGCTTCACGATAGCGGAACACGATGCGATCGCCTACGTTGACGGGCAGCTCAGGATCTTCGACCTGATAGGTATAGGCTTCGCCGTCCACAACCAGCGTGTGGCGATAGAGGTCAGGCATGCCCAGCCATTCCTTGAAAGGCCCTTCACGCTCGGTACTTTCCAGCACACCGCGCACTTCGATCTTGGGTTGTCGACGACGTCCACTACGTCGGAATCCTGCAGCCATGATTTCTCCTTGGCATCTAACCGATCTCAGGCACCCTGACCGATGGCGCCCGAAAATGCTTATTCATTGACAGAGAACATTCGACAGACAAGCGCCTGTCATGCTTGTCCTAGATGACACCACAATACGGTGTATTGCGGTCCTATAAACGTTGCCAGTCCGAAACGGTTGGCAGCGACATCCACCATGCCGTGCGACCTAGTATGGATTAGATACTACACTTTTAGACACGGGAATGCTTGATCCAATCGAGGGCCACGACCAAAAGCCTAGTTTAACGGCAGCACAAGCATTGCTTACCACTAATGCAGGGTGCATGAAAGGTCTCTTTTCTCCCAAATGGCCTCGCAGCAACCGTTTCGCTATTCCTCGTACTGACCGTAACTTTCCGGCGCCAGATCCTCAAAGCGTGTGTACTTACCGATGAAGGCCATGTGCACTGTGCCGATAGGCCCGTTACGCTGCTTACCGATGATCAGCTCAGCCAACCCTTTGTTATCAGGGTTATCGCGATTATAGACTTCATCACGGTAGACGAAGGCAATAACGTCCGCGTCCTGCTCGATTGCCCCAGATTCACGCAAGTCCGACATAACAGGACGCTTATTGGGGCGCTGCTCAAGCGAGCGGTTCAGCTGCGACAGCGCGACGACCGGACACTGGAACTCCTTCGCCATCCCTTTAAGCGAGCGAGATATCTCAGAGATCTCAGCCGTACGGTTGTCGGACATGCCCGGCACCTGCATCAGCTGAAGATAGTCGATCATGATGATGCCGATCTCGCCCGCTTCACGCATCAGACGACGAATACGCGCACGCATCTCGCTGGGCGACAGTGCAGGCGTATCGTCAACGTACAGCTTGCGATCCTTGAGCAGGTTCACCGCAGAAGTGAGACGTGGCCAATCCTCATCTTCCAGCTGCCCCGTACGCATACGCGTCTGGTCGATGCGTCCCAGAGACGACACCATACGAATCATCAGCTGCTCTGCAGGCATCTCCATTGAGAAGACGACCGCTGCCTTTTCGCTGCTGACGACAGCGTGCTCGACAAGGTTCATTGCGAAGGTCGTCTTACCCATCGAGGGGCGTCCTGCAACGATGACCAAGTCGGAAGGCTGCAGCCCTGACGTCATCTCATCCAGATCGTGGAAGCCGGTCGACAGCCCTGTCATCTGACCTTTCATGTTATAGAGCTCGTCGATGCGGCTGACGGCCTTGGTCAGCAGCTGCCCCATGTTCTGCGGTCCACCGAACTTGGGACGCGACTCGGAGATCTGGAACACTAGGCGTTCGGCTTCGTTGACCAGTTCGTCAGCAGGACGCCCTTGGGGATTGAAAGCCCCATCTGCGATCTGCCCCGCAGCCTGAATCAGTTTTCGCAGCGTGGCACGCTCACGCACGATATCGGCATATGCCTTGATGTTGCCCGCTGACGGCGTATTACGGGCCAGCTCCGCCAGATAGGCCAGTCCACCTACCTGTTCGAGCTGATCGCGCAGCTCCAGCGCTTCTGACAGCGTGACTACGTCGACCGCACGGCTTTCCTCTGCCAGCTGCTTCATCGCATTGAAGATATGGCGATGCTCGAAACGATAGAAATCATCGCTGACTAGGCGCTCAGAGACGTCATCCCAGGCCGAGTTGTCCAGCATCAGACCGCCGAGAACGGACTGCTCGGCTTCCAGCGAATGCGGCGGCACTTTCAACGCCGCTGTCTGTTCATCATGCTCGATGGCATCAGTCATAGTGATTTCCAACCTTCCCGCAACGCAACAGACATGTCAGGTTCCTCATGATAGCGCAGAGCGGCACGTTGATTGCCGCGGCTCATGAAGAAACGCTGAGCGCAAATCAAGCCGCTACGGCTAGATTCGCACCATATAAAAAAGGCACGCAGCAAAGCAGCGTGCCTTTCCCATCACTGATCGAAACCAGGATGTTGTACTTCAACTTACTCGGCAGTCACGACAACGCGAACGCTGGCGGAAACTTCCGGGTGCAGCTGCAGAGCGATGTCGTACTCGCCAGTCTGACGCAGCGGACCTTCCGGCATACGAACTTCGCTTTTGGCAACGTCGATTCCGGCAGATGCGATGGCATCAGCCAGGTCGCGCGGACCGATGGAACCGAACAGCTTACCTTCGTCACCGGCTTTAGCCACCAGAGACAGTTCGATTTCGCTCAGCTGCTGCGCACGGTTTTCAGCTTCCGCTTTACGCAGTGCAGCCTGGCTTTCGAGCTCAGCGCGACGCGTTTCGAACGCTTCAACGTTTTCCTTGGTTGCCGGTACGGCCAAGCCGTACGGTACCAGGTAGTTACGGCCATAGCCCGATTTAACGGTGACTTTGTCACCCAGATCGCCGAGCTTACCCAGTTTGTCGAGTAGAATGACGTCCATCTCGTTAACCTCTTTAATGTTGACTGCAGGCAAACGACTTCGGATATTCACGAAGTTACGTCTAGCGCGCCTAGCAGCAAAACAATAATGATACCTACTGGATCCAGCCCTTAACGTAGGGGTCAGTGCTGAATCCGCATAACCACAACATGCCCGAACCGTCTAAATCGGCTTGATCAACCACCACAATGGACTGAAGCATCAGCGATGCTATCAGACTCAATGATGAATGAAGGCCTGACAGGGTTCGAGCACGAAACGCGTGGCTTACTTGTGGCTATCGGTATACGGCAGCAGAGACAGGTAGCGTGCGCGTTTGATAGCGGTAGCCAGCTGACGCTGATAGCGTGCACGCGTACCGGTGATGCGGCTCGGTACGATTTTGCCAGTTTCAGTGATGTAAGACTTGAGCGTATCGAGGTCTTTATAGTCGATATACTTCACGCCTTCAGCGGTGAAACGGCAGAATTTACGGCGACGGAAGAAACGTGCCATGGGTCAGTCCTCCAGAGGATTATTCAGCGGATTCGGATTCGCGGTTATCTTCGCGATCGTTGCGCGGACGCTCTTCACGACGACGGCCACGTTCTTCATTGGCTTTCATCATCGGAGAAGCTTCAGTGACCGCTTCGCTGGTACGGACAACCAGGTTACGGATGATGGCATCGTTGAAGCGGAAGATGTTTTCGATTTCCGCCAGCGCTTCGCCGGTGCACTCAACGTTCATCAGAACGTAGTGTGCTTTGTGCAGTTTGTTGATCGGGTAAGCCAGGTGACGACGGCCCCAATCTTCAAGACGATGCACTTGACCGCCAGCTTCAGTAACGATGCTGGTGTAGCGCTCGATCATCGCCGGAACCTGCTCGCTCTGGTCCGGGTGAACCATGAACACGATTTCGTAGTGACGCATGATGTCTCCTTACGGGTTGGCAGCTTCCGATCGGGGACAAGCCCGTCTGGAAGCAAGGAGGAGCAAAAGGCGTGATAGCGGCAAGAATGCCCGTGCCTTTTACTGCTATGAGGTATGCCAGCCTAACGCTGGCATATGAAAACCGCATTATTCTAATGATACCGAGTCCATCGGACAAGCAAATAATGCGCAGGGGGCATCAACGGCGCTGACGCACGGCCTCGAACAGCGTGATGCCCGCCGCGACCGAGACGTTGAGACTGGAGACCTCGCCAGCCATCGGCAGCTTGGCCCACTGGTCACAGCGTTCACGAGTAAGCCGACGCATGCCCTTGCCTTCCGCCCCCATGACCAGTGCACACGGCCCGGTCAGGTCGATATCGTACAGCATAGATTCGGCTTCACCGGCCATACCCAGCACCCATACGCCTTTTTCCTGCAGCGTGGTGAGGGTTCGCGCCAGATTGGTGACCTGATAAACCGGTACGGCTTCCGCCGCGCCTGAAGCGACCTTACGCACCGTCGCATTGAGGGTAGCCGAGCGGTCCTTGGGTACGATGATACCGTGCGCTCCTGCCGCATCGGCATTGCGCAGGCAGGCACCAAGATTGTGAGGATCGGTTACGCCATCCAGCACTAGAAATAGCGGAGCCTGTTCGGCCTTCCAGTCGTCAAGACGCCACCAGAGCGTCTGCTCGCTGGCAGGCTCAATCGGCGGGCACAGTGCCATGATGCCTTGATGGTTACCCCCCGAAGCGGCGGCATCCAGCTGTTCGCGCACCATGAACTCGACCGGAATCCCTACTGACTGCGCCTGAGCCATCAGCTCGTGCAGACGACGCTCGGCGTCACCCTGCTGGACCCACAGTGTCCGAATGGTCTCAGACGCGGCGGGGCGTGCCAGTAGCGCTTCAACGCTGTGCACGCCATACACGGGCTCTACGCCATTGGGCAACCGCGGCCCTGCCGGAGCGGGACGAGCACTGCGCGTGGCCGCCCCCTTGGGGGCCGGGCGACGGCGCTCGCGAGCCGCCGGTGTACGAGAAGGATTACGCTTGTTGACCATTTATCGAAATTCTCAATCTTTACGAGGAGTGGTGCGGCGCTTACGCGGCGATGCCGGCGCAGCCGTTTCTGACTGCGTATCGTTCTGTCGAGCAGCTTTGCGACGCTGACGCTCCTTGCGCCCCGGCCGAGCCTTGCGTTTTTTCTTGGCAGGTTCACCCACGGCCTCGGGAGCCTCGGCACTAGCGCCATCTCCTTTCTTCTTCGCTGCCGATTTCTTGGCTTTCGGCGAGCGCGCCTTGGGTTTGGCATCGCCTTCAGTCGAGCGGCGCGAGGAGCGTTTGGTCGGACGCGCAACGCCTTCCGCCATCACAAAGTCGATCTTGCGTTCATCCAGATCGACACGAGCCACCTGAATGGTCACCTCATCGCCCAGCGCAAAGATCGTACCGCTACGCTCACCGCGTAGACGATGGCGCTCAGCCTCGAACTGATAGAAGTCGGAAGGCAGTGCAGAGATATGCACCAGTCCTTCGACATAGAAATCATCCAGACGAACGAACAAGCCGAAGGAAGTCACGGCGGCCACCTTGCCGTTGAACACACCGCCCACCTTATCGCTCATAAACTCGCATTTCAGCCAGTCCGTCACGTCACGCGTCGCCTCGTCGGCACGGCGTTCGGTCATTGAGCAGTGTTCACCCAGCTCGACCATCTGTTCAAAGTCGTATGGGTACCAGCGGGTGACGTTATCGACCGGTGTGGTCTCGACGCGGCGGATACCCGGCTCACCTTCCTGTCCATTACGAATGATCGAACGGATGGCACGGTGCACCAGCAGATCGGGGTAACGACGAATCGGCGATGTAAAGTGCGCATACGCCTTGTATGCCAGCCCGAAGTGACCTTCGTTATGCGGGGTATAGGTGGCCTGACTCATACTACGCAGCATGACGGTCTGGATAATATCTTCATCTGAGCGGCCTGCAATGCGCTCGCGCAGCTGCTGATAGTCGGCCGGAGACGGTTTTTCGCCACCTTCCAAACTAAGCCCCAGCGGGGAGAGGAACATGCGCAGATTTTCTAGGCGCTCCAGCGCTGGCGCTGCGTGAACACGGTAGAGCGCAGGCATACGATGACGCTGCAAGAAGCGCGCCGTCGCGACGTTGGCCGCTAGCATGCACTCTTCGATCAGCTTGTGCGCTTCGTTACGCTCGCGCGGCTCAATACGGTCGATCTTGCGTTCATCATTAAAGATGATCTGCGTTTCGGTCGTTTCGAAGTCGATAGCGCCGCGCTCATCGCGCGCATGACGCAGTGCACCGTACAGGGCATACAACTCTTCCAGCGCAGGAACGACATGCTGATACTGCTGACGCAGGGCGATGCCTTCTTCGCTCTCGGGCGTTTCCAGCATGGCACTGACCTTGTTATAGGTCAGGCGCGCATGCGACTGCATCACCCCTTCATAGAAGGCGTAACGCGTCAGCTCGCCTTTCTGCGAGATATTCATTTCGCAGACCATGCACAGGCGGTCGACATCCGGATTGATGGAGCACAGTCCATTGGACAGCAGCTCCGGCAGCATTGGCACAACCTGCCCCGGGAAGTACACCGAGTTACCACGCGTACGCGCTTCGTTATCGAGTGCGGAATTGACTTCGACGTAATACGACACGTCAGCAATTGCGACGTACAGCTTCCAGCCGCCGGTACGCGTCCGACGCGCATAAACCGCATCATCGAAGTCGCGGGCATCTTCGCCATCAATCGTCACCAACGGCATGTCACGCAGATCGACACGCCCAGCCTTATCGGCCTCGGCCACCTGATCCGACATGCTGGCAATCTGCGCCTTGACGTCAGACGGGAATTCAACCGGGATATCGTGCTCGCGAACGGCAATCTCGATTTCCATGCCAGGGTCCATGCGTTCCCCGAGCACTTCGATGACTTCACCTTCCGGCGCATTGCGGATGTCAGGCTGGCGAGTGATGCGCACTTCAACGACCTGACCATCCTTGGCACCGTTGATACCTTCAAGCGGAATCACGATTTCATGCACGACGCGAGAATTTTCGGGCACCAGCGTACCGCCGGAGTGGCTACCGGTGGCATCGCGGTAGATGCCCATCAGCGTCTGGGTATTGGACTGCAAGACCTCGACGATAACCGCTTCTTCACGGCCACGGCGATCTTTACCCCCTACACGCGCCTTAACGACGTCGCCATCGAACACGCGGCGCATCTGGCGAGGCGGCAGGATAAGGTCAGGTTTCTGACCATCGGCACGTTCAAGGAAACCAATGCCATCACGATGACCGATGACACGCCCTTCTATAAGGTCGTTAGGATCGAGGGGGATATAGGAGCCACTGGCGGTACGGATCAACTGACCGTCGCGCGCCATGGCAATCATGCGGCGGCGCACAGCTTCTTGGCGCTCTTCATCTTCGATGCCAAGGCGGCGACTCATATTTTCGTGCGAGAGGGGTTTTCCATGCTCGACGAGCTGCTCGAGCAGAAAATCACGGCTCGGCACAGGGTTCTCGTAAGCTTCGGCTTCCCGTTTTGCATTGGGATCTTCGTTCAAGGTCCACTGCTTCATGAATGATATCCTGAAAAAAGCGCTACAAACCGGCTGAATAAGGCGAACGAGACTGCGCGCAGCGTAAAGAGAGGGGGATACGAAATACTATAGTCTTCTGAATGTTTGTACATGGGGCCAGTATAGCGCCATGCCTTCAACGAACCCAAGAGAATGATAAAAAGTTGAACAGAGGGGTTGCATCATCCGAAAATATCAGTAATATACGCCTCGCTTGAGACGAAACGCACAGCGCCAAACGCTGAACGATTCGACTGAAAAGCCCAGGTGGCGGAATTGGTAGACGCGCTAGCTTCAGGTGCTAGTGTCCTTACGGACGTGAAGGTTCAAGTCCTTTCCTGGGCACCACTAGACATTGAAAAGTAAACAATGTAGAGTGCAAGCCATCAAGATAAGCCCGGATGGCGGAATTGGTAGACGCGCTAGCTTCAGGTGCTAGTGTCCTTACGGACGTGAAGGTTCAAGTCCTTTTCCGGGCACCACTTTCCAAGACATTGGAAAGCGAGACAAGAGACCACGCTAAAGCGTGGTTTTTTTGTATCTATACTCCTGCATCACTACACCCCAAAACCCTCAGCAGGAAATACGCTTTTCCCTGCCAGCCCGCCACAAGAAACACCCCACCGACCCATTCACACCAGCCATCACATCACGCCACGTTCAAAATCTTGGCCACTCATTCAAGAATTTCATGACCCTCTCCAAGGCAAAGACCTGATTCATTAGCCACAATTCTGAATTTATCGGAAAACAGACGCCTCACTGCAGCACACCCCCCTGCCCCCCCCCCCTGATGCCTTTTTTTACCCAACCACTCACCCCCTTCTCTCGCCCCCCCCCCAACAACACCACCCAATCCGCCTCAAGGCAGACCAACCCCACAACAAGCAACCCCAACACAAAATAGCAATCAAACAGAATGATCATCACAATAGAAAACAGCAGCGTTACCAATACCCTCCATTGACAAGCCCCCTTTGCAGCAACACACACCATCACTTACCCCAAGCATTCAAAAGGCACACCACCAGGCAAGCCACCCATGTAAAAAAGCGGCACCACCCACCGGGCAATGCCGCCATCACATAGTCTACTCAGAAAGAAACAAGCTCACTCCAGCACCAAAATAGACACCCCTCTGAAAACCACTCCTTTCAGTACCGGGACGGCGTACGCACAAACTGAGACAACGGCCAGGTCGACGTATCCGCCACCGACTCCAAACGCTGCTGCTGAACCTCCGGTAATTCAGGAAAGAAGTTCAACCCCGTTTGCCGCTCAACCTCATCAACAGTCGTGATATAGCGATCCAACGACTCATCCCCACGCACTTCTTGCGGGAAGATAAACGCCAGCATTCGCGTAGCCCGCCCTTGCTGCCCCGGCACAACCAGAATCTTGTAGAACGACTGAGGCACCGCCACACACACAGGCACCTTAAACGACATCAATGACGCCACCCACCCCCGACACGTTGACAGGTACTGAGGCTGCGCACCGTAGATGGGGCCATCAATCACCCACATCGTACCCACCTGAGGCAACAGCACATCCATCTCCGCCGCCTCTAGGCGCTGCCACAACTTGCGATTCAGATTGGGCCGCTGCGGCGCAATGTTCGTCATCAAGAACGTCTGTTGCTGGGCATCCTTGCCGTAGAGAGAAGCAATGGCATAATTGGGCGCCATATGGCCACGATCATACCCCGTCCCCGTATAGGTTGCCGACACCAACGGCACCACCGAACGCCAATCCTGCTCAAACCCATCAGGACGCTTCAGATGATACTGATCCTTCTTGGCATCTAGGCGATAGATAACCCACAGCGGCGCCACACGCACATCCGACCACCCCACCATATAGGCATCGTTGCGCAATACCCGATGCCAAGCATGCCAATCCGACATGCTCTGCACCTGCGGCACCCCCTCCCAGCTCATGCGCTCACGCGCAGACTGCTGCGACCAGTACCACACACCGCCCAGCACCAAAATGACCAATAGCGCCACACCGGTATGGCGACCAAAGAGAACGCGCACCAGATCAAAAATCTGACGCTGCAACTGACGAGATTGAAGAGGAGATCGAGCCATTGATTCCTTACCCTGTCACATCCATAAGAAGCCGCACTGCATCCACGCGACGGACACGCACTATAGCAGCCCTATCGACAGGAAAGCATGAAAACCCAGAGAAGAGCATTGCGGAACAAAGGACACAGGAGCAGGAGCAGGAGCAGGAGCAGGAGCAGGAGCAGGAGCAGGAGCAGGAGCAGGAGCAGGAGCAGGAGCAGGAGCAGGAGCAGGAGCAGGAGCAGGAGCAGGAGCAGGAGCAGGAGCAGGAGCAGGAGCAGGATAGGCCGCAACGCATAAGCGTCAAGCTTTAATTACTGATGCCTGAGCAGCATAGCAATGCTATGAAAAATACAAACAGGAATTTGATCGAGCGATCAGAGGTGTCACAAAAGAAATGGCGGACCGGACGGGACTCGAACCCGCGACCTCCGGCGTGACAGGCCGGCATTCTAACCAGCTGAACTACCGGTCCGCATGGTGGGTGGTACAGGGTTCGAACCTGTGACCCCCAGCTTGTAAGGCTGGTGCTCTACCAACTGAGCTAACCACCCGATAGGGATACAATGTGCGATGTGGCGGACCGGACGGGACTCGAACCCGCGACCTCCGGCGTGACAGGCCGGCATTCTAACCAGCTGAACTACCGGTCCGCATATCACATATTGCGTGCACGATATCAAGGTGCCGTGCCACCTTCACAGAACATTTACTGTTTTACAGGCAGTAAATGGCGGACCGGACGGGACTCGAACCCGCGACCTCCGGCGTGACAGGCCGGCATTCTAACCAGCTGAACTACCGGTCCGCATATCTGCTTGCAACGTGGTGGGTGGTACAGGGTTCGAACCTGTGACCCCCAGCTTGTAAGGCTGGTGCTCTACCAACTGAGCTAACCACCCGTCCGTCACATGGCGCTGCATTCTACCGACACCCTGATGAAAGTCAACCATTTTCTGCCAGTGGCAGTCTCATCAACGTATTACGTGTGTCGGGAGCTCTTCTGCAGCGTCGGTAGTATCGCGGATATCGATACGATTACGCAAGCGCTCACGTCGTTTATCTTCTAATCCTTTGAAATCGAATAGCTCGCGATCACCCAGCTGCGACGGTGCCACGTTCGTAACCGCTTTGAACATGGACTCAATGCGACCGGGATAGCGGCGCCCCCATTCATTCAGCATCTGTTTGACGTTCTGACGCTGCAGGTTTTCCTGACTGCCGCACAGGTTGCACGGGATGATCGGGAACTGCATCGCTTCAGCAAACGCTGCGCTGTCGGCTTCGCTGACATAGGCCATCGGACGAATGACGATATGTCGGCCATCATCAGACAAAAGCTTGGGCGGCATAGATTTCAGGCTGCCGCCGAAGAACATGTTGAGGAACAGCGTTTCGAGAATATCGTCGCGATGGTGACCAAGCGCGATCTTGGTCGCGCCGATCTCTTCGGCAAAACCATACAGCGTGCCTCGACGCAGGCGCGAACAAAGCGCACAGGTCGTCTTGCCTTCAGGTACCTTCTCCTTGACCACGGAATAGGTGTCGCGCTCGATGATATGATAACGAATTCCCTGCTTATCGAGATATTCCGGCAGGATGTGCTCAGGGAACCCTGGCTGCTTCTGGTCAAGGTTAACGGCGATCAGCTCGAAATTGACCGGTGCGTTGCGCTGAAGGTTGCGCAAGATCTCTAGCAGGGTGTAGGAGTCCTTCCCGCCGGACAGGCAGACCATGATGCGATCGCCATCCTGGATCATGTCATAGTCGATGATGGCATTACCCACCTGCCGACGCAGTCGTTTCTGCAGCTTGTTGAACTCGCGCTTGCGCTTCATCTCATCGCTGGCAGAAGCGGAAGAGGACTCGAGCAGATCGCTCTCGGTGTCGGCCGACGCCCAGTCCTGACGGTCTTCGTCACCGGGCAGCGCGTGCTGCTGTTCGGGATGCGCGGGATCATAGTGCTGAGCGGTGTGTGTGGTCTGCATGATGTCTGTCTAAGGCTGTCGATGGGAGTGCGCGATGTTACCACCCTCGCGTCCATCACCGTAAGCATCACGCTTTATGCACGCTGTCGATTAGCCCTTTGACAGAGGGGCGGCCAACGCAGCGATGCGTTACCATAGCGGTCAAGATCGATCGAGGAGAGGCGCATGATTCCAGGGTGGATTCTGATTGCGATAACGCTGGGGTATATCACCCTGTTGTCCTTCATGGCATGGCACGGTGATCACCGCGCCCAGTCACGGGAACCTGTACACCGCTGGCCAATTCTCTACAGTCTAACGCTGGCCGTCTATTGCAGTGCATGGAGCTTTTTGGGCGGCATTGGACAGGCCGCATCCAGCGGCTTTATCTACCTGACCCATTTCATTGGCCCCATCATTGGCTTCCTGTTCTTCTGGCCGGTCATGGATAAGCTGATCCGCGTCGCTAAGCGTCAGAACGTGACCTCGATCGCCGATTTCATTGCTTCGCGCTACGGTAAGTCGCAGGGGCTAGCGGCGTTCTGTAGCCTGACAGCGCTCGTTGTCACGCTGCCCTATATGGCACTTCAGTTCGATGCGCTGCGGCTAGCACTACACCTGCTGACGCCCGCCGATGATGTCATGACGCACAACCCGGTCAGCGTGGACATTACGCTGTTCCTTGCGGTCATTCTGGCCGTATTTGCCATGCTTCACGGCATGCGCCATACCAATGCTACCGAACATCACGAGGGGCTGATCCAGTCTATTGCCTTCGAGTCGGTCTTTAAGCTGCTGGCCTTCGTCGCACTGGGCGCGGCCCTGCTGTGGCAGTTTGGCCTGCTTCCTCTTCCGCAATCTGATCAGGCGCTGACCGTACCGTCACTGGCCTCGGCGCCGGCCCCATCCACTCCGCCATCGCTGCTGGCCCAGCTATCCGATCAAGGCGTGCTGATTCAGACACTACTGACGATGCTGGCGATTATCTGCGTACCGCGTCAGTTCCATGTCACCGTGGTTGAGCACACTCAGCGCGACGATACGCGCCAAGCTCGCTGGCTGTTCGTCGGCTATCTCGCAGTGACGGCCGCCATGGTGATGCCTTTGGCGCTGCAGGGACGCTCGCTGCTCGGCGATAGCGTACCGACCGATGGCTATCTGATGGCACTGGCTTCGCTCGGCCACCATCCGCTACTGGCCATGCTGGCGTTCATCTGCGTGTTGACAGCAGCCGGTGGCATGCTGCTGATGGCCAGCCTAACACTGTCGATCATGCTGTCGAACGAAGTTGTCATTCCGATTCTGCTCAAGCTGCGCTGGTTCGATTTGAGCAAAGGTGGGTATACACGCCGCGTACTGCGTGCTCGCCGCGCTATCATTCTGATCGTTGTCGCACTGGGTTACTTGTGCTCAATGATGTTCAACGAACACGTGTCGCTAGCCTCGCTGGGGCTTCTGGCGCTGGCGGGCATGAGTCAGATGATTCCAGCCGTCATCGGTGGGCTGTACTGGAAACACGGCAACCGCATTGGCGTAGCCATCGGCATGCTGCTTGGACTGCTGGTGTGGGGATATACGCTGCTGATTCCTACGCTAGTGCAGGCACAACTGCTGCCCTCTGCCCTGCTGACGGAAGGACCTCTTGGTCTGCACTGGCTACGCCCACTGGCGCCATTCGGGCTGAGATTTGCAGACCCGCTCACGCAGGGTGTGCTGCTATCACTAGGGTTGAATATTCTGGCCTATATCGGGCTATCACAGCTGACCTCTCAGCGCGTGGTAGAACGCATTCAGGCCTCGCTGTTCGTGGAAAGCGCGGGCACCATGCCGCCGTCCATCAACCGCCCATGGTTGGGGGCAGCGTCCGTACGCGATCTTAAGGCGCTGTGCCGTCGCTTCCTCGACAAGGCTCAGGTCGAACAGGCCTTCGAGCGCTTCGCTCAGCGTCACCCGTGGCCGATGACCGACCAGACACTGGCCTCTATCGACATGCTGCAGTTCAGCGAGGGACTGCTAGCATCGGCTATCGGTTCTTCTTCGGCGCGTCTGGTCATGAACTCGGCACTGTCAAAGCGCGGCATTGAACTCTCCGATGTGGTGTCGATCGTTGATGAGGCCTCTCAGGTACTGGAATTCAACCGTTCGCTGCTGCAATCGACGGTGGATAATCTCCAGCAAGGGATCAGCGTCATAGACCACAACCTCAACCTGGTGGTCTGGAACCGGCGCTATCTGGAGCTGTTCGACTTCCCGGACAATCTGATCCGTGTGGGCACCCCCATTGAACGCATCTTCCGCTACAACGCCTACAACCGCGAATACGGCCCGGGCGATAGCGAAGAACACGTTGCACAGATGCTGGCCAATCTGGAGTCGTGCAAGCCCCATCACTACCTGCGTTACCGGCAGGACGGCACGGTACTCGACATTCATGGCAGCCCGATGCCCGGGGGCGGTTTCGTCTATACGTATCAGGACATCACGCAGCAGAAGCGCACCGAAGAAGCGCTGATCCGCTCGGAAAGCAATATCCGTATCTACACCGACAACGTGCCCGCGCTGATCGCCTATTTCGATACGCAGAACCATTATCTGTTTACTAACCGAGCCTATGAAACAGGCATGGGCATCGACCGAACCGAAGCTATCGGCAAGCAGGCCAAGGACATTCTGCCCCCTGCGGCTTGGCGCGAGCGCGAACCGTGGATGATGCGAGCGCTAGCGGGGGAACGGGTCAGCTTCGAGGTGGCGGTGGAAGAGCCGACGGGGCAGTTGCGTCACATGCTGGCGACTTACACCCCCCACTTCAATTCAGCGGGGCGCGTACTAGGGTTCTTTGCGCTCTATCAAGACATCACCGAACGTCGTCTGGCCGAGATCGCTCTGAAGGAAACTAACGAGCACTTGGAAGAGCGCGTGCGTGAGCGTACCTCGCGCCTGCAGCAGCTGAACGAAGCGCTTCAGCAGGAGAACGAAGTACGCGCACGCGCAGAGAAGGCGCTGCGCCAAGCCAAACAAGTCGCGGAAACGGCCAATGCTTCCAAGACCCGTTTCCTGGCGGCCGCCAGCCACGATTTGCTCCAGCCATTGAACGCTGCGCGCCTTTTCACCTCGGCGCTCAATCAACAGCTGGAAAACAGCGAATACGCCCAGACGTTGTCGCATATTGACGCCTCGCTGCAGTCGGCCGAGGAACTGCTGAGCACACTGCTGGATATCTCGAAGCTCGATTCTGGGGCGCTCACACCTCGCCGCAAAGTATTTTCCCTCAGCGACATCCTGCAGCCGCTTAAGGCACAGTTCGAGGTCATTGCCGCTGAACGAGGGCTTGATCTGTCCGTCGTATCGACCTCTGCCGTAGTCGACAGCGATCCACAGATGCTGCGCCGTATCGTCCAGAACTTTCTGTCCAACGCGCTGCGCTACACCGAACAGGGTCGCGTACTGCTGGGCTGCCGCCATGTAGGCGACACCATTCGCATCGAAGTGTGGGATACAGGCCCGGGCATTCCAAAAAGCAAGCAGAAAGAAATTTTCGAGGAGTTCCGCCGCCTTGAGTCGCAGTCACGCCATGCCGAAAGCGAAAAAGGGCTGGGATTGGGGCTGTCGATCGCCGAGCGTATGGCCAATGTGCTGGCACATGAACTGACGCTGATTTCGGAAGTGGGTCAAGGAACGGTCTTCCGCGTGACGGTACCCTACAAGCGCGGCGTCAAGGTTGAAAGCCGAGAGGAACTGGCACAGCGCACGCGTCGTCCGGCCACCCGTAACCGTCTGCAGGGCATCCGCATCCTGTGCATCGATAACGAGCGCATTACGCTTGAAGGTATGAAAGCAATGCTAAGCGGCTGGGAATGCGAGGTGTATACCGCGACCAGTATCGGTGGCGCACGTTCGGTACTGCGCAATCTGGATGGCGATCCCGATGCCATTCTCGCGGACTATCATCTCAGCAATGATGTGACGGGGCTGATGGCGCTGGATACGCTGGGCCAACAGCTGGAGGGAGACGTGCCCGGCATCGTGATTACGGCCGATCGGACAGAAGAAGTGGCAGAAACAGTCAAGCGAGCGGGCTATCACCTCATCAACAAGCCAGTGAAGCCCGCCACGCTACGCGCCCTGCTGACGCGCACACTACAGGCTCGACGCGCCAACGACCGCCAGGAGTGATCACAAAAGCCCCGACGCCATGAAGGCTGTCGGGGCTCTCACTCATACGGGGTTGTCGATATCGACGAAACGATGTTCGACACCGGTATCGCGTGCTAACCAGTTACCCAGTTCGCGGATACCTGCCCGCTCGGTAGCATGATGCCCTGCCGCAAAATAGCTGATGCCCAGTTCGCGCGCAATATGCGTAGTTCGTTCAGAAATTTCGCCCGAAACGAAGGCATCTGCGCCGTTCTGCCATGCCAGTTCGATCATGTCTTGAGCGGCTCCAGTGCACCAGCAGATGGTCTGAATAGGACGCTGATGCGCCTGAATGACCAGCGGCGCACGTCCCAGCCGCGCTTCCAGCTTGGCCGCCAGCGTATCGTGTTCGAACGGCTTCGACGTGCGGCCTTTCCAGACCACACCACGCCCAACCGGACCGTCCAGTACGTGTGTGCGGTACCACGCCATTTCCGCACCCAGCTGAGCGTTGTTCCCCATGTCAGGATGAGCGTCCAGCGGCAAATGATAAGCGACAAGGTTGATGTCGTGTTTGATCAGTGCACGCAGGCGGTGATAGCGCATGCCGGTTACCGTGCTGGGTTCGTTCTTCCAGAAGAAGCCGTGATGCACCAGCACCATGTCAGCCCCCCAGGCAACGGCTTCATCCAATAGCGCCTGACAGGCCGTGACACCCGTCATCACCTTGCGAACCTCACGCCGACCTTCGACCTGTAACCCATTGACGGTGTAGTCCTTGAAGGCCTCTGGTTCGAGCAGAGTATCCATTCGCTGGATCAACTCATCTCGCAACATGATCGTGCTCCTTGCGGTTGTCTGTTGGGAATGCGGGCAGACAGCCCTTCCCCCCAATGATAAACTGAAATCGTTATGGCTCGCCGCCTGTCGCTGGGCATCGCCATTCGAATCGCTGTGCCTCTTGCCCGTCCTGCCTGCAAGAGCACTTATGTCACACCGACCAACATGCAGGACATTCCATGCGCCGACTGCTGGTTTCTCTCTTCTGGCCCGTACTGTGCGGGTTGCTTATCGCCCTGATCGTTCTCGACAGATACCCTGCCTGGCTAGGCCGAATGGGGGGCGGTAACGCGTCATCACCGCACGCGGTCACTCTGAGTACAGACCCACATTCGCCGCCAGTGTTCATAGCCTCGGGGTCGCATCCACAAGGCTATGCCAGCGCAGTAGAACGCGCGGCACCGGCCGTCGTCAGTGTCTATTCGCTCAGTTCAAAGAACGATGAACAGAGCGCCTCGACGGACAGTTCAGTAGACAGCCATCGCAACACTCTTCGCAATGACCCATTGTATCGACGGTTCGTCGATCAGCATGACCCCCGCGCCACGCTGGCGTCACCGGCACGCACCTCAACCGACCACACCACACGCACTGAAGCGACAGTTTCTGCCACAGCCGAAAAGGAGGCCACCGCTCTTCATATCGACAATGTTGGCTCAGGCGTCATTCTAAGCGATAAAGGCTACATTCTGACTAACCAGCATGTCATTCGCGATGCCGATGACATCAGGGTAGCACTGCGTGACGGGCGCGAAGCCACCGCCACCGTGGTCGGTGTCGACTCAGATACCGACTTGGCCGTCCTCAAGATCACACTTGATGCGCTGCCCACCATCACCGTCGCAGAAGCCAACAGCATCCACGTCGGCGATATCGCGCTGGCGATCGGCAATCCATTCAATTTTGGCCAGACCGTAACCATGGGCATCATCAGCGCCACAGGCCGTAGTCAGGTCGGCGTCAACGCCTATGAGAATTTCATTCAGACCGATGCGGCCATCAACCCGGGCAATTCCGGCGGCGCACTGATCAATACTGGTGGCGAACTGGTCGGCATCAATACGGTGATCTTCACGCGCTCCGGCGGCGCACAAGGGATCAGCTTTGCCATTCCCTCAAGCATCGCGCATGAAGTACTCGATGACATTGTCACGACCGGCTATGTGCGCCGCGGCTGGATCGGTATGGACGCGCGCAGCGTACCGCTACAGCTGGCACAGTCATTCAACCTCAATGCCCCCAGCGCATTGGTCGTGACCAACGTATTTCCTGATACGCCCGCCGACAAGGCAGGACTGAAAGCGGGCGATATGATTCTGTCGATCAATGATACGCCGCTGATCGATACCCAACAGGCCATCATCAACATCACTCAGCTGCACCCGGGCACCCCGGTCAAGCTGCGCCTGTTCCGTGATGGCAGCTCACGTGATGTGGTAATTCACGTTGGCGTGCGTCCTACCAACACGCCGCTGATCCTCAACCGCACCCTCAATGGTGCTACGCAGGGAGAAGCGAGCCCCTCAGCAAGCGAAGATGATGCTACGTCACCGTCGGCCACGCATACAGCACCATCGGCCGCCACATCCAACGTATCGCTGCACTGATCACTATTCCCACGCGACACGCATGTGTCATAAACGACAAGGCCTCCCGATGGGAGGCCTTGTTGCATGGGCTATGAAACGCTCAGCGTTTGAGACGGTTTTCAGCAGAACGGGCGTGGGCCGTCAGCGATTCGCCGTGCGCCATGACCGATGCGATACGTCCCAGCTTATCTGCCCCTTCCGCAGAACACTTGATGATGGAAGAGCGTTTCTGGAAGTCGTATACGCTCAGCGGCGAAGAGAAGCGCGCCGTACCGGATGTCGGCAGAACGTGGTTCGGTCCCGCACAATAGTCACCCAGCGCTTCTGCCGTGTAACGCCCCATGAAGATAGCCCCAGCGTGACGAATGCTGCCCAGCCACTCATCAGGGTCTCCGACAGACAGTTCAAGGTGCTCCGGCGCGATGCGGTTGATCAGCTGGATAGCCTCTTCCTTGTCTGCCACCTTGATCAGCGCTCCGCGATCGCCCAGCGACGTAGAGATGATCTGTTTACGCGGCATTGTCGGCAGCTGCTTGTAGATACTCTTCTCGACGGCGTCGATGTGAGCGTCGTCCCAGCTGATGAAGATGGCCTGCGCTAGCTCATCGTGCTCGGCCTGCGAGAACAGGTCCATGGCCAACCAGTCGGGATCAGTACCACCATCGGACACCACGAGGATTTCAGACGGGCCCGCGATCATGTCGATACCGCACTGACCGAACACGGCACGTTTGGCCGTCGCTACATAGATGTTACCCGGACCAACGATTTTGTCGACGCACGGCACGGTTTCAGTGCCGTAGGCCAGCGCGGCAACAGCCTGAGCACCACCGATGGCAAAGACCTTGGTCACGCCGGAAACGTAGGCGGCGGCCAATACCAACTCGTTGACTTCGTCATCGGGCGTCGGCACAACCATCACCAGTTCGGAAACACCGGCCACGTGCGCCGGCATGACGTTCATCAGCACAGAGGACGGGTAGGCCGCTTTGCCGCCCGGCACATAGACGCCCACACTGTCTAGCGGTGTCACTTTCTGACCCAGCACGGTGCCATCTGCTTCGGTGTATTGCCACCCTTCGGTACGCTGGTGTTCGTGGTAAGCACGAATGCGTTCTGCTGAGGCATCCAGCGCTTGGCGCTGTTCTTCAGGCAGATTGCGGTAAGCCGCGGCAAGACGATCGACGTCCAGCGTTAGGTCGCTCATGCTGGTAGCGCTGACGCGGTCGAAACGACGAGAGAACTCGACCAGAGCATCGTCACCCCGGTGTCGTACGGCATGAATGATGTCATCAACGCTTTTCTGAATATTGGCATCGGAAACACCTTCCCATGCCAGCAGAGCATCCATACGAGCGTCAAAATCGGCATCGCGGGAATCCAGTCTTACCGGGCCTCGCATATCCTGACCGTCACTACTCATGTCGTATTACCTCTATATCGCTGTACATTGATTATGGTTATGGGTATTGCAGCAAAAGCGCTTTTCTTTAAGGCATTAGCGCTTCTTTATGAATCTAACACCTCTTTGCGGCGACGTGCAGCTACTACTTGACGCAGATTATCAATGATAGGCTGCAAGCGCCCGTGGTTCATGGTCATCGATGCTTTATTGACAATTAGTCGCGTGCTGATTTCGGTAATCAATTCGCGCGGCTCCATGCCGTTGGCTCGCAGTGTATTACCGGTATCAACGATATCGACGATCTCATCGGCCAAGTTCATGATCGGGGCCAACTCCATTGCGCCATACAGTTTAATGATGTCGGCTTGGATGCCCTGACGCGCATAGTAATCGCGTGCAATATTGACGAACTTGGTGGCCACGCGGCGGCGGCTATGACGCGGATTTTCATGTCCAACCATACCCGCCGTCATCAGCTTGCAGCAGGCGATATCGAGGTCAATCGGTTCATAGACACCCTCTGAACCGTGCTCAAGCAGCACGTCCTTGCCCGCCACACCGATATCGGCAGCGCCCAGCTGGACGTAGGTCGGCACATCGGTAGCACGAATCACGATGATCTTGACGTCGTCCTGCTGGGTATCGAACAGCAGCTTACGACTACCTTCCAGCGGTTCTGCCAAGTGAACGCCCGCCTCGGCCAGCAGGGGAAGGGTTTCCTTAAGGATGCGGCCTTTGGACAAGGCAATGATCAGTGGTCTACTCATTTGTAATTGTGTCTCTTCTTTTCCAGTACGTGCCCGGTTCCCGAATGAAAGAGCCCGGCGAATGGCCGGGCTCTTTCCTTTCTACAGGTAATGTTAACGAGGCTCAACCCGCAGTGCGACGGATATGCGCCCCCAGCATACGCAATTTTTCCTCGATGCACTCGTAACCACGGTCGATGTGATAGATGCGATCGACTACGGTTTCCCCTTCGGCCGTCAGTGCGGCAATAACGAGGCTCGCGGAGGCTCGCAGGTCAGTCGCCATGACCGGAGCGCCAGACAGCTTCTCGACACCGTTGATGATCGCAGTATTGCCTTCCAGAGCGATGTCGGCGCCCATGCGGCAGAGTTCCTGCACGTGCATGAAACGGTTCTCGAAGATGGTCTCGATCACGCGGGAGTGCCCTTCCGCAACCGCATTCAGAGCCACGAACTGAGCCTGCATGTCAGTCGGAAATGCCGGATACGGTGCGGTACGCAGGCTAACCGCTTTGGGACGTTGCCCCTTCATGTCGAGCAGGATGCCCTGTTCGTTCACTTCAATATGAGCGCCCGCTTCTTCCAGCTTGACCAGAACCGCTTCCAGCGTATCGGCACGCGCATCGCGCACCAGTACGCGACCACGCGTGGCGGCAGCAGCTACCAAGAACGTGCCGCTTTCGATACGGTCAGGCATGACCGCGTATTTGCAGCCGTGCAGCGCATCGACGCCTTCGATGGTAATGGTGCTAGAGCCGTGACCGGTGATTTTGGCCCCCATCGCAATGAGGCACTCGGCCAAGTCGACGATTTCCGGCTCGCGCGCAGCGTTTTCAAGCACGGTCGTGCCATCTGCCAGCGTTGCGGCCATCAGTAGGTTTTCAGTACCGGTGACGGAGGGCACGTCCATGACGATGCGAGCCCCTTTGAGGCGATCAGCACGCGCACGGATATAGCCATTCTCAACGGTAATATCCGCGCCCATGGCTTCAAGGCCGTGGATGTGGATATCGACAGGACGACTGCCAATGGCACAGCCGCCTGGCAGCGATACGTCCGCTTCACCGTAGTGCGCCAACAGCGGCCCCAGCACGAGGATAGAGGCACGCATCTTCTTGACCAGATCATACGGCGCGTGGCAGTGGTTGACCGCCCCGCCCAGCTGGATGCACATTTTTTCTTCCATCACGGGCTCAATGCCCATGCAGCCCAGCAGCTCCAGGGTCGTCGTAATGTCCTGCAGATGAGGCAAGTTGCTTATAGTGATCCGATCCTTGGTCAGCAAGGTCGCGGCCAGAATCGGCAGTGCTGCATTCTTGGCGCCGGAGGTCCATACCTCACCGTTCAACGGCTGGCCGCCGGTAATGATCAACTTGTCCATGCATTAAATCCTGAAACGGAAATATCGTTCGAGAACGAGCAGCAGTCCTGCTCCCGTCCTAAATGGGGCCCCACACATTAGGCGTTCAGTTCTGCCCACTGTGTCGGCGTGAAAGTCTTGATCGAGAGGGCATGGAGAGCGCCGCTCGCGATTTCATCGCTCAGTGCACTGTTAATCAGCTGCTGTCGCTTCAAACGCGACAGGTCACCGAATCGCTCACCGATGGCGGTCACCTGGAAATTGCAGCCTTCGCCTTCGATAACGAAAGTACAGCCTTCGACGCGCTCTTCGAGCAGCGCTTTGACGTCTTCGGGTCGCATGGTAGTCAAATTCCTTGCAGCAGTAACAGAAAATCAGGCGGGCAGCGCATGCGCAAAACCCACTATTGCCGGCATGATAAACGAAAACGGGGGCCAGGCGCGATTGCGTGCCCAGCCCCCGCTCATGCTGCTTTGGTCTGTCAGCGTTCGGGAAGAATCCGGTTCAGCCCCGAAAGCGCCACCAGCGGTCGCATCTGTTCGGGAAGAAGGACATCCTTCAGCCGTAGCTGTCGTGCATTAAGTGCACGCCACCATTCCAGCACTACGGTCAGCGTAGCACTACTGGAGTGCTGTACACCGCGCGCGTCGATCGACACCGCCGTTTCTGGGGCCACCTGCTTCAGCAGCCGACAGCCTTCGTCAGCCAGCAGTGCCGCCGTATCGAACGAGACGGGGCCTTGAAGACTGAGCACCTGCCGCCCAGCATCCATCGTGACCCGTCCCTGTTCCATTGTCGCCTGAGCGTTCATCGGCACCGTTCCTATTTGGACTGCTGGCTCTGCACTTCGTTCAGTGCCTGACCGCTGTCCCAATGGGAGATGACGGTATCGTAGTTGTTACCGTTCTGACGCATGGACTGATCGAACTGATTGCGGAAGGTCAGGCCCAAGTTGATGCCATTGACGATCACGTTAATGACCTTCCATTCGCCGTTGCGTACGCCCATAGTGAACGATACGGGGTAATGCTTGCCGTCACCGGACGTCACGTCCAGCGCCACATCAACCTGATCATCGTAGCGAGAGCGGAGCGCCGATGAAGCGACGTTAAGCGATTCATAATCGAAGCTAACCAACCCTTGCGTCAGGGTATCTAGTGCAGAATTCTGGAACGACTTCGCAAAGTCGGCCCGCTGCTGCACGGAAGCGCCACGGTAGTACGGCCCCATCACGCGGGCAGAAATGTACGGGAAATCCGCGACCGGCACGATGGTCTGTTCGAGCAGCTGACGGAGTTCGCCCTGATGCTGGCGGTAATAGGCACTGCGACCATCGACTTTCTGTTTCAGCTGGTCGATACGCTGGGTGACAATCTGCAGCGCCTGCTGGTCGTCAGCGGCCTGCGCAGTCATGCTGATCGCCATACCGAACAGCAGCATCATGCCAGCCAGAGCGGTCATGCCACGCTTGATCATAGTAAGTGACGCCATATCCTTTACCTCTATTTTAATAGGTGAGGAATCAAGCGATTCCTCAGTCCATTGATATCCCTGCAATCCATCAGGTTGAGACAGTAACACAGTCGGGCCGTTCAACTGACATGAACGCCGCGCTCCCCGCACGTCGCCCATAAAGCCCTTTACTGCTGCGCGTTACCGGTAGCGGCACTGCCACCTTTACTCGCGCCTGACGTCAGGCTACTCACGACCTGCTGGATCAGTTTTTCCAGCACGATGGCATCCTGGACATCCTTGATCTCACCACCGTTCGGAATCGTCGCATCATCTAAACGAATCGGCTGAATCGCTAAATACTGATCCCCCAGCAGCCCTTGGGTCTGAATCATGACGGAACTGTCGGTGCCCAACTTACCGATCAAGCTGTTATCAAGCTTCATCGTGACGCGGGTACGGAAGTCGTCATTATCGCTGACCAGACTGATATCGCTGACGTGACCGATGGTCATCCCCGCGATGGTGACACGTGCACGCGGGCGCAACGAGCCGATATCGTGGAAGCTAGCCGCTACCGTATAGTCCTGCTTGTTCGAGGTCGGGGTCAGGCCACTGACCTGCAGCCCCAGATAGATCAGGCCGGCAAACGCCGCCAGTACGAAAAGCCCTACGCTACACTCGAGCCATCCTGTACGTTGTTTCATGCGAAATCTCCAAACATCAGTGCGGTCAACAGGAAGTCGAGTCCCAGCACCGCCAGTGACCCGTAGACAACCGTACGCGTAGTGGCACGGGAAATACCTTCGGACGTGGGCACAAGGTCATAGCCCTGAAAGACGGCGATCCAAGTGATAACCGCGCCAAACACCACGCTCTTGACCAGCACTCCGCGCACGATATCGTGCATGAAGTCGACGCTGCTCTGCATATTGCCCCAGAACGCGCCAGAATAACCGCCCAGCCACTGCACGCCCACCAGATAGCCGCCATAGATACCCACCACAGCGAAGATAATGCTCAGCAGTGGCATCGAAATCAGCCCCGCCCAGAAGCGTGGCGAGATGACCCGGCGCAGCGGATCAACACCGATCATTTCCATACTGCTGAGCTGTTCGGTGGCCTTCATCAAACCGATTTCCGCGGTGAGCGCCGAACCGGCACGCCCGGCAAACAGCAGCGCTGCCACCACCGGTGCCAGCTCACGCAGCAGCGAAAGCGCCACCATCTGCCCCAGCGCCGCTTCGGCACCGAAGCTGATCAGGATCATATGGCCTTGCAGTGCAATGACCATCCCGATGAACAGTGCAGAAACCAGAATGATCGGCAGCGACAGCACCCCGACGAAATACATCTGGCGCAGCCACAGCCGAAACGACTCTCGGTGTGGCAGCCCAACCAACGACTGCATCAGGAAGATAGCAGCACGGCCCAGCGCGGTAATCAGCGAGATGACGCCGCGCCCCAGCGCTTCTATGCGCTTCATCATCAGACCTTCTCCCCAGCGTCGAGCATGTCGTCACGGAAGTCTGGTGCCGGATAATGAAACGGCACCGGCCCATCAGGACGGCCATGCATGAATTGATCGACCCGCGGGTCCGCCTCCAGATTCAAAGCTTCGGGCGTTCCATGGGCCATCACCTGTCCATTGGCGATCACATACACATAATCGGCAATCGACAACGTTTCGGTGATGTCGTGCGACACGATAACGGAGGTCGCGCCGAACGCCTTGTTCAGATCGTGGATCAGTTTGACCAGCACCCCTTTGGAAATGGGGTCCTGCCCGACGAACGGCTCATCGTACATGATGAGGTCAGGATCCAACGCGACGGCGCGCGCCAGCGCCACGCGCCGCGTCATTCCGCCCGACAGTTCGGAAGGCATCAGATCGCGCGCACCGCGCAGCCCAACGGCTTCCAGCTTCATCAATACCTGATCGCGAATCATGCTGTCAGGCAGCTGCGTGTGCACGCGCAGCGGAAATGCAACGTTCTCGAACACGCTTAGATCGGAAAACAGTGCGCCGCTCTGAAACAGCATGCCCATCCGGCGCCGCATCATGAACAGGGCATGGCGTGACAGGGCATGCACGTTCTGGCCATCGATGCTAACCGTGCCTGCATCGGGCTGGAGCTGACCGCCCATCAGTTTGAGCAGCGTGGTCTTGCCCGTACCGCTTGGCCCCATGATGGCAGTGATCTTGCCTTGTTCGATATCAAGGTCGATGCCCTGGAAGATTGCACGGCTTCCGCGTGAAAAATGGAGGTCTCTGACCTCGACAAGATGCGTCTGACTCATGCCTCTCCTATGTCTTTTGAGGGAAAGAAGCTCGAAAAACTGACCGCTTGTGGCGCTCGATGTTCCGTGGCCTCCCTCCGTGACATCCCTGCTCGACGCCCTGCATTCCGCGCCGAGCTGCTGCTATCTGAAGGCGTATATTCCCTATTGGAATCACACTGCCTGTAATCGAACATTGTATTCTATCCTGACATATTGCCGAAACCGATCTGTTTTCTATGGATCACCTTCACCTTTGGAACGAGGCCGCGGTACGTGCACTTTGCATGGCTTTGCGTCAGGATACGCACCTAAGGTCGCCGTCCATCTTCTAAGAAAACGGAGAACGGCCTTGCGCATGTACTGCGCTATCAACGGATAGTGTCCATTCGCCCGATATCACTCAAGCGAGTACCCATTGCCATGACGACAGCCGACTTCCGGGCCAGCGCCCGCCGCACGCTTACGCTGGAGCAGGAGGCTATAGCCGCGCTTGTACCACGCCTAAATGAAGACTTCGACAAGGCCTGCACGCTGATTCTTGCCAGTCGCGGGCGCGTTGTCGTAAGCGGTATAGGCAAATCGGGCCATATCGGACGCAAGCTGGCAGCAACGCTGGCCAGCACGGGTACACCGGCATTCTTCCTGCACCCAGCGGAAGCCAGTCATGGCGACCTAGGCATGATGACCTCGGAAGACGTACTGGTCGCGCTGTCGAACTCGGGCGAGACCCAAGAAATCACGGCGCTGCTGCCACTGTTCAAACGCAAAGGCGTTCCGATCATTGCCATGACGGGACGACGCGATTCCACGCTGAGCCGCCATGCCGATGCGTTTCTGGACGTCGGCGTTGAGAAGGAAGCCTGTCCGCTGAATCTGGCCCCAACCTCATCGACAACCGCAACGCTCGCACTGGGCGATGCACTGGCCATTGCCTTGCTGGAAGCCCGCGGTTTCAGCGCCAACGATTTTGCGCTGTCGCACCCGGGTGGCAGCCTTGGCAAGCAGCTGTTGCTAACCGTCGGTGACGTCATGCATACCGACGACGCCATCCCGCGCGTACCGCTGGCAACACCGCTGCGCGACACACTGTTCGAGATCACGCGCAAGGGGCTAGGATTTGCCTGTATCGTAGACCAGAACCAGCAGCTATGCGGTATTTATACTGACGGCGATCTGCGTCGAACGCTGGATAAAGCCACCGATTTTGCGACGTTGATCACCGATGATGTAATGACGCGTACACCGCTGACCGTTTCTGCCGATATGCTGGCTGCCGAAGCACTGCGTCTAATGGAAACGCGACGCATTACGGCGCTGCCCGTGGTGGACGACACCCAGCACTTGGTGGGGGCACTGAAGCTGCAGGATCTGCTGACCAGCGGCATCGTATAAGCATCGTCATTTTCCGTCGGCATGGCGTCGTTCATGCCGACCTCATGTATATTCCCCATTCACTCTGCGTACGGGGCGGATGATCCTTCACGATGACCGCCTCTGCACTCAAAGGACACGACACCATGTCTCTCGCGACCGGCTCAATGCCGCCACTGCCCTGCGACAAGCGTTCCACTCCTTTCAGCGCGGATGCGTTCGAACGCGCTCGCCATATCCGCTTGCTGGTACTGGACGTCGATGGCGTCATGACACACGGCCACCTGCTTTATCAGGCCGACGGCCAGGAAAGTAAGCAGTTCAACACGCAGGACGGCCTCGGGCTGAAGCTTCTGGAAGAGCACGGCATTCAAATGGGCATCATCACAGGGCGCTGCTCGCCGATGGTGGCGCTGCGTGCCAAAGAGCTGGGTATCACTCACCTCGAACAGGGCCGTCACGACAAAAGCACCGCCCTCAAGGCGCTGGCCGATCAGCTGGGATTGCCCCTTTCGGCCTGTGCTTACTGCGGCGATGACTTGCCAGACATAGGAGCCATCGTTAGCGCGGGGCTGGGTGTCAGCGTACCGAACGCCCCTAGCTATGTGCGCGAAGCAGCCGATCACGTCACGGGACGTGCAGGCGGAGACGGTGCCGTACGCGAATTATGTGAACTTCTACTGCAGGCACAGGGTCATTGGGAAGGTATCATGGCGCGCTACGCAGGCAAGAGCGCCGAGAAGAAGGTACCCGACTTTTCAGGTTAAGCCGATTGGACAGCGCCGATATCCTGACCGATACCTTAAGTCAGGAAACGGTCGATAGGGCCGTCTACGCTGTCACTGTTGCAAGGATTTTTGATGATACGCTGGATTCGTGACAACACCACTCGCGTGGTCATCCTGTTCGTGATCGTGCTGGTCGGCATCGTGCTGGCCTTCGTCGATCAGTTCAACTCAGGCACACAGGAGAGCCAACTGCCCTCCGTCCCCGAGGGGCAGCCTGACTATGTTCTTGAACAGGCGAACTTTGTGCGCTTCGATGCGCAGGGGAAACGCTACCAGAGCATGACCTCACCGCACGTGGCACATATGCCTGACGCGCAGCAGACCACGGCCACCGATCCGCGCATCGATATCGTGGATGATGCGGCACGGCTGTGGAACATTTCCGGACAGCAGGCCACGATGACCGAAGACGGCACCCGCATTACGCTGTCGGGCAATGCCAAGGCCGTTGCGCCCAGTGAACAGTGGCGGCTGGAGACGGCCACGCTGAACTACGACCGCGGCCAAGACAAGATCTGGAGCGACACCGATTCGCGCTTCTTTCAAGCGGACCAAACTATGCGCAGCGACCGTTTCGAAGCGCTGCTGACGCCAAAGACCGTTACACTGACCGGCAACGTCCAGGGGGTCATTCCCCCGACCGCACACCAGGCCTCATCGGACACCGATACCGCTGACGCCCCATGAATCTGATGTTTCGAGGAATGACTTCATGTCCATTCGTTGGTTGACCCCATTGATGGCCGCCGTCGGTATTGCCGCTGGCCTGACCACCACTTCCGCACTGGCACTGGACAGCGACGCTCGCCAGCCCATCCGCGTCTCGGCTGGCCAACTGCAGCTCGACGACCGCAATGGTTCAGCCATCTACAGCGGTACCGTGCACATCGAACAGGGCAGCATGAAGCTGGATGCCGATCAGGTCGTGCTGACTCGGAGCGCCGCTGGCGGTCTGTCGACCATGCGCGCAACGGGCAAAGGTAAGCGTGCCTATATCGAGCAGAAACCAAGCCCACAGGAAGGTCTGGTCAAGGGCTGGGGTGACACCATCGTCTACAGTGCTGACAGCCGCAAGGTCGAGCTGATCGGTCATGCCGAGCTTCACCGCGGCACCGACACCTTCACCGGCGCTTATGTGCAGTACTTCATGAATACCCGTCAGGTACAGGCGCAAGGGGCAGGCAAGAACAACACGGGCAATGGCCGCATCGAAATGACCATTTCACCGGATGCCCGCTGATCGTCACGAGTCCGATATGCTCCAACGCGGGCATGTCATTCAGGCCGGCCGTACGCGCTGGCATGTACACACGGCATTGGCCGGCACCGCCCGGCCAATGCCTGCTGGTAGTCTCAAGGAATTAAGCCCGCGATGAAGACCCTCTACGCAACGCATCTGGCCAAAAGCTTCAAGAAACGCCGCGTCGTGCAAGATATCAGTCTCTCCATTTCGCAAGGTGAGATCGTGGGTCTGCTCGGCCCCAACGGTGCCGGCAAGACCACATCGTTCTACATGATTGTCGGTCTGATTCAGGCCGACGCTGGTGAAGTGCGCATTGACGATGTGGACCTGTCTCGTCGTCCGATGCATGAGCGCGCACGTGCAGGCATTGGCTACCTGCCGCAGGAAGCGTCGATCTTCCGCAAGCTGTCGGTGGCAGATAATATTCTGGCGATTCTGGAAACGCGTAAGGACCTTACTCGTCAGCAGCGCCACGAGCATCTGGATGCACTGCTGAAAGAATTCAGCATCACGCATATCCGCGACAATATGGGGATGAGCCTGTCCGGTGGTGAACGTCGCCGCGTCGAAATAGCGCGCGCATTGGCCATGGATCCCGCGTTCATCCTGCTTGATGAACCATTCGCGGGCGTCGACCCCATCTCGGTGGGTGAAATCAAGGACATCATTCGTCAGCTGCGCGACCGCGGCATCGGCATTCTGATTACCGATCACAACGTGCGTGAAACGCTGGATATCTGCAATAACGCCTACATCGTAGGTGATGGCAAGATCATTGCCGAAGGCGATGCCGATACCATCTTGGCCAACCAGCACGTCCGTGACGTGTATCTGGGCCACGAATTCCAGCTATAACCGCCCTTTTTTGTCAGACCATAAGCGCCACCGCCGATCGTCAAGTACGGTCGAGCGGTGGCGCTTATGCATATGGAGTGTACGATACGCTCTCGCTCAGCCTTCGGAAGGCAGCAGGCGGGGGCGCGCAAAGGTGACCAGCTCCGCAAACGTCGGCACCTTGCCATCATTAATCTCGTCATACTCCAGAGCGAAACGGCGCAGCTGCTTACGGTGTTCGTTGCTCAGTTCGACTTCACATGCGGTCAGCACGCGATCCAGCGCACTTTGATCGGACAGGTCGACGGGTTGCTGGGAACGTGGGTCATTACGGTCGATAGCCATACTGCACCTCCAGGGGTACTGTGGGCATTTTATTGAGTCAAGGAAGCCCCAAGCCAGATCGTGGTCGGGTTTCCACCTCACCTGTATCTTTGTGTACCCTCACGTATAAAAGGGCTTTGCCTAGGAATCAATCCCTGCTCGACCAATGCATCATGCCCTCCTGCTGTCACCCCGTTCCTTTTTGAAAGCCTTTCAGCCATCGTTCAGAATGGATATCCCGTTCTATCTGTCTGACGATCAAGGAGATCACCCGTTTTACCGGCAAGCTGGCATGTTTCTTGCCGGAATTTAAGAGAGGGGGCTTGCATCCGCAGCGCGAAGCGATATAGCGTAAGAATCGTATTGGTGATATCGCCCAGGTTGCTACAACAATGATGACACCCTCTCTGCAACTCAATATCGGCGCTCACCTCACGATGACGCCACAATTACAGCAGGCCATTCACCTGCTGCAGCTTTCGACACTCGACCTCCGCCGTGAGATTGAGTTAGCCGTAGAGCACAACCCCATGCTGATGCTCGTCGATACCTTCGACGACGCATACGAACTCGCACTCGAAGATGACTGGAGCGCTGCCGAGAATACGGACAGCGAAGAGTCGTTCGACGATGCGGGCATCGATGAAGAGCGTGAGGGCATGCTGGCCGAGGGGCTGATCAATCCCACGGCGCCGTCATCTGGCGGTACCGAAGGCCCCGATATCGAACGCAATGCACGTGAAGAAACGCTCAAAGACGTGCTGTACCGTCAGGCCTCGCTACTGCCACTCAACGATCAGCAGCAGCTCATTGCCGATGCGCTTATCGACGCCCTCGATGAACGCGGCTATCTGAGCCAGCCGCTGAACGAACTGCGCGATGGCCTCAATGCCCAGCTGCGCGAGCCGGTCAGCGATACCGACATGCACGCGGTGCTCAGCCAGCTGCAACAGCTTGAACCGACAGGCGTCTTCGCCCGCGATTTGTCCGAATGCCTGCTGCTACAGCTCAACACACTGCCCAGCGATACACCGCTGCTGCCACAGGCTCGGCGTTTAGTACGCCAGTTCCTAGAGATTCTGGCCGCGCACGACTTCAAACGGCTCAAGCGTCGGCTCACGCTGGACGATGAATCACTTGATGAGATCATCGCGATGATCCGACGGTTGGATCCAGCCCCGGGACGGCTCTACAGCAGCGAAACGGACAACTACGTCATTCCGGATCTGGTGCTGCGTCGACACCCGCGTCAGGGCGGTGAAGTCGAGCTAAATCCGCTCGCCCTGCCCCGCGTGTCGCTGCACGATGAGTACGTGCACCTGATCCGGCGCGGTGATCGCAGCGAAGGCAATCAGTTCCTGCGCCACCACTTACAGGAAGCACGCTGGCTGATGAAAAGCCTGAGCAGCCGCAACGACACCCTGCTCAAAGTCGGACGAGAAATCATCCGCCGCCAGCATGCGTTCTTGGACCATGGTGAAGAAGCCATGAAACCGCTGGTGCTGGCCGACATCGCGGAAGTGGTCGGGCTGCACGAGTCCACGGTCTCACGCGTGACAACGCAAAAGTACATCCACACCCCACGCGGGTTGTTTGAGCTGAAGCATTTCTTCTCGAGCCATGTGGGCCAGGCCGGCGATGCGCACTCCAGCACCGCTATCCGCGCCAAGCTGAAGAAGCTAATCGCACAGGAGCCGCCTCACAAGCCACTGTCGGATGCTCGGCTGGTGGCACTGCTTGCCGAGGATGACATCACGGTTGCACGACGCACAGTCGCGAAGTATCGTGAATCTATGGGTATTCCAGCGTCCAGTGAGCGCAAGCGGCTGGCGTGAGATGAGATAACAGCATGTGATCAAGCGGCACGGAACGTTCCGGCCAATTACGGATCACATTGGTATCAGGCTAGTGTTTGGCTACACTCAGAAAGTATGGGAACGTACAGGATGTACCTTCCCATGCGGTTCTCACACCCGAAGAAGGAGAGTGCCATGCAGGTCAACATCACAGGACATCACATCGAACTGACCTCTGCCCTGCGCGACTATGTCGAACAGAAGCTCGCTCGACTGGTACGCCATGACGCGCGCATCATCCAGACCCACGTGACGCTGTCCGTCGAGAAGGAACGCCAGACGGCAGCCTGCACCCTGAAAACCGCGGGTGCGGAGCTTCATAGCGAAGCCACGCTGAACGATATGTACGCGGCGATCGACGCCATGGCTGACAAGCTGGACCGCCAGCTGCTCAAACAGAAAGACAAGCAGCAGCTTCACTCTCATGAACGCGCCGCCAGCGTAGCCCCCGCTGACGAACTGGACGCCTAATCGGTTTTAGAGCGCTCTGCGCCGACCCTTCTTGCAAAAAAGGCATGCTCCGGCATGCCTTTTTCATTTCCCTGACACAGACCAATACCCGCGTAAAATGGCGGCCTTTGACGTTCGATCATGCTACCCTGTCAGGGCTTCTTCATCCGGGGCGGAACCCGCCGATATGTGCTATTTCCGCAACTAAAACAGAGGCCGCATGGCCTGCCGTTTCAGTCCGGGTGGTACCTTCATTTTCCTTATGGCTGTTGCCGGGAGCTACCTCATGATGAAGCTGATCATCATCAGTGGTCGATCAGGATCGGGAAAATCCATTGCGCTACAGGCACTGGAAGATATCGGCTACTACGCGATCGACAACCTGCCAGCTATGCTGCTGGTGGCACTGCTGGACGAACTGCGCCATCAGTCACCGGAACGTCGCCACGTTGCCGTCAGTATCGACGCCCGCAACCTACCAACCGCACTGGCCCATCTTCCTGAGCTGATCGACACACTCAGCCAGCACGATATCGACCTGCAGATCGTCTATCTGACAGCCGAAACGCAAACACTGCTGGAACGCTATTCGGCAACGCGCCGCCGCCATCCGCTGACGCGCGACTCCGACATGACACTCTCGGAAGCGATTGAGCATGAAGAACAGTTCCTCGGCCCGATTCGCAACATCGCTGATCTGCTGATCGACACGACCAGTCTGTCCGTACATGAGCTGCGCCGCCGTATCACCGAGCAGGTCGCCCAGCACTCGGGCCACCAGATGACGCTGAGCTTCGAGTCTTTCGGCTTCAAGCACGGCGTACCGCACGACGCCGACATGGTGTTCGACGTACGCTGTCTTCCCAACCCGTACTGGGATGCCACCCTGCGCGATTATTCCGGCCGTGACACGCCTGTCATTGAGTTTCTAGAGCGCTACCCCGAAGTCAGCGCGATGCGCAACGACATCATCACGTGGCTAGATAAATGGCTACCCGCCTACCTGTCCAGCCAGCGCAGTTACTTTACCGTTGCCATCGGCTGCACCGGCGGTCAGCATCGCTCGGTCTATTTGGTTGAGCAGCTGGCGCACCACTTTGCGGCCCAGTTCCGCAGCGTGCGCATCCGCCATCGTGAACTGCGAATTCATCAGGCCGTAGTGCCACAGGAAAAGCATCCCGACTGATCACTCCGCCATCCAGCCAATGAAAAAGCGCCCGTCTGAAAATCATCAGACGGGCGCTTTAGCGTTAAAAGCAATTAAGAAGGGGCCCCTTGCAAGCAACCACCCCACGGCATTACGCAAAGCCTATCGCAGCAACGCAATACCAAAGACGGCGAAAATGAAGATAACGGGCAGCAGCGTCGAAATAATCCCCAGTGTCATGCCATAACGAGTCTTGACCATATTCTTGTCGCTGAACGTCACGCCGCGACGTGCCTTGCCTAAATCAGATGCCCCCATGATCCAAGCAGTAAGACCTAGTGGCCAGAACATCAACAGCCCCAGAATACCGAAGGTCAGAATAAGGCTGCCTCGTCCGATTTCTGCTGACGGTGCTTCCACCAACGCTTCCGACGAGACTTCTGCATTATCTTTATGGGCAAGCGCTTTTGCTGTCTGAAAGATAAATACCGCAAGGAGTATCCAAAATACAACCTGGGTAACTATATAAAAAATATTAACGGCATAAATTACAAACAGATGCGAATAATAATCACCAGAAGACACTATTATCCGAGCAATAATATTTGCGATATTGCTTATCAGTATAAGTAATGTTGCCACCAACATTATCCACGATAACCCTTTCCTCACCGGAACCAACCGGGTCAAAATAATAACTATAACGGCAATCTCAGGCAACATTTCCAATAGAATCGGCCATATGTATGCTAGAGCCATTGTTTCCCCCTTCAAAAATATAGCAATCAGAATATTAATTAAAATGCGCCCAGAATACTGCACCCAAATAACGATAATGTCAAATAAACACGTAACGCTCTATCAACGAACTATACTATTAACTGACTAACCTATATTCTCATACTCAATTTAAAACGTAGAAAAGGCAGCCTTTGTGGGCTGCCTTTTCTTTTATTTATACATAGCGCATTGAAACACTCACCATCAACTGGCTAGCGTCATACCATCAATCAGCCAACTGCCTGTATGCAGGTTGCTACGCATATCCGTGTCATCGCCAATGGCCTGTAAATTACGGAACATGTCACGTAGGTTGCCTGCGATCGTGAAGTTTTCGACCGGATAGGCCACTCTGCCGTCTTCGATCCAGAAACCTGCCGCACCGCGCGAGTAATCCCCCGTCACGGTATTAACGCCTTGCCCCATTAGCTCCGTGATCAGTACGCCGTTGCCGATCTGGCGCAACAGGTCATCGTATGCCGTCAGCGGTGCGTCGATGCGCAGGTTGCGCGCACCGCCAGCATTGCCGGTCGTGGTCATGCCCAAACGACGTGCACTGTAAGCGGACAGCATATAGCTGGCCAGCGTGCCCTGTTCAACGAAGCGATTGTCGCGGGTATACACGCCATCGCCATCGAAAGTACTGCTTGCAAGCGCTCCGCGTAGCTGAGGCTGTTCCAGCAGCGAGAACCACTCGGGGAAGATTCGTTCGCCTAGCGCGCCATGCAGGAACGAGGCTTCGCGGAACAGAGCCCCTCCAGCGATGGCGCTCAGAAAGTGCCCCGCCAGCGTACGTGTCATAGCCGGAGCCATAACAACAGGGTAACGGCCCGTTTCGGGACGACGGCCGCCTAGGCGAGCGAGAGCTTTGTCGGCAGCCTGCTGGCCGATAAGCTGTCCCTCAACCAGCTGACGGGGATCACGCGCAGAGGTGTACTCGTAGTCACGCTGCATGCCATCGCCTTCACCTGCGATCAACACGCACGACAGGCCATGAGAAGTACGCTGCTGGCAGCCTGTGAAGCCGTTGCTGTTGCCGTAGACCGCAGCACTGCTGGATGTTGAGCAGGAGGCTCCTTCGGAGTTACGAATGCCTTCGACGGCCAATCCCGCTTCTTCACACGCCTGGGCGTAGGCAATAGCCTGCTCGGCGGTGATGTCCCACGGGTGATACTGATCCATGTCCGGCAGCTCTCGCGCCATTAGATCAGCCTCTGCCAGCCCGGCGGCGCTATCTTCTTCGGTAAAGCGGGCAATATCGCAGGCCTTCTCTACCGTCGCTCGGATCGCCTCGGGGCGCGTATCCGACGTCGAGGCACTGCCCTTGCGCTGGCCGCGATAGACCGTGATGCCAATGTACTGATCACGCGACTGGGACAGAGTATCCACATCCCCTTTGCGCACGCTGACTTCCATGTTCTGTGAAGCGCTGGCAGCCACCTCGCAGGCGGTTACACCATACTGCTTAGCCTGAGCGAGCGCATCTTCGACGCGCGCGGTCAGAAGCATACGCTCCGCTTCGATATCGAACGTTCCGCTCATGCGGTTCTCCTGCCTCGGCAGCCGCTGTACGTGGACTGCTCTTTTCATGAAATCGCGTCTCGATGCAGAGCCACTGCATTGAGCCTGTTATACTGGCGCCATTCTCTTACAGGACTAGGATGCCGAAATGTCGACACCTTCTGACCGTGATGCTGCTCTTGAGCAGCAGGATCTGCCACCCAGCAAATCCGAACTGAAACGCCAAATGGAGCACCTGCAAAAACTGGGGCGCCAGATCATTGAGCTGTCGCCTGAAATTCGTGCTCGCTTGCCACTCTCCGACGACATGCTGGCAGCCGTCGAGGAAATGGGCCGCATTCGCGCCAATGAAGCGCGTCGCCGCCACATGCAATACGTCGGTAGGGTGATGCGCAGTGAAGACATCGCCGGTATCGAAGCGGCTTTTCTAGCCATGGAGCAGGAAGAAGACCTTCGCAACCGCGAGTTTCACCTGCTTGAACAGACCCGTGACCGCTTGATCGCCGAAGGCGACGATTTTGCTGGCGAGATCATGGCGCAGTACCCCGATATCGACCGCCAGCTGCTGCGTCAGCTCATTCGCAACGCGCGTCGCGAACGCGATGCAGGCAAGCCGCCGGCCAGCGCTCGCAAGCTGTTCCGCCTGCTGCGCGATGTGTCGGGCCTGTAAGGGCCTACTCACCTTTTCCTGCTGGCGGCAGCCGTGCTGCCCTATCAAGCGAGGGTGGTCATCATGCCTGTTTCACAGGAGGAGTACCACCCCGCGGAACCGTGCCCGTTCGTTCTGCGATCAGGCACGGTGAACGGCAGCAAGCCGCCTTTTTCTGCTAGAACAGCCCGGTCACTCGACCATCGGGCAGCACATCCATGTCCAGCGCTGCAGGACGCTTGGGCAGCCCCGGCATAGTCATTACGTTCCCCGTCAAGGCGGCGATGAAACCTGCACCCAGCGAGACCTGGAATTCACGAACGTGCAGCACGAAGTCCGAAGGACGTCCAAGTAGAGTAGGATCATCCGACAGCGAGTACTGAGTCTTAGCAACGCAGACGCACAGCCGATCCCAGCCCAGGCGCTTGAAATCCGCCAACTGCTTGGCAGCCTTTGATGAAAACTCGACGCCTTTCCCACCGTAGACGCGTGTTACCAGCGTCTGCAGCTTGTCCTCAATCGACGCAGCGGTGTCATATAGCGGGCGATAGTGTCCCTTGTGCTGCTTAATGAGCGCCAGCACCTCTTTTGCTAGTGTTTCACCACCCGCCCCACCTTCCGACCAGACACGGCTTTCAGCAACAGGATAGTCGCGCGCATCGCACCAGCTGTTGATGAACGCCAGCTCATCCTCTGTATCACTGGTGAAACGGTTGATGGCGACCACGAACGGCAATCCGAACGCCTTAATGGTCTCGATGTGCTTCTCAAGATTCTCCATCCCACGCGCCAGCGCTTCGACATCTTCATAGCCGAGCTGGTCTCGTGCCACACCGCCGTGCATCTTAAGCGCTCGCGCCGTTGCAACGATGACAACTGCTTTCGGTGACAGGCCGCCCATGCGCGCCTTGATGTCGAGGAACTTTTCAGCCCCCAGATCTGCGCCGAACCCTGCTTCGGTGACCACGTAATCGCCCAGCTTGAGCGCCATACGGGTCGCCAACAGGCTGTTGCAACCGTGGGCGATATTGGCAAATGGGCCGCCATGTACCAACGCTGGCGTGTTCTCCAGTGTTTGGATCAGGTTGGGGTTGAGAGCATCCTTGAGCAGCAGCGTTAGTGCGCCTTGCGCACCAAGGTCGCTGACCTGCACCGGACGCTGATCCCATGTCCACGCCACAACCATTCGACCCAGTCGTTCACGCAGGTCATCAAGGCCATTGGCGAGACACAGAACCGCCATGATCTCTGAGGCAACAGTGATCTGAAAACCATCTTCTCGCAGGATGCCGTTCGCTGGACCGCCCAAACCAATCGTGATCTGGCGCAGTGCACGGTCGTTAAGATCAACGGCACGCTTCCAAACCACACGACGTGGGTCGATGCCCAACGCATTGCCTTGGTGCAGGTGGTTGTCGATCAGTGCAGACAGCAGATTATTAGCAGTCGTGATGGCATGGATATCGCCCGTGAAGTGCAGGTTGAGCTCGTCCATGGGCACGACTTGGGAATAGCCGCCGCCTGCTGCGCCGCCCTTCAGCCCCATGTTCGGTCCCAGAGAGGGTTCACGCAGGGCAATGATGGCGCGTTTGCCTAGACGGTTCAGTGCCTGGCCCAGCCCGACGGTAACGGTCGACTTGCCTTCGCCCGCCGGTGTCGGGTTAATGGAGGTCACCAGAATCAGTTGGCCATCAGGCGCATCTTTCAGGCGTTCCAGAATGTCGATCGACAGCTTGGCCTTGTAGTGCCCATACGGCATCCATTCCTGTTCCGACAGCGAGAGCTGAGCCGCAATCTCACCGATGGGTTTCATGGCCGCCTGCTGAGCGATCTCGATGTCTGAGCCGATACGCTTTTCTACCACAGCATTCTCCCTTTAGCGTGAAGAGACCAATAACCTGTAGATCTCTGGATGATGAACACGTTGCACTGCGTTGTTGTTGTTGCCAGCCACCCATCAGTGGGCCGCTCGGGCACTGCGCATCCGCTTGTCATCTTGCTAGCAAGCGCTGCGCCATAACAGAACAGGGCACCTAAAAAGGTGCCCTGCATCATCGTTATTATGCTTGCGTCCCACCTACGGTAAGCGCGTCCAGCTTGAGTGTTGGTTGCCCGACCCCGACCGGTACAGACTGCCCTTGCTTGCCGCAGACCCCAACGCCTTCGTCCATAGCCGAGTCGTTACCAATCATTGAGACCTGGCGCATAACCTCTGCCCCACTGCCAATCAAGGTGGCTCCTTTGACGGGCGTGGTAATCTTACCGTCTTCGATCAGCCACGCTTCACTGGCAGAAAAGACAAACTGCCCAGACGTGATATCGACTTGTCCACCCCCAAAACTGGAGGCGTACAGCCCATACTTGACGCTGGCAATAATTTCTTCCGGCGCATAGTCACCCCCGAGCATGCAGGTATTGGTCATGCGCGGCATGGGCAGCGATGCATAGGATTCACGGCGACCATTGCCGGTGGGCGCCATGCCCATCAAACGCGCGTTGAGCTTGTCCTGCATGTAGCCGACCAAGATGCCGTCTTCAATCAGCGGCGTGCACTGCCCCGGCGTTCCTTCATCATCTACTGACAGCGAGCCGCGGCAGTCAAGCGGCGTGGCATCGTCAACGATCGTAACGCCTTTTGCGGCGACCTGTTCACCAATGCGCCCCGAGAAGACCGAGCTACCACGACGGTTAAAGTCACCTTCTAGCCCATGACCCACCGCTTCGTGCAGCAGAATGCCCGGCCAGCCGTTGCCCAGCACCACTGGCAGCGTACCGGCGGGTGCTGCCACGGCGTCCATATTGGTCAGTGCTTCCTTGACGGCAGAACGTGCATAACGCTCAGCCACCCCGCGAGCTCGCAGCGTCGCCAGATCGAAGCGACCACCGCCACCCGCACTGCCGCGTTCGCGACGGCCGTTGCGTACCGCAATAACCGAGACGTTGAAACGGGTCATCGGGCGAATATCCGCCGCCAGCGTGCCATCGCTGGCGCGTACCAGAATCACTTCGTAAGACGCGGAAAGCGATACGCTGACCTGCTTAACGCTCGGATCGCAGGCACGTGCGATGCGGTCCGCTTCTTTCAGCCAAGCCACCTTGTCGTCGGCGGTCAGCCCGGACAGCGGATCGGCGCTCGCATAGCGGGTATCGAAAGCACAGGGACGGGCTGCAGCAACACGCCCTTGCTGGCCACTGCGGACGATACGAGAAGCGGTCTGACCGATCTCGCGCAGCGCCACTGCGTCGATGCGGCTGGAATAGGAAAAGCCCGTCCGCTCACCCGCGAGGGCCCGCGCACCAACACCGCTATCAATGCTGTAGCTGGCATCGCGCACTTCGCCATCTTCCAGCGACCAGTGCTCCTGCCAGCCTTTCTGGAAGAACAGTTCGGCCAGATCGACGCCCGGCCCCATGGCATGGCCCAGCGCCACATCCAGCGTGCCGAGATCAAGATCACCCGGCAACAACAGGGTACGCTCGGCTTCCTGCAGCATATCGTCGGCAGAGGGTCTGTGCGTATCCATCATTAGCGAAATCCTTGCGAAGGAAGGACGCCTGAACGCATCAGTGCGTCGTTTCCAGTGTAAAGGTCGGAGCATCCCATGAGCCCTCGACCCGATAATGAAGTTCGGTCAGCTGATTGAACTGGTCACCGAAAAGCCAGTTAGTGCCCAGCAGCACCGCGCCAAGCTGCGGCAGGCCGGTCAGCAGCGCGGCAATCGGTAGTCCCTGCATTACGGGCACGGTTACTCCAACGCGCTGATTGACCGTACGCTGCAGCAGATCGACCTGCCCATCGGCGGAGAAATGTGTCACAGCAGCGTCGATTTCGATCGGGCGGCGCGTGATTAAAATGCCATCACTGAAGGTACCACTGCCCTTGATACTATTGAAGGCTGTACCTGAATGAATCACGTCCGTGAAGTCCAACCGCAGGCGACGCAGGATATTATTGAGGTTCAGCAGTCCAACCATGCGCACCGAAGTGGAATCAATGCTCATGAAACGCCCTGCCTTGACGTCGGTATCCAGCGACCCCGTGGCGGTACCGAGCGTAGGCTGCCACGGTGCTCCCGGCCATGCAAAAGCCATGTCGATCGTACCGCCTTCCGTAGTATGCACCACCTCTGGCTGCCCAAAGGCCGCTAACAGCTCTGCAAAGTCACCCAAATCAAGATGAGCCTTGCCTTGGGTGACACTGGCCTTGCCTGCTTTCATCCAACGGCCTGACATATTCAGCACCGAACCTTTAAAGGCCAGCCTCATATTGTCTAGCGACAGCATGTCTGCCGCCGTCTGCCAGTGCGCCGTCAGATCTCCGACAGCCTGCCCTTTCAGCAAAATCTTCGCAATGCTCAGCGTGCCGTTGGGCACATTCTCTAGCGTTTCCGGCAGTGCGACGGGGTCGACGTGAGGCCGAGGGATGACGAACACTTCATCCGTCAGTTCGTGGCCCTCCTGCTGACGCTCGGACTGCATCAACCCCGTGATGCCATCCAGCGACAGGGTATCCAGCGCCAAATCAAACTGATCCTTCGACCCCGGCAGCCACGTCAGGCGACCGTTTATCAAGTTTCCCGTCGCGTCGATGCGCCACAGGCCCTTCTCATCGGCATTACCGCTGAGGCGCACCTGCCCGAGGCACTGCTGATTCAATGCAATGCACGGCGTGTCGACCAACAGACGGCGGATGGCCGGCGCAGCCGCACTACCCTCTGAAGTTGACGTCGTGCTGTCTTGGTGGCCAACGGCCGTCATGTCGAGCGCCTTGATCGCAGGCATCCACTCATCGATAGCCACTCGCGGCGTAGTCCAATGCACCGTCCAGCCGGGCGAGTCATCCCACGGCTGACGCACCAGCGGCCAGTGTTCGACCCACAGCTGCCCCTGCGTCATGTCGTTGCGCCAGCGGGCCCACAATCGTCGGTCAATCAGCGCACTGCCGTCACCGTGGGTCAGGTCCATATCGACCTTGAGCGGTGCTGCTTCATCAGCCGACTTGCCCAGCGGAGCGGGCAGCGGCAGGGTCACACCCTCTAGAGTACTGTCGATCAGCAGACGCGTAACATCACCAATTTCCAGCAGCGCTCGGTAGGATGTCTGACCGCGTGTGTCCGGTGCCAAACCACGAAAGGCGAGCCAGTCCAGTGCCACTTGTGCATCGGCCTTGCCCTCCACACGAATGTCACCGTCGGCATCCTTGAACGCCAGCGTAGCGTGAGCGGGTCCGCCGAACGCACTGCCCTTGGCGTCGGCCGTCAGGCGCGTCTGATCCCCTATCAGCGAGAAGCGCGCCGTACCCTCAATAGCGCGAATATTCAGATCATGCGGTTGAATGTCCAGCTGACCGCGCTGGATCCGCCCGCTCGCTTCGACCTTGATCGGCTTGCCATCTTCGAACGGCACGTCGACATCTAGCGTGGCCTGTAACGGCCCGCGGGCCTGCCACGGTGCGATCGTCTTCTTCAGAGAGGGTGACAGCGCCGCCTGCTTGAGGACGCGAAGCAGCGCACCTGTATCGCCGGTTACGGGCGAATGCACGATCAGACGGTCGTCTGCATAGCGTGCTTCAGCCTGTCGCCCGACCAGTCCCAATAGCGTGGCACTGTCAATGCGCGCCACCATACGTTCATCACGATAATCCAGATGCCCCGCAACATTCGTCAACGCAGGCCAGCCCGGCAGATAAGCCAACTCGACATCCTGCAGATCAAACGACAGATCAGAACTCAGGTGATGCTCGGCCTTCGCTCCCAGCGGGCGCTCCAGCTTAGCCAGTTCATCTTCCAGCGGCATCGACAGCGCAATGTGCGCACGGTTAACGCGCCCACGATGAATATTGGTCGCCAGCCACTCTCCCAATGCGGGCGGTAAGGCCTGCGTCGGCAACCAGTCCCGGCTGTCCTTGACCACCGCATTCTGCGCATCAAGCGTCATGCTGAATGCGCCTTCACCGCGGTCTGGAGCCCAAAGCGACAGTGCCCCCTGAAGCGTTGCGCCCTCACGCACGATGTCGATCGGGTCGATCTTAAGGCGCCAGTCGCTGTCGTTTTCTCGCTGCCAGGCTAGGCGGGCATGCCCCTGCGACAACGTCCATTCACGCGGGAAAATGCTCGGTAAGAAAAAAGTCGCGCCCGGCGCAAGGGACACATCCAGTGTCCCGTTACGTGTATCGGTCTGCAGTTGGCCGTCGAAAGGCCCCAGGACAGGAATATTGTCCCAGCCCGAAACGCGTGCCTGCTGAAGCTGAGCGCCGACACTGATGCCGTGCGTACCGTCAAACGTCAGCGACAGAGCCGCTACGTGGCCGCGCGGATTAAGCTGTGTCAGGCCACTGCGCAGCCCTGCTGAGGAAGGCAGCATCGGCCATACCATCGACAAATCTGTGATATCGAATGTGGGAAACTGCATGACCAGCGAGTGCGCATCGCCTTTCAGCGTGGCCGTTGACGGCAACTGCGATGGCCCCAACGCGTTTTTGCTGTTGCGATGCTGGAGCAGCATATCCTGCAACTGCCCTTGCCATGCCTGGCCGTTCCAGTGCAACTGACCGTTCAAAGCCAGACGCCCCGTGGCCCACTGGCGCGGCACCACGTCTTCACGTAGCACCATGAAGGAAGGAATATCCACTGCCGCAGAAGCATCGTGGAGACGATGGTCGGCCCATGTAGCGGCCAGCCTGACGCTACCCTGCAACCCCACCTGATAGTGACGCCCGCTGCCCAGCAGTGTTAGCAATTCACCCGCTTGGCGACCGTCCACGTCAATGCCCATCTGCCACGGCACGCCGCGGGTACTGGTAGTAGCCAGCGCCAGCTGCGCCAACGCGGCATCGTCGCCCTGCTGGCGTATGGCCGCCTGCCAGTGAACATCACCGGTAGCGGAATGACTGGACGACAGCGAGGGCAGCTCGAACACCATCGTTCGCTGTAAACCTTGCAGGGTAACGCGGAGATCGTCGATTGCCACATCAGCAGGGCGTAACTGTTCTAGCCATTGATCGATGCGATCCCAACTCAGCCCCTCAGCGTCGTCGCGGTCATCCTTGGAAGAAGAAGAGATCAACAGCCACTGACCATCCGACTGCTGTTGGAGTGCAATATGGGGCTGACTGGCATGTAAAGCGCTCACTACTGCGCCACCGGTCATGGCATGCCACAGGTCGAGTTGCGCGTCGGCCTGCGCCAGCGACACCGCTTGGCGATGCGTAAACGCATCTTCAAGCGTCAGCTGGCTGACCTGTATGCCCAGCGTACTGCCCTTGAGCGATACCACCAGTTCATCGGCATGGCCGTCCAGCTGTTCGGGAATAGGTAGATAGCGACGCCAAGAAGCCAGATCGACATCCCGAAAATGCCACGGCGCGACGTGCAGACTGACGAGCAGCAGCACGATGATCAGTACGAGCGACGCGATCAGCGCCAACCCGCAGCGTAACAGGATTCGGGATACCCGCATCGACCTACCCCAGTACGATGTCGTACTGCTCCTGATAATAGTGGCTTTCGGCCTGGAACCGCACCGGCAGCCCAATAAAGGCCTCCAGCTCGGCTACCGCAGGCGCAGTGTCGTTGAGGAAGCGCTCGACCACCGACGTCGACGCCAGTACCAGATAGCCACTGGCCCGGCTCAGACGATTGATGCGCACGATTTCCCTCAGGATCTCATAGCATAGCGTCTCTGCGGTTTTCTGCGTGCCGCGCCCTCGACATGTCTGACAAGGTTCACACAGGGTCTGTTCAAGACTTTTTCGCGTTCTCTTACGCGTAACCTGCACAAGTCCCAGTTCGGTCACGCCGGACAACTTAGTGCGGGCAAGGTCGTGTTCCAGCGCTTTCTCGAGGGTACGAATGACCTGACGCTGGTGTTCACTTGACGCCATGTCGATGAAGTCGATGATGATGATGCCGCCGAGGTTGCGCAGTCGCAGCTGCCGCGCAATGGCCTGTGCCGCTTCTAGGTTGGTACGGAAGATAGTGTCTTCGAGATTGCGATAGCCCACATAGCCGCCCGTATTGACGTCGATGGTGGTCATCGCTTCGGTCTGATCGAGGATCAGGTAGCCTCCCGACTTAAGTGGCACCTTGCGCTCAAGCGCCTTCTGCAACTCGTCCTCGACACTGTACATCTCGAAGATTGGCCGATCGCCCGTGTAGTGCTCAATGCGCTCGGACAGCGCGGGAATGTAGTCCTCAGCGAACTGCTTGAGCTTCTCGAAGTTTTCACGCGAGTCGACACGCACGCGTTCAACGTCATCGCGCATCAAATCACGCAGCACGCGCAGGAACAGCGGCTGATCGTAATAGAGAAGCGAAGGCGCATGCTGTTCAATGCGTCGCTCCGACAGCTTGCGCCACAGATGAGCCAAGAACTGCATGTCCAGCGCTAGCGCTTCGTCATCGGCCGCCTCGGCCGCCGTTCTTACGATAAAACCGCCCGACAGCAGATCCCCCCACGGCGCACGCAGTGCTTCGATGGTTTGGCGCAACCGCTCGCGGGTCGCCTCATCCTTGATGCGCTGAGACACGCCAAGATGGGAAGCCCCTGGCATGTACACCATGTAGCGGGAAGGCAGTGAGAGGTGCGTGGTCAGACGCGCCCCTTTTGTGCCAATGGGGTCCTTGACCACCTGCACCACCAGCCGCTGTCCTTCATGCAACAGCGTCTGGATGGGGGGGATCTGATCGGCATGCAGCTGCTGTGCAGCCACTTCCTTGACGTGAATGAACGCCGCGCGTTCTAACCCGATATCGATGAAGGCAGCCTGCATGCCAGGAAGCACGCGAACCACCTTGCCCTTATAGATGTTGCCGACGATCCCCTGACGGTGGTGCCGCTCAATGGCCGCCTCCTGAAGGACGCCATGTTCGACCAGTGCAACACGCGTCTCCATTGGCGTCAGGTTGATGAGCACCTCGCCACTCATGAATCACCCCGATTATTCAGACACAGAAGCCCGACGGACACGGCCTGCTGGGCCGCACCCTGCGTCGAGTGCTTCGTGAAACAAGACATAGGATGGTCGTTCGCCACAGCGAACCCGTTTCTTCCAGTCTATAGGGAACATGCGCATAAATGAACCGCATGCGACATGCCACCCATTATGCCAGTGGATCAAGCCCTTGCTGACGCAGCAGCAGCGCGGTTTCTGCAAGAGGAAGGCCAATGACGGCACTGGGACTGCCAGAGAGGCGTGTCACGAACTGACCGCCCCGCCCTTGCAGGGCATAGCTGCCAGCCTTACCGCGTGGCTCGCCAGTCAACCAGTATGCTTTTGCTTCAGCATACGATATCTCTCGGAATGACACTGCGGTCGTTACACTAACGTCGAGTAAGCCCGCCGGTCCGGCGACGCATACCGCCGTTATTACCTCGTGCGTACGGCCGGACAGCCGCATCAACGTGGCAATGGCATCATCGGCATCACGAGGCTTGCCCAGTACCCGCCCGTCACACAGCATGGCGGTATCGGCCGCAACGATGCACCCATGGGCAAAGTGACGCACCCCCGCCTCAGCCTTTAGCCGAGTGACACGACAGACGTAGTCCATTAATGATTCATCGGGAAGATAGCGCTCATCCACGTCGGGGGCATGCTGAGCGGCGACCTGCATGCCCAGCTGCTCCAACAGCTGAAGACGCTGCGGAGAGCCGGACGCAAGAAAGAGAGGTAAGGAAGGTATCATGATGAAGTGCGTAGCAAGACAGCGCTACAGCCAGCGCCGCTGGAGCGTGCTTAGCAGGGTGCGGATCCACGGCCAAAGTAGACCGCTCACAACCGCCGCCATGGTGGCCTGTATGCGCAGTACATCGACGTCCATGGCGACCCGCAGCCACTGATCCAGCAGGAGCACGATGCCCAGCATCAGCATAACCATCAGCGCCTGTTGCCAAATCGAATAGACGCGCAGTCGCTGATAAAGCACCAGCGTCAGGAAAGCCAGCAGCGAGTGAATCAGCGCGTATTCGCCGAGCGGACGCCCATCCAGCAGGTCCAGCATCAGCCCAAACACGAAGCCGTGCAGCACACCAACGTTTGAGGGTCGCGCCAGACACCAGTAGATCAGCACCATGCCCAGCCAGCACGGCCGCCACAGCAGCCAGCTTTCAGGCATGGGCATAACCTGCAGCACCAGCGCCACCAGTAGGCTGGCCCACACAAGCGGACGCCAGGCTACTGTCGTATCACCGGGCATGAAGCACCTCTCCTGGTTGTTTCAGCACCATGTTCACTGCCGATAGCGCCGCCGGACTCAAGCGCACTTGGGTCAGCGCTTCATCAGGCAGATTGTGGGCAAACAGCATCAGGAAATGACGGCTGCGTTCCAGATGCGAAGCCGAACGGGCATCGACCTGTGCGAACGGCCCATTGGTACTGTTCTGTACATCGCTGATGGTGGCAACAGGGTAGCCGGCGGGGAATTCACCGCCTAACCCCGACGTCACCAGCAAATCGCCCGGCCGTATATCGGCATTGTTCGGGACATGCAGCACCTGCAAGCCATCGGGATCGCCCGTGCCCTGCACAATAAAGCGCAACCCGTTGCGCACGACCTGGATCGGCACCGCCTGCTGAATATCGTTGATCAGCAGAACGCGACTAGTGAAGCGTGACACTTCGATCACCTTGCCAGCCACACCGGAGGCATCAATAACAGGCTGCCCGATATAGGCCCCGTCCCCTTCGCCGCGATCAATAATCATCTGCTGGCGATAGGGATCGTTATCGAGCATGACCAGTTCGGCCATCATGTAGTCGATATCACGCCGCGGACGCGCCTTGAGCAGGTCACGCAACTGGGCATTTTCGGCCTCGAGTGTCTGCATGCGCTGCAAACGCACTTTCTTCTCCAGCAACTCATCACTTAGCTGCCGGTTCTGGTCGATCAGCGATGTCTGCGACGACAGCGAGACAGACGCCCAGCTGACGCCCTTGCCCGGCATGCTGACCAGCCATTGAATCGGGGACACCAGCGTCGACAGCTGCGTTCGAACGCTGGCCATCCAGTCATCCCCCGCAATGCGGCTGGACAACATCATTACGAACGACAGGACGACACATAGCGCCATACGATAGCCCGGGGCGGGGCCATGAATGAACAAAGGCTTGATACTCAGCCCTCCTTGCCTGACGGCCATGCACGGCGACCGCGCCAAGCGGTGCACTGTGAGGCAGGGTCCTGTAGAAACACGTAACCTGCAGACGGACGAACCGCGCTGCAGGCTTGGGCGTAACGCAACGTGTATGCGGGCCATATACAGCCATCCCGCATACCGTCAGGGTTCATGCGCTTACTGAGAAGAGAACAGATCGAACGCGTGCTGATCGATCATCTCAAGCGCCTTGCCGCCACCGCGTGCAACGCAGGTCAACGGGTCTTCCGCAATGCTGACGGGCAGACCGGTTTCTTCTGCGAGCAAACGATCGATATCACGCAGCAGTGCGCCGCCGCCGGTCAACATCAGACCGCATTCAGCGATATCGGACGCCAGTTCGGGCGGAGACTGCTCCAGGGCGCTCTTCACAGCCACTACAATTGCAGCCAGCGGTTCCTGCAGCGCATCAAGAATCTCGTTAGAATTCAGCGTGAAGCTACGCGGTACACCTTCAGCCAGGTTGCGACCACGCACGTCAATCTCGCGCAACTCGGTCCCTGGATAGGCACAGCCGATCTCTTCCTTGATGCGTTCGGCAGTGGCTTCACCGATCAGGCTGCCATAATGACGACGCACATAGGAAGTGATGGCTTCGTCGAAACGGTCACCGCCCACACGCACGGATTCAGAATAGACGACACCGGACAGAGAAATGATCGCGATTTCGGTCGTACCACCACCGATATCCACCACCATCGACCCCTGCGCTTCTTCGACCTGCAGGCCGGCACCGATAGCAGCAGCCATCGGTTCTTCAATCAGGAACACTTCACGCGCACCAGCGCCTTCAGCGGATTCCTTGATCGCACGCCGTTCCACCTGAGTGGACATGCAGGGCACGCAGACCAGCACACGAGGGCTGGGCTTGATGAAGGTACTTTCATGTACCTTACGAATGAAATGCTGCAACATCTGTTCGGTAACGGTGAAGTTAGCAATGACGCCGTCCTTCATCGGCCGAATCGCCGTGATGTTACCGGGTGTACGCCCCAGCATGCGTTTGGCATCCAGACCGACGGCTGCAACGGTCTGCATATTGCCGGATTGACGGATGGCCACTACGGAGGGCTCGTCGAGAACGATATCTCGACCGCGAACATAAATCAGGGTATTGGCCGTGCCCAGGTCGATCGCTAGATCGCTGGAAAACAGCCCACGAAGACGTTTAAACATCGAATTTGGTACCTGGCGTACTGACCGGAAACGGGTGCGGAGCAAACGTTAACATCGCACCCACTGAGCGGCAAGCGGGCTTACCTGCCGAGCATGTTAGAATATGATACCTTGTCACACACATGAGATATAGAGTGTGAACTCACCACATAAAGGGCAAGATGCGCGTCTTTTCTTACTATAGCGCATCATTTACCCCCTTACGCTGGGCAAGATTGACACCTAGAGACTGACAACATTCCAGGACAGGAATTCCATGGCGATTGAACTTGCAGACGTGTCACGCGCTGCGTACCTCGCACGCATAGGGGTCTCCGAAGCAGAGGCCGCCCGCTATGTCGACGATCTTTCTCACATCCTCGACATGGCTGATCAACTGGCTTCCGTGGATACGAATGGCATCGAACCGCTGGCGCATCCGCTGGATGCCCTTCAGCCGTTGCGCCGCGACGAGGTCACGGAAACCAATCATCGCGACGACTTCCAGGCCTGCGCGCCAGCCGTTGCCGATGGGCTCTTCCTGGTGCCGCGCGTCGTCGAGTGATCGCGTCGCTTGGCCACCTTATTTCCTATTTTCTGCGCCTGGCCCCAGTGATTCTGTGCTCTGGCACACGCAGACGAGAGATTGACGCATGCTAGACATGACCCTTGCCGAGATGGCCCGCGGCCTTGCCTCGGGCGAACTCAAGAGCAGCGAGCTGACCAAAGCGCTGCTGGATCGCATCGAACAGCACGATGAAAAGATCAACAGCTTCATCACCGTCACGCGTGACGAAGCGCTCGAAGCCGCCGAAGCGGCCGACGCCGCTCGTGCGCGCGGTGACGCAGGCGCACTGACCGGTGCTCCGATCGCCCTGAAAGACATCTTCTGCACCAAGGACGTCCTCACCACTTGTGCCTCGCACATGCTGGATAATTTTGTCTCTCCTTATGACGCAACCGTGGTCGAGCGCCTGAAGGCTGCCGGCACCGTCAGCCTCGGAAAGACCAATATGGACGAGTTCGCGATGGGCTCTTCCAATGAAAACAGTTTCTTCGGGCCGGTACACAACCCGTGGAACCTCGATCATGTACCGGGCGGCTCCTCGGGCGGTTCCGCTGCGGCCATCGCAGCAGGCTTCGTTCCTGCGGCCATGGGTACCGATACCGGCGGTTCCATTCGCCAGCCAGCGTCCTTCTGCGGTATCACTGGTCTAAAACCGACTTACGGTCGCGTCTCTCGCTACGGCATCATCGCTTATGCCTCCAGCCTTGATCAGGCCGGTCCGATGGCACACACCGCCGAAGACTGCGCACTGCTGATGAACGTCATTGCCGGCCACGACCAGCGCGACTCCACCTGCGTAAATCAAGATGTTCCTGACTACACCGCAGAGTTGGACAAGCCGCTGAAAGGCCTGCGCATCGGCCTGCCCGTCGAATACTTTGGCGAAGGTCTGGATGCCGGCGTTGAGAAGGTTGTTCGTGAAGCCATTCGTACCTACGAAGCACTGGGCGCAACCGTCGTCGAAGTGAGCCTGCCGCATACGCGTCTGGCCATTCCGACTTATTACGTCATTGCACCGGCGGAAGCCTCTTCCAACCTGTCCCGCTATGACGGTGTCCGTTTTGGCCATCGCTGCGACGACCCGAAAGACCTCATCGACATGTACTTGCGCTCACGCGCGGAAGGGTTCGGTGAAGAGGTCAAGCGCCGCATCCTGATGGGCACGCACACGCTGTCTGAAGGCTTCTATGACGCCTACTACCGCAAGGCACAGCGCGTACGCCGCCTGATTCGCCAGGACTTCATCGACGCCTTCGAGAAAGTCGACGTCCTGATGGGCCCCGCCGCCCCGACCCCCGCCTTTGGTATCGGTCAGCAGAGCGACCCGATCCAGATGTACTTGGGCGACATCTACACCATTGCCATCAACTTGGCGGGTATCCCGGGTATCAGCGTTCCGGTCGGCTTCACCGACGGACTGCCGGTAGGCCTTCAAATTCTCGGCCCGCACTTCGGTGAATCACGCCTGCTGAATACGGCTCACGTCTTCCAGCAGAACACCGACTGGCACACACGTCGTCCGACGCTCGACTGATAGGAAAAGGATACCGCCATGCAATGGGAAACCGTGATCGGGCTCGAAGTGCACGTCCAGCTTGCGACCCGCTCCAAAATATTCTCAGGTTCATCCACCGCATTCGGTGCAGAACCGAACACTCAGGCGAGCATCGTCGATCTGGGGATGCCGGGATCGCTGCCCGTACTGAACGAAGAAGCCGTCGCGATGGCGGTGCGTTTCGGTCTGGCCATCGGAGCCGACATCTCGAAGCGTGCCGTCTTCGAACGCAAGAACTACTTCTACCCTGACCTGCCGAAAGGCTATCAGACGACCCAGATGGAAGAGCCGACCGTGGGTGCTGGCGTCATTGAGATCACACTCGAAGACGGCTCACGCAAGGGTATCCGCGTTCACCATGCCCACCTCGAAGAAGATGCGGGTAAATCCCTGCACGAAGACTTCACGGGCATGACCGGTATCGACCTCAACCGCGCAGGCACACCGCTGCTGGAAATCGTATCCGAGCCGGATATGCGTTCTGCGAAGGAAGCCTCTGCTTACCTGCATGCGATCCATACACTGGTCACATATCTGGGCATTTCCGACGGCAACATGGCCGAAGGCTCAATGCGCTGCGACGTCAACGTGTCCGTCCGTCCGGTAGGCCAACCTGAATTTGGCACCCGTGCCGAGATCAAAAACGTCAACTCGTTCCGCTTCGTCGAACGCGCTATCGCCCACGAAGTCGAACGCCAGATTGACCTGATCGAAGACGGCGGCAAAGTGGTACAAGAAACGCGCTTGTACGATCCGGATGCCGATGAAACCCGCAGCATGCGCACCAAGGAAGAAGCGAACGACTACCGCTATTTCCCCTGCCCCGACCTGCTGCCAGTCATCCTCGACGACGACTACATCGAACGCCAGCGCGCCACACTGCCCGAGCTGCCGGAAGCTAAGCGCAATCGCTTCACCAGCGAGCTGGGCCTGTCCGAGTACGACGCCGGCATTCTGGCATCGTCCCGCATCATGGCCGACTACTTTGAACAGGTCATGAACATCTGTGGCGACGCCAAACTGGCCGCCAACTGGGTACAGGGCGACCTGTCCGCTCAGCTCAACCGCAACAACCTCGACATCGCCTCCAGTCCGGTCAGCGCAGAACAGCTCGGCGGGCTGCTGGTACGCGTCAAGGATGAAACCATCAACGGCAAGGCAGCAAAACAGGTCTTCCAATCGCTGTGGAACGGCGAAGGTGCAACGGCGGACGAACTGATCGAAAAACACGGTCTGAAACAGGTCACCGATACTGGTGCACTGGCCGCCATGATCGACGACGTGCTGGCCGCCAACCCGACGCAGGTCGAACAGTACTGCGCTGCCGAACCAGACAAGCGCGGCAAGATGATCGGCTTTTTCGTGGGTAAAGCGATGCAGGCATCACGCGGCACCGCCAACCCGCAGCAGGTCAACAAACTGCTGCGCGAGAAGCTGGACGAAAAAGCGAACGGGTAATACCGGTTGTTTGTAAATTGAAAAGCCGTGGACGATGTCCACGGCTTTTTTTGATTACATTCTCAATTAAACAGCACGCCGTATATCCACATAATACCTCTTTATTTATGTCAACATTGTGCCACGCACTACCGCGATTCTGCTCATGCGACATTACCTCACCCCCTCTTACCAGACCTTAAGCAAGCACTTACAAACTCTTCAAGAAAGGCACCATCACACTCCTCAACACTTTGATAAAACATGAGTTTACACAACATTAACGCTGTGCTATCTATAGCGCGTATTTAAAATCTTAAGAAAGCGTTAACGTTACTCTTAAACATAACCTAGGGGAAAACCACACATGGTGACTTACACTATTCATATCACACGCCTATGGGAAACGGAGAACTCTACCATTAGCCGTTTCTCAATTTCAGGCTCTACGTTGCAAGGCTACATATTAGAGCGCCCCGGTCCCGATACTGTTCAAGAAGGGCTACTTCTTCGCATCCCCGAAGGCGATTACGATCTTTCATGGCGTGCCATTGGAAAATTTGCTACTAAATATGGAAAGGTCCCCCAACTTTCTAACTATCAAGTATCTAAAAAAAGGCTGATATTAATGCATCCAGGGAATTCAGCAGGGGATTCAATGGGCTGTTTGTTACCCGGTCGGATAAAGGCCAAAGATTATGTAGGTGACAGTGTATCTGTTTTCAAAAAAATAAAAAAATTTATAGAAGAAAAAGGCATAGATAATGTAAAAGTAAAAATAAAGTCTTGCTATGATATCTCTTGCTCCACTACTTTAGACATGGACTAATATATGTTAAAAAAGATCTTAATACTCACTGCATCTGTTTTTATAGCATCTACATCTACTGCCCAAGAAATTTTAGCAGGTGGTACACTAGAAGCATATTGGGCTGATGACTGGAATGATGAAGCAACAGTAAACACTCCTCATTTAGGAGTTAGATATTTAACTGCTGACAAAACCAAGTTCATTGTACTCAACATAAAAGGGAAAAAAATTGACTTTATAAAGAAAAATTTTAAAAATATCCCTGATAATTTTTTCAAACGAAAAGAGTGGTATATTACTCAGCAAGGGGACCTTACCGTCACAAAGATAAAAGAAGGTATGCTATGCAATGACTATATTTATAACGCAAATGCTATTGCCTTCAAGCCCGATATTTTTTCGCCACCCGTGGATACAGCACCTTTTGTAAAGACTGCACACGGAGCATGCAATGGTGATGGCGGATATCCTTATATCACCACATTTGTAAAGAAAAATGAGAATCTTGACACCGAGTTTAAGTCAGCACCTTTAGATAGCGCCCCTACGATTGCCAAAGGTAATTATAACCCCATTGTAAAAATAGAAAAAATCAATGAAGAATGGATGTTTGCAGGTGTATATGATGCGGGAGCGTCTAATTTAATATCGCCCATAAAAGGCTATGTACGCACAAATAATTTTAAAGCAGATAATTAAAAATTAATTGCCAGTATTGCCTCTCTTCGTCATACAACATTAATCGTATAGCGAAGAGAGAATTTAAAATTCTCTAAAAGCCTAATGACAAAATTCATATCCGAAAAAATTATTATTTTATGTGTTTTATTTTTCAATATTACACAGGACCGATAAAACATGTATGCACCGACCAATCAGAACTAAAAAGTTAATACAAAAACGCCGTTGTTATTCGTTTTATTTTACAGCAGTGGAATTGGCGACGGCCTACTATAATGAGATTATCTTCGAGAAGGCACTTCGGTCTTATTGGCGTAAGCCCTGACGCCCGTAGACTAGAAAAACAGCCACTTATCATCTCGAAGCTGCTGCCGATATAGCATACACAATACCCAGTGAAACCCGCAGGACTTACCGCCCTCACGGTGAGGCGTATCGTTTCTGCGGGCTTCCTTGAACCTTTTGCCAGTGGCTCTGGTAAAAGGGCGTGTACTCTTATAACGGGGCGGACATGAAGAAAAAAGCTTCTTTCCTCTTGGCGGCAACGCTTTTGCTGAGTTCATCAACAGCTTTTGCGCAGCACACGCTGAATGACGGTGTGCTGCAGGCTTATTGGCAGAGCGAATGGAATAAGGACGCCACCAAGATCACGCCTCAACTGAAAATGCGCTACATCGTCCATAACGATGGCTCTGCCCCCACCATGGTGGTCAACGTGCCCGTCGACAAGCAAGACAAGAAGAACCGTACGTTTATCACCAAGCACTTTTCGTACGTACCCACCGAGTTCTTCCAGAACAAGGAAGGCTACCTCAACCAACCGGGAACGCTAACCGTGCCCAGTCTGACGAAAGCCTTCGAGTGCACGTCGGCCTACACAACCACTCAGCTGTCATCGTTTGTACCGGACATGTCGTCAGGGCTTGCCGATACGACTACGGATGAGAAGTTCATCAACTGTGGAGAACGCCACCCTTACCTGACGTTCTATCGACTGCCACCCAACCAGAAAGATATCTTCCTGAAAGCGGCACCTGACGATCGCGCAGCCAATACGATTCCGGTAGGCAACGATACGCTGCTCGCTAAACTACAGACTGTCAACAAGGAATGGGCATACGTGGCGTTCTACGATGCCAGAACGTTGGATCAGATTGGCGAACAGAAAGGGTACGTGCGCTTGAATACGCTATTGCCGCTGAAGAAGGCGCCCCCCGTTGCGGCTCCGGTTCGTCATCGTCCCAAACCGTGCTGGTATCCACGAGCCACCCATGACAAGGTGATGCGCGACCGACACTGCCGGTTCTCTTCATAGATGGGGGCACTGTAGTGGCGCAGGAAGTAGTCCTTGTCGATCGTCTTGATCGTGAACCCACAGCGCTGATAGAGCGCTAGCGCGCCCAGACTGGAGTCGCCGGTGCCCACTTCAACCGAAACGGCACCTTGCTGCTGGGCGTATGCCTGCGCTGCCGTTACTAACTGCCGGCCATAGCCTCGCCCTTGGCGGTCGGGCCGTACGGCTACGTTCATGAGCTCCATCACACCTGGCCGCACGGCCATAACCGCTACGATACCCACACTCTCGTCTTTTTCCTTGATGACCAGACAGTGGCTATCGTTCAGATAGTGTGCGATCTGATCCCATTCAGGGTCGGCCAGCAGCAGCAGGCAGGCCTCTGCCACGCCGATGGATGAGCAGGAAGTGATCGTTACAGCGGGTGTGGATAACACATTCAGGCACATGGAAAGCTCTCGATAGCAGCGGCCGCGCTGTTCGTTTTATTGTGCGGCCATCAACGCTCAGCGCTGGGTGCTCAGTAGCGCAATGATCGAATCCTGACTGATCTCACCGATAAAGCGCTCGTTTTCATCCTGCACGGGCACCCAGTCGATGTTGTACTCATACATACGCGACAACAGTACGCGCAGGTTATCGTCCCACTGGCTAGTGACAGCCAGCGGCTGGCGATAGTCACCTACCGGACGGTCTTCCAGCACGCCTTTAATGTCCTGACGACGAACCTGACCCTGTGCCTTGCCGTGTTCATCGACGATCACGATATGGCGACGCTCGTGGTCATCCATCAAACGACGCACGTCGGCAATCAGTGTACTGCGCGATACCGAGATTGGCTCGCTCACCGCATCGCCCGCTGCTACTAGCAGCAGTCGTTTGAGGGTACTGTCACCGCCCGTAAAGGTCGCGACGAACTCGTCGGCCGGACGCGCCAACAACTCATCCGGGGTTGAGAACTGCACCAAGCGACCATCGCGGAACATCGCGATCTTGTCCGCCAGCTTGAGCGCTTCGTCAATATCGTGGCTGACCATAATGACCGTCTTGCGCAGCTGTCGCTGCATCATCAGGAATTCGTCCTGAATGGCGCTGCGGTTGATCGGGTCGATGGCACCGAAAGGCTCATCCATCAACAGCAAGGGCGGATCAGCGGCCAACGCTCGGATCACCCCAATGCGTTGCTGCTGGCCGCCCGACAGTTCGTTCGGGTAGCGCGATAAATAGCGCGAAGGCTCCAGCGCCACCATCGACATCAGTTCACACGCACGTTCGTGCATGCGCTTCTTGTCCCATCCCAACAGCTTGGGCACCACCATGATGTTGTCTTTGATGGTCATGTTGGGGAACAGACCGACCTGCTGAATGACATACCCCAGCGAGCGACGCAGTTCGACCTTGTCGATGCCGCGGGTGTCGTTGCCATCAATCAGGATACGACCGGAAGTCGGCTCGATCAGGCGGTTGATCATCTTCAGCGTTGTGGTTTTCCCACAGCCCGAAGGGCCAAGGAATACGCACATCTCGCCGCTTTTGACGGTCATGTTGACGTGGTCGACGGCAGTCGTCAGCCCTTGTTTCTGGCGAAACTGCTTGGTCAGCGAATCAAGTTCGATCATGCACGAATTCCCTTGGAAGTCAGCAGGTTCTGAATCTGGTGAAGAATGATGTCAACGATGATGGCCAGCAGTGTGACGATGATCGCCGCAATGAATATCTGCACCTTGTTGCTCTGTCCAATGGCGTTGGTGATCAATAGCCCCAAGCCTCCGGCCCCGATGACGGGAGCGATGGTCATGGTGCCTATGTCCATAACGACAGCCGTACGGATGCCGCTCATGATGGAAGGCACGGCAATGGGAATATCCACCATGAATAGCCGCTGCCAGTAAGTCATGCCGATACCGCGCCCGGCTTCCTTGATGCTGTCGTCCACGCCGCACAACGCGAGGTATGTATTGCGAATGATGGGCAACAGCGAATAGATGAAGACGGCAGAGATTGCCGGAGCCGCGCCCAGCCCCATGCCATAGCGGGCATAGAACGGCATCATGATCCCGAACAGCGCGATGGCTGGCAGCGTGATCATCATCGTCGCGATCGACATGATGGGAGCGGCCAGCCAACGTAGTCTGACGCACAGCACGCTGAGGGGAACACCGATGATCACGGCAAGCAGTACCGCGGCACCAACCATCAGAAGGTGCTGCACGGTCAAGATACCGACCTGGTACCAGTCCATGTTGAGCAGTGCATTGATAAGCGTCATGTAAAAGCCTTAAAGCAGATGCTGCTGAACAAGATAGTCGCGTGCGACCTGAGACACCGAACGCCCTTCGACGTCGACGCTGCCGTTGAGGCGACGCATGGTGCTTTCGTCCAGCGTATCAGTGAGCGCCTTCAGTAACGGCGCCAAATCAGGATGTGCCGCCAAATAGTCACTGCGTACGATGGGGGCCACGTTGTAGGCGGGGAAATAATGCAGGTCGTCCTGCAGTACCCTCAGCCCGAAGGCTTGGATACGACCATCGGTGTTATAGACCACGCCCGCCTCGGCCTGCTCGGCCTGCAACGCAAGATAGACCAGTCCGGCATCCATCGAGCGCTTGTCGCCGCGGCTCAGGTTGAGACCGTAGCGCTTGGCCATTCCGGGCATACCATCTGCGCGGCCATCAAACTCGACGTCCATGGCAAACAGGTGGTGGCGTTCGGGCGTTTCGCGCACATAGCGGACATAGTCACTCAGCGTGCGCGGGTTACCCACCTTCTGTGCGATGCCTTCGGGCATGGCAATGGCATAGGTATTGTTGAAGGCGGGTGACAGCCACGTCAGGCCCAGCGCGCGGTCCAGATCATAGACGCGCTGGAACGACTGGCGTTCGTCCAGCAGTTCATCGACGTGGTGATATTCGATCAGCGATGTACCGATGTATTCCCAGACCATGTCCAGCTCGTTATTCAGCTGGGCGGGCCGCGTCATGGAAACGGTCAGTCCCCAAGAGGTTTTAACTTGGTAACCATGCTTAGCCAGATACATTTCGGTCATGGTGGCCAGCAGGCGCTGCTCGGTGAAGGCCTGCGCACCTTGGCGCAGTACGGCCCCTTGAGCGGTCTGGGCAAGCCCGGCACCGATGAGCGCAAGGCCCATCGCGCAGTAGCGAAGAGAGCGCCCATACATCAGGCACTGCCGAGCAACAGAAGAAAGCACGTTCATGCAAACCTCAAAGAAGATGATGCTGTGTCAAAAAGTCATGAGCGACCTTGGACACGGCCTGCCCTTCGACATCGACCTGCGCATTGATCCTGCGCATCGCGTGTTCATCGAGAAGGTCCGTCAAGTCCTTCATGAGCGCCGCCAGATCGGGATGCTGGCGCACATAAGCCGTTCTTACCATGGGCGCAACGCTATACGCGGGAAAGAAGTGTTTGTCGTCCTCTAGCACACGCAGGTTGAAGGCCTGAATGCGCCCATCAGTGTTATACACCTCACCGGCCAATGCCTGCTGCCCTTGCAGCGCCAGATAAACGGCACCAGCATCCATAGAACGCAGGTCGCGGCGAGGGATCGACATGTCATAACGCTTCATCAGGCCCGGCATCCCATCAGGGCGGTTACCGAACTCGATATCCATAGCGATCAGATGGGAGGTATCAGGCGTGCGGCGCAGATAGTCGGCCAGCTGGCTGAGCGTACGGATATCGCCTTCCTGCTCGGCGACTTTTTCCGGCATAGCAATCGCGTAGGTATCATTGCACGCGGGCGACAGCCACGTCAGCCCCAGTTCACCATCTAATTCAGATACACGGCGAAAGGTGCCCTCTTCATCAAGCTGTTCATAGACATGATGATAATTGACCAGCGAGGTCCCGGTGTATTCCCACACCATGTCCAGTTCGCCGTTGGCAAGCGCCGGGCGCGCCATCGACGTCGGCAGCCCCCATGACGGGATCACTTGGTAACCGTGCGGTGCGAGATACTGCTGTGTCATTTCAGCCAGCAGACGCTGGGACGTGATGGGTTTGACGCCCAAGCGCAGCACATCGGCTGCGGCGGAGGAAAGCGAGAGGCCCACTGCAGCGAGTGCCCCAGTGGTGTACATGCAACAACGGGTCCAGCTAAATCTCATGAGGCGTTCTCGGTTCAAGGCCGCAGAACGCGTAGAACAACGCTGCAAGCGGCCTCTTTCACGGGGTGGACAGCGCTCAGAAAGCAGCTGGTTCGGTGGTCAGTGCACCGCGGGGCGCGATCAGTCGAGTCAACAGGGCCATGATACCGTCCAGTATCAGCGCCAGCAGCGACGTTGCCACGACGCCAATCAGCATCTTGGTATTGTCGTGCAGATAGATACCGGGAAGGATCAGGCTACCCAGACTGTTGGCCCCTATCAGATAGGCCAACGGTGCGCTGCCGACGTTGATCGCCAGCGCGGTGCGCACGCCCCCCATAATAGTGGGGACGGCATTGGGAAGTTCGACCAGCCACAGCTGCTGCGAGGGCGTCAAGCCGATGCCGCGCGCCGCTTCACGCATCGAAGGATTGATGCTTAGCAGGCCTTGATAGGTGTTGCGGGCGATCGGCAGCAGTGATGCCAGCCAGAGCGCGATAATAGTAGGCACTTCGCCTATACCAAAGACGATAAGAGCGATCATCAGGACAGCCATCGGAGGAACGGCATTGGCAACGTTGAAGACTTGCATGCCAATTTCGCCATAGCGGCGCAGAGAGGGACGACTTAACACGATCCCGGCCACCAGCCCAATGGACAGTGCCATCGCCATCGAGATACCCACCAGCATCAAGTGCTGACCGGTATAGAACAGCAAATCATCCTGGTACAGCTTCAACAGGTCTATGACATGGCTCATGCCTGAAGAAATGGCGTCAAGCATCGTGATCCTCTGGTATACATTGCCCGCTTTCTGCACGCTAGCGTCAGAAAGAAAAGTGAAGCGTCATTCGTGCAGCGGCACTCCCTGACAAGCCAAGGCAGCGACAAAGCGCCCCACAACCATAACACACGGTTATTAATTAAACGACACAAAAGAAGGTGGCATTATTACTGCTATTCTGATGCTCCAAGGCCAGCACGCATGCCACCGCACCGCGCTATTACGCACATCGCTCCCCTTTCCGCCCATCACGCCAACGTAGACAGAAAACCCATGAAAAGAAAAGGGCAACACCACTGGCATTACCCTTTTCCGGTCATCACTGGGACGATCAGCGCGAGCGCACTTCACTCCATATCTTCTGGAACGTCTGCAAAGGCACACCGTCTAGCCCCGGCAGCATGTGCAAGCGCTGCTGCTCTTCATCCGTCGGCCATGCTGGCGCTTCGCGCAGCACGTCGTCCAGATAAGGCTGCGAGGCCTGGTTGGGCGACGCGTTATAAATGTAGTTCGACAGTGCCGCCCCTTGCTTAGCATCCATCACGAAATTGATGAACGCATGCGCTAATTCGGGGTGAGGTGCTCGTTTGGGAATCATCATGACATCGACCCAGCGCTCGGAGCCTTCCTTCGGCAGCATATAGGCCAGATGCTCGAAGCCTTCGGGGTCTTCGTTGCGCTGATTCACGAAATCGCCACTGAACGTCACGCCGACCCGATTTACGCCGCGCACGACTTGTGACAGCACTGGGGCACCATCAACGAAGCCTGTGAAGTTGCTGCGCTGGCGGGTTTTCAGCAGCAGATGGGCCGCGTCGATCCACTGTTTCTGATCCTGACAGGTATACCCATAGCCCAGATAGGCACAGGCGGCCGCGATCATCACATTGCCGTCGGTCTGCATCGAAAACGGTGCGTCAGGGTTGAGCTTAGGATCAAACAGCAAGGCCCAGCTTTTCGGTGCATTCGGAAAAACACGCGTGTCGTAGACCAGCCCGGTGGAGCCCCACTGATAGGGCATGCTGTATTTCAGACCGGGATCATAGTCCGCTTCGGCGAATACCGGCAGCAGATTGCGCTCGTTGGGCAGCTTGGAATGATCCAGAGGCTGAACAAGCCCCGAGTGGATCAGGCGCGGAACGTAGTAGCTTGATGGAATGACCAAGTCGAACTGGGCATCGCCACCCGCCTGCAAGCGAGCATACATGTCCCCCATGGTGCCGAAATAGTTCAGCACCACGCGCGCGTTGTACTGCTTCTCGAACGCATCAATCACTTCAGGGCTGGTGTAATCCGTCCACGTGAAGATATACAGCGTTTCACGGGCCGATGCCGCCATGGGAAGCGCCAGCAGCGCCGCACAGCCCAGCCACCGAGCACGGCGGCAAATGCCATTAATCGTGTGCCGTATGCGGTGCATCATCATGCGCGCGCCCTCTTTCTCCAGTTGCCCAGCAGCATGATGATCACGGCCACCATCACCGCCAGAATCATCAGACTGCCGATAGCGTTGATCGACGGCGAGACCCCGCGCTTGATCGAACTCCAGATGTAGATCGGCAACGTGGCGCTTTCTGGCCCTGCGGTGAAGAAGCTGATGGCGAAGTCATCGAACGACAGCGTAAACGACAGGAAGAACGACGACAGCAGCGCCGGCTTGATCTCGGGCAGGATCACGTGCGTGAAGCGCTTAGACGGTGACGCGTAGAGGTCCTGCGCGGCATCGAACAGTGCGGCATCCATATTGACGAAGCGCGAATACACCAGCAGTGCCACAAACGGAAGCTCGAAGGTCACATGCGCCAGCGTCATGGTAGTCAGTCCGGGCGAGAAGAGGCCGATCCAGCTGCCCACCTTGACGAACGAGGTCATCTCGGCCAACCCAAATACGACGTCAGGCATTACCACCGGCAGATAGATCAAAGCGATCAGCCAGCCCAGCCCGCGCCGACGGTGCCGATAAAGGCCATACCCCAGCATGCTGCCCAACACCAAGGCGATAGCAGAGGAAGACACCGCCAGAATCATGCTGTTTTTGAAGGCACTAAACAGCTCTTCGTTTTCCAGCAGCTGGCGGTACCAGCGCAGTGAGAACCCGGCGAAGTGTGCGGTGCTGTTGATGCTGTTGAAGGAATACAACACCACCATGCCTAACGGCAGATAGAGAAACAGCACCATCAGCCACCAGAAGATGCCAAACATCGGGTGCCGACGTTGAACATGCCTCATACCAGCACCTCCTCGCCACCGCCGAACTTGCGCCCCATCCGGCGCAGTAGCCAGATACCCACCAACGTGGCGATCAACATCACCAGCGCACCTGCAGCCCCTAGCGGCCAGTTGGCCCCTTCTGCAAACTGCAGCGCTACTAGGTTACCGATCATCATGGCACGCCCACCGCCCAGCAGTTCGGGCACCACGTACATACCGAAAGCCGGGATCGCCACCAGCACCATGCCGGCCAGCAAACCTGGCAGTGTCTGCGGAAAGATCGCCGCCCAAAACGTCTTGTACGGCGAAGCGTACAGGTCTCGTGCCGCTTCGATCTGCGACACGTCGAGCTTCTCGAACGAGTTGTAGAGCGGCAGCACCATGAACGGCAGGAAGTTGTAGACCAGCCCCAGCATCACCGCGAACGGTGACGGGTACAGCCCCATCCACGGTGACAGTAGCCCCATCGCACTGGCCGCATCGGAGAGCGGCGTTTCAGGCGCCAGCAGGTTCATCCAGCCAAACGCACGCACCACTTGGTTGGTCCACGACGGCACCACCAGCATCAGCAACATAACGGGGCGCAGCGAACGGCGACTGGTAGCGATGTAGTACGCCAACGGATAGGACACCAGCATCGTCAGCACGGACGAGATGACGGTATATTCCAGCGAACGCAGCAGCGTGTAGATGTTGGCAGGACTCCAGCCCAAAACGCCGTCACCGGCCAGCTGGTCGAACGCCGACAGTGTCAGTGGCAGCGTAGGCTGGCCATAGGTGTCGTTCGACATGAACGCCATCGACACCAGATACAGGCTGGGCAGCACCAGAAACAGCGAGATCCACAGTACGGATGGCGCGGTCGTCCAGAGCAGGTGGCGGGTTTCACGCCGCCGAAAACGCCGATAGGCGTCATGTGAAGCAGTCATGAGGCATTCCCTCTCGATTCGGCATCCAGTTCAGACGAAAACAGCATTCAGCTGTCGATCACCACGACGTCTTCGGGATAGATTTCGATCTGTACCCGGCTTCCCACCTTAAACAGGCGGTCGCCACTGTTGCGTTCTTCGACGAGAATTTCCGCATCGCCACAGGCCAGCTCATATTCGACGGTGGCCCCGTGGTAGTAGCGACCAATCACGTCCCCTTCCAGTCGATTGAGCTTAGCCCCAGGCTCGACACCGGGAGTGCCCGGCAGACTCAGCTCGATGGTTTCGGGACGAATCAGCGCCACTTTGCCCGGTCGCGACGACTCGGTGATCAGATCACCCAACGCCGTTTCAACCTGACGGCCACTCTGCGCAGTGATATCAAACAGGTTGTCGTGCCCCATAAAACTGGCAACGAAGCGATTGACCGGCGTTTCGTATACTTCCTGCGGCGTGCCCACCTGCTGGATCTTGCCATCGTTGAGTACCGCGATGCGGTCGGACATCACCATGGCTTCTTCCTGATCATGAGTCACGAACACGAAGGTCATGCCCAGGCGCTGCTGCAAAGCACGCAGCTCGAACTGAAGCTGTTCGCGCAGCCCGGCATCCAATGCAGAGAGGGATTCATCCAACAACAGCACGTCAGGCTCGCAGACCAGCGCGCGCGCCAGCGCTATACGCTGACGCTGACCGCCCGACAGTTGGTCGATGCGGCGGTTGAGCAGGCCATCCAGCTTGATAATGGTCGCGATGTCAGCGACACGGCGAGCCTGATCTTCCTTGCTGATGCCTTGCATGCGCAAGCCAAAGGAGATGTTGTCGCGCACGTTGAGGTGCGGGAACAGGGCGTAAGACTGGAAAACGGTGTTGATGCTGCGGCGATGCGCAGGCGTCATGGTGACGTCGCGGTTACCGATCGAGATCACGCCAGCATCGGCAACGTCCAGTCCGGCAATCAAACGCAGAAGTGTGGTCTTGCCACAGCCGGAGGGGCCCAACAGGGTGAAGAATTCCCCGGGCCGGATATCAAGGTCGATATCGTCAAGCGCGATGGCGTCATCACCGAAGCGGCGAGACAGATTACGCAACGAGATCGAAGAGGCTTCGCGCGGCGCACCGGCTGCAGGAACGCCGCGCGCAGCCTCGGTGGGGGGATCGTCCATGGCTGCGCTGTTTTCCGCAACCCCGGTTGATTGGGAAGGGGTTCCCGTCATGAAGGCGTCTCCAGAAATATCAATTGCCGCACAAGGTTGCGCGACTACTGTGCCAGAAGGACATCTAAGGAAATGAACGCGCAGTGTATATAAAGTTGCGCGAGATGCCAGCCGTTTTGACGAAAAAAGATGAAGCGGGATGACGCACCCTCGCGTCCCCGCTTCCTCGGCATTAACACTACATGCTGTGCAGTAGTATTACACCGTGTGATTCATGGGTTTCTGACCTAGGCTGACGCGCGGCTGCTGCCCCAAATCCGTCAAAGATTCCACCTGTACATAGCCGCATTCGTTCAGCATAGCGCATACCGCCTCGGCCTGGGTCCAACCGTGCTCAAGCAGCAGCCACCCTTCCGGTCGCAGAAACTGCCAAGCGGTATCGACCAAATGACGCAAATCGGCAAGACCATCATCGTCCGCCACCAGCGCCGAGCGAGGCTCGAAGCGCACATCACCTTCATTAAGGTGATGATCATCCGCCGCGATATAAGGGGGATTGGAAACGATCAGCTCGAAACGAGCCGTCGGCGGCAGCGCTGTGAACCAGTTGCTTTCGATAAAACGAGCATTAGCGATACCCAGCCGCCGAGCGTTGCGCTGTGCAAGTGACACGGCCTCGGGCACAACATCCGCGCCGATGACCTGCCAGCCTGCTCGCTCACTGGCAAATGCCAGCGCAATTGCCCCGGTGCCTGTGCCCAGATCCAGCAACTGCCCCTCCGCACGAGTCGCGCGGGCGAGCGCAGTGTCAACCACCAGCTCCGTATCGGGGCGCGGAATCAGGGTATGTGGCGCGGTTTCCAGTGTCAGCCCCCAGAACTCGCGCTCACCGATCAGATAAGCAACCGGCTCGCCCGTATGGCGACGTTCAATCAACGTGGCAAAAGCGGCTCGTGCCTCTTCTGCAATAGTCTGATCGCCCCAGGTGTACAGCCACGTGCGCGGCTTGCCGATGACATGACAAAGCAGCAGTTCAGCATCAAGGCGTGCCGTATCACTGCTGGAAGATAAGGTCTGCGCGGCCGCTTTCAACAGCGCATCAGCGCTTATATCGCTCATGCCTGAAGAGCTGCCAACTGATCTGCCTGATGCTCTTGGATTAGCGCATCGAAGACTTCATCCAGATCGCCTTCCATAACATCACTGAGCTTGTACATCGTCAGGTTGATACGGTGATCGGTCAGGCGCCCCTGCGGGAAGTTGTAGGTACGAATGCGCTCGGAGCGGTCGCCCGAACCCACCAGCGAGCGGCGCGTTTCAGCCTGCTGCTTGTGCTGTTCGTCTTCCTGCTGCTGGCGAATGCGCGCAGCCAGCAATGACATGGCCTTGGCCTTGTTCTTGTGCTGCGAGCGTTCATCCTGACACTCGACTACCGTACCGGTCGGCAAGTGAGTGATGCGGATGGCCGAGTCGGTAGTGTTGACGTGCTGACCGCCCGCCCCACTGGCGCGGAACGTGTCGATGCGCAGCGTCGAGGGATCAAGCACAACATCGACGATCTCATCCACTTCAGGCATCACCGCCACGGTGCACGCTGACGTATGAATGCGCCCCTGCGACTCGGTCGCAGGCACGCGCTGCACGCGATGGGCACCGGATTCAAACTTGAAGCGACTGTAAACGCCGCTGCCGGCCAAACGGGCAATGACTTCCTTGAAGCCGCCCTGCCCGCTCTCACTGGCGCTGATAATTTCGACGCGCCAGCCACGGCGTTCGGCATAGCGGGAGTACATGCGGAATAGATCACCGGCGAACAGCGCTGCTTCATCGCCCCCCGTACCGGCACGCACTTCAAGGAACACTCCACGCTCATCGTCAGGATCCTTGGGAATCAGCAGCTGCTTGATGCGCAGCACCTGCGGTTCGTAGTCGGCCTGCAGTGCTTCGAGTTCGTCTTTAGCCATCGCCCGCATGTCAGGGTCGCTGTCGTTGGCCATCGCCTGAGCGGCCTGAATGTCATCTTCTAGCGCGCTGAAGGCACGCCATGCGCTGATCAACGGTTCGAGATCAGCGTATTCGCGAGAGTAGTCGCGGAAACGGTTCTGATCTTGAATGACATCCGGCTCGGACAACAGCGCCGAGAGTTCTTCAAACCGTTCTTCCGCCGTTGCAAGACGGGCGCGCAGAGTATCCTTCATCTAGATCGCGTTCCTTGTTGATGTTCAGACGTGGCCGCGGCGGGTTCTTCCAGCAGCAGGTGTTCAAAAGCGGTCAATATATCATCCCGCTGCTCGCGCGAGGCATCCCGCAGCCGCGTCGTCGGGCCGTGCAGCAGGCGATTGGTAAGCTGATGGGACAGCCTCTGGATCACTTCTTCTGGAGAATGGCCGCGTGCCAGCTGCGCCAGTGCCTGCGCTTCCGCCGCTTGGCGCACCTGTTCGGCCTGCTCACGGTGCCTTTGGATCATGGGCCCGATTGAGCGCAGGCGGCACGCTACGCGCCACTGCTGCAAACTCTGCTCAATCACCAGCTCGGCCGCGTTGGCCGCCTGCTCACGGCTGCGACGATTGTCATCGATGATATCGTTGAAATCGTCCAGCGAATACAGGAAGACGTCCTCAAGCTTCGCAACGGAAGGCTCAATGTCACAGGGAACGGCGATATCCGCCATGAACAGCGGGGCATAGCGGCGCGCTTTCATGCTGGCGCGCACCATATCGTAGGTCAGCACTGGCGTTGGGCTGGCCGTCGAGGAAATCACGATGTCCGCCTGTTTAAGCGCTGCAGGCAATGCATCGAGCGACACCGCCTCACCACCTACCTCACGAGCCAAGGCTTCGGCTCGCGACACGGTGCGGTTGGCGATGATTAATCGAGGAACTCCCGCTTCCTTCAGATGACGCGCAACCAGCGCAATAGTCTCGCCAGCCCCGACCAGCAGCGCAGTGGCCCGTTCGAAATGATCGAAGATGCGCCCCGCCAGCTGTACAGCGGTATAAGCCACTGACACGGTATGCTCGCCGATGCCGGTGCGGCTACGCACTTGCTTCACCGCCGAGAACGCATGCTGGAACATGCTGTCCAAACGAGGCCCGAGAGTGCCGCTATCTTGCGCGCACTGATAGCCTTGTTTGAACTGACCAAAGATCTGCGGCTCGCCCAGTACCAGCGAATCCAGTCCGCTCGCCACACGAATAGTATGCGCCACGGCACTTTCATCGGCATGGGCATAAAGGTGGTCATCAAGCGCGCCAGCCGGCAGATCGTGATAGCGCTCCAACCAGTGCTGCAGCGGCTCAATGCCGCCACGCACGGTGGCTAGCTGAGGGCTACCACTGACATACAGCTCAGTGCGGTTGCAGGTCGAGACAATCACCGCTTCAGCAACGCCGTCGAGCGCCACCAGCGCCTGCAAAGCAGACGCTTTCTGCGCATCGGAGAACGACACGCGTCCCCGCAACTCTTGCGAGGCGGTACGGTGATTCATGCCCAGTATCAGCAGTGTCATGGCATCGGTCGTGATCATCAGGACGCTGCGCGAGGGCAACATCGTCGGAAAAGGAGTGGCGTATTCAATCTGTACCGTGTGGCAATGACAAGCGTATGAAGGCAGCGCCTCTGCACAGGTCATCACAGCACCGTGTAGTGGCGGCATCGACTGGCATCGATTAGCGCCTCAGGTAGTTGCTTCGCGGTAAACGAACCTTACCGGAAGTCTGGATGAATTGTATGCTATCCCTCAGCAGGATGGGGGCTTTATCCGATGAAACGCGGCTATCGACTCGATTGGAGAAACTGAAGGCGACAGGAAGGTTTGAACATCGCACGCTTCATCGAGCAGGTCTTCTACTCTAGCACACCCCTCTGCCATCGGCAGATCGGCTTGGCCTCATATGGGTCCAATGCTTTATCATGACAAAAGATCGCATGGCGACATGATGACACAGCGGACACCGCCGCGGGTACTTTCGAGAACACGCCGCCGTTCGCTGTCAGAACACCGCCCCTTCGCGGGCTAGCGCATACACGCCACGAGGTCCGCATGCTCAGAGTGCTTATTCTTGCAGCCTTGATCTGGCCGCTGACCGCGTGTCGCGACCGGACTCCGACAGCCGCCGAACCGTCAGCGCCCGCATCGCTGCCCGCGTCACCCGCCATGCCCGGGGATCCGGTCAGTGCGGGCCTCGACAAGCCGAGCCTTACTCAACTGCTTCAGGCACATCTCGAAGAGCGCTATCAACACCCCGCCAATGCCAGCCAGCTTTATCTAAGTCAGGCACGCCTGCATGGCGATCGTTCTCTGGCGCAGGATGCTTGGCGCACCGCACAGCGCGCGGGAAGCGCCTCTCTGGCGCTGGAAGCGGTCACGCTGTGGCGTTCACTGTTCGATCAGGCATCTGCAAACGCATCTTTTGCCCTCTCTCAGGACGATGTGGCGATGATGCACGCGCTATGCGAGCAGGCGCTGCAGGCACAGCGCTGGGCTGAGGCGATGTTCTGGCAGCTCTCTCTCGACCGCTATGGCCATCACGATGCCATCGACAGCATGCTGGAAACGTGGATGGCTACCGAACAGCCTATGCCGCGCGACGCGCTTCGCGCTCAGGTCGATACCTATCTGAAGCAGTACCCAAGCCATGATGAAGCTCATATCGTCTGCGCCGCTCTGCTAGCAGGCGACGAACGCTATCCAGAAGCGTTCCAGCGCTTGAATGATGTCCTGCATCGCCACCCTGACAATCTGGATGCCCTGTTTGCCAAAGCATTGGTCGAGCAGCGTCTTGGGCATCTTGAAGCCGCCTTGAAGACCGTACATACCGCTATGGCGCATGGCGGCCAACAGGAGTTTCGCTTTGGCCTGTTGCGCATCGACATTGAACTCGACCTGCCCGGCGCCACCCTGGCCGACCGCCATATTCATCAATTCGTGCAACAGCTTCCGGCCTCGGCCCGTGCCATCAACGAACTGACCCAGTTCTTGCTTGATCACCATCATGCCGACGCCGCACAACGTCTGATGGAGCACTATCCGTTGACGGAACAGGAAGCACAAGATGCTGGCCTGCTGGCTCATCGGCAAGCCTTGCGAGGCGTCACCGCCGACCAGCTTGATGATGTCGACGCCGCACTGCGCGCATTCCAACAGGTCACACCAGCCTCGCCGCTGTTCGCCCATGCTCAGCTACGACTGCTGACGCTGACGCAGGAAAGCCAAGGTAATGATGCTGCAGCACAGCTCATGCGCCACCAGCGCGAGCGCTTCCCCGATCAGTTACTGCTGTTGGTACAGCTCGAATTCTCCGCCTTGCAGCAAGCCCAGCAGCCGGAGCAAGCCTCAGCACTGCTCGAACAGATCGTAGATGCCTATCCCGAGCACGACGGCCTACGTTATCTGCGCGCCATGCAGCGCATGGCTCAGCAGCAGATACCCCAAGCGTTGAGCGACCTGCAACTGCTGGTCGAACACCAACCCCATAACCCCATATTCCTCAACGCCTATGGCTACATGCTGGCCGACCAGAAACAGGACTATGCTCAGGCAGTACCGCTGCTGCGTCGTGCAATCACACTGGCCCCAGACAATGCGGAAATACAGGACAGCTTAGGTTGGGCACTCTACGGACAGGGGCAGTATGACGAAGCCCGCCAATGGCTAGCACGCGCCTACAACGCGCTGCCATCACCGGAAGTGGCACGCCACTATCTACAGGCGTTGATGGCGACACACAATGAAGCCGAGGCCCAGCGCATCTTGGGTCAGCTCTATCGGTCATCCTCGCTGGATCAGGCCGCGCGCAGTGCATTGCTGCAACAGTTTCCCACGCTACGCGCACCGTCGCCTTGACCACAAACGGCTACAAGCGCAGCCCATGCAACATTACGGCGGTTCGATCGTCAGATAATGAAATAGAAAAGAGAAGACAGGGTCAGCGCCACGGTAAGTAGAGTGAGAGTGGAGCATACTCCGTGCGCTGGCCCAGCAAGAACATATGACCCTATTCCCGAGGAGCACTTTCTCTTATGTTGAACCTGCTGTTTAAAAGCCGCCTAACAGGCCTATTCATCGGGCTACTGCTGCTTTCGGGCTGTGCCCTTTCACCGTCGACGCCTCCGCAGGAACGCCCCTGCGGCCGCTGGGAAAGCCAGATACCTAAGACGGAAGCGCTGCAGCGCTGGACGGTGGCCGGCAAAGTCAACTTGCGCACACCGCAGCAGAACGACACCGCCAGCTTCGACTGGCAACAGCAGAACCCCGATCACTACCGCATGATGATCAGTGGCCCTTTTGGCATTGGCCGCAACACACTTGAACAGCAGAACGATCAGGCCGTGTTATCTAACGGCAATGGCACATTCCACGCATCATCTCCTGAAGGACTGATGCAACAGCAGCTGGGCTGGTCGCTGCCAATTTCAGCGCTGTACTACTGGGCCCGCGCACTGCCCGCCCCCAACCAGCCCTATCACATGACACCTGATGTGTGCGGCTACCCCGCCACGCTCGACCAGCAAGGCTGGCATATCGAATACAGTCAGTGGACCTTCAGTGATGGCTACTGGCTGCCAGGCCGCCTGAAAATGCATTACGGACAGCTGAACGCCACGCTGTTGCAAAAAGAGTGGCACCCGGGCCGTTACGACACCGAATGAGACCAACAAACACGGCATAACATCGCGCCGCACCCGGCGTTGCGTGGTCAGACATGATGCAAAAACGTCAATGATGGCCGCTATCCGCTATGCACCTACGGCGCTCAGAAGAGCGTCGTAGCCTTTCACTCGGCAGGCCTGCTGAAACAAGGATGATCAACACGTAAAGCAGGAAAGCAGGAAAGCAGGAAAGCAGGAAAGCAGGAAAGCAGGAAAGCAGGAAAGCAGGAAAGCAGGAAAGCAGGAAAGCAGGAAAGCAGGAAAGCAGGAAAGCAGGAAAGCAGGAAAGCAGGAAAGCAGGAAAGCAGGAAAGATCAAAACGAATCACACGGCCTTTTTCAACAGCCTTCCATCAAAATAGTATCCCCACGTCGAAGATTAATGCCTTGTAGCGCTCTTACGCCTCTTCCCCTATTTCTTACCCGTGGTTCATCTTTATACTTCTGCCGTGGCGCATACCGTCAGCCTCTACTGAAGCCCGCCCTATTCTTATTAGATAGAGCACAGCCACACGCCTTTTGACTAGCCACCAGCGCAACGGAACCTGCCATGTCAATGTCTCTCACGCTGCCCGCGCCCGCCAAGATCAACCGCATGCTGCACATCACGGGCAAGCGCCCTGATGGCTATCACAACCTGCAGACCCTGTTTCAGTTTCTGAAATACGGCGATGACCTGACATTCTTCTGCCGCGATGATAATCAGCTGACGCTATCGCCAGCTGTGGAAGGTGTAGAACAGGAACAGAATCTGATCATCCGTGCCGCCCGACTATTGCAGCAAGTCGAAACGTCAGCGCCTCATGCACGACCAGCGGAGCGCCGCGGCGCAGATATTCATCTGATCAAACGCATCCCCATGGGCGGCGGTCTCGGCGGGGGCAGCTCGGATGCAGCCACTACCCTGTTGGGCCTCAATCGTCTATGGCAACTGGCGTTGTCACTCGACCAGCTGGCGGCACTGGGCGTCACGCTCGGCGCTGACGTACCCGTGTTCGTGCACGGCTTTGCAGCATGGGGTGAAGGCATCGGCGAAAAACTGACGCCAGCGCCGCTAGACACGCCATTATTCTGCGTTGTTCACCCCGGCGTTTCCGTCGTGACCGCGGATGTATTCCGCTCTCCCGAATTGACACGCTATAGCCCGGTGATTAGTATGGAGCACGCACTGCGGAGGGGACGCAACGATTGCGAACCGATCGTCCGGCAACACTCCCCTGCCATCGCTGCTGCACTGGACTGGCTGAGCCAATTCGGAGACGCGCGACTGACAGGAACAGGATCTTGTATCATCCTGGGGTTGACAGACGAACAAGAAGGTCGTAATATCCTGCTCCGAGTCAGCGAGGAACACACTGATTGGCAAGTGTTTCTAACTGAGTCGAGCAACATCTCTCCTCTTCATGCCACGCTCAACGAGCAACCAGGCATGACAGGTTGATCGGTTGCTGGGGTATCGCCAAGTGGTAAGGCACCGGTTTCTGGTACCGGCATTCCCAGGTTCGAATCCTGGTACCCCAGCCATTTCTCGCTCAACTGAATTCATTTAAATAAATTCAGAACCGATCTCTAAGGGCACTCTTGTACCCTTTTCGAGCAACCTGGCATCCAAGCACTTTTCAAGATTCCCTAAGCATCCAAAAGGTGGCTTGCGCTGTGTCCAAATTGATGGTCTTCGCCGGTAACGCTCACCCAGAACTGGCACGCAAGGTCGCCGAGTGCCTCGATAATCGTCTTGGTCACGCGACCGTTGGTCAGTTCAGCGATGGCGAAATCGCCGTCGAGATCAATGAGAACGTGCGCGGCAAGGATGTCTTCATCCTCCAGTCCACTTGTGTTCCTACCAATGACAATCTGATGGAATTGATCCTGATGGTTGATGCCTTGCGTCGTGCTTCCGCGACTCGTATCACTGCCGTCATGCCGTACTTCGGTTATGCACGTCAGGATCGTCGCGTACGTTCTGCACGCGTGCCGATTTCGGCCAAGGTCGTGGCAGACATGATGGTTAAGGCCGGTGTAGACCGTGTCATGACCATGGACTTGCACGCAGATCAGATCCAGGGCTTCTTCGACGTACCGGTCGACAATGTCTACGGCTCTCCCATCCTGCTAGATGACATCGAGCGCCAGAACTACGATGACGTCGTCATCGTCTCCCCTGACATCGGGGGTGTCGTTCGTGCGCGCGCTGTCGCTAAGCAGCTGAATGTGGAACTGGCCATCATCGACAAGCGCCGCCCGCGTGCCAACCAGGCACAGGTGATGCACATCATCGGTGATATTCAGGATCGCACCTGCATTCTGGTCGACGATATGGTCGACACGGCGGGTACACTGTGCAAAGCAGCCGAAGCACTTAAAGTGCGCGGTGCCAAACGTGTACTGGCCTATGCAACGCATCCGATCCTGTCCGGTCCGGCTATCGACAATATCTCAAGCTCTCAGCTTGATGAACTGGTCGTTACCGACACTATTCCGCTTTCCGAAGCAGCGCGTCGCAGCGGCAAAATCCGCCAGCTGACCGTCGCAGGTCTGATCGGTGAAGCCATTCGTCGCGTCAGCAACGAAGAATCTGTCAGCGCCATGTTTCACTGAGGCCAACAGCCTCAGCACGACAAGCGTTGACTGCAAAGGGGGTACAGCTTCGGCTGTATCCCCCTTTTCACGAATGACAGGACCTGGTCGCGGGCCTGTCAATTTCGTTAATAAGGCGTCTACTGCGCCTATCAACTATGCGTATTCCCACGGGAATACCGATGAGGTCTATTCCATGAAACACGATTACACTCTTACTGCTGTCGTCCGTACGGAGCTGGGGAAAGGTGCGAGCCGCCGCCTGCGTCGTGCGAACGAACGTGTTGCAGGTATCATCTATGGTGGTGAAACTGCACCGATGCCGATCGCTATCGACAAACCGGCGCTGTACAAAGCCATCGAAGATGAATCTTTCTACTCTTCCATCATCACGATCAACGTTGATGGCAAAGCAGAGAAAGTTGTTGTTCGTGACCTGCAGCGTCACCCGTTCAAAGCGGTTCTTCTGCATGCCGACTTCATGCGTGTCAACGCTAACGAAGAAATCACGCTGACAGTACAGCTTCACGTTGTCAACGAAGAAAACTGCAAAGGCGTTAAAGTCGACGGCGGTGAACTGCACATCCAGAACACTGATATCGCTATCAGCTGCCTGCCGCAGAACATTCCGGACCACCTGGAAGTCGACGTTGCAGATCTGGGCGTGGGTGAAACCATCCACCTGTCTGGCCTGAAACTGCCGGCAGGCGTTACAGCTGTTGAACTGGCTCACGGTGAAGACCACGACCAGCCGCTGGTCAGCGTCCATCGCGTAGCAGATCACAGCGAAGCAGAAGGCGAAGAAGGCGATGCACCGGCAGCAGACAGCGCCGCTGAATAAGCCTTAATCGCTCCCTTCGACCATCCATGTATCCTTTCCGAGAGCCGTGGTGTGTCCACGGCTCCGGCGGCAAGAGGCAGTTCTTATGAGCACAGTATCGGCTATTATCGGGCTACGTAATCCAGGAGCTCAATATGCTGATACGCGCCACAATGCCGGGGCATGGATGGTCGAACTGCTGGCACGGCAGGCCGGGGCATCACTGCGCAGCGAGCGCAAATTCCTCGGTGACTACGCTAAAGTCGAGCTGGACGGTCACACTGTCCACCTGCTGCTTCCCAGCACGTTCATGAATTGCAGCGGCCAATCGGTCTCACTGCTCACCAAATTCTTCAAGCTGTCCCCCGAGCAACTGCTCGTGGCCCACGACGAGCTTGATATTCCTCCCGGACAGGCGCGCTTCAAGCAGGGGGGTGGCCACGGTGGCCACAATGGCCTGCGCGACATCATCAGCGCTCTAGGCAATAACCGCTCCTTCCATCGTCTTCGTATTGGTATCGGTCATCCTGGTGATGCTAGCCGCGTCGTCAACTATGTGCTTGGCTCGCCCGGCAAGAGCGATCGGATTGCCATCGACTCAGCGATCGAAGCTGCCGTCGATGCTCTGCCTCTGGCACTGTCAGGGGACTGGGCAAAGGCCATGAATCGCCTGCACGCCGTCCGCTTCTAGGTTCTTTCCTTCGGGCCTCTATTTATCAGGATCATGCCATGGGTTTCAATTGCGGTATTGTCGGCCTCCCGAACGTGGGTAAATCCACGCTGTTCAACGCGCTGACCAAGTCCGGTATCGAAGCGGCAAACTTCCCGTTCTGCACCATCGAACCGAATACCGGTATCGTGCCGATGCCCGACCCGCGCCTCGACGCGCTGGCCGAAATCGTCAACCCTGAGCGTACGCTGCCCACCACGATGGAATTCGTGGATATCGCGGGGCTGGTCGCGGGGGCATCGAAGGGTGAAGGTCTGGGTAACCAGTTCTTGGCCAACATTCGTGAAACCGAAGCCATCGCACACGTCGTACGCTGCTTTGAAGACGATAACGTCATTCACGTAGCCAACCACGTCGACCCGCGTGCCGATATTGAAACAATCAATATCGAGCTGGCCCTGTCCGATCTGGGCACGGTCGAAAAAGCCCTGACCCGTCTGGTACGTGCGGCCAAAGGTGGCGACAAGGAAGCGATTGCTGTCAAAGCGCTGTTCGAACGCATCCAGCCGCATCTGGCAGAAGGCCAGCCGCTGCGCAGCTTCGGTCTGACCGATGATGAAAAAGCGCTGGTACGTGGCTATGGCTTCCTGACCCTCAAGCCGACGATGTACATCGCCAACGTCAGCGAGGACGGTTTCGAAAACAACCCGTACCTCGACATCGTGCGCGAAATCGCTGCTTCCGAAGAAGCGGAAGTTGTTGCGGTATGCAACAAACTGGAAGCTGAAATTGCCGAGCTGGACGACGAGGAAGAGAAAGCCATGTTCCTCGAAGAGCTGGGCATGGAAGAAGCCGGGCTGGACCGCGTTATCCGCGCGGGCTATAAACTGCTTGGCCTTCAAACCTACTTCACCGCGGGCGTAAAAGAAGTACGCGCATGGACGGTGAAAGTGGGCGCAACTGCACCACAGGCTGCCGCAGCGATCCATACCGACTTCGAAAAAGGCTTCATTCGTGCTGAAGTGATCAGCTATGACGACTTCATCGAATTCAAAGGTGAAAGCGGCGCAAAAGAAGCGGGTAAATGGCGCTTAGAAGGCAAATCTTACATCGTACAAGATGGCGATGTTATGCACTTCCGCTTTAATGTCTAAATAAAATCTGCTGTCTCATGAGGTTTCGCTGAATCTCATATCAACGGAGAAACCATATAAAATCCACGCAATTGCGTGGATTTTTCATTTCACAATGTCTCAATTCATCTCATAACAACGCTGTCAAAAATGAGTACATGGATGAGTACAATATTCTTTCATCTTCATTTTAAGTGAGTACAATAACGGTATAATAAATAAACAAGGCCCCGTTATGCTCACCGATACGCAATGCCGCACTGCTAAGCCGAAAGAAAAACTCTATCGACTCAATGACTTCAATGGCCTCTACCTCGAAGTGAAACCCAACGGCAAAAAGGCCTGGCGCTATCGGTTTAAACTCAACGGCAAATCCAGCATGTTCGCGTTGGGTGAGTACCCGACGGTCAAACTTGCCGAAGCTCGCGAGAAATGTGAGCAAGCGCGTAAACAAGTCGCAGATGGAGTTAGCCCGACACAGGCTCGCCAGTTAGATAAGATCCGCAAGGTCAACGACGCATCCAACACCTTTGAGCTGATTGCCAAAGAGTGGTTGCAGCTGAAAGACTGGGCCGAAATCACCAAAACGCGGCGACTGGATATGCTTGAGCGTGTAGTTTTCCCCGCCATCGGCAAACTTCCTATCAGAGAAATCACTCCGCACCACATTCTTAAAATTCTTCAGGAAACGGCTAAGCGCGGCGCTCCGACCGTTGCCGCTGAAGCCCGTCGCACCATTTCATCAGTTTTTGAGTTGGCAGTCGCGACGCTTAGAGCTGATAGCGATCCTGTATGGCCTGTGCGCAAGGCCCTTCCGGCTAATAAGACACAGCACAAACAGGCACTAAATCCTCAGCAAATCGGAAAGTTACTAAGCTGTTTTGACAATAGTCGTGGCTCGTATCAGGTTAACTATTGCATGTGGCTTATGTGGTGGACATTGGCGCGTCCTGCGGAAGCCACCGAAGCAGAATGGACAGAATTCGATCTTGATAACGCCCTATGGACCATTCCGGCAGCGCGCATGAAAGCTCGTAAGGGACAATTGAGCGTAGCCATGCTAAAAAGCTAGCATCGCCACTGGTGAGGTAGCCATATGAGCAGGCCTTCAATGTAGAAGAAGGCCTTTTTATGTCAAGTGATATATCACATACCCGTTAGCTATAGGTTGCTGTTACGCCATGCAGGGGATTACCGTGCAGCGTAATAATACGTAACTTATCTTTACATGACTCGGTGGAAAACTTCTGACGCATATGACGACGAAGACCCTGACTTGCAGTAGTCAGCACTAGGCGCATATTGGACTCACTGTTGGTAAGCATTCTGAAAACGTCCATCATAGCGACCCGGTTGAGATCATCTAGGTGGGCAACAGGCTCATCTAGGAAAAATGAGCCTTTTAAAGTCCGCGCTCTTGCAAGGAAGAGAGAAAGCGCAAGGTCTTGTCGTTGTCCCTGACTGAAGTGCGTCTGTGCGTTTAAGGTAGTGAGTGGCGTATATTCATCATTATATCCCACACCACGTTCGGGCACATGGTTCATAACAGCCTCCCAGCAAAATGCCCGCTGATCTTTTCCCATACTGAGTGCCTGATATACTTCATTAGCATGCATGCGCGAAAACAGTTCAGACGCGGGTAGTAATAGCTGGTCAAGACTCTGTTTTGCAACGTCATCTATATGCCTATCCCAAGCATCTCGTGTTTGTGATGCAACGGTAACAATCTGTTCACGTAAACCGAGCTTATGTTGAACCTTTAGGAGTGAAGCTTTTGTTTTTTCGAGCGCCGCCATGTCAGAACTGACACTGAGAGCAGCTTTAACCTGCTCCAGCAATTGATGCGCCTGATTCAGTTTATCCGTTTCATCCTCTAATGCTTGGCTTAGAGACTGTTTCAAAACCCTAGCATCAGTTTTTTAAAACAGATCATGGCACATCGCAGCAATGTGAAGGCACAGTAAATATCGAGTCGACGCTCGCACCGAACGGCTAGTCGTTTAGCGTGATTGAGCCATGCAAAAGTTCGCTCTACCACCCAACGGTGCCGACCTAGTGTCGTGCTGCTGTCCTTGCCTCGGCGCGCTATGCGCGGTGTGATACCTCGAACACCACAGGCTTCCCGGCAACGTGTGTAGTCATAGGCTTTGTCAGCGTGCAGCTTGTTCGGACGATGCCGAGGTCGTCCACGACTGCCTTGCAGCTTAGGTAACCCTTCCAGTAACGCCGTCAGCGGAACGCTATCGTGCATGTTGGCTCCAGAAAAAAGCACCACCAACGGCACACCATTGCTATCCGTCAGTACATGGCGCTTGCACCCCGGGCGCCCTCTATCGGTGGGATTGGGGCCTACGGCAGATCCCCCTTTTTCGCCTTCACGGATGAGCTATCCACGCAGGCGCGTTCCCAGTCGATGCGGTCTGCCAAATGCAGACGTTGTAACAGCTCATGATGGAGTTGCTGCCAAACGCCTGCCTCATGCCACTCTTTCAACCGTCGCCAGCAGGTAGGACCGGAGCCAAAGCCTAGAGAGGTAGGCAGATGTCGCCAAGGAATCCCCGTCATCAGTACGAACAAGATGCCAGATAGCGCTTGTCGGTCAGATACACGAGGTCTTCCTCCGCGAGGGTCTGGAGTGTGCTCAGGGAGAAGAGGCTGGATGATATGCCAGAGTTCGTCAGAAAGTAGTGAAGTAGCCATGCGGTGGGATTTTTGGGCAACATGGTTTTTTTCAAGAGGGTTTTGAAACCCTTTCTTATCACAGTGCCAAAAGTGGATAATCTATCACCTATCCATCTAGAGTTCGTTAGGTTTCTTTATCATTCGATTCAGTGTTCTTATACAAGGAGTAGTTAGTCTCTATGAGTGTTATAAAAGATTTTTTAGAACAATATAGCAAGCAGTATGATTACTATTCTGAGTTGGCAAAAATTGGCTCAAACTTGCTTGAGCAGGAATTGGAAAAGAGAGGGATTAAAGCCATAGTTTCATTCAGAGCTAAGCGACCAGACCGCTTAGAACAAAAACTAAATCAAAGAAATGAAAAGTCAGCATATGCAGATGTTGCTAATATATATGAAGATATAGTCGATCTGGCCGGCGTTCGAGTGGCTTTATATTTCCCAAAAGATAGGGAAGTAGTTGATGAAACCATTAATTTTTTATTTAACGTCCGAAAAAAGAAAAACTTCCCAGAAGCATCTTATAAACCTAAATTTGAAAAAAGGTTTTCTGGTTACTGGGCATCTCATTATCGTGTCAATTTGAAAAACTCTAACCAAAATAAGAAGCGTTACGAAAGTGCATTATTTGAGGTTCAAGTAGCATCGGTTCTTATGCATGCCTGGTCCGAAGTCGAACATGACCTCGTTTACAAACCTCTAGCAGGCGATTTGTCTGAAGAGGAACTTGCAATCCTGGATGAGATTAATGGATTAGTGCTTATTGGCGAAATAGCTCTTGAAAGGCTTCAAAAAGCCATAACAAAAAGAGCCAAAGAAAAAGATAATATTTCAAACAGATATGAGCTGACGAGCTTTATAACCAATTCCCTTAACAAGAATTATTTAAACAAACTTAAATTAGGTGATACTAAAATTTTATTTAATTATCTCGAAGATAATTCCAGCATAGGCGCCAGTAAACTTTCTGAATATTTGCGTAAAATCAATCAAAGTGAAAAAGAAACAATCACAGATCAGTTGCTTCTAATGATTATCAATGATTCATACAAGAGCGCTGGAAGTAATTTAAATCTTTCAAATTATTTCAAACATGCTCTTGGGGAACATAAGGACGTATCAGGGTTTGAGTCATTTGTTAAAACATGGATTTTACTAGAAAAAGCAGTGTCTTTAATTCACAATCAAAATAATCGCCAGCACAAAAAATTCTTCACCGCAAAATTTGAGCCATTAGTTTCTGACGGAGTGCTGACGCGGGAAGAGTCAATTGAACTAAACCATTTTAAAAGAATTAGAAATAACTTACTTCATGGTATAGAAACACCAAACGATAAAGATCTAAATGAAATGTTCGTTAGATTGTTAGCATTAACTGAGAAGATTACATCATCTATTAAAAATGATGATGATAAAGCTAAATTGCTCAAAGAAATAAAGACGTTGAGTGATTAAAATATGAGATAAAAATTATGATCATAGAGCAATTATTGTTTTATATTCAGAGCTAGAATCTAAGCAGAATGATATGTCCGCTCCTCGCTCGTAGCTGACCTTACGTCTCTTTAGCAGGTCGGTGCGGTGCCAGGTGCGAACGGTTTGTAATAATTCATGCTATTTAAAATATTTTTGCTTATCATTGGACACTTAATAATCTCATCTAGCCTTGAGAGCTGAGGGTAGGATAGAAATGCGATTAAGATTTTGATAAGCCACTAAAGGAAGGTTCGGATGAACTCGTTACCACACCAAAAGATTGTATTTAAGCAGCCTGATTTATGTCATCACTGCCAATCTCGCTATGTAAGTGACGTTAAGGTTATAACTATTGAAAAGAATTTTAGTTACGGTTGGAGGATGCACGGTAAAGGAACTCTACATGTAGAATGCAGATGCCCGATGTGTGGTATGATGTATACCTCTACTGAAAAAATGATACCAATTGAATGTGATAGCTATCTTTGTCCAAGTTGTAATGATGCAGAAAACCTTGAATACAAAGTTTGCAAAATAGAAAGAGACGAGAATGATTTTACATTTGAGGCCGAAATCTTTTGCAAGAAATGCCATAAGACAAAAAATTTAGCCACGCATTTAAGCGTTTTTTAATATAAAAAAATTAGAAATAAAAATGACTGGGGTTACCATCGAGCGATTTAACGAATAGAAATAAACGCATGATTGCTGGTTCTCAATGCTTTTCATTGTTGAAATGTATTGAGAACCATATAATAATTACACTTGTGATGATTAACCCCCCATAACAAAAATGCAAGTGCAATTTCATCATGAAAATATAACTCTATGTTTCATAGTATAATATCGACTTACCGCTCATAACTGTCGGTTAAAAATCTCGTATTCAGCATGAAAGCAGACAGTCCCATAACTGATGGACTGAATTGACCGCACGTCCAAGGCAGAACTGCCGAGCCTGGACGTCGTCAATGTATCAAAAGCGGCAATATCTAATAGCAGATTGCGTGGAACAACAGAAAGCAGATCAAATAGTCGTTATTGACGCATGAGGCAAATCCCCCGCAAAGGCGGGTTTTAAACGGAGCTACAATCTTTTAATCAGGTTCTCAATGTTGGCTGGTTCAAAGTAATGCTGATTAACTTCACCATTTATAAAGAAACCATCTTTTAGTAAGCCTTCAAGCTCACTCTCTGCCTCTTTATTGAAGATACCAGGATATATTCTCTTGTATGACTGAAAGGTACCTCTCATATTCCTGCAAGCATTCTCCGCGATTTCGAATGAGATCTCGTTGCCTGCGTTGAAGACCGGTATGAAGATCTCAAGAATATCGTTCTTTAACTTCTGTTTAAGTTTCTTTTTTTCAACAATATTTGAATAACAGATACCTAAAAAGAAGGTGAAGATACCAGGAACCCAATTGTTAACGAAAATTTCAAAAACCCCTTTAATAGACAAAGTGTCCACTATTTTACTCCTTAATTAAGATTGCAGCTCTTATAGCATTAACTGCGTAAAAGGCAGGAATTAGACTATGGGTTACCTGCCCACCGTTGATTAAGATACCCCGATTTTGTATTGCCTTCATCATGATCGTGAGCGCGAATATGTTCTCGTCATAATCGGATATGAGACAATCTCGAACTTCCGCTTCTCGCTCAAAGCAGACCTTATGACCTCGATTTCTGGCAGATCCGAGCAAAGAGCGAACATTGATATCATTAATCGGCCTCAATCTAAGGGGGGAACATTTCCCCCTTAGATTGAGGCCAGTTTACTGAAGGTACTTCTTCAACCAATTACTTGTGCCTTCAATGTCATACGCTTTTTCCCCAAATCCTTTCGCAAGCAGGGACTCTGGTAAATACTCGTCGTATTTATTTAAGGTCTTTTCTGGAACATATGTGGCAAGATCAAATGCAGATGGCAAGCCTGACAACAGCATTTCTTTGAGCGCGTGCTGAACGGAAGCTGCACTGGAGTTATCGATTTCAATAACACCTCCAAATGAATTTGCTTTAAAACCACAACGTATGAGCAAGGCTGTAATCGTATTCACAATTTTATCCCCTATCCAGGGAATTACATAACAGTGTTGCCCACTCGTAATAAAATACTCATTTTGCAGGTTATAACGCTGAAAGTTACTACAGCCTTCCGCAAATAGGTTTCTGGCGGCAGCATCGGCATAATCTACTTTCTTGCCGCCTATTGCTATGCGGTAATCACCTTCCCTATAGATAGCGAGCATTTCCTGACGAACGGCATCATGAACAGACATTCCTCCACCACTAAATTGTGGTGGCTGACCGCCTTTGGTCGCCTCTACATAGATAACTTTTTTCTCTGTCTCGATCTCTGTCACTTTCCAGCGCCGCCCACCGAAGATGATGTGTTGATCTGGTAGCAGTGGGGAGTCCACAGGCACTGTTCCAAGAGTTCTGTTTCCGGTGACAATGCGGAACTCTTCTGGTGTATTGAACACAGCATAAAAAGTGTAATGGTTAGTCAGTTTCTCCCCTTCTGCCCCAACAACCATTTCTCCGCTAGCAAGTTGAGTGAGCAGGCCACATATTCCCATATGTTTAAGCAGACTTTTGAAATCGTTTAAATCTACATTTTTAAACGGCCCTGTCTGGCATAGCTGTGACCAGAGCTGATCGGCACGAACTCCGCCCCATTGTGCGGTAATAGCAAGAATCTGGTGTAACAGTGTGGAGTAATGCATCTGTTGAGCATCAGCTGGTTCGAACCATTGTTTAGAGATCATCAATCTGATCATTGCCATCGACTGGACCAAATGCAGCCGTAGGTGGTCAACGATACTGCTAGCCACATTGAGCTCATTTTCTGTAATTAGCATTCTTAGAGCGTGTTTCATAACCTCAATATCTCTGCCATTGAGAAGGATAAGCCACAAAATTGCGGCAGAAACCGTTTGTTCTTCTAGCAAGGACAAACGCAATCACTCAGGTTATGAAACGGTCTCTAAATAAAAAACTCATTGAACACCTTTTCAAGCCATTACATACACCTCACTCGAAAGGGCTGTTAATTTATATCAGTAAATAATAGCGTAATTTAAATCGGCGGCATTGCGACCGAAGACAACAGATAGCATTGACGCCTGTTCTGCCCGCCCCCTCCAGCAAAAATCGCCCTAACCTACACGGGTGCTATGAACACATAGCCTTTTCCTTCGGTCTTTCTAAACGAAACAGTTGCGTTTCACTACTATCCTGCATATAACCATTGTAACTTCATATTTATTAAACCGTATTAATAATCAGTCACATTAAAAATACGCATAGACATCGCCGATAACAGCCGCTCAACTTCCCAGAATCTCGTCTATCGAGAATAATGACGCTTCGGTGATTGATAAAGGGAATAGTACTTTGGATAACTCGTCTTCGCTGTCGTCAATCGTACAGCACCGCACCCCGGTCAATCTGACGGGGCTAATGCAGGTGCTGAGCCAGCACCTCTACTCCACGCCGATGGTGGCCATTCGCGAGCTGGTGCAGAACGCGCACGATGCCATCGTTCGCCGCCGTCTTGAAGCACCGGAATGGCAACAGTCTGCCAGCATTCGTGTCGAGTGTGACCCGACTATACCGTCCATTACCATTACGGATGTGGGCTCGGGGCTGACAGAAGAGGAAATCCATCAGTATCTGGCGACGGTGGGGATCGGCTATACCCGTGGCCTGCGCCAAAGCGATGATGATACCGGTCTAATCGGCATGTTCGGGCTAGGGTTCGCTTCAGCCTTTGTAGTGGCAGACAAGGTGACGCTAACCACCACCTCGTGGAAAGCACCGGACATCAGCTGGCGTTACCGTTCCAGCAACGGCGAAACCTATACCGTCGAGCAGGCTCCGAACCACCCGGTCGGTACCTCTATCGAGCTGACGCTGAAGGATGAGTTCGTGGGGTTAGCTAATACGGCCCACCTGAGTGCAGTGCTCAGCCGCTACTGTGCGCTGTTGCATGAGCCGATCTTCGTCGGTCAGTCCGATCAGGCCATCAACCATATCACCCCGCCGTGGCGTGAACAGAAAGGTGCCGTGGCCCTTCATCCTTCTCTGGTACAGAAGCGCCATCTCGTATTTGCATCGCGCTTCGAGCAGCGCTTCACGCCCCTCTGCGTGCTGCCGGTCGAGCCGCAGGGCGACAGCGATGCGGTGGGCATCCTATGGCTGCAGGACGGTGCGACCTACGGCACCAGTGATAACCGCAATCTGTCACTGTTCCTGCGCGGCATGCTGATTGACGACCAAGCACGCGAGCTGTTGCCACCGTGGGCCGGTTTCGTTGGCGGTGTCATCGAATCTAACAAACTGGTGCCCACCGCCAGCCGTGAAGACCTCCAGCGCGATAGCCGCTACAGCGCAACGCAGATGGCACTCAACGAGGCGCTGATCACAGGACTGGCATCGCTGGCCAAGCAGCAGCCGGAAATCTGGCGTCGCGTTATTGCGCGTCATAATGAGGCCCTACTGGGCGCGGCCCTGTGTGACGACCGCCTGTTCGACCTGCTAAAGGACGATCTCAACGTGCCGACCTCGCAGGGCGACATGCCGGTCAGCACGCTGCGCCGCGACAACAGCCTTACCGTGATGCTAGGCGAGGACGGCGGTTTCGAAGCGGTGCTGTTCCGCCTGCTGCAGCGCCCTGTCGCTCACGGCTATCGCTATGCGGTGGTCCCGTTCCTGCGTCGCTGGGCCGAACACTACGGTGCACGCCTGATCGAGATCGGCACCAAGTCCGGCAACCAACAACTGTTCGCTCTGGAAGACATCACTCCAGATGAGAAGCAATGGTGGTCATCACGCTTGGTCGACGACGAAGGGTTCGTGCCCGCGCGCTTTGAGCCCACCTCGCTCCCCCTGATCGTGGTGACTGATCGCGAGGCTGAACTGAAGAAACGGCTTGAACAGGACGATGCCGACAAACGCATGAGTACCGCCGCGCTCATGCTGGCACGCCAGTTCACTCAGAACATCGAGCAGACCCATACGCAGATCCTGTACCTCAACTTTGCCAACCCCGCCGTTCAGGCGCTGTCACGCTGCTGGCAAGCAGGCACGATGCCAGATGCTGGCGCTTTCCCGCTGTTGAAGAGTTTGAAGGTACTGCTGGCCGCACAATCACCGGACTATCAGGGCGGCAAGCTTGATCAGGCACTGGAAAGTTTCGGTCACGTTATTACACAGCTGGCGCATGCCGCCGCACGACAGGAGCAGTAAGCATGGATATCTGGCAGTGGTATCAGCAGTACGAACGCGACATGTGGGAATCTGGTCAAGACTACCCCGTTCGGCTGGTCGATGACTTTCTCGAGTCCGTGGTACACATGCAATACGGCAAGGCCGAAGCGCTGCTGCCCGAAGTGCGCGCGCTCAAACAAAGCGCCAACAACCCGTGGCTGGAAGTGCTGCTAGGGCACTGGGAAATGCGCCATCGACTGGGCAACGAAGCCGAAGGACAAACGGCCCTTGCCGATGTCGTGGCCCTTTATGAACGCGCTCACCAAAGCGACACCGCCGAATGCCCCCAGTCGGTCTGCGTGACGCAGGATCTGAGTCATTGCTACTGCAACGTTGATGCCCGCGGCTGGGCGGACGAACGCATTGCCGTCTGCCAGGAAACGATGGCGGGCATCGACCCCAGCTGGAGCTGCTATCAGTGCCTGTCGGACGAACAGTTCGATGCCATGCTTGATAAGGGGCTGTACGAGGAAGCGCTGACGTTCGTGCGTGGGCAGATTGAAAAGATCAAGGCCGTGGGTGCGGACGAAGATGATGAAGCCCTGCGCGAAAGTGAAGCCGAAGCACTGATGCTGCTCGGTCAGTACGATGAAGCGCTGGCGATCATGGATCGGCTGTGCGAATCCTCGAACGTCGGCGACAACAACACGCAGGCGCGCGAAACTCAGAACATCATCCGTCTGCAGGTACTGGCCCATGCCGGCCGCGATGAGGAAGCCTGGGAAGCTCTGCCTGCGGTAACCCCGCACATTGCCATGCGCTGGGTCGATGTGCTCAGCACGCTGATATCGCGTGCGCCGCAACGCAACACGTGGCAGGTCGGCCGCTCGCTTCAACAGATCCTTGAGCAGCGCATTCGTGTGGGTGCACCACGCGATGCCATTACGGTCGCCAAGGTACACATCGCGCTGGCGCTGGCGCGCAATGCCACCTGGACAGCACACCAGGCACTGGCACTGGCTAAAACACAACTGCCCAAACTGCGCAGTGCACTCGGCGACGATCAGGCACTGGCCGTACTGGAAGCTCAGATTGATGCACAGACCCAGCAGGTTGCGCTGCCGGTCAGTGCCGATCAGTTGATGGCGTGGCTCGGCGCGCGTGACGACAGTGAGCGCGATCCTGAGCAAGAAGTCGAGTGGCTAACACTGGCCTTGGCTGAGCGCCCCGACGATCATCCGCTGCGTCAGCTAACCGCTTCTGCCTTACAGGCCTGCGCAGCGAACGAGCAGGCCATCAGTATCCTGCAAGAACGCGTCGAGCAGCATCCCGAAGAAGAAAGCGAAGTGCCGTATCAGCTGCTGCAACTGTTGCTGCAAAACCGTCGTTTCAGTCAAATCCAGCGCTTGGCCGACCGTTTCGAGGCACCGCTGCCCAGCATGGCCTGTTGGTATCGCATTCATGCCGCACAAGCGCAAGAAGACTGGCAAAAAGCCGAGCGTCTGTGCCACGACATGCTTCAACTCCCCGGCTGCGAAGACAAGATTATGCCGCACATTATTGCAGGCGGCGCAGCGATGAAGCTCAAGGCCTTTGATCGAGCACTGGGCCACCATCTGGAAGCACTTGAACGCATCGACCGTCAGCAAGAGATGTCACCCAACAATACGATCTGGGATGCCATCACTGCGGCCAGCGCGCTTCAGGAGTGGGAGCAGGTACGAGCACTAGGCGCACGGCTCGGTATGACGTTTTCGAGCGAAGAAGGCCCTATCGAAGAGAACGGAGGCTGGATTCGTCTGCGTTTCTGGGAAGACAACGAATACCGCTTCTACCTGGCCCAGCGTACGGGGCCAACGACCGCCATCGTACGGCAGCCCAACTCCCGCGATGCGCCTCAGCACCTGAATGATCGGGTAGTATTCGAACCAGCACTGCTCAATGAGCCGCCGCAGACCGAAGAAGAACAGCAAAACTTCATCGGTGTCTACGATGTCCTGCACGTCATCGCATCCGGCGGCTATGCATCGGCATGGTTCGTCGATGGCGCCGCCCCCGAGCAGGAGGTGTTCCAGCATTTTGTCGACCAACTTGAGGCTGAGGGCTGCAACGTCTGGATTACCAGCAACGATGACTATCAGGTCGTCGATACCCAGACCGACAATGCTGTACTGCCGGGCCTGTACTTCCTGCTGTCGGCACCGCAAAGCATGCCATTGCAGGCGCTGGACGCCCTGCTGACCCGCCTGACCGCTGACTGGCCGCATCTGCCTCACTGGCTGGGATTGGCCCGCAAGGCCGGTGTTGACGATACGCGCCATACCGCCATTATTGAGCGCTACCAACTCTAGGCAACCTACGGTGAGTGGCTTACCGTCACTCATCCTCTTGCGGGGACAAGTAGCAAGCGCGATATTCGCAGTCCATTTTATCGTTGGAAAAGAATGGCGAACGAGCCAACATCATCAATCGAGCCAACGGTCACCAAACATGAAGACAGCCACCCCGCTCAGCATGATGCCCATACCCACGAATTTCCACCAATGTACGGGACGCACGGGCATCTGCAACAACCCAAAACCGTCGATCAACATACCGGCCGCCAGCTGCCCGATGATGAACAGGAACATTGTGTTGGACACGCCTAGACGTGGCGATAGGAAGATGGACGTGAATACGAAGGCCGCCCCGATCAGACCGCCCGTCCAGTTCCACCATGCTTGTTTGCCAAGGTTGGTAGAAACGCTGTGCCAGTCCGCCTGCCATAACGCGATAAGCAACAGGCATAGCGTACCCACAGCGAAGGACGACAGTGCAGCGATCAGCGACTGTCCCCCCATGCTAGCACCCAAGCGAGTATTGATTGAGGCCTGCACGGACAGCCCGAATCCCCCAGCCAACGCCATTAAGAGATATGCATAGTTCATTCCGACTCCTTTCCATCCCGCCATCATGAAAGTGAAGCCTTGCGCCTCACCCACTCGTCATTCCACCGGCGAATAACCCCGCCAGCCTAGTCAACGAGTGCCATAGCATACGGTGAAAGAAACGGAATCGCTCATGTGTATTGCACGTTGTGCTCTATCGCTGGTGGCGGCGACGATGTGACCACCAGTAGTGCCCACCCCACCATGCCACCACCAGCAGCGCAATACCGCCCCACACCCAGCCCTGATACTGCTCAACCTGCGCATAGGCCTTCAGCACTGCAGGACCAATCAGATAGCCCAGCAGGGTGAACAGTACGGCCCAGACTGCAGCTCCCAGCAAATTGAAGAAGAGAAAGGTACGAATGGGTACGCCACTGGTACCAATCACGATCGGCCCCACGATGCGCAGCCCATATAGAAAGCGCACACCAAAGATAACCGAATGCTGATGGCGCCGGATCATCCCCTGCACTTTACGCACACGCCCCTTACGCCACGACAACCTGTCCAGCAGCTTCTGCCCAAAGAAATGTCCCATCAGATACAGCACCACATCCCCGAGCATGCCCCCAAACCAGACGACACCCATCAGCATGGGTAGAGAGAAAAGCCCTTTATGCACCGCAATGCCGGCCAGAATCACGACCGTCTCACCTTCAAGCAGACACCCCAGCAGCACGGCCAGATAACCGTAGTGTTGAAGCCACAGATTCACGCTGTCACTCATGCCAGTGCTCCCACAGACAAGTACCCAAGAAAGAGGCTACCACCTCGCGCCGGCGACATCTCGTTGTCCTTTACCGCTTTTCAGAATAGTTGCGCAAAAGGTGTTGACGTTCGGGCCTCTTATCAGTAACATGCGCAGCCATCGACGGCTACGTAGCTCAGTTGGTTAGAGCACATCACTCATAATGATGGGGTCCCCTGTTCGAGTCAGGGCGTAGCCACCAGATTCAGAAAATCCCTTTGATGCTTCGGCGTCAAAGGGATTTTTGCATTTCTGCCCGTTATTCATGGCTTTTCTCCCTCCTGATTTCCTCGCTCGGTCCTAAACGGCCACAGGCACGCTATGTGATGCCGAACGCTCCCTTCAGGTGGCTTCGCTACTTCCACACGCTCACCGTTTTCGAACGCGCCCTCTTGCCCATATGTGAAAGGACCTGACAGCAAGGCATGCCAGGTCCTCAATGCGCCTACGCTGCCTAACTACAGTAGCGTCTCATCCGGCGTATTGCAGTACTCCACCAGCGCCTTGATCAGATAGGCAGGATCCTCGCTGCCCGCTGTTTCACGGATCGAGTGCATCGCCCACTGGGGCAGCCCTACATCCAGCGTAGCGATCCCGAGCGCCGTAGCCGTTAGCGGCCCAATCGTACTGCCGCAGCCCATGTCCGCGCGCGTTGAAAATGCCTGCACGGGCACGCCCGCCTTGGCACACAGCTGCTTAAACAGCCCCGCCGTTCGGCTGGCCGTGGCATAACGCTGATTGGCGTTGTACTTGATGACGGGACCGCCATTGAGCGCAGGCGCATGCCCTGCATCGTGACGATCAAGAAAGTTAGGGTGCAGCCCATGAGCGTTGTCACACGAAATCATGCACGAGTGCTGAATCAAGCGAATACGCCCCTCTGGTGTGCCATCGCCGACTGCGGCATGGATACGCGTCAACACATCGTCGAGGAACGTGCCCTGTGCACCACCGGGACTGCCGCTACCCACTTCTTCGTGATCATTCGCCACGAACATTACCGCCTGCTCGCCATCGCTCTGCAACAACGCTTCCAACCCACAAAAGCACGACAGCAGATTGTCGAGACGCGCACTGGCAAACAGCTCACCGTTGATGCCCACACGTGCAGCAGGCTGGCAGTCGTACAGCCCTAATTCGAACTCAATGACGCGTCGCTCACCCAGCGACTCGCCCTGAGCCGCCAGCAGCTGTTCGACTAGTGCCGTGATATCACGCGGTGCGTTACCGGCACGCCCAAGGATGGCGTTCATCTGCGTCTGTGGGTTGAGGGTCTTGCCCTTGTTGGCCTCGCGGTCAAGGTGAATGGCCAGACTGGGCACTACCGCTACTGGCCGCAGGGAATCAACCAGCAGCGTTTCGCACTTACCCTCAGGCGATGCCAGCAGAACACGCCCGGCAATGCCGAGATCACGATCGAACCACGGCGCCAGCAATGCTCCACCGTAGACTTCAATCCCCAGTGCGATCCAATCGCGCGTAATGATGAACGGCGACGGTTTTAAACGCAGATGAGGGCTGTCCGTATGTGCCCCAATCATTCTGATCGCCTTAACAGCGCCTTTTGGCAGCTGGAAAGCGATCAATGCCCCATCATCACGTGTTGTATAGTAGCGGCCACCGGGTTCGAGCCCCCAGACAGCCCGCTCATCCAACGCAATATAGCCCGCCTGACGAAGATGATGTGCCATTCGAGCCGCGGCGTGCCATGATGTATGAGCGTGATCAAGGAAATCGAATAAACGTTCCAGCACAGAACGTGACATGGTCATACCTCCTCTATACCCTGAAATGATTCAGGCCGTTGCAGGCGGTATGGCAGGCAGGCTGCTACACTTTTCATTCCTGCATCGGCTCGGCTTCCTTCAGGCTACTGTGCAAAGTAACCGGTGTATCCGGAACCAATGACACTGCAGTGTACATCAACCGGGAGTATTTCCTCGCAATGAGCCCGTTCGCCCTACCCAAGCATCTGATGGTCCTGGCAGCCTGCATGGCAATCAGCCTGCCATCGATGGCTACTGTTTCTCCGGCCCCTGGCGATCAGCAGGTTGCCCGCGAAGTGGCCAGCCGCATTCGATACGGTCATTACGAGAACATCCGCTACGATGCCGAATGGTCGAAGCGCGCCTATGCGCGTTTCCTCGACCTGCTTGATCCCCAGCACATGTATCTCCTTAGCGGTGATCTCAAGGATTTCGGCCTACTGGAAAGCAACTACGCCAACGTATTTGCCGACGGCCAGCTAGAGCGTCCGTTCGAGCTCTACAACCGTTTCCAGCAGCGCGTCGAAGCGCGCCTGCAGACCCTCATCAACTGGCTGCAGAAGGACCCGCACTTCGATTACACCTCACATGATCGTCTTGGCACCGATACCGACAAGCAGCCGTGGGCGATCACCCCTCAGGCCCTCGACGATATCTGGCGCAAACGCCTCAAAGGGGCCGCGTTGTCGCTGCGTCTGACCGAGCCGAAGCTAACAGATGAGCAAATCGCCGAGCGCTTGACCAAGCGCTATAAGGAACAGCTCAAGCATATCCGCCAGACTAACCACGAAGACGTGCTGAGCCTCGTACTGGAAGCGGCGACTAGTGCTATCGATCCGCATACGGAATACATGTCGCCCAGCCGCAGTGAGTCGTTTGATATCCAGATGCGACTGTCGCTCGAAGGTATCGGTGCTCTACTGCAGGCCGATGAAGAGTACGTGCGCGTCGCCAGCCTGATCCCCGGCGGCCCGGCAGAAAAAAGCGGTCTGCTGCACCCCGCCGATCGCATCATTGCTGTCGGCAACGACGACGGTAGCGAGCTGACCAGCGTAGTCGGCATGCGCCTCGACGATGTGGTCAACCGCATCCGAGGCCCGAAAGGCTCGGCAGTACGGCTGCAGATCGTACCAGCGCGCGCGGTGGATAATACGCAAACGCGTATCGTCACCATCCCGCGTGACAAGGTCAATTTGGAAGATCAGGCAGCACACAGCAAGATCATCGACGTGAATCGCGACGGTCATGTTGAGCATATCGGCATCATTACCGTGCCGGCGTTCTACATCGACTTCGCCGCGATGCAGGCGGGCGACACCAACTATCGCAGCACCACCCGCGACGTGCGCGCCCTGATCGAAGAACTGAAAGCCAAGCAGGTCAATGGCATCGTACTTGACCTACGCAACAACGGCGGCGGCGCGCTGCAAGAAGCCAACTCCATGGTTGGCCTATTCATTGACCGCGGCCCGACGGTACAGGTACGCGATGCACGCGGCCGTATCACGCTGTTCGCTGACGATCAGCCGGGCATGGCCTACACCGGCCCGCTGGCCGTCCTGGTGGATCGCATGTCGGCATCAGCCTCCGAGATCTTCGCTGGCGCCATTCAGGACTACGGACGCGGTCTAATTCTGGGCGGGCAGACGTTCGGGAAAGGGACGGTGCAGACGCTGGTCGATATCGACCACGGCGGTGAACTGCGCATGACGACGGCTAAGTTCTACCGTGTCTCGGGCGAGAGTACGCAGGAACGGGGCGTAACCCCTGACATCTTCTTCCCGAATCTGATCGACAATAAAGATATCGGTGAAAGCGCACTGCCCAACGTACTGCCTTGGGATGTGGTGCGCCCAGTGCATTACACACGCTATATCTATCCGTCACTGCAGCTCGACAAACTGAAGCAGCTGCACGAACAGCGTGTGGCGCACGAAGCGGACTTTCTCTATCTGGGCAAGGAAGCAGACCTGCTGAAACAGATGCGCAGTGAGAAAAGCATCAGCCTCAATCTGGCACAGCGTAAGAAAGAGCTGGAAGCTCAGAAGGGTGAACAGCTCAAGCTGGAGAACGAACGTCGCCAGATGCTGAAATTACCGGTACTCAAGGAGCTCAACGACGATCAGGCCTTGTCGGACGACAGCCATGACACGCCCATTGACCAAGCTCAGCTTCACGAAGCCGCTGAAATACTGGTAGATTTTGCCACAGTGACCGGACTGCGCGCGCAGTAGGGTAGACCATCACGATACGCGGTATGCCTTGTGTGTTGCGCAGGGCATGCCGTACCCGTCAGAGCCTGAAAAAGACACAGCAAAAGAATGGCCGTCACTATAATCAAATAATGACTGCAATACGGTCGAACTTATCGGAAGGGTGCAACTTGCCTAGAGAGTGGCACTCACAAAATAAACATCAGGCACTCATTAGCATAGTAATCGTGCGATATCGACGGCTTCTTTCTTGTTCAGCTTAAATTCGGACAGGAGGGAATGAAGACGTTCTTGGAACTGCTCTTCGGGGGAGGGTTTGTGCTCTTCGACCTGCGGTTCAAGCCCCCGCAGCAGCTCGCCTAATTGTGCATCCAACGCCCATTTCTGTTTTACAGATAAAATTCCTTCGCGAGACATAAGACTCTTTTTTCCTGATGTAAATTGTAAGTACACAACAATATTATGTATTAAAGCCGTTACCTAACGACCCGAATACAGGTAAGCGCTGCCGCAATGGTACGGACCGAAAGGCAAAGATAAAGGCTATGACGATCCACGCGCCAAGACTCACATCGTGAACCCCACCACATTAATCAGACCCAACAAAACGTTATGACACGAAGTGTGGAGCCCTTGTGACAAGGCTCAACGGCAATTGACAGGCGATGCCTGCAATACCTATGAGAAAAGAATGAACGAAATGATTGGCGCTGCAGACCTGCTTGAATGGCCAAGGCGACCATCGCTTGCAACAACTCTGTCGAGGGTATGACATTAATCACCATTTATCAAGCATGCTAGCTATCGCTGACAACGCCCACAACCGCGCGGTCCATAGCTACATCGGCAATACCTGACAAAATATAACCCTCTTTTAGCACGTCTCTGCCATTTTGTCGGCAACCCTATAGAAAGGAGGCCTTATTCATCCTGACTCAGATAATTTGTTTAACCAGCAATACATAATATTTCCACATTCCAAGCTTAGTCGCTGCCATCACCTTGTCCAGATCCTTTTCGTTATGGAAAATAAAGCAACTTTATCGGATAGAAGATCGAAGAACTTTACGCAAAATATCTTTTAATTGTGTTTACTTTGGATATCTTATAAATCATTACACTGTTCTACCGTATTCGCCCTTACCCTCTGCCGTTATACCTGTATACCGATGATGGCGGATGACCATCACGACTCTCGTGGCCTACAAGCGCAGCCAGTCTCACCACCGACCGCATTAAAAAATCAGACTTGGCGGTTGGCGGTTGGCGGTTGGCGGTTGGCGGTTGGCGGTTGGCGGTTGGCGGTTGGCGGTTGGCGGTTGGCGGTTGGCGGTTGGCGGTTGGCGGTTGGCGGTTGGCGGTTGGCGGTTGGCGGTTGATGATCCATCGTCACGGGATGATCATCAAGCTCCAGCGCCTTGGCCTTTACTCTGAAAAAGAGCCATAAGTTTACCAAGCACGCAAAACACTATCTCATGCCGTGGTCACAATGTGCCGTAACAGTTAGCACCCTACGGCAAGAGCCAACACGGAATAAACGTTGCATCACAACCACGCACATTCTAGGCCACCATCATTGATAAACAAAAAGTGGCTGCTCTGCCGCGGAGCGCACGCAGCATGACATGGTGCCGCCGATTCAGGCGCGTTATTATGCATGACTGCAGAATTATAAAGTCGCCATTTCAACTATAAACGCAAGCCATGTGGATAATTCATTCAGGCTTGTTGGAAGGAGCTTCTTACATGAAGGGTATTATCGTACTGGGGGATCTGACGACACATGGTGGTACGGTCATCAGCGCGCAGAGCACCTATACCGTTGGGGGAAAACCGGTCGCCTGCATGGGCGATAAGATCGCGTGTCCGCTGCACGGCATCAATCTTATCATCGAAGGTGAATCCTCAATGCTGGTCAACGGCAAGCCCATTGCCCTAGATGGGCACCGTTGTGCCTGCGGTTGCCAGCTCATCGCATCAACATCGACACACGGTCACGCCTGATCGGCCACCTCGACGGGCGTCAGCAGCGTCATCGCCGTGGCGTCCGTTGCACTCAGCGATAGCAGCATCGCCGAATCTTTTTCCGTCACGGTGGCGACCGCCATCATCAGCATTGTGCCTTGTGCGGCTTGCCCCACCCACCCACAGAAAAGGTCTAGGGTGAAACAGTTCGCCATCGGTTCATAGATGCCCGCCCAGCGCTCGAAGAGCGCCATAAAGGCATCTCCCGCCCCGATATCCATCATGCAACACGCGGGTGGAACGATGTCAGGCACATCTTCTGCAACATCTGATGTACTTGCGTCAGGAATCAATGCCGCCATCAGACTCTCGAGCGCTTCGGTACGTTCGCGCTTTGCCAACGATGCAGAGCGTTGGTGCTGCTGTTGCATTGACCGCACCCAGAAACGCCCTTTAGTAGGGGCCGCATCAGGCGCCATACGCTCGAACAACATAAGGGCACCGCCTTCTCCTGCAATTAGCGGAGAGCGCTTGGTGGAAAGCGAGTCCCAATGACGAAGCTGTACTTCATCCAGTAGCGTGTCCATGCAGCACCAGAATACCCAGCGCATGGCGCCCGTGCTCTGATCGGGAGCCAGCAATGCGTTGATGTGCTGTGACGATGCCACGCGACACAGGCTTTGGCCTTCCTTCCAGACCTGATGCTTGATCAGCTGTTCAGTGATTCGTTGCTGCAAGGCCTGCTGCTGCCATGACGAAATAGATGCTGGCAGCGTCAGCACAAGGTCGACGCTTTCGCCATCAGGCAGCTGGCGAATCAGTCCGTCCAGACTTCCGGACAAAACATCCCACAGGGCATCCAGCCGCCCTTCGACGCCCATATGGCGACCACTCAGCGCGATCATACCGATCGGCTTGACCAAGCGAGGAAAGCCTTGGGTATCAACAAGCAACGGACAGGGAGAAGCCAGCGGGAGGTCATCAGGCAGACCGCTACCCAGTAGCTGCCTACCCGCAGCATTGATCGCGACGCCATCGACAAAGCACAGCCGCTCAGCGGACAAGTCATGACGACGCCCTTCCGCAATGGGTGCCTGACGCCGCGACACACGGCGGCGGTATAACTCGTCATAGATCGAGGACATCTTGCCTTACTCCCTACCCGATAATTTCACTCAATATTCAGAAGACTCGCCGCGTCGCTGTGTTCCCAGCGTTTCGCGGATGTTATCGACTACCTGGTCCTCATGAATAACGTCGCGCAGCCACTCTTCCAGCGGCATACGTCCCCAACGGATTGCACGCTCGACGAGATAAGGTACAGGGCTGTGCGGTTCGGTCTGCTTGAAAAACTGGGCGACACCGTTCAGTAGCTCAAAGGCTTCTTCACGCGTGCGCGGTGTCGTACGCAGTGCAGCATGAGCGCCAGCAGTGCCCCCCACTGTGCTCGCCTTGTCGCTGCTGTCAGCGCTCGCGGATACGTCGGCATCTTCGCTGACGACGTCTTCTTCCGGTGCCAACGTTTCACCACGATCGGTTAGCAATCGCTCGACCAGCTGAACGCACTGCTCAAGGTGCTCACGCAGCTCGCGGAATACCGGTGCATCATCGCCAAGCAGCTGATCCAGCGTTTCCGTCAGTAGGGCCAGCTGATCCAGACTGACCTTCACGCTCGCATGGCGGGCACGCAGGAACTCTGTCGAGGACAGCACAACGGCACGTTGGAATATCTCAGCGTTGATCTTGCCATCCTGAAGCGCCTGCTCCATCGCATCGGGGTTCTGCAGCGCCAGATTTTCCACCCAGCGGGACTCCTGGTAGTGCAACAACCCGTACTCATGCTCCTGCGTCAGCGGCAGTTCGTTGACCACCTGAGTCAGCGTGCTGTCCAGCCAAGAGAAGCGAGAAAGGCGCTCTTCAGGGCCGTCTTCCATCTCGGGAAACATCGTCTCCCAGTACTGAGACGATATCTTCGCCATCAGGTGCAGCCCGAACGCTAGCCCTTCAAAGTGATCGCGATGCGCCAGCGCTTCGCACAGCCAGCTGGCCAGCATCAGATCCTTGCTCTGAGAGCACAGCGCTTCGGAGGTCAACTCAATCACCTGCGGCCAGTTGGCCAGCTTGAGCTCGGTCGCCCAATCGCCCTGACTCAGGTAATCAGGGTCTGCACGGCGCGCTTCCTTGATCTCATCGAACAGAAGCGAAAAACCTAAATCCTCGCCACAACCACTGTCGCCAATCGGCGCCAGCAACGCATCAAGCGCCAGCTCTTTATGTTCCTGCATGTATAGATCTCCCTGCCAACGCGTTACATCACGGCACGATTACAATGATCGGATGCTCTTCAACAACATCGACGTTAGAGCGCTGCACCAGCGCACTGACGTCGACACTTTCGAAGGCCAGTACTTTCCATTCTCTACGGATGACACAAAAACAGCCATGGGTTTCCCCATGGCTGTCGACGCCACTCGTGACGAATCAGGAGTAGACGCGGTTGGTCGTACGGTCCCAACCACCGGCAATGTTACCGCCACCCTGACCATCGCTGCGTTTCTGCTGCGTGTAGGTGACTTTGATGCGCGCGTAGTTGAACTTGATCAGCTCGGACGGCAGATCCTGAGCAGCGTCAGCGCTGCCCGTGGATGCTTGCTGACCGGAAGCGGCCATGCCTTCGATTTCGGTGGACGATACGATGACTTCTTCGAGTTTCACTTCGAGATAACGCACCTGTTCACCACCGGCACGGTTGACGTGCAGTGTGATTTCCTTGATGTGCTGACCACGACAGCAGGATTCAAACAGTTTCGGCGTGGCCTTATCGAGGAACTTGCGGATGCTGAATTCGCTCAGGTTCACGCGTTCTGCAGAAGCACCACCCGCGGAGCTAGCCGTGGCAGAAGTCGTCTGCGTTGCGCCGAAATCGAAGCTCAGCAGCTCGATCCAATCTTTGTGTTTGGAATCTAGGCTTTCACCAGGAATACCGTCAATTTTCAGATAAGCATCAAAAGCCATCTAAATACTCTCCCTTTGTTGATATTAATACTCCACTTTCGTACGCGTGGAGTTACTGCCGGATGAATGCAGCGTTATATTCAACACCAACATACACCACGTGCTCTTCAGGACTGCTGATTGTTATATACCAATCCCGCCCGATAAGTCACCACATTCCCATCCCCCATGCTGATTATTTCATTAGCACAGAAAACTATAGTTACATTATCTGTGCCCCTTCCCCAAAATACGAGAAGTCTGAGAATGTGCTGACCGCATATTAGCTTACTTCTATCGATTCATTTTAACTCGAACTCAATGGCCGTTTCAGATAAACGGCCTTGAATGTTCGACAATGTCATCACTAACAACATCAGTCACGGTGTCGCACTTCGATTTCAACACGGCGGTTCGGTGCCAGACACTGAATCATGTCGCGTCGCGATATCCCCGTATCGCACGATACCAGCGGTCTTGTATCACCCGCACCAACGGCTTTAACCAACTCTTCCGGCACGCCTTTGCCGACCAGATACCGCTTGATGGTCTGGGCACGTTCGAGTGAAAGCTGGCGATTGGTGGTCGCATTGCCCAACGAATCAGCGAAGCCCGTAATAGTTATACGGCTGCTTGGCGTATTCACCAAACGCGTTGCAATCTGATTGAGCTGCTGTCGTCCCTGTGCCTGAAGACCGGCATAATCTGCGCGCCCGAATTCAAATAAGGTATCTGATTCCAGCGTTATCGTTTCCACTGTATTCAACGTATGTTGAAGCAGGCTGTCAATATAATTCCGCGAACTCGACAGCAGGAAATTATTATCCCTTATATGAGGGGTATCGGCCTGGGCAAGCTGTTCACTATAGAAATCTATCTGGCGTGACGCATATTTCATATCGTATGCATCATTATTGCCATTTTGATGTGGCAATACGGGATACCAGAATGCTGCCAGATGCTGTTTCAAAAATTCAACATCGACCTTTTCACGGGGATTAATCGGCATCATCTGATAAGTACGCAGTGCCATGCGACCAAACTGTGCCAATGCATTAGCGCTGTTATCGATGGGGCGTGCGTTGGGTTCGACGCTGTCGATCGTGACGTGTGTATTCAATGTCTGTGTAGTGCGCTGATAGACCGGTATGGTCGGCAACGATACCAGCGTGCGGTTCAGATCATCTTCGATCGGCGACAACATCACCGTTCGTAGACGATCGAAGTAACGCTGACGCACCAGCGGTTCGACATCATGGCCTCGATACAACCCCCAGCGCATCGCCATCGGCGTGCCGCTGATATGGTGACGCTCGAAATAGCCTGCTGCGGCGCTGCGTAATGCATCCAGCGACTGCCATTGCGTAAACTGGTCGGGATGCTGAGCATCCTGCTGACGCGCGTCATCTAGGGCATGCTGCAGGGCCAGTAGTTCATCACGGTTGCGTACATAGGCATTGCCCCATATCGCACAGGCAATAGCCCCTGCGACCAACCCACATCCTACCCAGGCCAGCTTGCGTCGGTTTTCGCGACGGTTGCTGGTATAGCGTTCGACCAAGAACTGATCGGGTAGAATGACGCTGCGAAATACGTCGGCAATCAGTCCGTCGTTGCTGCTGCGAGCACCGATGGCTGACGGCCCGGGCACCACAGAGAAACGCCGCCCGATATCGCGGTCATGAACCCCCGTCGCCGACTGCGTTTCATGCAGTGCACTAACGAAGTAGTAGCCACGCAGCAACTGGGGACGCTGGTTAACGGACGGTGTCATCAGCTGCCCCACGAACGATGACAACCGTTCTCGCAGAGCCCACAGTTCAGGCGGGAAAGCGACCAGCGACGGATCCTGCTGCAAAACCTGCATATCACTGTTCAGCTGCAGGTGTTCACCCTGCGAAGACCAATAGGCACACAGCGAATCAAACGAGCCGGTGAAGGTATCGCCCCAGCTCTGCTGCTCGAAGTCCTGATGCGGGAACGTCGCCCCCAACAGCGTGGACGGACGAGTGCGCATAATGTGCTGCTGAAAATCGACGAAGCCGGGAATCAGGTCGCTTTTGGTCAGCATCAGATAGATCGGCAAACGCGCATCGAACTGATCGCTGGTTTCCTGAATGCGCTCGCGCAGACGTTCAGCCAGCTCGCGCCGCTCGGTTTCGCTGCCTTCCATGAGATCGCCCAGACTGACCGCAACGATCAGCCCGTTCAGCGGCCGACGCGGACGATGCGCTTTTAAAAGCGTCAGGAACGCTCGCCATTTGCCCGCTTCATGCTGATCACTCGTGTAGCGTCCTGCCGTATCAAGCAGCACCGCGTCGTTGCTGAAGAACCAGTCGCAATGACGTGTACCGCCAAGACCCGCAATACGTGCCTGCTCGCGATCAGCAAAAGGGAAATCCAGCCCAGAGTGATACACCATGGTGCTCTTGCCTACGGCAGGCTGACCGATCAGCACGTACCACGGCAACTCATACAGAGCCCCCTGACGATTGAACGACGGCCAGCGTTTCTTCTGCCGCCGGTCACGCTGCTGCAGGCGATCCAGCACCTTGAGCATCTGCTCGCGCAGTAGGCTCACCTCTTCCCGATCGGCGGGTGCCGCGTCGAGCACCGCCTCGTCCGCGCTGTCCATCAACAGGCGTTCCAGATTCTGCCGCTGCCCTACGCCACGATACAGCAGCAGCACATAGACGGCCGATGCCACAACGAACAGCAGAATACCGACCAGCAGACTGTTGAGTGATGAGAACCCTAGCAGTACGCCCAGCCACCACACGAGGAAGATCGCCAGAAAAAAGCCGGCGGCCATCCAGTAGGGCTGGTATTTGAAGAACACATATTTCAGCTTGTTCATCATCTCTCGATTGCCTCTTTGATGACGTTAGGTGCGGTCGTCATACCCGGCATAACGGGCCATGCAACTTCCAATGGACTGCCCAGGATCAGGCAGTGCCGTTTGCACCAGCGATGGCTCGAAGCGATCGAACGGTTCCAGCACATCGAAACGTTCCTGCCGCGGGGCCAGCCCGGCCAACAGGCGGTGCACACGCGACGTATTGCCTTGTGAAAAGGCCAGCAGACGCGGGCGCATGAAATCATGTACCAGTAACAGCAGACTCATAGGAGCCGGCGCGATTAACGTCAGCCAGTGCGTCCAGATGTCCGCCACAGGGCGCATCAATGCCTGCTCGGCAGGCAACGGCAACACCACGGGTGGCATCGGTGCCCGCTCACATAACTGGCGCAATCCGGTCATTCTCTGCAATACCGCATTGGCGATGAACTCGGGGTAGCCCTTGCTCATGGCCTCGCTGATATCGCACAGCCTCAGCTCTTGTAACAAGCGCGCATGCAGACGCTGATGCAGGTTCAGATCGCCATCGTTCAACGGTCTGAGCGCCTGCAGTGCGTCGGCAAAACGCGTGGGCTGCCCATGCCCGTAGATGGCGTCCTGCATGATTTCACCCGCGCAGCGCGCGTTGACTTCGCACAGCGTCCACGGGGCCTGAAAGGCATCACCCTGTACCTGGTAGGGCAAGCGCTGAAAGGTCATCAGGGGATAGCGACGCCCGGAGGCATCGCGTGAGCTTGCCATCTCTCCTACCAGCCAGTGCTGGGGCGAGGCGCGAAAAAGGAAGGAGCAGCGAGGAATGCCGTCGAAATGCATTTCCCAACGTTCCTCTTCCATCAATCGCCGTATGCCCACCTGCAGGCATTCATCGAAAGCCTGCAGGTCTTCACTGGTGGCGCGGTAGCTGATGAAGTCAGCATTGCCCGGCAGTTTGCCGAAATAACCGATCATGCCATCAACTCCCGGTCAGGGTCAGAGAGAAGTGCCGGTCACACCACCCAGCGCACTTTCCGCGGCCTTGCTTGCGGCATCAGTAGCGGCACTGGTCGCCGCGCTCGTAGCAGCCTTGGTCGCGGTATCTGTGGCCTTGTCCACCAGATCGCTAACGACGCTGCTGTCATTGCCTTCTTCGCTGGCCTCCGCAGCCGGTGCGGCGGCTTCGGGTGACGCGGTGTTTAGACGCGGCATCGTCAGCGCGTGCACTTTCTTGAGATCGGTCAGGCGGATGCCCCCGAAGTTGCGCACGATGAAGCTGACCGGACCCGCTGGCGTCTGCCAGATGAAGCGCTGGCGTACCGCATCCACGTCCTGCACCTCTGCCGTGTCGATCATGCGCAGCAGTCCCCAGCGGGTCGGGAAGTTGGCGACCGTATAGCGTTGGTTATCCAGCGTCGTCACTTCCAGACGTGCGCCCGGGTGCTTAAGATCGCCCGGCCAAGTGAAGTGCTGCCACGGCTGAGGACCATTGCGATAATCCTGCACCTGCCCATCCACCGTCAGCATGATCTGGGTCATGTAAGGAGACGGTTCGACCATGATCTCAAAGCCGTTTTGCGGGTCAGCCAGACTGTCGATGACGGTCCCTAGAGCAGTACCGTTGCGAATGGTTTCCTGCATGCGTGGATCGACCAGCATGTTGTCGAAGTCGCCCTCTTCAAGCGCCCCGATTTCATCGCGGTTGAAGGCCACCAGACGCCCACTGTTCGGGTCAACGAAGTCGCGCAGATCTCGGATGGAAGCTTCATTGCCCGAGTTGGCCAGCGGATAACGATCCGCAATCTTCTGCTTCCACGGCGTATCGACGCGGTTGCCCCATGCGCGCGCCAGCTGCTGGCCTGCGGGCGCATACAGCGTTTCCCATGCGCGCTCGACGGGGTCGCTAAACAGGTGCTGCAACGCTTGCGGCAAGGCGGCATCAGAAATGTCGATGTTAGCCGCGATGTCGTTGCGCACGACGGTGAACTCGGTGTTGCCGTTGTTCGCCAGCGTAGCGCTGATCAGTTCTTTGCTAGCCTTACCGACATCCTGCGAGCGACGCATATTGTCGAAGCGCACTTTCAGCTGGCGCAGCTCGCGCAGGTAGCGATCCATGACCGCATCCTTGTTTGCGGCTGCATCGCTACCGTCGTTTTCGAACAGCGCATTGACCTGAGCGAAATGGTCAGCCAGCACGCCGTCATGGAAGCCCGGCAAATCGCTGATCTGGCTCATACGCGCCTGAGCGATGCTGCCATCGTCACTGCTGAAGACGTCCATTGCCTTGCCCCAGAAGCCACGGGAATCCTGGCCGTTCTGTTTGTTGAGCAGTGCATTATCGAGCGGTGCATCCCAGCGCGTATTATCACGCACAGCGAGCATCAGCTGGCGAATCGGTGACTGCTGGGCATCACTCAGCAGCGACAGGCGCGAATTGGCCGTATCGATGGAGTCGAAGCGACGCACACCCGTAGCCCCTAGGAAACGTTCCCATGCCTCGATGTAGTCGTGCTTGTAGCGCGCCATCAACTGACGCACAAACGACGTCTTGCTTTCCATCCGCTCGGCGCTGCCGCTGTCATCCAGCACCCAGTCGGTTTCAACACGCAGATCAGTCGCTGCAGCGTCAAGGATTTCACGTCGCAGATACTCATCCCACACTTTCTTGGTGTAGATCGCCGGAACGCTTTCACCGGAATAGAGCAGTTGGCGGCTGTTACCAGGCACCATGCTCGCAAGCGTCAGACTCTGATAGCGCTGACGGACGTCCTGCTGGAACTGCAGGTATTTGCGATCGACCAGCGATTGATCGTTCAGGAACCCTTTCAGGCTGAGGCGCGCACGCTCGACCAGCGTTTCATCACGACCCAGTGCGGGCGCATGGCGACGCTGAAGATAGCCGGCATACACCGCAACATGGCGCTGGATATCGTCATCACTGATGGACTCGCCCTGCTGCTCGGCAACGGTTTTCCACACCTGCGGCAGGGTATCGTTGACGAACCGTACGTCTTCGGCGGTCGCGTGTTTTTCCGGCTCAGCCAGAATCAGGTACAACTTGAGTGCGTTGTAACTTTCATCCAGCTGCGCCACTTGCTCCGGCGTCAGGCGGTTGTCGGTCAGCGCACGGGACAACGCCGGATTGACCGCGTCGCCGTCATTGCTGCTCTGATGGAGACTGCGCAAAGAACTCAGCCCGCTTTCGCGCAGATGCTGCGTACCATCGCTCAGCCCCTGTTGAAGGTCACTGCGCACGCTGTTGGCCGCATCCTGAACGCGTCCCAGCGTTTGTGCTTGCACCTGCGAGCGCACATCGCCCAGCGAGGTCACTCGTGCTACACCCTGTGGCTGCATTAGCTGCTCGCGGGCACGCTGGCGACCTTCACGGGTCTGCTGTGCCACACGACGAGCTGTCTTGCCATTACGGATATTGCGCGGTGCGGCCTGCTGGGACTCAGCAGCACTCTGGGTCGCCTGCGCCAGCGCATCAAGCTGATGAAGACGACTGGCGAGGTAGTTCGAGACCGGCACCAGTGCTTGCTGTTTCAGGCCCGTAAAATAGGCGTCTTCCACCATCGGCTGCAAACGATGGGTAGGATCCAACCCCAGCTCACGATCGAATGGCAGCGGTGAGTGGCTACCTCCATTGAACTGGTGAAGCTGATCCGCCAACACATTCAGACGCTCTTCAGCGCAAGGCGATGCCTGAGTCAGCTCATCGTCCAGCTGGTTCAGTGCACGGTGGTGGTGAATATAGGAGGTTGCGCCTGCTGCAATGGCCGCAGTACCCACCAGCAGACCGGCCCCGAGCGTCCACGGCGACAGCGCGTGCAGACGCCCACCCTGTGCGATATGGCGACTCAGGTAGCGATCAGGGAAGACCACCGAACGGAAAACACCCGTAATGAAGTAGCGACGCTCGCCGATGCGCGAACCGGGATCGTTATCCACCCAATCACCGCTCCCCTGCTCCTGCAGACCAAATGTCGTACGCACATGCTCATCAAGAATCGACGGCAGACGGTTTTCAGTCTGTAGGGCGCTGGTGAAGTACACCCCGCGCACGGCCGGTACATCCTCTTCGGCGCGCGTCGCATCGAACGGCGACAGGAAATCGCCCAGCACGTTGCGCAGCTCGGCCATGTAATCAGGGAAACGCAGCATGGCATTCTCAACGCTCTGCCCCATTTGTGCAGCGCGCTGCTGAACGTGGCCTTCCAGCCCCCCCATCAGCTCATCGAAACGGCCGGGGAATACGTTGGGAATCCCTGCGTTGCGAATTTCATCAACGGAGAACGTCATTCCCCACGGTTGCTGGCGTGCTTCTGCATCCAACCCGTCAAAGGTTTCTTCAAAGCCAGGCAGCAGATCTGCCTTGCTGAAGAACAGATAGATCGGCGGCAGAGTGTGCAGCGCCTTGCGATAGCGTGAAGCACGGTCGAGTAGCTGACGCGCCAGAGCACCGCGCTCTTCCGGTGACATACCCAGCAGATCAGGCAGGCTGACCACCATGACCAGTCCATTGATGGCCTGGCGACGTTGGCGGCGCAGCAGCTTGAGGAATTCAGAAAACTCGCTAGCGGCCTGATCGTCAGTGATATAGCGGCCCGCCGTGTCGATCATGACGGCTTCAGGGCTGAAGTACCAATCACAGGATTGGGTACCGGATTGCCCTGCCATTGCGCTACCGCCAACAACGCTGGCATTCAGTCCGGCGTTCCCCAGCAGGGACGTTTTGCCGGATGACGGCAGACCAATGACCAGATACCACGGCAACTCTGACAACGCCGTTTGACCACGACCGCCTGCAGTACGGTTGGCACGCAGGCGCTCGATTACATGCTTGAGGCGGCGGCGCAGTGCGTCGTATTCGGTTTCATCGTGCTGACCGCTCATCACACTACGGTCCACTTCACGCTCGACCAGCGATTCGATGTTACGCTCGGCGCGGATGCGACGGTACTGACGCAGCACTACTGCCAAGAGCCACACGGCACTGACCAGCGCCACGGCAATCCAGCGCGCTTCACGACCGGTTTCTGGGTAGAAGCGGAAAAGCGTCCACACGCTGGCAAGGGCGACGACGACCCACAGCGCAATCGACACGAACCAGAAGTTCTTGAGTAAACGTAAAAGGCGTTTCATTCGAATTCGACTCCCCTCAGGCCGAGGTGAACAGTGATTTGAGCACACTGCTCAGCGCATCTACCTGATGGCCCAGCAACCCGTTCAACAGGGCATACACCCCGACACATACCAATACGATCAGTACCAGATAGACCCACAGCGGGACTTCATGGCGCAGCATCTGCCCCACCTGATCCGGCAGCTGCCAATGCGGTGCCAGCTCTTCAGGCAAAGGCGCACGGTAGCGTGCGATGTCTTGACCAAGCGTGTTAGTCAGATAACGCAGCTCATCCCCTTTATCGAGGCGGTACTTGCCTTGGAACCCGAGTGCTAGGCACAGGTGATACACCTCCAGCACGTCGAGGTGGGCACGGACATCGCGGCGTAGCGTTTCCAACTTGTCGAAGAAGCCTTCGCCCGCGAGGTGCA